>CAMJZV010000024.1 GCA_946410305.1 uncultured Prevotellaceae bacterium | reverse complement strand
CGTAAATATGACTCATAATCTGGAGGTCCCAGGTTCAAGCCCTGGCTGGTCCACAACAAGACTCAAGCACTTACAAAGACTTTGTAGGTGCTTTTTTCTTTTTCAAAAAATACCTTTCACTTTCACAGTTGATGCAGGAAGTCCCTGTAAATAGGGGTTCGCGGGCGTTTCTTGCGTGCGAGAAGGGTCGCAGACGTTTCACATCGCTTTCACAAATTAGGTGTGAAACGTTTGTGAAACGTCAAAAGCGGGAAAAGGCCCTTGAAAGCCCTGTAGATAGGGAGGTGTGAAAGTGAAAGCGATTTTTTGAAAACACTCACGCGCGGTACACCTGCGCGCGAACATTTTTTAGCTGTCGGCGTTGAGTGCTACAAGTAATACAGTTCTGTATACTGCTAATACAGCAACGAGATAGCTGTTCCCAGAAAAAAGTCGTACCACTTTTGGAAAAGCTGTACGACTTTTTCTCCGCTACAGCTGTCTCGTACATGGGAACAGCTATCTCGCACGCGAGAACAGCTATTATTATTTTTGAAAAAGTATTTATATGTAATAGATCAGGAGAACCGCCCCGCCATTTTTCTTGAAAATGATTTTCAAAAAACAGCCTCCACGTTCCACAAGCCTAGTGTACAAAGGCGATAGCGGGGATTTGCCCTTCCACTTTGCCTCCACAAACCTTCCACATGCATAATAAGGTACGTGCAGGTGTACCGTGCGCAAAGAGGAAGCTGACTTGGTAGTGGGATAGGCTGTCTTATGGTAAAACGCTGAGCACTTTTAAAAAAACGGTGAGCGTTTAGGGTAAAACGCTCACCGTTTTTGTACGAGACTGCTGTCCTAGTGGTAGAGCAAGGCGTGGAGGCGATGTGGAAGCAAAGTGGAACGTCCGCGCGCACCGTCCACACCCGCAAACCGCCTGTCTATCGGCATCTCTGGCATGTTCGTGGAATGTGGAGGCAATTTTTTTGAAAACAGATCAGGTGTCAGTCCCTTGATTCAGTCCCTATGCAATCATTATGCAGGGTCTATTGATCCATCAGTATCTTCACCTCCATAAGGAATAGCCTTATCTCCACCACTAACAATCAGTAATTCCACTCGATTAAGTGCAACAATTACATTTGTAGGCGATACATATCTTTTCTTTTTCATAATCATTATTTATTATTCAGTTTTTATTTTACTACTATCTTCTTCCCTTCTTTGACGAGCAATCCCTTCTTGGGCATTGTTACACGCTGACCCATCAAGTTGTAATACTTCTCATGGCTAGGCTGTTCATGATTCGTTATTGCTCTCTCATTTACACCAGTCTCTTCTTCGTCGAGTGACATCTGTATTCGTGCACTTGCTTGTGACATATCTGTCAATACATCATCTAGGGTGAAGTATGCACGGAATGCTTTCATCTTAGTCAGACCTGCTGAGTACCAGAATTTGCCGGCACTAAGGAACAGACTGTTGTCTGGAACCACCGTTTTTGCTTTATAAGTGCCAATAAAGCTACCATAGACTTTCCGCTTGCCACCTGTCTTTCCGTTATCGTATTCGGCAACAGCGTCATCAGGAGCAACATTCGTAGTAAGCGTAAACTCGGTGATGTCACTCGATGTCTTGATGATATAAGGATAATTCCCATATAATCCCTCTGACAAATCTGTGTCGTCAAAGTTGATGGTAATGCCTGTCACATTGTCTCCGTCTTTTACTGTATTATACGAAGAAAACTCAGCCAACTGCACATCGTTGCCGAAGGCTGTTTTCACCTGCTCTTCTGTCATGTCGAATGGCAGGCAGATAGTGCTCCACTCGTTGGCATTGATGGTACGTCTTACGGTAACCGTCACATTGTTGGCTGTTGGAGGCGCCACAGTGCTATTTTCATCGAGGACGAGGACATCAGATACTGTAATAATACTCTCCACATCACTACTGATAGTTGTCTTTACGGCATCTGCATCGGCTAACTTGGCATTGGTAACAATAGCAGAATAGTTACCCAGTGCCATGCTCGGATCGACACTAACTTTAATGGTAGCCACCTCACCATCATTTCCATCAAAAGTATAGAGCTTACTTGTCTCTGGATTCTGGGTCATGGTTCCGCAGAGCACTTTAACAGTACCGTCATCCAATACTGCATAGCTGAACGAAGAAGTCTTCTCACTCGTCGTGCGCTCGTTGCTCAAGCTAGCAGCGCCGACACTATTTACAGTAAATCCTTCAGGCAATTGCAAACTGAACTCGAAACCAGCTACAGGGTTGGCATTCTTCATCTTAACAGAGAGCGTCTGCTCCAAACCTACACAAACGCTGGTAGGCTCTATATAGATAGCATTATCCATCGCGCTGATGTCAGTGTTGGAAGCCGTACGTCGGGCTTGGGCATGATGTGGATTACTATAGTGAACACCCCTGAGGATAACGTTGGCAACACCTAAGAAGTCAGCTACATCAATTTCATCGTCACCCTTGCTGGTGTTTGCCGCTTTATGGAGGAAACTTGCAGGTCCACTTCCCAAAATATAGTTAGCCACCGACAGGAAATCGCTTACATCAACATCTCCGTCACTGTTAGCATCGCCTAAAAGGGCCAGGGTAAGTCTCAGCAGTATGTCTTGTGCAGGCATAACCGCATGGGGGGCGTTTCCGTGTTTATCATGCCAGTTTATCAGCACATAGTCCGGCTTCTCTGTATCTTCGGGTAGTGCGGTGTCCACACCCGACGGTACATAGTCGAGAACGGAAGTATCGTCGCTTGCCTCTGCCTCATGACCAATCACTTCCTCTTCGTATGACACGCTATAAGCGTTGTATTGATGCTCGTCGTCTTGGTCTTTATATTCGATGATATTCTCGAAATTCTTCCAAGGATATACCTGTGAATAGAGTGACTCCTTCGTGCCCTCGGGGACGATGAGAGTGATGCCACTGATATCATTAAACATACTCTCAGGGAATGAAATGGAACCATCTGAATAACTGTCATGACAAATCTTAATATTCTTCAAAGGAGTTTCCGAGAAGCATTCACGACCAATACTAGTGACGTTCTTGGGGATGATGAAAGTCTCAATACCACTACCATTGAAACAATAATTACCAAGACTGGTCACCTGATTTGGGATATTCACTTTTTTCAAATTAGTGCAATTCCTGAAGACGAAATAGCTCCCCAAATAGGTAATGGTTTCAGGTAAGTAAATCTCCTCCAAATTCGAACAATTGGTAAATGTTTCTGATCTTATGGTGGTGATGCCTTCGGGCAGTGTGACGCTCTTTAATTGCTGGCAGTCATAGAAAGCCCTGTTAGGGATAGTCGTAATTGTGGAAGGCAGGCTGATACTTGTAATTGCACACTCCTGAAATGCACCGGCGCTTTCTATCTGACGGTCATCATCCCACCAGGGAGCTTCAATTATAGGAGTAAAAATATCCGTCACATCGTATTCTTGAGGCTCCAAGGTCACCCACTCGTCATTTTGTAATACCTTTTTGGCGTAGCTCACCTTTTCAGGGATGACAATGTCACCACTCAGACTAGGGTCCTGATGGGCGATAGTGGCAGTGCGCACAACTTCTTCCTGTTCGTTGACGGTCTCATGCAGTATATAGTTGATGCCGTCAATTTTGACAAAAGGATTCTTTGACTGATAGTATTCAGTACCCTCTTCGGTAATACTGCGGAATTTGTACCAAGGATCCAGCATTTGATAACCATCAGCACAGCCAAGGGGTACGATAATATCTACATTTGTCCATAATTCTTGTTCAACATATTCTACATTAACAGACCAAGTGGTAAATACGAAATGATTCATCGTTTGAATATAACCGCTACCATCGATGTATCTGATGTCTGTTGGTTCTTTCACCTTCATTATAAGCGTTTCCAGATTTGGCAAATACAATGCACATCTACCGAAAGTTTTACAGGTGGAAGGGATGGTAAGAGTCTCGATGCCACAATCGTAAAAGGTCATAGACGTCAGTTCAGTAATACCCTCTGGAATAGTGATGTTTTTCAGTTTATGACAATTCTCAAACAATCCTTTAAGAATGGTCAGGGTAGAGGGAATATTAATCGTTGTCAGTTCGGGACATTCCATAAACGCACCAGTACCAATCCAGGTAATACCCTCGTTCAGCACCACCTCTTGCAGATACTGAGACCTTGCGAATGCAAAATCTCCGATTGTTTTGATGCTAGCAGGCAGTGTGACACTAGTTACCTGTGTCCTTGAAAAAACAGTGAGGTCTGTGGAATATGCATCCATGATAGTTGTAACGGGATAATCGATTTCCTCATAGGTTATCTTTTCCGGAATAGTGATTTCTCCGATAAGTGTCTTCTGCTGTATATCAACATGGGCTTCACCGTCCTTCAACAAATAACGGATGCCATCAATGGTGACATGTCGCTGTTCCAGTACTAGAGGCTCACCCGTATCCTCACCATATTCGGTAATACTATTCATATACATCCACGGTTCGTACTCCTGATAGGCCACCTTTCCACCAGCAGGAACCTGCAAATCAACAACAGTCATGTCACCAAAAGCACCATTTTCTACTCCTATGAGACGGCAGTCGCGTTGGCACATCTTTACAGTTAATCCCAACAACTGCTCTTGCTCATCCCTATTGTTTATGGCAAGGGCTCCAGCACATATATATTTAACTGAGGCGGGAATTTCAAGATAAGTAATCTTCGTGTCGGAGAGTATACTATTGTATAAACCTTCTAAACTTGCAGGAATCCTGAACTGAGTCAACCCTGTCCCATGGAAAGCATCATGTCCCATCCAAGTCACATTATCTGGGAGATCAATGGTCGTCAAGGCTTCGCAACTATTAAAAGCACAACTGCCGATAGCGGTAACAGGTCCTTGTAAAATGGCACAGCAAAGTTGTTTACACTGCGAAAATGTGTAATCTGGAATCTCGGTGATGGCTTCGGGCAAGGTTATACCTGTTATTTTACACTCTTGGAAGGCACCACCGTCACCGCTTTCGCTGTCATTGGTATTCATCAGGCGCGTGACGTTGTACGACGTGTTTTCGTACTCAATGGAAGTAGGGATGATAATATCACCTGTTAGTTCTCTGTCTTGTCGGGCTACCACGGCATGGTCATCCTCAATAAGGTAACGGACATCATTGACCGTTACAAATGTTTGCGCATCTATGGTCAAAGCGCAAAACAAGGTTAGTACAAATAATAGATGTTTCATAGACGATATAATTTTATATTATTGTAATATTCATTATTTCTTGGCCTCACAGCTACACACAGCAGAAGCGCGGGACTGTCTTAGCCAGTTCCGATACGAAGGTCCTAGGAAAACCTGATAGTAAGAAAAGGAGTCACAGCCCCACGCATATACGTGGAAGCTGTACTGCCCTCTTGCAACTATCGCTCTTGCTTGTTGAAAATTTCCTAGGTTTTCGTATCGCAAGTTGGGAGCATTACGCTTCTTCTGCCGGAGTGGATTTCTCCCCATTCCGATTGCAAAGTTAAAAAGAAAAAATGAATCAACAAAGAAAAAGGCAACATTTTTAATCTTGTCTATGTAAATCTAGAATCACAAGTAACAGGTACTTTTTGTACTTACTAAATTCTGACTCGTGACTGGCCTCCTGTAAAAATAGGAAATTCGCAAAAACACTTAACCTAACAACCTCACATAATTGGCTGGAATGCCTTTGTACAAAGGAGCTGAGCCATGTTAGGTCTAATTTCTAGACCTAACATAAAGGTAACATGATACCTAACATGCATGTCGTTTATGTTAGGTCCGACGTTAGGTCTGATGTTAGGTCTACAGAACAGACCTAACATAATTAAGATGCTGGTATTCAGTGCATTACACCCAACATGTGAGAAATGTTACCTCTATAGTAAAAATACAGCTGAGCCAGCTCTGGCTACAGCTATCTTGCGCGCGTATTAGCTGTACACGGAGCCGTATTAGCCTATCTCGTGACCATATCAGCCTGCCCCATTACGTGCTATAATGTATGTGAATAGCTGACAAACATTTAACCGACACGCAAAAAGGTAAAGTAAAATTGAACGTTGTTTCAGAAAAAAGTATTATCTTTGCAAACAGATTATAGCAAAAAAGCGAAATCATGGATGTTGCATTCTTGTTGGATAAATATTTCAAAGGGGCTCAGAATGTCTCTATAGACGTGTTTGATGCACAGACTCTAAATACTGTGTACAAAGACGTCATAAATGCTATGACCTCTCACTTTGAAATAGAAGTCAGTGTGCTTCAGGCGTTAAGCTATTGTCTCTATGAGATGATGGACAACGTTCATATCCATTCTGGTAAGCCTTTGGGTACAGCCATCACTTACTATGACGACAAGCAGAAAACTTTGCGAATTCTTATAGCAGACGATGGAATGGGGATTCGGGCATCTCTTGCACAGAATAATGACTATAAAGACATCACGGAACCCGAGGCTTTGAAGATGTGTCTGGAAGACAAGATTACTGACGGTAAAGGAATGGGATTTGGACTGTACACTACATCAAGACTGATTGAAAACATTGGCAAAGAGTTTGTCCTGCATTCTGGCTCCCATAAACTTATCACCAAGAATGGGAGAACTGAGGTTATTGAGAACGGGCTGTGGCAAGGCACCCTAATCTATATGGAAATAGGTACAGGAGAGGAGATTGACCCAAGCCAGATTGTTGACCACAGAGCAGATGCTGCCAGTGAATATAACGAAACGTTTGTTGAAACAGAAGAATTGGAAACATTATGGTAGAATTTAAATTCATAGAATACGGTACCGACTTTGGAACACGCGATATGGGTCAAAAACTCAGACTGGAGTTATTGCCACTTATCAAAGGAAATGACAAGGTAGTCCTTGATTTTACAGGAGTCAATGTTGTTTCAAATTCTTTTGCTGATGAATGTATAGCAAAACTATTATTGGAAATGCCATTAGATGAGCTGAAACAGCATACTACATTTAAAGGCCTCAACCCATTGGCTGAGCGCAGCGTGTTAGTGGCTCTCCAAAGAAGATATAAAGTGATAAAAGGCAGTTAAAATCGGCATGCGTAGTATGTTAAATGTATGTTAAGTGCTCAGCGCATAGCGCTGAGCACTTATTTTATGTGTTGTGGATTGATAACTTAGAAGAAGTAAGCCAGAGAAATCTGCCAAGCGTTGAACTTAGCGCTACCGATTTCCTTAGCAATATCATTGTCCTTGAACTCACCGGTCTTGCCCAGGGCAATGTTGTAGTTCAGCTTAGCCTGCAGTTTGCTCATAACGGTAGCACCGATACCGATGTTGGCACTGAGGTTAGAAGACTTCAGCGTCCACTCTTCACTACCGAAATTCTTGTCACCACTCAGCTTGAAACCGAACTGAGGACCTGCAAAAGCGAATACCTCGGCGATAGAACCCAGACCGATGCCATAGCGTACGTTGACGGGAATCTGAATAGATGAAGACTTGATAGTCTCTGTACCAGACTTACCTTCACGCTGATCGTAGAGAGCAGAAGCGTCGATACCCAAACCAACAATGGGAAGTGTGAACTTTACGGTCGGACCTACGAAGAATCCAGTGCGGCTCTTGATGGCACCACTTGCATCTTCAGCAGCATCTTTTACTGAAACGTTTGACATGTTCAGACCAGCCTGGATACCCCAGCTAAACTGTGCTTTTGAAGGCATTGCGAAAGCAACGGCCATGAGCACTACAGCGAATAATTTTTTCATAATCGATTGTTTTAATAAATGGTTGTACTTGTTACTGAGGGCAAAAGTAAGCATTTATTCTGATATTTCCAACAATTTTGCCATTTTTTTAATGTCTCTGCCTGCGAACAGTCATGCGAGCGCTGCCAGAAGACGATGAACTGCTCTTAGCGGGCTTTGATTTCTTCACAGTAGCCTTGCTGCTGCGAGCGTTGCTGTTGCGCTTAGCTTTCTTAGCAGCCTTCGCGTCTTTGGGGGCGTTGGCTATAGAGTCCAAAGAGTCTCTGCGGTGCTTGTCGCCGAAGATGTTCTGTTCGAAGGCTTTCAACTCGGCCTCGATACGCTTCTGCTCAGCAGAGAGCTTGGTAGTGTCGCCCTCGCAGATCTGTGCCAAGGTTTTACCCATCATGTTGTTGGTCTTATAGATGGTACCCTCATAGCGGTTCATCGTGAAGTAGTCGTCCATGGACATGGTAGCAGCATTGTTCAGGTTGCTAGTCATGACGGTCTGACGACTGAGATACGGCTCTAGGTCGGAGTATTTCACCCAGAACAACGGATACTTGGAGGCCTCGCCACCAAAGTCATCCTCGCGGAGCATGACAGGGCAGAGGCTGAGCACCTTGCGGTGGAACGAGGAATTGGCCTGATCGTAGTAGGCGCTCTCCTTCAGGTAGTAGAGCTTGACCTCTGCCGACGGGATGTCACTGTTCTCTACACGCAGCTTGCCGTCTTTCTCTTCATAGAAGATATGGTAGTTGTCGAGTACGGTCTTCATCTTCACACGTGCTGAGTCTGTGAACGACTCGTTGCCATCCAGACGGTATTCGTAGACGGGAATGTAGTTGTTCAGTGCCAACTTGAAGATATAGGTGAACAAGTTAACCTGCTTATCCATTGGCTCTACGGGATAGTACAGTCCACCATTGGCATCCTTGTTGAGGTCTATCTCGCGGTAGATGTCGCGACGCCATACTACATCCTCAGGCATGTCGATAGCTGTGGGGAACATCAGGCGGGCGCGCATCGACATACCCTGACTCTGCTGGGTCTGCTTCTGACCTGCTTTCTGGCCAGCACGCTGCTGCTGACGGCGAGCTTTGGGCTGTGCCATAGTGCCTCCAGCTATCAGCGTTATCATCAATAAGAACAATACTCTTTTCATATTTCTACTAGTTCTTTATAATATTCTTTTTATCTCCCCTCCCTTTGGAGGGGTAGGGGGAGGCTTTTTACTTCACGATGACTTCCATCGACGCATTCAGCTTACGAGGTATGCCGTCAGGACCGATGGCATTGACACGTGAGATGTAGAAGCGACGGTTACGGGTCAGCTTGCGGAAGGTCTCCTTCTGGCGTGCTGAGAAGTTAGCACCATCGCTGACCATCGGCACGGCATTACCCATGTTGTCGAAGAATACGGTCTCGAATGACTGTACCTTAAAGGCGATGTCGAGGATGCCGTCGTCAATGGCAGCACCGATACCGTCAACACCCATCAGCTGGGCTTTCGACAATCCACCGCCCTTATAGCGGACGGGGCTACCCGATTCATCCTTCATAGCGATATACGGAGTGGGGTCGGGGAGACGGCGCACACGGAACGTGAACTGTCCCATCTGCTGGGCACGGCCTGTATTCGTAGAGGTCACGGTGATGGTTACGTTCTGACCTACTGCCGTTGGACGTGCAATATAGCGGCCAGGACCTACGGGCTGTAGGGTTCCGCCAGTCATCGTAGCCTGTACCTTGTTGACAGGTACGCCAGGCACTGATACGCTCAGCGGGTTCGAATAGCCTGCATAGAGTACGTTCATCAGGTCGGCACTGACCGTTGCCGAAGGATCTACTACCGTATATTTCTGTTCGAAGTCACGCTTGATGATTTCGCCATTACCATTCACCATCTGGATATGTCCGTTCAGCGTGAAGTCACCCGTACGACTGGTGATGGTCTCATAGAGTCCACCAGGCAGGTTGACCTCCTTGCCTCCGATGAATATCTGTGGCACCTGTGTGGTGTCGACAGCAGCCATGACGATGTGTGCCGAGAACTTGTCGCCACGCACGATGGTCTGTGAGTTAGGAATTACGAAGGCGTTCAGCGCGTTGACGCGGATATCCTTGACATCGATGTTGCTGACCAGCGTGTGTAGCACCTCGCCCTCTGCATAGCGCACGTCGTTCTGCAACTTAGAGAGCAACGTGACAGCGGCAGCGGCGGGCATCGACTCGAACATGTATTCTTGCCAGTTTTTGCCCAGCGTCTGCTCGTTCTTGGGAATGTCAGTGGTCAGGTTCGACGCTATCATCAGTTTTTGATGGTAGTCGTTGACCATGGTGAGCATCTTGGCGCGATAGTTGTTGATGGCGTCATAAAGCTCCTTGCCGCGACCACGACTGGGCGACAGCATCACCTGATTGGCTGCCTCCAGGTCTTCCTTGTTACGCAGGTTGCGGGGGTCACCATTCTTGCCATCAGCCTCTATGGCAATGGCTACCTTCAGTTCTTCGGCCAGCTTATAGAGCTTGTTGCTCATCTCCTTGACCTGCTGCGACTTGTCGTACCACTGCTGAACCTTCTGCGGGTTCTTCTTCATCTGCTCGGCAAAGTCGTCATATATGGCCTGGTTCTCCTTGGTGGCGTTCATCGTGGTGCGCTTCAGACTCTCCTCTACAATAGAGAAGCCGTTGAGCACCTCGTTAGAGACGTTCAATGCCAGCATCGCCATCAGTACGACATACATCAGGTTGATCATCTTCTGGCGAGGAGATACCGGTCTTTTCTTGATTGCCATTTTTCTTACCTCTTACTTCTTACATCTGACTTCTCACCTGCATGGCTTCAATCATGCGGGCATAGATCTTGTTTAGCTCTACAATCTGCTCAGCCATGTGGCGCGTCTGCTCGTTAATCTCGTCGATGGTGCTAATCTGTGCACTGGCACTCTTCAGCTGCATCTCATAGACGCGGCTGATACCTGTCAGCGTGCGGTTCAGGTTCTCCATTTCCTCAGAGTCGCGTGTCAGGCGCTGGCTCTGTGCTGATACCTCTGCCAACATCTCTGTCAGACGGTTCAGCTCTTCGATGTAGTTGCTGGTAGCCTCCTTCATCTCTTCGCCCATAGGCAACGTCTCAGCCTGTTGTGTTCCGACAACAACGGGGCCACCTGCAACGACAGGACCATCAGCAACGACAGGACCATCAGCAACGACAGGACCATCAGCAACGGCACCTTCACCAGTGCCACCGATGATACTACCGCCTCCGATAACGCCGCCACCAACGACACCGCCACCAACGACTCCGCCACCAACGACTCCGCCACCGATGACACCGCCACCAACGACTCCGCCACCGATGACACCACCACCGGCAAAGCTGATGGTACCGCCTTCAGTGTGGTCAGCAGTTTCGCTGCTGACATCAGCGCCGCCTACAGCGCCGCCGCCACCACCATTAATAACAATGGTACCGCCATTGCCACCGATGATGCCACCACCTACGACTCCGCCATTCACAACAGGATGCTCAGCACCCTCTTCATCGGCCATGTGGACGTCAAGATCCATACCGTCTGTCGTCTTGTCGAACGGACGGTCGAACGCTGAGATAAAGAATACGAATACCTCGGTACCCATACCTAGGAACAGGAAGAAGTTGGCACCAGGCAGGTGGGTAAGCTTAAACAGCGTACCCAGAATTACGATTGAGGCACCCCATGAGTAGGCGTAGTTCAGGAAGGTCTGTCCTGCCACGCTGTCCATCCACTTCTGTAAGCGGTAGACAATATTGAGTTTGCTATACGTTGTCATTACTTCTTTCCTTTCTTTACTTTAATCTTGTCACTGGTGGTATTGGCCAGCGAACGCACACAACGGAAACCGATATACGAGCGGGGCTGGTTCTGGTACTCATAAGAGCGCCATGCCGAACGGATATAGCTCTCGGGGTCTTTCCATGAACCACCGCGTACTGACTTTTTCTTCAAACGATAGGGGTCTTCCTTGGCTGCATTGTAGCTCAGCTGTGGGTTGATGTCGTTCATGGCCTCCACACCTGCTTCGGTATAGATGGTTGAACACCATTCTGCCACGTTGCCTGCCATGTCGTAAAGACCATTCGAGTTACTGCTGTAGATACCCGTACGACTGGTTATCAGGTTGCCGTCCTTGGTATAGTTTCCGTTGTCGGGCTTGAAGTTGGCATAGAAGCAGCCGTTGCCGCTGGCCACGTCTTCGTTGTCCCAAGGGAACTCGTTCTGGTCTTTGCCGCGGGCAGCATATTCCCATTCAGCTTCTGTCGGCAGACGGTAGCGCTGTACATAGCGCGCAGCGGCACCCAGTCCACGCAGCAGATACTCCGTACGCCATGCACAGAAGGCGTTGGCCTGCTCCCACGTCACACCCACGACGGGATAGTCGTTGTAGGCGGCATTTGAGAAGTAGTAGCGCATGTAGCTCTCGTTCTCAGCATTGGGGAAGTCGTTCACCCAGCAAGTCGTATCGGGATATATATTAATAATGTACGTGTTCAGGAAATCCCACGGACCAGTATATTCACGGTTGATGGTCTCGCGGACAATCTGACCCTCGTCGTTGATATAGGCGGTATCCTTAGAAATCCATATCTGCTCATTGGGGTTGGGGCGCATATCAGTGTTCAGCACACGCTCCTCAGGATTGCTGCGATACTTACGCTTGGCAGCCTCGGTGTAGTCGTAGATCTCGTAACGATAGTTCATCTGGCGCCAGTCGAGCATCTTCTCGCCAGTCACAGGATTGGTGGTATAGAGACTCTCGATAGCACGCTGCTCGTCCTCGTTGGGCTTACGGGGCAGTTGCTTCTTCCAGTTCAGATGAGGCTTCACGGGGTCACCGTTCTTGTCTTCCTCAATCTTGTACGTCTCGTCGCCACCGTAGGCAGGATCAGCCAGACGCTCGCGAAGAATAGAGTCGCGTACATAGTTCACAAACTGGCGATACATGGAGTTGGTCACCTCACGCTCGTCCATCCAGAATCCTTCTACTGAGATGTCACGTACGGGAGTCTGCTTGCCCCACAGTGAGTCATGCTTGTCGATACCCATACGCAGATGACCGCGTTTGATGAGTGTCATGCCGTAAGGTGCCGGCTCGCTGAAGGCACGACCGCTGACACCTGTCACCTCGCCACCAGCCGACGATGCCATCTTACTACCGAAGCAGCCCGTCAGCAGCGTCGCCATCATGGCGCAAAGTGCTATACTAATAATTTTTTTCATATTCTTCTTTTATCTTCTATCTTCTTTGACTTCTAAAGAATTCTCACGCTCTGATGACGGTTACGTCCCTTCTTCTGGAAGATCAGATCCGTCTGGTACCCCACAAACAACTCATGGCTTCCGTTGCCTATCTTCAGTACTGAAGTGTACACTTCGTAGCTGTAGCCGATGGTGATGCCGTGGAAGAAACCGCCGATGAGCGCTGTCACCGAATTGGAGGGACTGTAGCCCACTCCCGCATACATCATTTTCTGCTCGTGCGTGTACTTCAGACGTGTCGTCACATTCACACGGTGGCTGGTACCATCAGTATGTGCCAACACGGAGGGGTGTATTGATAACAACGGATTACGCAGCTGAATATTGTATCCGGCTGTCAAATAATATGTTCTGCTGATATTCAGGATGGAACGGTCACCCAGTTCTATCTCTGGTGCTGTAAGGTGCATGGCAGAGATTCCGGCATACCATGGGCCGTGGGTGTAGTACAGTCCTGTCGACAGGTCGATAGCTACACCATTGACATCGGTTTTGGTGAAAGCTGGGTCGTTGCTGTTCTCCAGATCCAGACCGCTACCTCTGAACTTCTCGCTCAGGATACCACCTTGCACACCGATGCTTAACATACCACCCAGCAAAGGCTGCTTAAAGGCATACTGCGCCATCAGTCGTTGGTGCGAGAACAAACCAATCTGGTCGTTTACCAGCTGTACGCCTACTCCATGGTAGCGTCTCATCAGGTAGAACGGCATGTCTGCTCCGAAGTGCATCGTTTTGGGGGCATTCTCGAAGCCCGTCAGTGTCATGGCGTAGGCACCCGTCACGTTCAGCTTCGCCTGTTTGCCCACCGCAGCAGGGTTAAACGACGGCTCCATCGCCCAGTAGTGGGCGAAGGACGGCTCTTGCTGAGCCCTGACACCAGTAGCCATTAGCAAGAGTAAAGTGATTATCGTTATTTTCTGCTTAAGCACATTGTTTATAACGATATTACACCTTATTTATTGCATGAGCGGATACAAAACAGCTTTTACCAGTCTAAAATATTGACATTACCCACCGTGTCAACAAGCTCTTTCACTATGCGGTTGGTCAGTTTTTCAGCCCTTACTTGTTTAATTTCCAAGTGACACCGTCCTTGGTGTCTTTGACCTCGAAGCCTGCTGCGGCAAGCTCGTCACGAATCTGGTCGCTGGTAGCCCAGTCCTTGTTGGCCTTGGCCTTGGCACGCAGGTCGAGTACCATGTCAACAACTTTGCCGAAAGCTTCTTCACGACTTTCTTGGCTGTTAGCTGTTAGCTGTTGGCTGTTGGCTTTTAAGCCCAGAATATCGATGGCGAAGAGGTGCATGACTTCCTTCAGCTCTGCGAGACAGTCGGCACAGATGGTACCCTTGTGGTCAACGAGCTTATTGATGGTGGTGCACGCCTCGAAGAGGTGGCTGATAACCTGTGGTGTGGCGAGGTCGTCGTTCATGGCGTCGTAGCACTTCTGGCGCAGGGCCTTGACAACCTTCTCGGTCTCTGCGTCGCATGCAGACGAAACCTGAATGCGCTCAAGGTCGCTGATGGCGTTCATCAGTTTCTCCAGTCCCTTCTCAGCGGCCTGCAGAGCCTCGTTGGAGAAGTCTACAGTGCCACGATAGTGGGCGCTAAGGACGAAGAAGCGGATGGTCATGGGTGAGTAAGCTTTCTCCAGTAACGGGTGGTCGCCTGTGAAGAACTGCTCCAAGGTGATGAAGTTGTTATACGACTTACCCATCTTCTGACCGTTGATGGTCAGCATGTTGTTGTGCATCCAGTACTTGACGGCGGGATGACCCATCGATGCCTGTGCCTGTGCTATCTCGCACTCGTGGTGGGGGAAGATGAGGTCCATGCCACCTCCGTGGATATCGAACTCCTCGCCCAGGTACTTGCGTCCCATGGCGGTACACTCGCAGTGCCAGCCTGGGAAGCCATCGCTCCAGGGTGAGGGCCAGCGCATGATATGCTCGGGCTGTGCCTTCTTCCACAAGGCGAAGTCGGCCTGGTTCTTCTTTTCACCAACACCTGCCAACTCGCGGCTCTCATCCTTGATGTTCTCCAGTGAACGACCAGAGAGGATGCCGTACTTGAATTTCTTATTATACGCCTCGATGTCGAAGTAGATAGAGCCATTGCTCTCGTAGGCAAAGCCGTTATCGATAATCTGCTGCACGAGCTGCTGCTGCTCGATGATGTGACCCGTAGCGTGAGGCTCAATAGAGGGGCGCAGTACGTTCAACGCATCCATATACTGATGGTAGCGGTTGGTATAGTACTGGGCAATCTCCATAGGTTCCAGCTGCTCCAGGCGAGCCTTCTTGGCAATCTTGTCCTCGCCCTCGTCAGCATCGTGCTCCAAGTGGCCTACATCGGTGATGTTGCGCACATAGCGTACCTTGTAGCCCAGATGTTTCAGATAACGGAACAAGAGGTCGAAGGTGATGGCAGGACGGGCATGACCCAGATGGGGGTCACCATAAACCGTGGGACCACAGACATACATGCCCACATTGGGGGCGTGCAACGGCTCGAAGCGCTCTTTCTGGCGCGTCAGCGTATTATAGATAACGAGTTTCGATTCCATATTCTCTGCAATTTTGGTTGCAAAGGTAGTGCAAATCGAGAGAAATACCAAAGGAAAACAAGTTTTTCTTTGTATTTCCGAGATGCAGCCTACTTTCGAGACGTAGTCTCAAAGGTACGAATAAGCAAGAACAATACAAAACAAAAACCATAAAAAATTAGTCCATCGGGTAACGCACATCCCACTTCTTGCGCAGGTCGTCCATCAACTGCATGATATAGAGCATCTCACGATGCGGCATCTCACGGGGTTCGAGCAGTCCCTCCTTGAGTGCCTGGCGGCAGGCCATGAACTGGTATTCGTAGCCTGTAATCTGCTGAGGCACATGGATGGTCTCCACATAGGTGCGGTCGGGACCGTTGACGGTGATGGTCTGCGGATTATTGACATTATCGATGATGAGATTGCCCTCGGTACCGGCAATGACACCGATGTTGTCGCCTACACACGAAGCGCTGGACTGTACGTTAGCCACCACGCCATCCTCCAGAATGATGGTGATGGTGTTGGTCAGATCCATGCCTGTGTCCGACTTCACGCAGTAACCGTCGATGGTCTTGATGGCGCTATCGTTAAACATGCGGACGAAGTTGATGACATAGACGCCGAGGTCGAGTAAGGCACCGCCACAGAGGTCTGGTCGGAAGATGCGCTCCTTCCGACCCATGGAATAGCCCAGCGTGGCAGTGATCAGCTTGGGAGTGCCGATGCGTCCGTCGGCAATGAGGTTGCGCACGATGTTGACAGCAGGCTGATAACGTGTCCAGATGGCTTCGGCGAGGAAGACACCACGCTCATGCGCTAGGTCGATAATCTCCTTCGTCTGACGAGCGTTGGCCATGAAGGCTTTCTCCACCAGACAGGGCTTGCCAGCCATGATGGCCTCTTTCGTCACATCGTAGTGGTGTGAATGAGGCGTGCCGACATAAATCAGGTCTACATCAGGGTCGGCCAACAGTTCTGCATAAGAGCCATAGGCCTTCTTGATGCCCCACTTGGCTGCGAAGGCCTGCGCCGTTTCCAGCTTTCTGGAACCAACAGCGTAAGCCTCGCAGGTGTTCAGTCCGTTTAAGGTGGTGGCTGCCTTGTCGGCAATCCACCCCGTTCCGATAATACCTACCTTCATCCTCGTGCCATTTTGTAGATTGCCTCCATATCCTCAGCCTTCAGCACCTTCGTACCACCATATTTCTTCACCAGAAGAGCTACCTGCTCCTCACTCTGTTCTCCAAAAACCACTTCTGTCGGTGCGTAGTAATTAAAATCTTTCATAATTGTTTTGTCTTTATCTGTTAGTAATGATGTTTGTTATTGTACTGTAAGCTGTCCGCTCAGGGCATCGAGCCAGCAAAGGAAGGCAACGAGGGAGGCGTTCCAGTTGATGGCAATCTCGTTGGAAGCATACGACTCCGTAGTATCAATATACGACTCGTCGGGCACGTTCGAAGGATAGACGACTGCGCCCAGACTCTTTTTGTCCTGTTGCCCTGGGTTCGGTCCGCCTACCAGCATGCCTGGATAGGGAGCCTGGATGCCGTCGGCTTCTGAGGGACGGTGGTGCGGATGCATCGGACTCTTGTCGCCAAAGCCCGTCACGAAACAGTAGCCTGTAGCATTTCGGCCAAGGAGATAGTCAGCATTCTGGAGGGCGTAGCGACGATATTTCGTGTTACTCTGCATGTTGTCAGCGAAGAGCAGTGCCATGGCTTGACAGCAGCAGAATTCGGCCAGACAGCCCCAGCCAAAGTCTTTGGGTTTGTTGCCATAGGGCGACTGGAACGACGACTCCTCAACACCCTTGATAGCGTTGTCGCAGTAGTCATACAACTGATCGTACATGTCACCACCTATCTTCCATGCAGCTTCGGGCTGTGCATTGGCATCAGTGAGTGCATGATTGTGGGTCATCCACTCAAAGGCACCGAGTGAGGCGACATTGCCCCACGTAGGGGTGGTGAACTGTTTGGGCTGGTATTGCAGCGCATCGGCCAGATAGCTCTGCTTACCCGTTAGTCGATAGAGAGCGGTAGCTGCCCAGAAGAATTCGTCGTTGGCACTGAAATCTCCATAGGCTCCTGTGCTTACGGCAGGATCCTTTAGCGTATGCTGCATATAGAATGCTTTTGGATGTTCTTTTGCCCACTGATAGGCGCGTTCTGCCATTGCAGCAGCTAGGGCGCTAAACCCAGGATAGTCCTGTTGGTAGGGTTCGAAGAGTCGTGCAGCATCAGCCATTACGGCAGCAAAGTCGAGCGTGGCAGTGACGGTCTTCATCACTACGTAGCGTTGCTGCTTACAGTCTGTGGGCATGATGAAGCCCTCGAAGTTGGGTGTTGTCAGCTTGTGATATACACCTCCATCGTAGGGGTCCTGCATGGTGAGGAACCACTTGAGGTTGAACATCATCTCGTCCAACAGGTCTGGCGTCGCATTGCCACTCTCAGGGATGTTGGTCTTGAGCTGGGCAAAATATTGGGGCATTTGCTCGTAGGCAGCAAACATCAGGCCGATGCTGAAGGCTGAGTTCACGACATATTTATTATAGTCCCCCGCATCATACCAGCCATAGGGCGAACTGATTACCGTACCAGTGGGACGTAGCGGTGAGGCGGCAGAGTTGTGTACCAGCACCTTGGTGTCAGCATGTCCCAATGGACGACGATACACTGCATCATCGATAGCTACGCCTGAGCGGATAAGATAGAAGAGGCGCAGAGATGCCGTGGCGATATCATGATACGGGCGTTCATTGACGTGTAGTACGCACTGCTCATCGCCCAATGTGATGCGATAGTCGCCAGGGGTCGTTAATTCGCCAAGCTTGACGACATAGCGTGTCTTCTGTGACAACGGTGAGACGGCCTTGCGTACTCCCTTTGCCTTCAGTACCTTGCCGGAGGGTGTCGTAATACGCAACTTGTTGACGGCATTCGTACCCTCGACAACGACAACCTTCTCTTGTTGCGGGTAGTTGCCCACCTGGTTACGACGGATGTCAGGGCGCTGTGCCATAGTACTCAATGGTAAGAGGATGGCTAATGCCAATAAGAATTGTTTCATGGTCTATTTCAGTGTCATTTCACATATTTAATAATAAGCCAAGTGCCAAAGATCTGCATTAAAAGTTCACGCTTACGCCACCCATAAACGTAGCACGGGGCATGGGATAGCCGAGGTTGATCTCGTAGCTTTGTGCCAGCAGATTCTCACCACGTGCCCAGATGCTAAGGGCTTTCGTGGCGGCATAAGTGACGCTGGCGTTGACCAGACAGAAGTTCTCCTTGGTTTCGTTGTCGCCCACCTCGGTATAGAGATGATTAATATATTGCACGCCCAGCGTAGCCAACCATTTGTCCTTGCGATAGTCGACACCCAGATAGCCAGTAGCCTCTGGAGCAGCTACAATCTTTTCCTTCATGTGCAGGTACGAGGCGTTGGCATTGATATTGAAGCTGGCGCAGACAGGGTATTTCGCCTCTAGTTCAATACCCCAGTTCTCGATTTCTCCTGTGTTCACATTCTGCATGTTGATGGTCTGAATGAGGTTGTCGGCCTTGATATAGAAGAGGTTGGCACCATAGCTGATGCCGCCGTTCAGACGATGGCGCCACGACAACTCGTAGTTCCATAGGCGCTCGGGCTTCAGGTCTTGATTGGCTGACTTATAGAGAAACATCTCCTTGGGATTAGCACGACGGAAACCCTTGCTGACCATTGCCTTCACCTCGCCAGTAGCTACAGGACGGACGACGACACCTGCCTGAGGAATCCATTCGCCACCAGCGATAGAGTGGTGGTCGTAGCGCAGACCGGCATCTACGGTGAGCCAGTCGGTCAGGTCCTGGCGGAAATCTACATAACCCGCAATACCATTGGCATGCGAGTGGCAGCTCTGCATCAGACGCTGTTGAGTGGTCACCACCTCACCTGTTTCACGGTTGGTATAGTAGGCACGTCCATAGATATGCTGATAGTCGACACCAACGGTGGTACGGTTGCCCGCAAACAGCTGGGCTGACTGATATAGGGAGATGCCAGAAACAGCATCCTTTGAGCGGAATAGGTCGGTCTGGGGCTTTCCTCCCTCAGCATTATAGCCATCGTTGATTTTATGGCGTCCGAAGTTGGAATAGGCACTCAGCGCACCACTGGTCCAGCCATAATTGTTGGTCAGTGCTATCGACACCTCGCCACGGGTGATATATTGGTCATTCTCTAGTTTCAACTGGGTGGTGGCACCAGGATTTGAGGCATTCCAGTGTGTCACGTTGCCACTCAGTGAGGCACTCCAGTTCTCGTTGATGTCATAGCTTAGTTTCAGGTAGCCGCCATACTGCTCAAAGCCCATATTGGCACGATGATTGTCGGTGCGGCCATACTGTGCGGCCACGGTACTGCTGAACTTACCACTACGCAGCTGGTTAGTAGCCTCAGCCTGTATGGTGCCATAGCTGCCCACAGCGATGTTGGCCTGTGTCGATGTTCCCTGGCTATAAGCAGGACGGCGCGTTACAATGTTGATGACACCACCCATGGCGTTGGAGCCATAGAGCACGCTGGCAGGACCACGCAACACCTCTACACGGTCGGCCATCATCGTCTGGTAGCTGTCGCTGAGGGGATGGCCATAGATGCCCTGATACTGTGGATGACCGTCGACGAGTACCATCAGCTGGCCGGTGCCACCCGATACGCCACGAAGGTTGATGCCACCAGCGGCACCCGTTGATACGCCATAGCCTATCATGGAGCGAGAGGTGACAAAGAGTCCAGGCACCTGTTGCATCACCGTCGGCAGGATGCTCGTCTGGTGCTGTTCTGTTAAGTTTTCGCGATTAATCACAGTGACTGTCATGGGCAGGTGACGCACGTCTACAGCGTTGCGCGTACCTGTTACTACCACCTCTTGCAGAGCCAACGAGTCAGCGGTCTGCGCTTGTGCGACCGTTGCCGTCAGTGCTACGATTGCAAGGGATATCATTTTTTTCATTTCTCTACTTGGTTTTGTGGGAATTTTACTTTGACGCAGAACAGGTGGTATGGTCAAATGAGAAGTACACATTATTATAAAATATTAACTAAAAAGTTCGCAATTCAGAAAAAAAATAACAGAATGTTTGCAACTTGTTGGAAAATCCTTTATCTTTGCACTTGAAAATAAAAATAAAGTAATAACAAACCGAAAACGATGAAAAAGATTTTTGTGCTGGTTGCAGTCACCATCATGGCTGTTGTGAGTGTGAATGCTCAGAGTGGATATGAGGATACTACCCACGAGATAGGAGTGAGCATTGGTGGAATGTCAAACTCTAAGTGGATGTCTGTCGCTGATTTCATGGGAACAACAATTTTCTCGATAGGAACTGTAAAATACGAAAATGGCAGTTTCACTGGTCCTATATCAGTGGAGTATTTCTATCACTACACTCCTGTGGTAAACTTAGGAGCCATTGCAGTTTTTGCGCAAGAGTCAAAAGACATTGTCATTAATGGCGACAAATTAGGAGATGCCAAGAATACTTATCTGACAGTCTTGCCTGCTGCAAAGTTCAATTGGCTTCGCACAAAGAATTTTGGTATGTATTCGAAACTGGCAGCGGGTCTTACCTACATGTCGCGTAAGGAGGATTATAAGAAGGATTACGAGAACCAGTCAGACAGTAAGTTTTTCTTCAACTGGCAAATTTCTGCTCTCGGCATGGAGGCTGGTTCGGAGAATGTCCGTGGTTTCTTGGAGTTCGGTGTAGGTGAACAGGGTATGGCTCTTATCGGTCTTCGCTATAAGTTCTGAAAACCTGCGAAGATGAAAGGGTGAAAAAGAAAAGCGGACCGTTTGGCCCGCTTTTTCTTATTTGATGTATTCAGCAAAATCAGTTAACTTCATGTCGCCCTTGCGAGCCAGCGTGTCGTGCATGGCGAAGGCGGCGGTGAGGTTGTGACGGGTCTGTCCCATCTTCGAAATCTTCAGGTAGTCCCACAGCAGCTGTTTGTAGTCGGGGTGTGCACAGTTCTCGATGATGCACTCGGCACGCTGTGCAGGTGACTTGCCACGCAGGTCGGCAATACCCTGTTCGGTAACGATGATGTTGACGTCGTGCTCTGAGCTGTCCTGGTGAGAAACAAAAGGAACAATTGACGAGATAACACCACCCTTGGCCGTAGAAGGACAGGTGAAGATAGAGAGGTAGGCATTGCGGATGAAGTCGCCCGAGCCACCGATACCGTTCATCATCTTCGTACCGCTGATGTGGGTAGAGTTGACATTGCCATAGAGGTCGGCCTCGATAGCAGTATTGATGGCGATGACACCCAGTCGGCGAATCACCTCAGGAGAGTTGGATATCTCGCTCTGGCGCAGCGTCAGGTGGTCCTTCATATAGTCCATATTGTCGTAGACCTGCATCAGACAGTCGTTCGACACGGTCAGCGAGCAGGCTGAGGCGTCCTTCACACGACCGTTGAGCATCATTTCGATGACGGAGTTCTGGATAACCTCGGTGTAGATGTTGAAGTCGGGCACGTGCTTATCCTCGCCCAGTGCACCGAGAATGGCGTTGGCCGTTGAGCCTACACCGCTCTGCAGGGGCAGGAACTCCTTGGGGATGCGACCTTTGTGCATCTCTTCTACCAGGAACTCTGCTGTCAGGAAACCGATCTTCTCTGTTACGGGGTCAGAATCCTTGAAGGCACGGGCCTCGTCGGGGATGTTGCACTCTACGACACCTACCACCTTCTCCTTGGGAATAGAGACGTAGGGCACACCGATGCGGTCGCTGACCTTCTCAATCATGATGGGCTTGCGGTAGGGAGGATCCAGGGGTTCATAGACGTCGTGGATAAACTTGGCATTGGGGTTGTGGAACGAGTTCAACTCCAGGATGACATGCTTGGCCAGACGGGCAGCTGTGGGAGAGATACCACCAGCGGCAGTCAGGTAGACATGGTAGTCGTTGCCCACCTCCTCGATGTCGCAGACTTCAAGAATAGCCCAGTCCAACGGACCATAGAAGCCATAGCGCAGTTCCTGTGCCATGTGACTCAGGTGCAGGTCGTTGTAGGGAATCTCACCCAGGTTGACGTGCTTACGGAAGTCGGGGTTGGTGGTGTAAGGGGCACGATAGAGGATGGCCTGTGCATTGGCCAGGTCACCATCGGTCGACTGTCCGGTAGAGGCACCAGTGAAGATGGCCACCTTAAACTCGCGGCCAGCCTCGTGCTCTGCGACGGCCAGTTTTGCTAACTCCTTGGTTGTTGCCTTGGCCACACCAGCGGGTGTGAAACCACTCATGGCGATGTGGTCGCCATTTTTAATCAGTGCTGCAGCCTCGGCAGCAGTCATACGTGTATAAGCCATAACAGTCTATTATGTGTAAATTTGCAAATTTGGCTGCAAAGATACTAATAATTTCTGATATTATTACCAAAAGTACAAATTTTCTTTGTACCTTTGCAGTCGATTAAAATTCAACTACAATGAAAAATATGCTATTTATTCTGACATGTATGCTGCCTATGCTGGCTCATGGCCAGTGGCGCATCGGTGTCAACGGCGGTGCAGACGTCAACCACTTCATCGTCGACAAACATTATCAGACGGACTTTCAGTACAAGGACCGCTGGGGACTCACCCTGGGCGTCATGGGACAGTACGACGTCAACCAGTGGCTGGGCGTACGTGCCGAACTGGACTGGACACAAAAGAACTATCGCCACACCCGCGAGACGAAACAGCTCTTCAACTACAAGTACGTCAACAACTACCTGCAACTGCCCGTCATGGCGTCGTTCAGCTTTGGCGGCCAGAAGGTGCGCGGATTCCTGAACACGGGTGTCTATGGCGGCTACTGGCTGAACAGCAGTCGCGAGGGTTACGACACCAACACGTTCTCAAGCAGAACATTCGACTTCAGCGAGGACATCACACTCGACAGCGAGCGTGACCAGCGCTGGGACTTCGGTTTCGTGGGCGGTGCCGGCGTGGAGTATCGCTTTGCCAGCCACTGGGCTGCACAGGTGGAGATGCGCTACTACTACAGCACGGTGAGCACGCAGAAAGACTATATGCGCAACCAAGACCCACGCTACAACGGCACGCTGGCGCTGCAGGCCGGCATCTGGTATTGCTTCTAAGCAGAGAGAACAAGAATAACACATCATTATTAAAAGGGATTATACAGATATGAACAAACTATACACACTGCTGGGAGCACTGCTCCTGACGCTTAGCGTCACCTCGTGCCACGACGACGCCGACACGTTTGTCAACTACTCCTTCAACGACAATTTGGCATTCGCAGAGGCAGAGAACAGCTACGCTGGCAAGTTCCGCGTGCTGTGGAACGGACTGAGCCAATACTACACACTCTGGGACTACGAGAAAGCACACGGACTGGACTGGGATCAGGTCTACGACACCTACCTGCCACAGTTTGAGGCACTCGACGAACAAGAGACGGTGACTGACGCTGAACTCACCAAACTGCTGAAGGCGGTGGTGGCACCGCTGCACGACGGACACATGTACGTGCAAATGAAAAATCACCAGACTGGTAAATACGTAGACGTTTCTCCATCGGAGGCTCGCTATGTGACCCGCGAGGACGTTGGGGCCTCCGAGGGTTTCGAACCCGAACTCAGCGGCTACAAGGACAATGGCAGCTTCAAGGAACTGCAGCAGTACGACTCGCACGTCACCGCCCAGCTGGATGCAGTCTTCACCACGAAGGGTAAGGGCTACATGTGGGTCACGGACAAGATTAACGAGCTGAAGGCCAAGAGTCAGCAAACGGACGGCGACGCCATCATGCTGAAGGGACTGAATTACTTTAAGGAGCAGTTCATGAAGATATATTTCTTGCGGATGAGAGAGAGCGAGAAACTGCCCCTCTACAACCAGTTGGTCACAGAGTGTGCCTATCTGGACATCCCAGGTGTGGAACTTATCAACAAAGGATTCGTCGACGCCGGCATCAACGTGAAGTACGCACTGACCTCGGACAACATTGCCTATTTCTACTTCAGCGACTTTTCGCTGACGCCCTATCTGAACAGTGCTGCTCTTCAAGAGTTGTTCCCCAACCTTGACGACAGCACGGCAGAGAAGATAGCCCATGTCCGCAAGGTGTGGACGGCATGGTTTGATGCCATCCAGACGCTGCACAAGAGCGGACAGCTGAAGGGCGTCGTCGTCGACGTGCGCAGCAATGGAGGCGGCATGATGAGCGACGAGCAGTACGTGCTGGGCAGTCTGCTGCCTGCTGGTGGATTCCAGTGCGGATGGGAGCGCTTTAAGCGTGGCACGGGGCGCTACGACTATTCGCCGCTGATGCCTATGCATTGCGAAACTATGGAGGAGCCCCACGAGGTCATTGACGACGTTCCAGTGGTGGTGCTGGCCAACTGCCGCTCGGTGAGCATGTCGGAACTGACGTCGCTCATCGTCAAGCTGATGCCCAACGGCCGACTCATCGGCAAGCGCACCTATGGCGGACTGTGCGGACTGACTGGCAACGAAGAGTCGTCAGACAACTACTCCGGCTACATCGGTGTGGAGAATGTGACGCCCGTCTATGTCTATCTGCCCACAGCGACCACGCTCACCATGGACAAGGAAATACTGGAGGGTGTTGGCGTGACACCCGACATCGAGGTGGACCTGAAGGATTCGGAGGACCAAAGCGACTCGCAGCTGGACCGTGCCTTGCAGTACATACGTACCGGCAACTGACCTGTTGACACGTTCCAGCAGGTTGCGCCGGCTCAGAGATACGTCACCAGCACGTCCCAGACGGCAATGATGTGACAGATGCTGCCGGCCAGCACAAAGAAGTGAAATACGGAGTGCATGTAACGCCGCTTGTTCATGCTATAGAAGAGGGCGCCTGTGATGTAGCAGACGCCCTCTGCTATAATCCATGTTACGGCGGCGGCCGACACGCTGTCGATAAGGGGCTTGAAGGCCACCAGTACCGAGAGTCCCATGCCGACAAAGCAGAACGTCTCCACGTTGGAGTGCTCTTTCAAGTGGGCAAAACTGACAATAGTGCCGGCTATGGCACAGGCCCACACAAAACAGAACAGTGACCACCCCCAGTAGCCTTGGGTGCGCAGGGCAATGAGTGTCAGCGGCGAGTAGCTGCCGGCAATATGCCAATAGATGGCGGCATGGTCCCATTTGCGGAAGCGCTCACGCCATTTGGAGCGCAGGGGAATGGCGTGATACACCGTTGAGGCTACATACGACCCCATCATTCCAAACAGGTACAGGCAGACGCCCAGACGGGCCCACGGATTGTCACCCCTGAACGACAGCCACAGGAAGATGGCACCAAAAACAGCACCCATCACGATGCCTCCAGCATGTGACCATGAGTTCCATAATTCTTCTTTATGTGTGTACCTGATAGCCATATTGCGACGCTACACTCTGCCCTTTAAGTCAGAGAACGGCTGCAAAGTCTCAGAGCTCAACCTTAATCGCTCAAACTAAAACGCCCGTTCAGTCCTCGGTGTCACCGACAGTTATTGTTTCTCTTGTTTGGTAATCGTTCACGCTGTAGGACAGCATACTGCTACACACACTAAGTTGAACGACATTCATAGCGGGTTTGATATATGTCTTCTTCATCATTGAATCAGGCCTGTGCCAAGTTTAATATCGATGGTGTATTTAGAGCCCGCCACCCAGTCCACAGCGAGGGGAATGGTGGCTTGCTTAGATCCCGAGAGTGTATAGTTTATCTCCAGATAGGTGCCCGTTGTGCCGTTGACAGCACGAGTCTGTGGTATCACGAAGAGATAATTGCTACTGAGTGCCTGAGCTTCGGTATCAACGGTAATCTTTCCGCTAGTCAGCGTGTAGTAGGCTGAGTCGCTTACATCACCCCAGGTTGATGTTACGAAATAATATTTGCCCGAATTACTAACATTGCGCAGTACGATGCTGTTAACAGTTAGCGTTCCGTTGCTAAGTTTTTTAGTCTTCAGCGTGTTCGTTATCTGAACATTAAACGCCAAGGCTGCGCAGGCATGGTCGAAGGTCAGAGGCACTTTGCCGTCATGGTCGCTGTGTGCCACATTGTTCTTAGCCACGAGCAAGTCGTGTTGGGTCGAAGCATTCTCGGCGATGGAAAAACTGATGTAAGGATCGCCATTATTCCACTGGAATTCACCTTGAGAGAAGGCATAGAACGGTGTGGTATTATTATTTTCCGTTCCACCAGGCCATGTATTGGGAGTTACTGTCCATGTATCATTGGACTTTGAAACAGAATATTCTGATGTAAGGCTGTTATAGATACCTCGCATGGAAAAGGCACTGAATGTCTCCGTGGTGGTGATGGCGCTCCGCGTGTCGGTGCTACGTGCACCGGCGGGATCGTCAGAGGTCATGGGCCTTTGGTTCACCTCTACGCTGATGTGTCGTACAGGGGGGTCCTGCTTCTGTTCATCGTCCGACGAGCAGGCCGTCAACAGGCCTGCCGTCAGGGCAACTGTGTAAAAAATAAGTTTCTTATTCATTGGTTGTTATGTCTAAAAATTAAAGTCAATCGCTTGGTAACCGGCATCCAGCGTCAGCGGTGCCGTCTGTGTGAAGATGCCACCCTTGCTGCTGCTGTAGTAGCGTAGCTCTGCCTGGGTCTCGTCCTGCCGGTGGAATACGTTGAAGTCTATACCAGGCTTCCCTACTCCACGGCATTCACCGTTTACGAATACTCCCACGCGGTCGGCATCGGCATCAATGGTAACTCCTTCTTTAACCTTGGGGGTTACCACGAATACTGTCTGACGCTCATATTTCGTAGTACCTGTCATGAGGTCGAGCACGAAGTCGCTCTCTGTGCCTATGTTCATCTCGTTGAGGAATCCGTTCTCGCCCCTGCGCCAGAATTCCTGTCGGAGTCCTCCGCTGTAGTAGCAGAGGGCAAACTGCTCGGGGTCTGTGCCGGCGTTGCCATAGATGTTGAGCACGAAATAAACTGCTTCGCCGTTGCCGGAGCGATGGGACAGTGCACGGCATTCGTCGCCTACGAAGACTGCCATCAGGTCGTCGGCGGTGGAGAATGGCACGAGTTCATCCTGCAGACGCAGTACCGCAATCATTTTGTCTTCATAGAGCGTTGGATCGGGCGACAGCCACTGCGGCTGTTCCTGATTGCTATACATATCGACCACCCACGCTGGGGCATTGGCAGGCTGGAAGGTCGCAGCGTTGCCTGTATAGTCACCGTCGTTTGAGGTCTCATCGTCGCTTGACGAGCAGCCCCACGCTACCGTGATGACTGCTGCCAGCAACAGGCTCTTGATTATCGTTTTCATTTCACTATCTGTTTTTTACCGTTATGAATATATACACCTTTCTGCGTAGGTTTGCGTCCGAGCTTGTAACCCTGCAACGTGTACCAGCTGTCGGCTCCTACGTCCGTCTTGACGAAGTGGATGGCCGTAGGCTCTGACAGCGTGCCGCTCACTGCATTGTTCTCATAGCGCATCACCTCTGCCGTGGCAGCCACTAGCGTACCGTTGCGCTCGATGGCAAAGCTGAGTGGCACCTTCTTGTCGCCCGCAATGGTCAGGTAGAAGAGCGGCCCCGAGGTTTCTGCTACAGTACCGTCAAGCACGGTGGCTTCGCCGCGCAGTTCACCGTCGGCGAAGGCCAGTAGCCGGTCGCCTTCCTGTACGTCAATGCCTTCGACAGTAGCTACCACCGACATGTTCCGTCCGTAGTACATGGGTGCACGGTTCTGTGCGGTGTGCTCAAAGAAGTTGCTGCCCGGCTCGTAGAACGGATAGCGGAACTGTGCATCTTCGTCGCCGTTGCGGTAAAGCATATACCCCTCGCCTGGCTTCAGGTATTGCAGCGAACCCGACCAGTAGCCGCCGCCCACTGATGTCTCAGTGAAGATGGCAAACTCCTCGCGACTCTTCACCACGTCGCCGTTGCGTGCAGCGCCGGTATAGTCGGCAAGGGCTGTCGATACAGGCAGGTTAACCATTGGGGTGTAGCCTATATTGTTCCAGCCGTGCTTTACTCTGAGCGTACGCTGGCTTTCGTCGCGAAGCGGGTAACCCTGAATCTCAATGTCCACATTGTTCTTCACATAGACGCGGTAGCTGCGCTTGGGCGATACGGTGTAACTGCTCTTCTGGCTGTTGTTGGCCAACCATGTGCCCATACTCGACTTATAGACCAGTGTGAAGTCTTCGGTGTCGTCGGTCACGATGTCGCCATCCTCCCACTTGAACTTGTTCAGCATGCCGATTACGTTGCGGTATTCCTTGTTATCTACGTTCAGCGAAATCCAGTTCCAGCCGGGTTGCAGGTTCAGTTCCTGATAGTAAATGGAGCCGCCTGTCATCACTACGGGGGCATCGACTGTGCCGACTACCGTGCTGTGGTTGAACGTGACTGTGCGGTCTGGCTCCAGTACCATAATCTGTCCGGTCTGATGATGCCACAGTTTGAAGGTCAGTTCGACATTACCTGAGTTAGACCGGTCGCTGAAGAGCGTCATGAAGAGTTGACTCTTGCCTGTCGTTGCGCTGTAGTTGACATTGGCTACGCCTAAGCAGCGGTTCATGCTGTCGAAGGCAGCCACCTTGTCTTTGCTGTCAGTGACGACGGCATTGCCTATCTTCACCTGTCCTACGAGGTTCATCGAGAAGTGTTTCAGGCTGTCGGCCACATACCAGTCAGGCTCCACGCCTTCCTTGCGGATGGTCAGTGCCAAAGGTTCGCTGAGGTTGTTCTCGTCAGTCAGGTAGATGACTTCGTCATAGGTGCCGACATTCAGGTCTTTAGCGATGCTGAAGACGAGCAACTGTTCATTCTGAGGTCCGATGATATCGGTCTGACGGTCAACACTCATCCACCTCGGCATGTTGCCGATGGTGTAGGTATGGTTAGCACCGCTGGTGTTGCTGATGCTCACCGTGAAGATGTCGTCCTGGTCACTATAGCTGTTGTGGGTGAATTCATGTGTAAGACGCTTCACCTGCCAGCGCAACGGGTTACGGTCTACAAAGAACTCCATCGTGGCGGGCGAGGCCATGTAGTTGCCGTTCATATCGGGTATGTCGGTGAGAGTGACGTAGAGATTGCGCTTGTTGATGCGAGCGTCCAGTTCGTTGATGTTTACCAGCAGTTGGTTGTTGCGGCCTACGAAACTGAATTTCAGGTTATGCAACTCCTGACTGAACTGGATGGGCGCGCCTACTTGCTGGTCGATGTGGGCCATGATATCAGCCACAGGCTCTACGAACAAACTGTCGTGCTGGTCAGTGGGGTTGCCGTCCATGTCGAGCTTGACGACCTGGTTTAGGGCATAAGGGCGAAGCTCCAGGTTGTTATTTGCCTGACGCTCGTACTGACCAAAGCCCATGCGTACCAGCAGTCCCTTCTCACGTCCTGTCGGACATTTGCTGCTATAGTGCTTCAGCAGCGTGTGAGGCAGAGCCTGCGAGAAGAGACACAGCTCGTCGATGTGTCCCCTGAAGGCGTTCTCCTGATGCAGGGTCTGCACGTTGGCTCCAGCCTCGTGCCATACCATGTTACCTACATAGAAGTCCTGTCCCATCATGCCGCCTAAGGTGTCGGTGCTGACAGATTGTGTGAGTACGCGATCGACATAGAGGTTGGCTACCTGGTGCGAACGATCGACGGTGATGGCAAAGTGGTGCCACTGGTCATCAGCCAGTCCCTTGCCGAGCGGCAGTGTGCGTCCGTTGGTGCGGTAGATGAGTTGGTCGTACTCGAAGCCCAGGAAGAACTTGTTGCGGGCATCGTCGTCGGTGATGGCACCCTTACCGTTGCTGATGAGCGCTCCCTGTCCTTTGTTGTCGGTCTTGAACCACAGCATCAGCGTGTAGTCCTGTTCGGCACTGCGCAGCATCTTCGTGTAGTCTAGCTTCAGACCCTTTACAGCCTTCTGCTCCGCCCAGTCGAGCTTCAGCGACATGCCTCTTGGCAGTGCCCATGCGGCTCCGTGCAGTTCGGCATTGGCCCCCTGTGCCTTATCTACGGCATAGTCGCCTTCGCCGTCGTTCATCGGGTAGTAGTCTATCAGTCCCATCTCGTAGCCTGTCAGCTGCCGCTTGCCGTAAGTGTTCAGCAGGCTTGCGCTCATGGTACGGTTCCACAGACGTGCCTCCAGCATGCGTCCGCTGTAGTGCTTGCGGTCGCTGGTAGCCACTTCGTTAGTGGCGCCGAAGATGAGCGGGCCATAGCCGCTGTAGGTCACATCCTTCTGCGTTCCGATGATGGAGTCGTTCCAGAGCAGGGCTTGCTTGCCATCGTTATCCAAGACGAGGGCTACCTGTTTCAGGGCACCTGAAGCAATGGCATAACGGCTCTCGAACTGAATGCTGTCGATGACGGCACGCAGTTTCAAGTCCTTCGTCAGCCACAGTTGCAGTGTGCTGCCATCCTGGCCGTGCGAGAACAGCGGCATATCCTTGTCCGTCTGGTCGGGGCGGATCATCAGGTCGATGGTCATGTTCTTATTGGCGAAGTTGCGGCGGGCATCAGTCTGCACGTAGCCGTTGCCTTCGAAGAAGAGCGCCGGTTCCTCTGTAAGTGCCGTCTCGTTGGTCTCGCCCACTACCTCGAAGTTGGTAGCCAGCTGTAGGTAGTTATGCTCGATGGCCTCGGTGAAGTTGAACACGATATTGTCGCCGGCACCGATGATACCGTCCTTCGGGTCGGGCTGTCCGAAGAGCTGCGGGCGGCGGGTATCCTTCACGCCGGAAAGCACCTTCGAGTCGTTGGTAAGGAAGGCATTGCCGTTGCGACAGAAGAGGCGCGCCCTGAGGTCGTAGGCCTTCTCCATCACCGTGCCCTCTCCGTAGAACTTGGTGCTGATGTTACCGTTTGTAGGTATCATCGCCTTCGTGCCTGTGGCAGCAGCATAGAGCGTAGAGTCGGCATAGTAGCCGCAGAGATTGGTCCAGTAGTCGTCGCCACGGTTGGTCTCCTTGTACTGGAACTCGATATGGTCGAAGTTATGCTGGTTCTTGTCAAAGCCACTGATGACCACAGGCAGATACCAGCCTTGCTTGGAATCGGAGGGAGCGTCGGTGTTCAGCACCCATTTGTCGCCTGGCGAACTGATGGCGATGTCGCCAGGAGTCTGTAGGTAGTGTACGTCGAACGACACCTCTGAAAAGACATTCAAGTCGCCCTGCGAGATAAGTCCTATCTGCAAGCCCTCGTAGTCGTATCCCTCGCCGGGGTACACCTCCAGTATCTTCTCCGTCACCTGTCCGGGGCGCACTTCAATAGTACGGCCATTACCGGTCAGCGGCATGCCGTCAATCATCAGTCGCGCACCATTGGGATTCTTCTTGTCAACCTGATAAAGGTCGAAGTAGTTGTAAACAGCTTCCGGCTGCTCGCTCTCGTTGGTGAGATAGAGCTTGAAGCGAGCTGCCTTGTCGAACGGTACACCGCTCACACTCTGCTTATCCATAGTGATGACGGGGTTCTCAATCTTCTTGGTGCGCTCGTCGAGGATGGTACCCGGGCGGTTGAACAGCGACTTGCGCTCAGACTCCCACGGACGGCAGGTAGCGCCGCCACGGGTGCGATAGACGAAGCTGCGGCTGTAGGAGAAGTTCTTACGATTCTTCTCCATGTGGTCGTAGTTGTAATCCAACTGGTCGTTGTAGTTCTTGTTGTAGAACACGTCCAGTTTGCTCAGACCGCTCTCCGAAGGATTATCGGTCTTTGTCTTTACGCGCAGCACATCGAAGTTCAGGTGGCTTCGCTTATTCATGCTGATAGTGAAACTCTCCGTGCGGCTGTAAGTCTTCGACTCGGTGTCCTTCGGTGTCACGTCGTAACTGATCACAGGGGTCAGACTGAACTTGAAGTCGAAGCCGATGGTCTTCACGTTCACCTCGTTCTTCTTTTCATCCGAGCTGGTACTGCTGCTCTTGTTGCCTTCCGTGCCCTTGGCGAGGTTCTGGAGAATCTTTCCTGCTACTGGGCCTACGATGCTGATGATGCCGAGAGCCGTGTCCGATCCTTCTTTGTCGAAGTAGGGGGTGTTGGCTGTAGTGATGGGCGAGATGAATGAGTTCATTACCGAGTAGTCGCTCTGGAACGTCTCGCTGTAGCTCAGCGAACTGCCGCCGTCCACGTCGAAGTTCTTCACCAGTTCGGTGGCATCGAGTTTCTCCTTCTCGTTCTGGGCAATCATCTCCATCCATTTCTGCATACTCTCAATGTATCCTTTCACCTCATCGACGGTGTTGGCAGATGCATCTTTCGGAGATATCATCTCATACTCCGTGCCGAAGTCTGGGCTGTCAACTTCGACCTTCGAGCGGTAAACAGGCTTCTTGTCGGCATCAGCCTTCATCTGTGCCTCTTCCACACTGCCTATGAACATCAGAGAGCGTATGTGCTCGGTCAGTTCAGGCAGCAACTGACGGATGATGTAGTCCTGCGAGTGTACGAAAGTGGACGTAATCTCAGGTTTGCATGTCACTACCTCTTCGCGTACCAGATGCAGCAGGCTGTCGCTCTTGTCGCGACCCTGTGCTATCTCCACCATTCGTCCTGCCTCTACGGCTCCGCCCATGCGACGGAAGATGCTGTCAGGGATGGCGCGTATGGCTGTGGCAGGAGCCACTACCATATTGTGAACCACACCCATATAGAGGTCGCCATCGGCACCTATCAGTTTCGCATCAGTACTGGTTGAGATGTCTTCCTTGGCAGACATAGTGTAGTTGAAGGCACGCTGTCCGCTACCCGACCATATCAGGTCGATGGCTACTCCGAAGTAGCTCTCCGTGCTATTGTTGAATCCGCCTACGGCACCGCCTCCCATTGGTGCTGCCACGACGCCCGTGAACGAGTTGACGCCTGTGCCCACACCGAGGTTGATAGTCATGCCGGCAGCCCACTTCAAATCCATTGAGTAGGAATATTTCAGCGTTGAGCCCTTCGACAGGGTGGCCTTCGACGCTCCTCCTGGCGGGTCGCGCAGGATATCGACGAGCACTGGTGCCGAACAGCTGAGGATGTCCTTGGCTCCAGTCTGCTGACTAACTTTAAATATGTACGCGCGAAGAGGAGTTGCCTCGTAGTGTGTGCCATCCATCAGCAGTGTCATGGTCATCGTGTGCAGAGCCTTTTCGCCTGTCAGCAGGTAGGGCGTCTGTGCAGCCCTCAGCACGTAGGTGGCCTCGCCCACGCTGTCGAGTGCCAGCGTGTCGCGGTGCAGGGCATCTATCATGCCGTTGTGTATGGTCACCGTGCCTCCGCTCAGGCGTACCACTTCCTTACGGTCGCTGTTGTGGTCGTTGTTGTAGTAGTAGCGTTCGGTGGCAGAAATATTCAGCGGATATTGCTTGTCGGTGCTGAATACGGGGTATCCGAAGGTATAGTGAGCCTCAAGCGAGTCGCGCTTATTCTCCGGCCAGTTCTGCTTCCTCACGCCATAGACGATGGGCAGCTGCTCTTTGGCTCCGGCAAGGTTCTGATAGCCGTAATAGCGGTCGCCGAAGTACTCGAACTCGGCAAAGCCCTGCTGCTTGTAGTCAATGATGACCGGCGAGTGGTAGATGCGGCTGTACTTGGCATGATACTCCTCCACGGGGTTGGCTACTTCCAGTCCGTAGCCGCTGGTTTCCCACTTGCCTTTTATAGTGTCGCGGTGCAGCGTCAGCGAGTCGCTCAGGTCGAGCACGTCGCCCATCTGTCCGTCTTGGAAGAGGCTGGAGTAGCCTTCTGCCGTAATCTGCTGAATCTTCCACTTCACAGGCGGCAGCAGCACTTCGTATTCACCGGTATTCTCGTCGGGGTAGATTTCCATGCGGTTGAGCGTGGTGTGTACACGGGTCTGACAGGTGAACTTCGGGTCTTTGGCTTTGGCATGTGTAAAGATTTCGTCGCGAGTCTTCTTCGTGCGGTTCTGTACGTCCCAAACCAGTCGCGAGGCATTGTCGCCCTCCAGGGTGATGACCATCTTCAGCGAGTCGCCCAGGTTGTTGTTCGACAGCGCATAGCCAAGGGGCTTCTCTCCCTGGTCCTTACCGCCAACGACGCGTCCTATGAGTTTGATGCGCGTCTCGTCGTAGAAGTAGTAGCCGTCTTTGTCAGTCTGGAAATCTACTGTTGAGTCGTTGTTCTCTATGTAAAAGCCCTTGTCAGTGAAGTCATGGTTCTTCTTGACAGCCTTCACCTTGTGCTGACCGCGCAGAATGCGGAAGTCGAATTTACCTTCGAAGTTGGTCTTCACGGCTCCGCTGGCGGTATGCACCTCGCGACCGTCAACTTCGAAGCGTACTCCCTGAACGGGGATGCTGGTGCCTTTATACATGACCAGACCTGTGAAGCGCACTCCGCTGGTGACGGTGAACGTGCGTCCCTTCTGGTAGTTCGACTGGGCATCGAAGGTTACATACAGACCGCCCTTGCACTCTTCGGCAAGGTCGTCGTCAGACACTTCGCTCACCGTCAGCTGGTAGGCACCCTGCTGGTTGCCCCAGTAGGGCAGTTTCTCTATGACGTAGAATCCGGACTCGTCAGTCACGCAGCTGCCGCCCTTGGTGGGGTCGGAGCCGTCGCCGTATTGCGATGCCGTAACGCGGACGCCTGCCACACCAGTACCGTCGGCAAAGCGCACATAGCCCTCCACCTTACCTGTCTTAATGCAGTGGCCGGTAACGATGTTGGTCTGTGTGGTGTGCAGACCCTCGCAGTCGTTGACTGACTGCACGCGGTATTCGTAGTCGAAGACTGGCGACACCGTCTGGTCCTCATACTCCGAGGTCGAGATTTGCGATGCTATGGTTTCCCAGTTGGCTCCCGTAGTGGTGTTGTGGCGCATCACCTCGAAGTAGTCAACAGGTTCTTCCGTCTTGTCCCACGACAGCAGTACTGAGCTCTGTAGCGTCTCGCTGCGCAGCGAGTTCTCCAGCACATGCCCCAGGCTCTCAAAGTAGTAATCGCCTACAGGTACGTCAGGACCGAGCGATACGGTACGTGGCGTGGGATTGCCGTCAGCATCTTTCGTCCAGCCCCGTTGTAACAGCAAGACGATGATTTCGTCGGCAGACATTCCATCAACGTCGCCAGAGGCTAAATCGATGTCAATATCCTGTATGGACTGAGTAGTCAGGACGGGGACAGCCTTGCCGCCTACCACCTGCCAGTTGCTGCCTAAACGCGGAACAAGTTCTTCGCTGGACAACGAACCAACCACATTGCTGTTCGCTGCGCTCCAGTCTTGGTAACTCCAGTTGTTAGTCAGGTTGCTTCCATTGTTATTATATTCTGTGCCTATGTCTCTTGTAACCATGCCGTTCCCCCTGCGAGTGTTATAAGCGCCTTCCTCCAAACAGTTACGGACCTCGATGGCGTTTATGCCATTGGGGCAATAGCCTATGATTGCACCTCCTGTCACTCCCGTCAGTGTACCGTCGAAACGACAGTTGGTCACAGATACATTGTCCTTTGTTTGAGCCCAGCCGATAATGCCTCCCACTATCGGCAAGTCAGAATCATTACTTTTCACCGTAGTGGATACCCAACAGTTACTGATTACATTCTGTCTTCCATCAAGATTGTATGAGTTGCCTACTAATCCGGAAATGAACCTTCCACCTTCTACTGTTCCCGTCACGTGCAGGTTCTTAATGGTGTAGCCCTTGCCAGAACGGAACGGAGCGTTATAGTCTCTTCTGGGACTACTGGTAATGTCCACGTTGATGGTATGGCCGTTGCCGTCGAATACGCCACGATAATTTTCTACCATCTCCGTGATGGTAATGTCGGCATTCAGTATGGCATTCACGTCGCTGTTGCCGAGAGCATCAGACGTTTTTTTGCAGAAATAGCTCCAGTCGGCATCACTGTTGATGACAAGAAGGTCGGGAGCATACTCTTTGGTGCTGTGGCAGTTTTTATAGGTCACGTTGCCAGAATTGTCATGACGCACCCATGTGTTGCAGTCATCCATTCCTGTGTTGATGGCTTTGGGCGCAAAGAGACAGTTCTCTAATTTCACATTCTTGAAATTATCAGCCCAAGCCACGAAACCTCCGTTTCGTTTATTGCCAGCTCCATCAAAAATTCCATCGAACACACAATCGGTGATTATCAGTTCGTTGATATTCATGGCTGCACCCACGAAACCGCCGACGCATGAGTCATCGTTTACATTATTAATCAGCTTGACCGATGAATGACAACTTTCTACATTGACAGTGGAACCACTGACGATGGAACCGATGAGACCGCCTTGATACTTCTGAGTAGAGCTGACATTACCCACCGTACGCAAACCGCGGATGGTGGCATTGCTGACGAAGCGGAAAGGACCGGTATGCTGTTGTGTCGAGTTGATGTTGCAGGTCAGCCTATGGCCGTTGCCCAGGAAGGTTCCACGGTAAGGTGCAGAAGCATCACCCACCTGTTCAGCGATGGAGATGTCTGCCATCAGTCTGACGTTGATGTCGTATTGTCCCTTGGCCGCCTTCACCATCTCGGCGAACTGGTTCCATTCGGTTGTGGAGCGGATGGCGACATTCTTACTGCTTGCTTCTGCCGCCAACTGCTTCGGGCTCATATAGACACTGGTGGTGCCATCAAACTCGACAACGAAGTCTATATTATAGTACACGCACGAACGGGGCAGCTGTACCACCTTGGTGCGGGCCTCCATCTCCTCGGCAGTGAGCACGTGGGTGATGGTATCTACTGCGAAACCGTCGCGGTTGACCATCTTGAGGCGCAGCTTCATCTGGGCACGGCTGTCCCACACGGCACTATCGCCGGCGAGGTAGTCCCACGAAACGCGGACGGTGCGGGCGGCCTCATCCTCCCACTTGGTGGTATAGTTGTTACCTACTTCCAGCAGGTGGATATTTTTCAGGTCAAGTGTCGTCGTGTGCGCATTGGGATTGCTTTCGCCGATGCCCCACAGCTCACGTGCAGCACCGCGAACTACAAGGTAGAGCGGCGACACGCTGCCACCCTTCAGTTGAGCGTTGGAAAGGGCACTGATCAACGTAGAATCCTTAAAGTTGTAGAAATTTACGGTATCTTCATACTGTACGACGCCTATCGACTGCAGGTCTTCCCTATTGCCCGTCAGAGAGCGCATCACAATAAACTGGTCGCCAGGTACGATATCTTTGTGCTTAGGATAATTTACAATCCAACTTACATTTATTGCACCGCGATCGGAAAGTCTTTTTATTTCGCGTTCCCTATCGGCAGACAGTAATGACGGATAATGCAACGTTACGTCTTGATCTTCCGTACGTTTTACCTCCAGGCTTCCAACATGTAGCTTTACCCTGAGATCCATCCATTTGCGAATTTCGTTGGACTTCACATTGATGAAACCTGCGTAGGTTGGAGTTTTGAACTCGATTAGGTCAATAATGTGCCTGTTCCCAGCCCCCCCGTTATTATAGGAGCCCCCAATACTCTTGACGGCCTGGTCGCACGAGAATGGTATCTTCAGCATACCTTTCTCTTCTTCCTCCGTACCTAGCACCATGTCGTATATCTCGAACGTCACGTCGCCAGCGGCCGGCCAGACGTCCATAGCAGGATGGGCATAGTCCGTCCATGAACCGGACTCTTCCTGATTGAATATGTCTTTCGCATCTAAATCACGAATTTCAGCACATCCATCTCTCATTTCCCCCCATTTATGCGACGAAATACAATTGGTACTCTTGTCATTATAGCCCCAAGCAGTGTAACCACTATGATAACAGAATCCCATGTGGGTAACAGAGGTAAAATTACAGTTTTCATAAACACGGTGGAATGTCCATTTATCCCAGCTGCTAGCCCAGCCGATGATGGTACCGGCGTATGAGTCATCACCCTTGGCCGTGAGCCAGCCTTCTGACTTCACGTCAGTCATCTTGACTTTTGCCTTGTCTGAGTGTCCGACAATTCCTCCAATATAGCTACTGTTGGAAACCACGCCGACGGCTGAAAACACATTCTCTATGGTAATGGACTGAGTGGAACCGTATGCATGGCCGATGAGTCCTGCTGAGAGTTCGCCTCCTTCAACCCTTCCGTATACCTTCAGGTTCTTGACAGTGACGTCGCCGACACTGGGGAACAGCGCTGCATAATAGTTGCTTCCCCATCTAATATCGATACTCAGTTCGTGACCATTGCCGTTGAACGTACCGTTATACGGCCAGGCATCCATGCCGACAGGTGTGGAAACGCTGATATTATTATCCAAGATGGCATTGACCTCAGACTTACCCTCGGCATCTTCTACCAATTGTGCAAACTTCTCCCAGTCCTCAGTGCTGCGTAGCACATAATAACTCTTGTCGCCAATGAACGCTGTCTCCAGCTTATCGTCAGCCCATGCCCCCTGGGGTACGAGCATCCCCACGAGCATCAGGACCATGGCGGCCGCCAAGTGCAGCCGCTGCCGCCATGAGGAAATTACCTCCCCCACTGGCGACACTCGTCTCGTTTTTGTGTTCGTAATCATAACTTTTCTATATTTATATTTTGATTGTTTATTCTACTCTTGCATTCTTTGTTTTAGGTTTCTCGGCTACAAAGATACGACTATTTTCCCAAATATCCAAGGATTCGCGAGATTATTTATCCGTTTGTATCAGTAAGTTACAAAACAGACAGTGGGCGAAAACCGATGAAATGACATCAGCTTTCGCCCACTATCTGGGGAATCACGTGGATCACTGTGGATCACTGGGACGGTTCCTTGATCCGTTTAGTGTATGGTTACTCTGCCTCAGGAATATCGCTCCACTTCGTGGTGTAGCTGGGACTGCGGAAGTCGGCCATCGTGACAAATATTTTTTTGCCCTCAAAAGAGTAAAAAAGTGCCTTCAGCCTACATTGGTACAGTTAACTAATTAGTATTCAATGGTTTAATATATGTAGGCTTGTCTTTTTAGCCTACATTAAGCCTACATAAAAAGTAAATCTACTTGACATATTATCAGTTGTTAACACTTTCGTTTTAGCTGTTGTCCGCTCTGAGACAGCTGTTCCCGCGTCCATATTAGCTGTATAATTAGAAAATTCTCTAGATAATTTACGAAATTCTCTAGAGAATTTGACATATTTTCTAGAAAATTATCTCCATGTAGGCTAATGTAGGCTCTATGTAGGCTTGAAAGGCAAGCCTACATATGCTAAATAGCTGTATAGCAACGTGTTAAATAACACTATGTAGGCTAGACCCACTTTTTCACTTTTTTGAGGGCAAAAAAATCTATTAACATTCCATTAACAATTATAGAGTTCAATCACGTGTTAGGTTATGCCAGGGGACAGTCCCTTGACATAGTTTAGAACGAAAAACTTCAAAAATATGCTCCAAAATTTGGAAGATAAGAGAAAACTCCTTATCTTTGCAGTGTGAAAGGAGAAACCAAGTAGAGCCACGATGTGCGGAACGGTGGCATGGCTGTGGAAACACAGAGATGATGAGCAATTCGACCTTGCCGCTTGGTTCCCTTCACTCAAATATTGCTGGTCACGTGTGGCCAGCTTTTATATTTTCCTATATTTGGGCAACGTAAACTCAGCAGGGTCTTTTACTCTTGTGGCTGTGATGAAATTGACTTGAGCCACTACTTCGCGACAAATCTTCATCATATAGTTAGGATGGACTATGAACTTCGACAGTCCGTCAGTATAGATGAAGCATTCACCATCGTAGTAGAGGTCCATCTGGAAACGATTTTGTGGAAAGCCAATCAGATCAATGTCGTCAACTACGAGGCCTTTTGCATTCTTTGATGCTCTCATGCAGTGCTGCAACTGCTTGGCACTCATATACAGTTCGTCGCTGGCAAGGGTAACAGCGTTTGTTTGAGCATATAACAACATCCGTTGTTCCACTTTACCTATACTGAATGGCTGTGCTGAAGAATACCCTTTTTGGTGAATATCGCTCAGCACAGCAGCTATCTGTGATTCGATCGAATTGTCCGTTTCCATACGATATGCAAAGATAGCAAAATAAAATCAAACAGCCAAAAATAAATAAGGTATTATTCAAATAAAATTTATCCAGATTGCAAAGAAGCACTTATCATATGCCAGGGGACAGTCATCTACGACCCGTTCCGCAAAACACCATCGGAACGGGTATAAGGAACGTCAGGAACGACGCATAGGTGACCTACTTTTCCAAGCGCTTTCGATGATATTGTTTGGCAGTTCAGAGAATTATTTATATCTTTGCAGGAGATATGAAGATTTGTGTATTTTGTTCTGCGAATAACCAGATAAATGCTGCCTTTTTCCAACTGACAGAGGAATTAGGACACTGGGCAGCGAAGAATGGTCATGTAATCGTCTTTGGTGGGGTGAACCAAGGGCTAATGGAGTGTTTGGCAAAAGCTGTCAAGGAGGCTGGCGGCCAGACTGTGGGTGTGGTACCCTCGATTGTGGAGGAGACAGGGCGCACGTCGCAGTATAATGATAGGGTAGTGACGTGCAACAACCTAAGTGAGCGCAAGCAGCTGATGCTCGATGAAAGCGACGTTTTTATCGCATTGCCTGGTGGGGTGGGCACTCTCGATGAGGTGTTTACCGTTGCAGCATCCTACACCATCGGCTATCACCACAAGCGGGTCATCCTATATAATATGTTAGGCTTTTGGGATGCCACTATCGCCATGCTCGACGACCTGCAACAGCGAGGCATGGTGCGAGGACAGTGGCGCGACTACATCTGCGTAGCCAACAGCCTTCAGGAGATAGAATCCTTGATATAGGAGAGCTACTTTGTTGTGTCAATACTTGGTTTCATAGAAAGTCAAGTATTTGATAGTCAGTTGAATAAACTTCCTTTTTGTGTCAATTGCCTGATACCTCTTGACATCGTTATTTTCTTGCTGTATCTTTGCAACATCAAAACCATAAAAATGTTGTAAACTATGACAAGAGGTAAATCCATTTGTAACGTGCTGAAGACTATTCGTAAGCAGGTAGCTGAGGCAAACGAGATTAAGTATGAACCACGCGAGTGTCATCATCAAGGAGAGTGTCGAGGTACGTGTCCTGCTTGCGAGGCAGAGGTCAGGTATATCGAACGACAGCTCGATATTCGCAAGCAGTTGGGTAAGGCGGTCACAATTGTCGGCATCTCGGCAGGTCTGTCTGCCTTGTCAGCTTGTGGCGACAAGACAAAGGAAGTAGAAGAAGTAGAAAAGTCTTATTTGACTGAAGGTATGGTCTTGACACAGCCTGCTACTCATCTTACTGGTGATATAGATTATCGCTCACCTGAAGACTGTGTGATTGTTGAGGAGCGTCAACCAACAGCAAAGACAAGGACGGCTAAGTTCAAGGCTTCTCCTAAGAAAGAACAGGCAGATACTGCTTATAGCGAAATATTAAAAGGTGCGATAGATACCATTCCAGCGCCTCCTGTTGTAGGACAGATTCCAGAAACAATCTTTGGTGATGTCGTAGAACAGATGCCTTCATTCCCTGGCGGACAGAAAGCACTGTTCGAATATCTGACAGCGAATGTACGCTATCCTGACGATTGTGAGGAAACCTGTGTTCAAGGACGGGTAATTGTTTCCTTTGTGGTGGAAAGGGATGGAAGCGTTGCTGAGGCGAAGGTGGTGAAGAGTGTTTATCCGTCTCTCGATGAGGAAGCCCTACGGGTTGTAAACGGTATGCCTAAATGGATTCCTGGCAAGCTGAATGGAGAATCTGTCAGAACCAAATATACGATTCCTATCACTTTCAGAATACAATGAAACTCCCATTGATTGGCATTTGTCGCCACCGACTGGCTACTGATGGACAAGGGGTGACCACCCTTGTGGCCTTTCATGGCTGTCCGTTGCGCTGTAAGTACTGTCTCAATTCGCAGTGCCTTAGGGCTGATGGCATTTGGTGTGAGATGGAGATGCGGGATATTCTTGGTGAGGTGATGGTTGATGACCTCTATTACAAGGCAACGGGTGGTGGTGTTGTCTTTGGTGGAGGGGAACCATTATTGCGTAGTGATGGAATCGTTGATTTTTGTAACTCTTGCCCGATGGAATGGAGGGTTTATGTGGAGACTTCGCTAAATGTTGAACGACGTCATTTAGAGGCTGTCGCTCCTTACGTTGACCACTATTATATAGATGTGAAGGATATGAATCCTGACATCTATCATCGCTATACTGGCAAGTCGAATCGTCATGTTATCAGAAACCTCCGGTGGTTAGCTGCCCATGCAGATACTGGTAAAGTAACTATCCGGCTACCTCATATACCTGATTACAATACAGAGCAGGATGTGGAACGTAGCCAGCAACAGCTGGAAGCAATGGGTTTCAAAGACTTTGACCGCTTCCAGTATATTACTCCAAATGCAGAATAGAGAGGTCTATCTTCTTGTTGAGACGACTTTTGGTGCTGCGAATAGCCTGTTCCGAGCAACAGAAGGAACGGGCTTTCTGGCGGTCGTTCTTGCCGTAGTACTCCATGATGCAGAAATAGGTCTCTTTAGGAGTCAGAGGTGAGGAAGCTTTGGCTAACAGTGTTGCAAGAGGGGCGTCAATGAGCGGAAGGGCCTTGAGTACGGCTTGCTCCTCTTCTTTACCCATCTGGCTGATATTCTGGTCGTTGATGATGGCAAAGAGAACATCGATGCCTTGTTTTGCCTCATTGATGGATATCGCAGCAAACTCGGTAGGGTTTGACTCCTTGTTAAGCAGTTCCTGGCGCACCCGGTCTATTCGTTGCTGATACATGACTGCCTGTGCCCGCATCCGGTGGATATACCAATAGCAGACAATGCCGGAAATAAGTAGCAGTAATATGATGGCGGTGGCATATAGCTGGCGCTCATGGTTCGTCTTTGCCTGTTCCACCTGCCATTGTATATCCATGACGTTCGCATAGCCCTCGGGAGAAATGGTCTGCATCAGCATTTGCAACTGATCTTGTTTCCCTTCCCGATAATAGATATAACAGAGTAGTATCATGGAACTGTTTTCCATGACGGAATCCTTGCTAAACATGACAGAGCGATAGGCAAAGCTCTCTGCTTTACCTAAAGTATTAGCGAAAATCTCCCGATAAGCCCACTCTTGATAGATGGCAGCACTATCCACACCACCCTCTTTTGTTAGTGATGGTGACGGTGTTTCTGCCCTTTGACAAGCACTGAGCAGGCAGATAGTAGTTGATATGAGCACCAACAGTATTCTCATCAGGTCGATGAAATGGCCCTTTTTCCTAACGTAGGGCTAACGCACGGTTCTCTGCAGCCTCCATCTGTTCACGCTCACCAGGACCTTTGTCGTTCTGACCGCAGAGGTGCAGAATGCCGTGGATGATAACGCGATGCAGCTCCTCGTCGTAGTCTTTGTGGAAGAGCTCGGCATTGGAACGAACAGTATCCAGCGAGATGACGAGGTCGCCATTAAGGACATCGTCTTCGCAATAGTCAAAGGTGATGATGTCAGTATAGTAGTCGTGACCTAAGTATTCGTTGTTGACTTCGAGGATGTGCTCGTCGTCACAGAACAGGTAGCCCACCTCGCCGACCTTTTTGCCGTAGGTGGCAGCCACACGACGAATCCATGCTGTGGTCTCGCGACGCTTGATATTGGGAAACTTGACGTTTTCTGCAGAATAGGTGATCATTTTTCTTAATGCTTAATGCTTAATTCCTAATGCTTAATTATTGGCGTTTCGGCAAGTATGCACTAACATCTACACCGAAGTGCTGTAGCTCGCGTACCATTGTCGATGAAATGGATGAATATTGTGGTTCAGAGTAGAGTAGGATGGTCTCGATGCCACTGAGCTGGCGATTGATGTCTGCCTGCTCACGTTCGTACTCGAAGTCTTTGACAGAGCGTACGCCTTTCACGATGAAATGGGCGTTTTCTGCGCGCGCAAAGTCGACAGCCAAACCATAGTAGGGCTTCACCTCGATACGTGGCTCGTCAGCATAGAGGTCGCTGATGGCCTTGATGCGCTCCTCGGCACTGGGCATATCGGGCTTGTGCACTTGGTCGCCCACTACGCCAATCACTAAGCGGTCGAAGAGCGGAAGGGCACGGGTCACGATGCTGTCGTGGCCTATGGTAAAGGGATTGAAGCTACCAACGAAAATTCCTGTTCTCATCATATATACGTTTTATCTTGTTCAGACCCCTGTCGCCCCCTAACTTAGGGGGCAAAGGCACTCATTCGAACAATGTTGGTTCCATAATGTTGCCGGAATACGGGTTGCGGCCGAAGTGCTTATATGCCAGTTCTGTTGCCATACGACCACGAGGGGTGCGCTTGATGAAGCCCTCCATGATGAGGAAAGGCTCATAGACCTCCTCAACGGTACCAGCGTCCTCACCAATGGCGGTGGCAATTGTCGTGATTCCAACGGGACCACCACGGAACTTGTCAATGATGGTCAGCAGGATGCGGTTGTCTATTTCATCGAGACCGTACTGGTCGATATTCAGCGCCTTCAAGGCAATCTTGGTGATGCTGGAGTCGATGCGGCCTGTGCCTTTGACCTGTGCGAAGTCGCGCACACGGCGCAGCAAGGCATTGGCAATACGGGGCGTGCCACGTGAGCGACGGGCTATCTCCAACGAGGCATCCGTGGTGATGGGTACGCGCAGAATACTTGCCGAGCGCTCGATAATCTTCTGCAACGTCTCTGGATCGTAGTACTGCAGGTGCATATTGATGCCGAAACGGGCGCGAAGTGGAGCCGTGAGCAGTCCGCTGCGTGTGGTGGCACCCACCAATGTAAACGGGTTGAGGTCAATCTGGATGGAACGTGCCGAGGGACCTTTGTCAATCATGATGTCGATGCGGTAGTCTTCCATCGCTGAATAGAGGTACTCCTCAACCACGGGCGACAGACGGTGTATCTCATCGATGAACAACACGTCATTCTTCTCCAGCGACGTCAAGATACCTGCCAAGTCACCGGGCTTGTCCAGCACAGGGCCAGAGGTAATCTTAAAGCCTACGCCCAGCTCGTTGGCAATGATGTTTGACAGGGTAGTCTTACCCAGTCCGGGAGGACCGTGCAACAAGACGTGGTCAAGGGGCTCGCCACGGTATTTGGCAGCTTCTACGAATACTTCCAGGTTCTCGACAACCTGCTGCTGACCGCTGAAATCATTGAATGCCAGCGGGCGCAGTGCGTTCTCGAACTCCTTCTCGCTCGACGACAACTGCTGTTCTCTGATGTCAAAATCTTCGTCCATCATCTGCTTTTTGTTCGCAAAGGTACAAAATAAATATCAATTATGCATTAATTATTATGAATAATTTATTAACTTTGCCGCACGAAACAGTTTACTAACATGAAACGAAGAATACTATTTGCCTTAGCAATTTTGATGTCGATAGGCATCGAGGCGTCAACTACACTCCCTTTGCAGGGAACAGTCGTTAAACCCACCAATCCTGATATCCAGTATATCGGGCGCATCTGCTTTGACAATCCTGAACGTCCGCGGTTCACTTTTCCTGGCACACAGATCAACGCCAGTTTTACAGGTACTTCATTGAAATTGTGGGTTAAGCCCAAGAGTGGCTACTTCATGGCACAGATAGACCAGGCTGTACCTTTCAAGGTGGCTGTTATGGGAGAGCGCGACTCAGTCATCACGCTGGCTACAGCACTGCCCGAAGGTAACCATCAGCTGCGACTGATGTATGTGGTAGAAGGTTACGAGCTGAAGCCCGACTTCCGTGGACTGATACTTGACGAGGGTGCCCGCCTGTTGCCACCACCAGCACTACCTAAGCGAACCATCGAGTTTATTGGCAACAGCATCACATGTGGCTACGGCAACGAGAGCATAGTAGCTCCCGATCCCTTTGAGTATGAGACGGAGAATCACTATCTCACTTATGCCCAGCTGACCTGTCGTGCCTTTGGCGCTTATGCCCATGTGGTAGCGCGCTCAGGCATTGGTGTCTATCGTAGCTATGGTGGTCCGAAAGAGGGCACACCAGAGAATGTAATGACAACGGAATATGAATATACCAACCTCTACGACCGTAGTGAGCGCTGGGACTTCAACCGTTTCCAACCACAGCTGGTATGCATCAATCTGGGAACTAACGACCTGTCGACCAACAACTACGATACAACGTTGCTCAAGGCTGCCTACCAGCGTTTTCTCAAGCAGGTACGCAGCCATAATCCCAAGGCAAAGATTGTCTTCCTTTGCGGTTCGATGCTGAATGGTAAGGAACTGGATATTGCCCGCAACATTCTTAACGAGGTGACAGAAGAAGCCCACAAGCAGGGTGACAAGAATGTCTATCGTTTCGACTTCACACCACAGACTGGTGAGCTGGGGTATGGTGCCTCGTGGCATCCTTCGTTGAAACAACACGAAAAGATGGCCGTCGAACTGACGACCTATCTTCGTAAACTCATGAAATGGTAAGTTTTTCTTAGAGCAGGCTCTTGATGGTCTGCTCTAAGTCTTTAATATTCTGTGCACGTCCTACGATATTGTTATCGCGGTCGATGAGGAAAAAGTCGGGAATAGCCTGTACGTTATAGATGGCCAGCGTCTGCGACTGCAGGCCATCAGCGTCGCGAACATTAATCCAGGGTAGTGCGGCAGTCTGCTGCTTCCAGAAATGCTCATCAGGGTCAATGCTAACCTGGAAGATTTCCAGTCCCTGAGCGTGGTATTTGTTATAGATTTCGCGGAGCTGGAGAATACGAGCTGGCGACTCCTCGGTAGCAAAGACATGGAAGTCGAGCAATACTACCTTGCCCTTCAGGTCTGACAACTTGCGCTGCTTGCCATTGTTGTCGCGCAGGACGATATCGATGAGACCTGCAGACGATACCTTGCTGGCATCAATGGTCTGTGCACGGGCAGCGTCGTTGATGCGAATATTGTTCATGCCTTCAATGGCAATATTGTGCAGGTTGGCACCACGGGCGGAATTGGGATAGTTGGCATCCCAGCTGGTGGCTACGGCAGCAAAGGCCTTGATGTCCTCACGATTGGCACGTGGGTTGAAGAGCAGCATATCACCCAATGTCTGGAACAGAGCGAAATAGGCATAAGACTTACCAGGCTCGGCATAGATGTAGTTCTTCTTGATATCTTCCTTGTATTGGTTGATCAAGCCCATAATGCTGTCGTTGGTAGCCTGAACGGTCAGTTCTTCGTTATCGTTGATGGCGATGGCTTGCTGGCGCAGGGCAATCTGCTTGAGGGCCAGTTCCTTAATCTTCAGACAGTTGTCAGAACCACTTACCTCGTATTCAGTAGCCATCTGTGGATAGTTGGCTTTGACCGTCACCGTCTCGGTAGAGTCGATAGACACGTTGATGATCTGTCCTGCAATGCGCAGACGGTAGAATTCGGGAGCCTCCTGGGCATCGCCACTGAAACTGAAGGAACCGTCTTCGTCCAAACGAACAGAGTCGACAACGGTAATGTCTTCAATACCCACATTCTCCAAGAGGAGCAATGAGTCCTTGGCGTTGCTGATAGAACCCTCTACATGGAATTTCTTCTCACTACACGATGCAATGACCAGTGCAGCCACAGCAATCATCAGATATTTTTTCATTTTTGAATACTTGTTTTTCGATTTTGGCTGCAAAGGTACACCTTTTTTCCTAAAAAACAATAATAATCTCGCAAATATTCGTCTCTTATAATAATAATGTGTACCTTTGTGCCCAATTTGCAAACGATTGCAATAATTTTTTATATTTTTAGATGTTTTAATACAAGATGAACGTAATTACGAAAAGTATTCAGTTGCCTGATGGAAGAACCATCACAATTGAGACCGGGAAAGTGGCAAAGCAGGCCG
>CAMJZV010000023.1 GCA_946410305.1 uncultured Prevotellaceae bacterium | reverse complement strand
CTCCTTGCTCCTTGCCCCTTACGAGACTGAGCAAGCAGGGCTTGCGAAAGTTGAGAACAGAATTTTGGCAGATATTTGGTCGTTACAATATATTTTCTTACCTTTGCACGGAATTATGAACGAACATAAGATCATTAACGACCCTGTCTTTGGATTTATCAAGATCAGAAGGGGATTGCTTTACGACATCGTGCAGCATCCGCTGTTTCAGCGCTTAAACCGTATCGTACAGCTGGGATTAGCCTCAGTAGTCTACCCAGGTGCTCGTCATACTCGTTTTCAGCACTCGCTGGGTGCCCTGCATCTGATGTCTGAGGCGGTGAAATCGCTGACCGAGAAGGGCGTCTATATCTTCGATATGGAGGCAGAGGCCGTACAGGCAGCCATTCTGATGCACGACATCGGCCACGGTCCGTTCTCGCATGTGCTTGAGAACACGCTGATCAGCGGCATATCACACGAAGACATCTCGCTGCTGATGATGGAGCAGATTAATCGTGACTTGAAAGGTCAGCTGAATCTGGCTATCAGTATCTTCAAGGACGAATATCCCAACAAGATTTTCCACCAGCTCATCTCTTCGCAGCTGGACATGGACCGACTGGACTATCTGCGCCGTGACTCGTTCTTTACTGGCGTGACGGAGGGTAATATCGGTTCGGCTCGTATCATCAAGATGCTCAACGTGGCTGACGACCGTCTGGTGGTTGATGCCAAAGGAATATACTCCGTTGAGAACTACCTGACGACACGTCGACTGATGTACTGGCAGGTATATCTGCACAAGACAACGGTAGGCTACGAGAAGATACTGGTCAATGCGCTGAAGAGAGCCAAGCAACTGGTACAGGAAGGTCGTGAGGTGTTTGCCTCCCCTGCCCTCGCCTATTTCCTTCATAACAACATTGACGCCCAATGGTTTGCCACCCACGAGGAAGCGCTCGGAAACTATGCCGAACTAGACGACTCTGATATCTGGAGTGCCCTGAAGGTGTGGCGCCACCATGACGACAAGATACTGGCAACGCTGGCCACTGACCTGGTGGACCGCCGACTGTTCAAGGTGGAGGTGACAGAAGAGTCGCCCACAGAGGAGTATCTGGCAGAGATTCGTACCCGTATTGCCACCACGATGGGCATCAACGAGGACGAAACAAAATATATGATGTCGCTGACAGAGATAGGGAAAGACATGTATAATCCTGAGGACGACAGCATCGGAATACTGTATAAAGACGGCACTGTCAGAGACATAGCAGAGGCCTCTGAAATCCTCAATGTGCAACTACTTTCAAAAAAAATACGCAAATATTACCTCTGTTATCAACGAGTTTAAGATTTTTTTTGTAACTTTGCAGCGTTTATTAAAACTAAATACATAATATGGAGTTTACTGCCAAGCAAATTGCCGACATGATTAACGGCCGTGTTGAGGGCAATCCAGACGCCAAGATCAACACCTTTGCGAAGATTGAAGAAGGTCAGGAAGGAGCTATTTCTTTCCTTTCTAATCCGAAATACACCCCCTATATCTATGAGACAAAGTCGAGCGTAGTGCTCGTCAATGAGGACGTAGAACTGACACAATCCGTCAGTTGCACGCTTATCCGCGTGAAGAACGCCTATGAGAGTGTGGCCAAGCTGTTACAGCTGTATGCCTCGATGATGCCACAGAAGACGGGCGTCGACCCACTGGCCTTTGTCTCAAAGTCAGCCAAAATCGGTGAAAACGTATATATTGCCCCATTTGCCTATATCGGCGACAACGTAACCATTGGTGACGGCTCACGCATCTTCCCCCATGTCACCATCTATGACGGCTGTAAGATTGGCAAGAATGTCACCATTCATGCCGGTAGCGTGATTGGTGCCGACGGTTTCGGCTTTGCTCCCAACCAGGAAGGTTACGACAAGATTCCACAGATTGGTATCGTGGTCATTGAGGATAATGTGGAGATTGGTGCCAACACCTGTGTAGACCGCTCTACCATGGGTCAGACCATCATCCATAAGGGTGTGAAGCTGGACAACCTCATCCAGGTAGCCCACAACTGCGAAATCGGTGAGAACACCGTTATGTCTGCTCAGGTAGGTTTGGCAGGAAGTACCAAGATTGGTGCCTGGTGTATGGTTGGCGGACAGGCTGGTTTCTCTGGCCACATCAAGATTGCCGACAAGACCTTCGTAGGTGCTCAGGCTGGTGTTATCAGCAATACCAAGGGCAATGGCGAGCAACTGATTGGCGCTCCCGCCATCGACCCGAAGATTTTCTTCAAAGCTCAGGCTGTCATGAAGCGTCTGCCCGATATGTACAAAGAGCTTGGTGCCCTGCGTAAGGAAATAGAAGAACTCAAGAAAACAAAATAAGATACTATGAAACAGAAAACGCTCAAAGGCAGTTTCTCGCTCTTCGGCAAGGGATTGCACACGGGTTTGAATCTCACAGTAACATTTAATCCTGCTCCAGAGAATACTGGTTACAAGATACAGCGTATCGACCTTGAAGGTGAGCCTATCATTGACGGTATCGCTGAAAATGTTGTTGACACCCAGCGTGGTACGGTTTTGGCCAAGGGCGATGCTCGCGTTTCTACCGTAGAGCACGGTTTGGCAGCACTATATGCATTGGGAATTGACAACTGTATGATTCAGGTCAACGGACCAGAATTCCCCATCCTTGACGGTTCTGCTATCCAATATATCCAGAAAATCAAGGAGGTAGGTGTCGAGGAGCAGAATGCACCAAAAGACTGGTATGTTATCCGCAAAAAGATTGAGGTGAAGGACGAGAAGACAGGTTCGTGCATCACTATCCTGCCCGATGACGAGTTCTCTATCACCGCCATGTGCTCCTTTGACTCAAAGATTATCAATTCGCAGTTTGCTACCGTCAACAAGGTAGAGGACTTCCCTGCAGAGATAGCTCCCGCACGTACCTTTGTCTTTGTACGCGACATCGAACCGCTGTTGCAGGCTAACCTCATCAAGGGTGGCGACCTGGACAACGCTATCGTCATCTACGAGCGCCAGACAACACAGGAGCGCCTCGACATGCTGGCAGACATGCTGGGTGTGGAGCATCGCGATGCTACCGAGCTGGGCTACATACAACACAAGCCGCTGGTATGGGAGAACGAATGTACTCGCCACAAGTTGCTGGACGTCATCGGCGATATGGCGCTGATCGGCAAGCCCATCAAGGGTCGCATCATCGCAACACGTCCCGGACATACCATCAATAACAAGTTTGCACGTCAGATGCGCCGTGAGATTCGCAAGCACGAGATTCAGGCACCATTCTACGATCCCAACGAGGAGCCGGTAATGGATGTCAACCGCATCCGTGAACTGCTGCCCCACCGTTACCCCATGCAGTTGGTAGATAAGGTTATCTCGCTGGGTGCAAATACCATCGTTGGTATCAAGAATGTCACCTCTAACGAGCCGTTCTTCCAGGGCCACTTCCCTGAAGAGCCTGTGATGCCTGGTGTACTGCAGATTGAGGCGATGGCACAGTGTGGCGGACTGTTGGTACTGAACACACTGGAGGATCCCTCAAGCTGGTCAACCTACTTCATGAAGATTGACGACGTGAAGTTCCGCCAGAAGGTTGTTCCTGGTGACACCCTGATCTTCAAGGTCGACCTGCTGGCACCTGTACGTCACGGCATTTCTTCGATGAAGGGCTATATCTTTGTAGGCGACCATGTTGTTGCCGAGGCTACCTTCACAGCACAGATTGTTAAGAATAAAGAATAAAATACTATGAATAAAATACATCCATTAGCAGTTGTTGACCCAGAAGCCAAGATTGGTGACAACAACGAGATTGGACCCTTCTGTGTCATTGACAAGAATGTCGTCATTGGCGACAACAACAAATTCCTGAATAACGTCACCATCCATTTCGGTGCTCGTATTGGCAATAACAACGAGTTCTTCCCTGGTGCCAGCATCTCTACAAAACCCCAGGATCTGAAATTCCAGGGCGAGGATACTACCTGCGAGATTGGCAACAACAACTCCATCCGCGAGAATGTGACCATCAGCCGTGGTACCGCATCAAAAGGTAAGACAGTCGTTGGCAATGGTAATTTGTTGATGGAGAATATGCATATCGGTCACGACTGTGTTATTGGTAATGGCTGCATTATCGGTAACTCAACGAAGTTTGCCGGAGAAGTCATCGTTGACGATAACGCCATCATCTCTGCATGCTGCCTGTTCCACCAGTTCCTGCACGTTGGCGGCTATATCATGTTCCAGGGCGGTAGCCGCACCTCACAGGATATTCCTCCATACGTCATTGCAGGTAAAGAGCCTATCCGCTATGCTGGTGTCAACCTGATTGGCTTGCGTCGCAGAGGTTTCTCTAACGAGACGATTGACGCCATCCACGATGCTTATCGCATCATCTACTCCAAGGGAATCATGAAGGACGGTGTCGCCGAGGCACGTGCAAAATATCCTGATTCTAAGGAGGTTGACTACATCTGCTCATTCATTGAGAGCTCAAAGCGAGGAGTCATTCGCTAAAGAATAATTGATCATTGACAATTGAAAACGCTGGTTGTCATTACAGGCCCTACAGCAGTTGGTAAGACGGCGCTGACCATAGAGTTGGCACAACACTATGGTATACCTATTATCAATGCTGACTCCAGACAAATCTACAGAGAACTGAAGATTGGTACTGCTGCGCCTACCGACGAGCAACTACAGCAAGCCCCTCACCTCTTCGTGGGCACCAAAAGCATAGATGACTACTACAACGCCTCCATGTACGAACAGGAGGTGTTGTCGTACATAAAGGAGTCTTCATCGCCCATCGAACTGTTATCTGGTGGCAGCATGATGTACATTGATGCAGTATGCAACGGAATAGACGATATCCCCACCGTTCGTGACGACATCCGTGAGGAGATGAAGCGACGCTATGCCGAGGAAGGACTGGAGGCGCTCTGTGAAGAACTACGCCAGTTAGACCCCGAACACTACGCCATCGTAGACCGTCAGAACTATCGACGTGTGATCCATGCGTTGGAAATCTGTCACCAGACAGGCAAGACGTACACTTCGTTCCGCACCCAACAGAAAAAGGAGCGTCCCTTCCAAATCGTAAAGATTGGACTGAACAGAGAGCGTGAAGAACTATACAATCGCATCAACCGACGTGTTGACCAGATGATGAATGATGGGCTGTTGGAGGAGGTAAAGAGTCTCATTAACAAAAGAAACACAAACGCCTTGAACACAGTAGGATATAAAGAACTCTTCGACTATCTAGACGGACGCTGGCCACTCGATGAAGCCGTAGAACGTATCAAGGGGAATACCCGACGCTATGCCCGCAAACAACTGACATGGTATAAGCGTGACGAGGACATGCACTGGTTCCATCCAGACAACATACAAGAAATATTGAACTATCTTAAGCACTATGAAGAATTACATGGATAGATGCTGGCAAGCCATCAAAGGCTTCTGGCCCTGGTATAAGAGTCTATATATCGGGCACAAATGGTACAACAAGGTTGGAATCGCATTCTTGACATTTGTCTTTTCCTTCCTACTCTACCTGTTGATGGTAGACTTCAACTTCCTTTGGCTCTTCGGACGATCACCTGGCATGAATGCCATCATGAATCCTAAGACCGTACAGGCCTCTGAATTATATAGTGCTGATGGCGTACTGATTGGTAAATATTTCAGCGAGAACCGCACACCCGTTGAGTACGAAGACATCAACCCCGTATTCTGGCAGGCACTGGTAGACACGGAAGACGAGCGCTTCTATCATCATTTCGGTATCGACTTCCAAGGAGTCTTCGCTGCTTTCAAGGACTACGTGGTACACCACGAGGCCCGTGGAGCATCGACCATCACCCAACAGCTGGTAAAGAACATGTTCCGTGTACGTACAGAGTATTCTACGGGACTGTTGGGCTATATCCCCGGTGTCAAGATGCTTATCATGAAGAGCAAGGAGTGGATTACAGCCGTAAAAATCGAGCTTTTCTTTAACAAGCAGGAGATTCTAACGATGTATGCCAACACCGTAGACTTCGGCTCTAACGCATTTGGCATCAAAACGGCCGCAAAAACCTATTTCGGCACTACTCCGAAAGACCTTACTGCCGACCAGGCTGCCGTTTTGGTGGGACTCTTGAAGGCCACTACTTATTACAATCCCCGCATCAACCCCAAGAACTCCATGAACCGTCGCAACGTGGTGCTCAACAACATGTTGAAGCATAAACACTTGACGCAGGAGGCCTACGATACGCTGAAAGTAAAATCCGTGAAGCTGGACTTCAGCGTAGAGAACAACTACGATGGTCAGGCACTCTACTTCCGTGAGGCCGTGAAGAACCACCTGCAGAAGTGGTGCAATGAGAACGGCTACGATCTCTATAGGGACGGTCTGAAAATCTATACCACCATCGACACCCGCATGCAGAAGTATGCTGAGGAGGCTGCCGTCAAGCAGATGAAGCAGGTGCAGAAGACCTTCAATGCCCATTGGGGTTCTACCAATCCCTGGCAAGACGAGCGCCACGTAGAGATTCCTCACTTCATCGAAGACCTAGCCAAGAAGACCTCATATTATAAGATGCTGGCACAGAAGTACGACAACAATCAGGACAGCATTGACTATTACCTGAATCTGCCGCACAAGGTGAAGCTCTTTGACTATGAGCAGGGCATCATTGAGAAAGAGATGTCGACGATGGACTCTATCCGCTATATGGAGCACTTCATGCACTGTGGATTCATTGCTATGGAGCCTCAGACAGGCCATGTGAAAGCCTGGGTGGGTGACATCGATTTCAAGACGTGGAAGTACGACAAGGTGACAGCCATGCGCCAGCCTGGTTCTACCTTCAAGCTCTTCGTATATACCGAGGCCATGAATCAGGGCATCACACCTTGTGACACCCGTAAGGACGAATACTTCTCGATGAAGGTCTATGACGCCAAGGAGAAGAAAGAGGTAACGTGGGCTCCTACCAATGCTGATGGTCGTTTCTCAGGTGTCAACATCACGCTGAAGCAGGCCTTTGCCATGAGTATCAACTCTGTAGCCGTACGTCTGGGACAGGAATGTGGCATTGAGCGTATTGCCAAGACTGCCCACGATATGGGTATCAAGAGCCGCCTCGACCCCACACCCGCACTGGCACTGGGTTCTAGCGACGTCACGTTGGAAGAGCTGGTCAACGCCTATTGTACCCCCTGTAACAATGGTGTACATCGTGCTCCTATTCTCGTCACGCGCATTCTTGACCGTGATGGCAACGAGATCTATGTAGCTCCAAAGGATGACGAACAAGTCATCTCACGCAAGTCAGCCTTTATGGTTCAGCAGTTGCTGATGGGTGGTATGAGTGGCACCTCTTCACGCCTGCGTGGCTTCGTAGGCTACGATACAGATACTGACTTCGGTGGCAAGACGGGTACGTCAAACAACCACTCCGATGCTTGGTTTATTGGCACTACGCCCAAACTGGTCGTTGGTGCCTGGGTGGGTGGCGAATACCGTTGCATACACTTCCGCACGGGAGAACTCGGACAGGGCAACCGAACGGCCTTGCCCATCTGTGGCTACTTCCTGCAGAGCGTCCTTGCCGACAAGAACTTCCCCCAGTATCATGCTAAGTTCGACAAGTTTGAAGGTCTGTCACCTAACGACTACAGTTGTGGTGGCTACTTCAAGGCTCCTTCTGATTCAGACTCTCTGGCAGTAGACAGCTTGGCACAGGACGGTCAGCAAATGGTAGAAACCTATGACGAAATGGGCAACATTGTCAGTCGTCCAGCAGAGTCAAATGCCAGCCAACAGTCGCTACCTGAAAACCAGCAATCGGCCGAAGAGCGCAAAGAAGATTGACGAAATGAGTACTCTTAACAATTTTTAGGCATGGAATAAGTGTTTTTTTGGCGTTTTATTTTGTCAGGTCAAATATAAATTGTAATTTTACACCCAAATTTGACTATACAACTTAAAACATCAAAGAAATGAAAGGCTTAAAAGCAACATTTTGTCTTGTAGGCGTTGCAGCAGCAATGCTTACAGCATGTAGTTCTGCCCCTGAGCAGACACTGACAGTGTCAGGACTCGATCCTGCCAAGTTCGACACCCTCATCAACGAGAAGCCCGTCAAGCTGTACACGTTGAAGAACCAGAACGGGATGGAGGTATGCATCACCAACTATGGTGGTCGTATCGTATCGCTCGTCGTGCCCGACAAGGATGGCAAACCCACCGATGTCGTGCTTGGTTTCGACAACATTGCTCAGTATGCTGACACGCTGAATTCTCCCTCTGACTACGGTTCAAGCGTAGGTCGCTATGCCAACCGTATCAAGAACGGCCAGTTCCAGTTGGGCGACTCTGTCTATCAGCTGAAGCAGAACGACGGTCCTAACTGCCTGCATGGTGGTGGCACCACTGGCTGGATGAACCAGGTGTACGATGCTGAGCAGATTGGCGACTCTATCCTGAAGCTGACCATTGTCGCTCAGGATGGTGAGAACGGTTTCCCTGGTACTGTTACTGCTACAACCACTTACAAGGTTACTGCTGACAACACACTGGATATGGTGTGGGAGGCTACAACTGACAAGGAGACCATCATCAACCAGACCAACCACAACTACTATAACCTGAGTGGTGACTTCACAAAGGCTGCCTACGATCAGGTGCTGTATGTCAATGCTGACAAGTTCACAGCTTCTGACAAGTTGTATATCCCCACTGGTGAGATTCGCAATGTTGAGGGAACCGCTATGGACTTCCGCACTCCTCACGCTGTTGGCGACTCTATCAACTCTACTTACGACCAGGTACAGAACGCAACAGGTTACGACCACAACTACTGTCTGAACACCGCAGGTGACGACACTCAGGTATGTGCCTCATTGTATTCTCCCAAGACTGGTATCCTGATGGAGATGCGCACCAACGAGCCTGGCGTACAGGTTTACTCGGGTAACTTCCAGGGTGTTGGCAAGGATGCAGACATCATCCGCAAGCACGGTCTGAAGTATCCGAAGCACGTCAGCGTATGTCTGGAGAGCCAGAAGTATCCCGACAGCCCCAACCATCCTGAGTGGGCAAGTCCCGTGCTGAAGCCCGGTGAGAAGTACTACAGCCATGCTTCTTACACCTTCTCTATTTTTAATGAATAAACTCATTTAATAACTATATCAAAACCCTTATGAATAGAATTTTCGAGGCACTTAGCAACAACGGTTTTGCTACTGCCGACTATCTAGTCTTTATCGTTTACATCATCATTCTTGTAGGCATGGGCTTGTTCCTGTCACGTAGCAAGAAGGGTGAAGAGAAATCATCTACCGACTACTTCCTCGCTGGTAACACGCTGACCTGGTGGGCTGTGGGTGCATCACTGATTGCCGCCAACATCTCTGCCGAGCAGTTCATCGGTATGTCGGGTTCAGCCTTCGCATCAGGTATAGCACAGGCTGCCTACGAGTTGATGGCTGCCGCCACCCTGCTGGTAGTAGGTAAGTTTCTGCTGCCTCTGATGATTGAGAAGAAGATTTTCACCATTCCTCAGTTCCTGCGCGAGCGCTACAACTGGGGTGTAGGTTTCGCCTTCTCTCTGCTGTGGCTGTTCCTCTATGTCTTCGTTAATCTGACATCAGTAGCATGGCTGGGTGCACTGGCTATCCAGCAGATTCTGGGTCTGCCTACCGACATGACAATCAACGTTGGTGGTATGGAGATTGACCAGGTTCGTATGTGCATCATCCTCGCTCTGTTCCTCATCGCAGGTATCTACTCTATCTACGGTGGTCTGGCCTCTGTAGCTTGGACTGACGTGATGCAGGTAACCTTCCTCGTTGGTGGCGGTCTGATTACTGCTTATGCTGCTCTGTCAGTTATCGGCGACGAGATGGGCTTAGGTGGTGCCTGGGATGCTCTGGCTCATATCAAAGACTATCTGGCATCTATTGATGGTGACAAACATTTCAACCTCGTTGTTACTCGTAACGAGACTCTCTATCCCGTCATCAATGGTGTTGTTGACAATGCAGGCAATGTCATCCAGAAGGAAGATCCCTTCTTCACCAATCCTGGTATCGTACTGATCTTCGGTGCTCTGTGGCTGACCAACCTGGGCTACTGGGGCTTCAACCAGTATATCATTCAGAAGGGTCTGGCTGCCAAGTCTCTGGAAGAGGCTAAGAAGGGTATGGTATTCGCTGCCTTCCTGAAGATTCTCATTCCGTTCATCGTTTGTATCCCTGGTGTCTGCGCTTTCTATATTATGACTGCTCCTGAGTGTGATGGTCTCCGCGAGACGCTGGCAGGTTCTATCACACGTTCTGACGATGCATATCCTTTCCTGATTCGTAACTTCACACCTACCGTTGTCAAGGGTCTGAGCTTTGCTGCACTGGCTGCCGCTGTGATTTCTTCACTGGCATCTATGTTCAACTCTACCTCTACCCTCTTCACGATGGATATCTACAAGCAGTTCATCAACAAGAACGCTTCTGAGAAGCGCCTGGTGAACGTTGGTCGTCTGACTTCTGTTAGCGCCCTGATCATCGCCCTCATCGCTGTTTACCCGCTGATGGGTGGTATCGACCAGGCCTTCCAGTTCATTCAGGAGTACTCTGCATTCGTATATCCCGGTGTGGTTGTTATCTTCGGTCTTGGTCTGCTGTGGAAGCGTGCCAGCGGTACTGCTGCTGTGGTCTGCGCTATCGGCACCTTCGCCTTCTCAATCATCTATAAGTTCGCATTCCCAGAGATGCCGTTCCTCGTTCGTTCAGGTATCGTATTCATCACGCTGGTTATCCTGTTCGTATGGATCTCACTGAAGAGCAAGAAGGCCGTTCCTGCTGACGAGCTTGACGAGCACACCATCAAGACCCAGCTGCGCTGGAGCAACATCATGTTCTGCACAGCAGCCATCTCGTTCGTGCTGTTCATCGGTGGTTTCTTCAACGAGACCATGCATATTCACGGCTTTGAGGGTGCTATGATCTTCTTCGCAGCTATCACTGCTACGATTGGTATCTACCTGCGCTCTAACGCTCTGGATAAGGTACAGGATCCCAAGCTGGTGCCTATCGACCTGAATATCTTCAAGACAGACAAGACATTCAACATCGGTGCCTTTGGTGTCATCATCATCCTGACTATCCTGTATATTGCTCTGTGGTAATACATATAGCTAACAACCATGACCAAGTATTATATTGAGCATCAGAAGATCCTTGTATCGGTGGACTGCATCATCTTCGGCTTTGAACAAAACAAGCTGAAGGTGTTGCTGGGCCACCGACCCATCGATCCTGGTAAGGGTGCATGGAGCCTCTATGGAGGTTTCGTACGCAACGAGGAAAGTGTCGACGAGGCTGCTGACCGCGTACTCTTTGAGTTGACAGGTCTGCGCAACGTCTATATGCGACAAGTCGGCGCCTTCGGTAGTGTTGACCGCGACCCGGGAGCACGCGTAGTCAGTGTTGCCTACTATGCACTCATCAATGTGAAGGACTACGACCAGAAGTTGCTGGCAGAGCACCATGTGGAATGGGTGAACATTGAGGAACTCCCTGAGATGTTCTCCGACCACAAGAAAATGATTCTGAAAGCCCGTAAGCTGATGCAGCAGAAGATTCGCACAGAACCTATCAGCTTCCAGCTGTTGCCTGGTCTCTTCACCCTTACTCAGCTACAGCGTCTCTACGAGGCTGTCAATGGTGAGGAGGTAGACAAGCGCAACTTCCGCAAGCGCATCAAGGAGATGGACTTCATTGAGAAGACCACCCTGATAGACAAGACGGGCTCCAAGCGCGGAGCATTCCTCTATCGTTTTAACAAGAACGCATACAACGAAGATTCAAACTTCAAGTTGTAATTGACAATTGATAATTGAAAATTGATAATTATTTATGTTAGAAGAACTCAAACAGAAGGTATTTAAAGCCAACCTTGATCTGGTCAAGCAAGGACTGGTTATCTTCACATGGGGCAACGTCTCCGGTATCGACCGTGAGAAAGGCCTCGTAGTCATTAAGCCCAGTGGCGTAAGCTACGACGAGATGAAGGCCGAGGACATGGTAGTAGTAGACCTGGAAAGTGGTAAAGTAGTTGAGGGTGACCTCAATCCCTCAAGCGACACTCCTACCCACCTTGTATTATATAAGGCATTCCCCAACATCCAGGGCGTAGTACACACTCACTCTACCTATGCCACCGCTTTCGCACAGGCTGGTCGTGACATTCCCAACATCGGAACCACACATGCCGACTATTTCTACAAGGACATTCCTTGCACCCGCGATATGACGGAAGCTGAGGTGAAGGGCCAGTACGAGTTGGAGACGGGTAATGTTATCGTCGACGAAATCCTGAACATCCGCAAGATTAATCCTGACCACACACCCGCTGTGCTGGTCAAGAACCACGGACCATTCTCTTGGGGTACTTCTCCCGACAATGCCGTCTACAACGCTAAGGTCATGGAGCAGTGTGCTAAGATGGCTTTCGTGTCGTTCAGCGTCAACCCCAACACGACAATGAACCCGCTGTTGGTTGAAAAGCATTACATGCGCAAGCACGGCCCCAATGCCTACTACGGACAGAAAGGTCAGAAACACTAATCACTAAATAACAACGAAATGAAAGCATTTGAGAATTTAGAACTTTGGTGGGTTACTGGTGCCCAGCTGCTCTACGGAGGCGACGCTGTCGTTGCTGTTGACGGCCACTCAAAGGAGATGGTCGAGGGTCTGAACAATAGTGGCATCATCCCCATTAAGGTTGTGTATAAAGGAACTGCCAACAGCTCAAAAGAAGTAGAGGCTGTGATGAAGGCTGCCAACAACGACGAGAAGTGTGTAGGTGTTATTACATGGATGCACACCTTCTCGCCCGCTAAGATGTGGATCAAGGGTCTGCAGGCTCTGCAGAAGCCCCTCCTCCACTTCCACACCCAGTACAATGCCGAGATTCCCTGGGAGACGATGGATATGGACTTCATGAACCTGAACCAGTCGGCTCACGGCGATATCGAGTTCGGACACATCTGCACCCGCATGCGCATTCCCCGCAAGGTGGTTTGTGGCTACTGGAAAGATGAAGCCGCCCAGCAGCAGATTGCCGTCTGGGCACGTGTAGCAGCAGGTGTTGCAGATGCTCACAACGTGCGCTGTCTGATGTTCGGCATGAACATGAACAACGTAGCCGTTACCGATGGCGACCGTGTAGAATTCGAGCAGCGTCTGGGCTACCACGTCGACTACTATCCCGTCAGCTCACTGATGGAGTACTGGAAGAAGGTCACCGACCAAGAAGTCAACGAACTCGTCGAAGAGTATAAGAAGCTCTATACCATCAAGATAGACGAAAGCGGTGAAGCCGTTTACTGGGAGAAGGTCAAGAACGCAGCAAAGGCAGAAATCGCCCTGCGTCGCGTTTTGAAGGACGAAGGCGCCACAGCCTTCACCACCAACTTTGACGACCTCGGCGATGCCGATATCAACCAGCCCGACTTCTGTGGCTTCGACCAGATTCCTGGTCTCGCCTCACAGCGTCTGATGGCTGAGGGTATTGGTTTCGGTGCTGAAGGTGACTGGAAGACAGCCTGCCTCTACCGCACCCTGTGGGTTATCCAGCAGGGCATGCCTCAGGGATGTTCATTCCTGGAGGACTACACCCTCAACTTCGCTGGCGACCGCTCATCATGTCTGCAGAGCCACATGCTCGAGGTTTGTCCGCTCATCGCTGTCGACAAGCCCACCCTCGAGGTTCACTTCCTCGGCATCGGCATTCGCAAGCAGCAGACTGCCCGCCTCGTCTTCACCTCTAAGGTTGGTCGCGGCATCAAGGCTACCGTTGTTGACCTCGGCAATCGCTTCCGCCTCATTTCTCAGGAGGTGGAGTGCATCAAGCCCAAACCCATGCCCAACCTGCCTGTGGCCAGTGCCCTGTGGGTTCCTCAGCCTACCTTCGAGATTGGTGCCGGTGCATGGATTCTTGCTGGTGGCACGCACCACAGTGCCTTCTCGTACGACATTGACGAGCAGTACTGGGAAGACTTCGCTGAGATGGTTGGCATCGAGTATGTCAAGATCAACAAGGACACCAAGACCTACGAGTTCAAGCAGCAGCTACAGAACAACGAGATGTACTACATGCTGAACAAGGCACTGCGCTAATTGACAATAGAAATTGATAACTGTATGATAAGGAGCACCCGCACGGATGCTCTTTTTTTTGTCAATAGTAGCCAGAATATTGCTTAACATATAAAAAACATGGGCAAAAAGTTTTCATTTTCAAAAATAATTTGTATCTTTGTGGCATGTAACACCTAAAACTATGTACTATGAACAAGGATGATAAATTTGTTATAACCATCAGTCGCCAGTTTGGAACGGGTGGTCACGAGATTGGAGCAGAGTTGGCACATCGACTCGGAGTAAAACTATTAGACAAGCAGATACTTAACGAGGTTGCTTCCCGCATGAAAGCCGTAGAGGATGCTGTAGAAAAGATTGAATCGCGAAACCCGTTGTGGCGTGACGATTTCACCAATTTCTATCGTAGCTACATGGCCAATGCCGAGTATAACGGACAGGAACAGGAAACGACAAGTCATGAACTGTTCCAAGCTCAGGCTGATGTCATCCGTTCTATTGCCGAGGAAGAGTCGTGCGTCATTATCGGCCGTTGTGGATTTGACATCTTTGCAGACCATCCCAATGCGCTAAAGATTTTCATTCACACCAGCTTAGACTGCCGCAAACGACGTATTGCCGAGAAGTATGATATCAGCGAGCAAGATGCTGCAGCAATGATTGTCGACAATGACTACAGCCGCGAACTGTATACAAAGATGTTTACTGGGCGTGACTGGAAGGATGCCACCAATTACGACATCTCACTGGATGTCCGCAAGTTTGGCGTAAATGGTGCTGTCGACTTCCTCATGAAATGTATTGAATAAATACATAGGTCAACAGCCAGAAGGGATGTGTCAAGGAGTCTGCCGAGGAGTTTGCAAAAAACGCAGCTCAGCCTCCAGCATCTCAAGTTTAGGCATCGGACAGCCTGCCTCACGAGCAATCTCTAAGGGACGCGTGTAGAGATAGTATATCTCCATGGGACGATGGAAGTCGTAGTCCAGTCGCATCGATGGTGAATAAGGCGTCATCTCATCAGTCATATTGATCATCTTGTCAACAAATGAGGCGTCCAGGTTCTTCACGCCTAAGTGCTGCGCGGCACTGACCACCTCCATCATCTGCTCGCGAATCAGTTGGCGGGTCGACTTATTCTTCAGCAGCTGGTCTGTCTGCGTATGCAGTGCAACGGTCATACCGTTGAACGGCATGTTCCATACAGCCTTTTTCCATCGTGCCTCATGATATTCCACAAACCCCGTCTCTATGTCAGCCTGACGGAAATCATCGACTACGGCCTGCATCAGCGCTTCGTCCTTGCAACTGTAGTTGGCAAGGTTGATGCTGCCATAACACTGGTGGTTGACATGGCCAGGCTCTGTCTTGGCAGAACAGATGAAAGCCAGTCCTGCAGCGAGTTGCACGTCAGGAAACATCTTCTGCACATCCTCCTCTACCCCAATGCCATTCTGTATGAGCACAACCAACGTCTTGTCATGGAGCAATGATGGCAGCAACGACTGTAGTTTATCGTTGTTGACAGATTTCAGTCCCACGAGCACCACGTCACATTTCGGCATGTCCTCTGTATGCTGATAGACGTTGACATCTGCCAGATGAAACGAGCCGTCGCAGGAGTCAACCTGCAAACCATGCTGTTTTACATATTCATAGTCGCTGTGCAGCAGGAAATGAACTTCCTGTCCTGCATGAGCCAGTTTTGCTCCGTAATATCCGCCAATGGCACCAGTGCCGATGATTCCGTATCTCATAGTGTTATCTTATGACCTTGGTTCATACGGTCGACAAAAGTAGTAAAAAAAATGAAGAATGAAGAATGTAGCGTAAAGAATTTATTGGAATAGTATTGATTATTGCTAGTTTAACGAAATTGCGGCAATAACAAAACGAGGACCGACAGCATTTCTACTGTCAGTACTCTCGTTGTTTAGAATGGGCCGTGCCCCATACACGAGGTGGTGGTCAGTGCGGTGGCTGCCGCAGTGATGGCTGCTACTAAGACCTTCAACAGCACATCCCAAAAACTTTTCTTATTCATACGCTTTAATAATTTTCAATTATTCAGGGGCATGGGGCATGGGGCAAGGGGCAAGGAGCAAGAGGTCAGTTTGTTCCCGGGATACTGATTTACTGATGCGCAGAGTCTATTCTCTTGCTCCTTGCCCCTTGCTCCTTGCTCCTAGATTCTGGCGATTAATCGCCAGAATCCTCCTTCTCGACCTTGTTCTCAGGCAACTCCTCGCACTTCACGCCCTGCAGGAACTGCTTGACGCGGTTGCCAGCGGTGTCGTGGGTGCGCTCGGGGGTGAATACCACATGCATGCCCTCGATGTGGTCGGCTACGGTGAACGACTTCGCGGTGCGGGCACCCTTGGAATTCAATCCGATCTTGAACGAGCCGAAGCCGTCCAGCTTCACGCGCTTCGAGTCCTGCATCTGGTCGCGCATGGTCTCCACCAGCTCGTCCAGCACCGCCAGGATATCGGCCTTCTTCACGGTACAGTTGCGCTGCATGATCTCCGCCAGCTGACGGGTGTTGATGGTGGACATGGGTACCGCACGGGCATACCACTTGCCGCTGCGCTTGGTTCCTACACTCTGGTCTTGATGCAATCTGAAAAATACACTCATAATTGGTTAATGGTTATTGGTTATTGGTTATTGTTTTAGCCTTCTATTTGATTTTATACAGCTGATACGGGCCCTTTTTCCAGCTGATTTCCTCGCGTATCAGGCTGTCTCCGAGCTGGCTTAGCCTGTCTCGCGCGCCGACGGACTTTACCTCCTCATTGACATTGCAAAAGTACTAAATTAAGAGGCAAGTTCCAAATTATCTGTGTCAAATTTTTTCATTTTTCTATTGAGCGACCAAAGCAAGCGCTCCCCATTTCTTACAATCTTACAACCTTACATTCTTACACGGTGCGTTTCCGTGAGTTGAGAAGATATGCTAATGATAATATATATTATAATATATATTATCATTAGACACCCATTGCTAAATATGGAAGCATGCTTTGTAAGGTTGTAAGATTGTAAGGTTTTGGTTCTTAAAAGTTTGTCAACATCTATTTCAACTTAATAATATCACTCCAACGAGTGGTAGGATTCTTGCTTTTATAGTCTTGCTTCAGCTGGCGATGGTTGCCGCCTTCGTTGTGGGCATTGTCAGTGGTGCCGTCACGATGGCATTCGTTCTTTCCACACCCGCCGACGTTCCTCTTTTCACCCTTAGCGTAGAGAGCAGCATCCTGTTGTGGATAGCTGAGCACTCTCGCGTCATTGCTACCACTGTCCTCGCGCTACTGATGAGTTTTGGCATCATGAGCATCCTCAGTAATGTGCAGTATATCCTTGCCATTCGTCACAAATCGATGCAGAATATCCCAGACATTTGATCGAATAGATTTTTTTTCATATCTTTGCACCGTCGAATATAAAAAATGTAAGATATGAATAAAATGATTGCTTGCTGTGGCATTAACTGCGAGACCTGTGAGGCTCGTATTGCCACGATAAAGAACGACGACAAGATGCGCGTCGAAGTTGCTAAGAAATGGTGCGAGATGAATCACACCGATCAGATTACACCAGAGAGTATAAATTGCACAGGTTGCCGTGTGGATGGCGTAAAGTTCTACTTCTGCAGCCACATGTGCGAGGTAAAAAAATGTGTGGCCGTCAAGTGTTACAAAACTTGTGGCGACTGCCCAGATAAGAACTCGTGCAAAAAGGTTGGCGCCATCTGGGAGAACTGTGCCGAAGCAAAAGAGAATTTGGGAGGAGAGTGATGTGATGAAACTTCGACCATTCAACATCAACGATGCTCCGACGATTCTGAGCTGGTGCAAGGATAAGTATGCCTTCGTGATAATCTCTCCGCCGTTGAATGCTACAAGTCCGTCGGCTTCTACATCACAGGAGAAGATGCCTATTCGATTGACGGGGAGGAATGGAAAGGCTATGAAATGGAAAAGGAATTGAAAAAGAAATGAACATACTGATAATAAACGGAAGTCCGCGGAAGAAAGGACTGATTTCGCAGATGCTCGGCATCATGCAAGAGGAGGCGGAGAAACGAGGCGACACGGTGGAGATGGTCTATACCAATGACCTGACCGTGAGACCCTGCACAGGCTGTATGGCCTGCCGCACGAAAGAGAAATGCGTACTCGCTGAGGATGATTCTCAGCGGGTGCTGAAGAAGATGCAGCAGTCCGATACCATCATTATGGGTGCGCCCTGCTACTGGGGCAACATCCCTGGACAGATGAAGCTGATGTTCGACCGTCAGGTCTATGGTATGATGCGTGACACCCCACGCTTTCCAGAACCGTTGATGAAAGGTAAGAAATGTATCCTCGTCAGCACCTGCACCACGCCCTGGCCTTGGAACATCCTGTTCAAGCAGTCGCGAGGCGCCATCCGTGCCATGCGTGAAATCGCTCGCTATGCAGGTTTCAAAATCGTTAGCACTATTGAACGTGGCGGCACAGCAATGCATCCAGAACTGACAGCAAAAGACAAAGAGAAGTGTCGAAAAGCAATCATTCGTATCGCGGACCGTTGGAAGGCCTTTGGAGAAGACTTACATTGATTTAAAAGTATTAATATAAAAGAAAAAGAGAGGTTAATTAACCTCTCTTTTAGTGATTCCGGCGGGATTCAAACCCACAACCTTCTGATCCGTAGTCAGATGCTCTATTCAGTTGAGCTACGGAACCCTCTTTGGCTCCTCTTCTATTCCGACTTGCGCTAAACGCAGCGGTCGATTTCTGATTTGCGGGTGCAAAGGTAAGGAGTTTTTTGTGAACCACCAAATATTTTACCGACTTTTTTCAAAAAAAGTTTGATATTGGTGCTTTTTTATCAAAAAACGTGGCATCCAGAACAACAATACACCCATTTAGAGGTCTTGTAAAAGGATGTTCCGTGCATTATGCAGATAGTTGCTGCGCAGCTCCATCGCCCTACTCCACTTCTCAGAGAAGAGCTCACTGACATCCAGGTCAATCTTCCATGAGCCATGCGACTCCAAACGGTCAACCATCGCACCAAGTGTGAGGTTCTTGATATCTTCTGCTGGCATAAACCGCGAGGTCTCACCTTTCTCATCGCCTGTAATCTCAATTACCAGTCCTGCTGCAATCTGTTCGTAGAGCAGGTCGTTGACAATGCGAATGGGGACTGTTGTCTCGCTGCTGAGCTCTAAGGCACTGAGCGGGCGCTGTCCGTTGGCAAAGCGCTTGCAGATACGACTCAGCAAAAGGGCATTGAGCAGTATCTTATAGCGATGGCTTATTTCACCCGTATTGGCATCGTAGTCATAGTAGTCCAGATTCTGGTTGGTATAGCTGAGTTCGGCACCAAAGAGACAGATGGTCCATGATATCTGCAGCCACAGCATGAACAACGGCAGAGCGGCAAACGATCCGTAGATGGCATTGTAGCTGGAGAGGAAGATCTGCGAATGGATGTAGAAAATCTGCAGTCCCTGCATAGCGAAACCTGCCAGGATGCCTGGGAATACGGCGTTGATGGGCTTGACATGCGTATTGGGCATAAAGATGTAGAGGGCAATGAACATACCCGACATCAACACGTAAGGTATCAAGTCGATGAGGAAGCGGATGGTGGGCCCCAGCAACAGGAAGTCTGGCATGGAGTCGGCAATGGTTGCCATAAAAATAGAGATACCCGATGTCAGTACGATGATGATGGGAAAGAGGAAGAACATGGCCAGATAGTCCGTGAATGTACGGAAGATGGAGCGCGGCTTCTTGACCTGCCAAATCTCGTTGAAGGCATCCTCCACATTGCTGACCAGCATAAGTACCGTATAGAGCATGAATATCAGACCAATGCCTAAGAACACGCCACTCTTGGTATGTACCAAGTAGCTATTGACAAAGCCTATAATCACCTCTGCCACCTGCGGCTGCGACTCGAAGGCATTGCGGAACCACACTTCGATATACTTGCTGTAACCAAAACCTCGTGCAATAGCGAAGACCACAGCCGTAATAGGAACGATGGCCAATAGCGTGGAATAGGTCAGCGCCGAGGCCTTCTGCAACACCCCCTTGGTAGTGAAGAAACGGATGGCCAGCAACAGTTTCTTGGCGATTTCCAACAACAAGAACTTCACAGGCGAGACATCGTCCTGATTAATTCTCCAAATATCGGTCTGGAAAAACTTGATGATATTCTGCAGGTTGTTTTTAGGCATAGCAACAGTTATTATGAAAAGAAAGCAGAGCCCCTATAAGCCGGGTTCTGTACCTCTTGCGAGGTGTCTGTCATTTATCTACTCCGCAGGTTACCCTATGGCTCTAGCATTCTACCCTCCATCGTATCCCTAAAGATTCGGACGGACAGCCCTCAGCCGATGGTATACGCGAACTTGCAGCCTCCAGATGGAACAGCCCGACGATCACCCGCCGGCTGGTGGTCTCTTACACCACCTTCTCACCCTTACCCACGTATGGGCGGTAATTTTCTTCTCCCATATCCAGCTGTCGCCAACTGCTGGCACTTTCACCAGTGGAGTGTCCTGTGCTGCCCGGACTTTCCTCTCGTGCTCCAATGAGCACCAGCGACAGACCGAGGCACTGCTTTCAGCGTGCAAAGGTAACATTTTTAATGAAGAATGAAGAATGAAGAATGAAGAATTTTCTTTGTGGCAGCAAATTTTTCACTTTTCACTTTTCACTTTTCACTTTTTTTCGTAACTTTGCAACCGTTTTTATAATAAGGTATATGGAATTAGCAAGTAAATACGACCCAAAAGAGGTCGAAGGTAAATGGTACCAGTATTGGCTGGACCACAAATTGTTTGCATCGAAGCCTGATGGACGTGAACCTTACACCATCGTTATTCCACCGCCCAATGTGACAGGTGTGTTGCACATGGGCCACATGTTGAACAACACCATTCAGGATATCTTGGTGCGTCGTGCCCGTATGGAGGGTAAGAACGCACTGTGGGTTCCTGGTACAGACCACGCGTCTATTGCCACCGAGGCTAAGGTGGTAAAGAAACTGGCTGCTCAGGGCATCAAGAAGCGCGACCTGACCCGTGAGCAGTTCTTGGAGCATGCCTGGGAGTGGACGCACGAGCATGGTGGCATTATCCTGAAGCAGTTGCGCCGTCTGGGTGCCAGCTGCGATTGGGATCGCACGGCTTTCACCATGGACGAGAAGCGTAGCAAGAGCGTCATCAAGGTGTTCGTTGACCTCTATAACAAAGGACTTATCTATCGTGGTCTGCGCATGGTCAACTGGGACCCCAAGGCACTTACCGCTCTGTCTACTGAGGAGGTAATCTATAAGGAAGAGCAGAGTCATCTGTTCCACCTGAAGTACTATGTGGATGGCCTGACCACTCTCGATAACGAGGAGGCTCTGAAGGCTGAGGGCAACATCATCCATAAGGATGCCAAGGGCTACTACGCCGTTGTTGCCACCACACGTCCTGAGACCATCATGGGCGATACAGCCATGTGTATCAACCCCAAGGACCCCAAGAACCAGTGGCTGAAAGGTCGCAAGGTGATTGTTCCTCTGGTTGGTCGAGTCATCCCCGTCATCGAGGACCGCTATGTAGACATCGAGTTTGGTACAGGTTGTTTGAAGGTAACTCCTGCCCACGACACCAACGACTACATGCTGGGTAAGACCCACAACCTCGAGACCATCGACATCTTCAATGCTGATGGTACCATCTCTGAGCAGAGTCCTCTCTACGTAGGTATGGACCGTATGGACTGCCGCAAGCAGATTGCCAAGGACTTGCAGGAAGCAGGACTTATGGAGAAGATTGAGGACTATGTCAACAAGGTGGGCTACTCAGAGCGCAACCCCGACACCGCTATCGAACCCCGTCTCTCTCTGCAGTGGTTCCTCAAGATGCAGCATTTTGCCGACATCGCTCTGCCCCCAGTAATGAACGATGAGCTGAAGTTCTATCCTGCTAAATACAAGAACACCTACAAGAACTGGTTGGAGAACATCCAGGACTGGTGTATCTCTCGTCAGCTGTGGTGGGGTCATCGCATCCCTGCCTACTACATAGAAGCCCCCTCTAACCTCCCCCAAAGGGGTGAGGCTATCCCAGAGGAAGCATTTGTTGTAGCAGAGACAGAGGAAGAGGCCTATAAACTGGCTATCGAGAAATACCCACAATTGAAGAACCTCCCCTCTTTGGGGGAGGCAGGTAGGGGCTTCCGCTTGCGTCAGGACGAGGATGCCCTCGACACCTGGTTCTCTTCATGGCTGTGGCCTATCTCGCTGTTCGACGGCATCAACAACCCTGGCAATGAGGAGATCAACTACTACTACCCCACCTCAGATCTGGTAACGGGTCCGGATATCATCTTCTTCTGGGTAGCCCGTATGATTATGGCTGGCGAGGAGTACCTCGGCAAGTTCCCCTTCAAGAACGTCTACTTCACAGGTATCGTTCGCGACAAGCTGGGTCGTAAGATGTCAAAGTCACTGGGCAACTCTCCTGATCCCATCGAACTGATTGAGAAGTTTGGTGCCGATGGTGTGCGTATGGGTATGATGCTCTCTGCACCTGCAGGTAATGATATCCTCTTCGACGAGGCACTCTGCGAACAGGGCCGTAACTTCAACAATAAGATTTGGAATGCCTTCCGTCTCGTCAAGGGTTGGAAGGTTGCGGATATCGAACAGTCAGAGGCTGGCAAGATTGCTACCGCTTGGTTCGAGGCTAAGCTGAAGCAGACCAATGCTGAGGTTGACGACCTCTTCAAGAAGTACCGCATCTCTGAGGCCTTGATGGCTGTCTACAAGCTCTTCTGGGACGAGTTCTCTAGCTGGTATCTGGAGATGGTGAAGCCCGCCTACATCAATGGTGAGCCACAGCCTATTGATCAGCAGACCTACAACAAGACCCTCGAGTTCTTCGAGATTCTGCTGAAGATGTTGCACCCCTTCATGCCGTTCATCACCGAGGAACTGTGGCAGCACCTCTATGACCGCAAGGATGGCGAAAGCATTATGCGCGACAAGCTGGAACTGCCCGCTCCTACTGAGGCTGACGACAAGCTGGCCAACGACATCGAAATCGTGAAGCAGATTGTCTCTGGCGTTCGTATGGTTCGCAACCAGAAGAACATCGCACCGAAGGAGCAGCTGGAGTTGCAGGTTGTGGGACAGAACAACTACGCAGCGTTCAATGCCGTCATTTCAAAGATGGCTAACCTGAGCGCCATCAACGTTGTTGTTGAGAAGGACGCCACCGCTAGTGCCTTTATGGTGGGTACCGACGAGTTTGCCGTACCTCTGGGCAACATGATTGACATCGATGCCGAGATTGAGAAGATGGAGGCACAGCTGAAGCACCTCGAAGGTTTCCTGCAGGGTGTCCTGAAGAAGCTCTCCAACGAGCGTTTCGTTGCCAACGCCCCTGAGGCTGTTGTCGCTATGGAGCGTAAGAAGCAGAGCGACTCTGAGGAGAAGATTGCTGCTCTGAAGGAGTCTATCGCTGCCCTCAAGGCACAGAAGTAAACGATACGTTTTTATAATGATAAAAGGCAAGGAGTAGTTTTACTTCTTGCCTTTATTGTTTCTTTATTTCTTCCCTTTATTGATGATATAGATGCCGAGGGTTGCCAAGCCTGCAGCAAAGATGTACTTAGGATAGAACATCTCGCCCAGACAGAGACAGGATGTCAAGGCACCCACCACGGGAATGAGCGAATTCCAGATGGCCACCTTGCCAATAGGATTACAGGTCAGCAGCTTGTTATACAGCGCAAAACCAATGGTAGAGATGCCAACGAGCAGGGCCAGAATACAGATTCCCCAAAGGGTGATATGAGGTAGTGTGGCACCCATCAACATACTAGGAATAATCAGTAACACGCCACCCACAGCCAAGCTATAGCCCGTACCCACAAAGACGTCGATGCGCTTGTTAACACCACGTGTCAGCAGACCAGCAAAGGCACCACAAAGGGCATTCAGGATAATCAGTCCGTCGCCCAACAAGGTAAATGCGCCACTCTCCTTGCTGCCCATGTTCAACGTCAGAATACCAGCGAAACCAATCACGCAACCCAACAGTTTGCGATAAGTCATCTTGTCACTCTTATAGAAGATACACGCCAGGATGACCAGCGTAAACACACTCATCGAGTTGAGGATGGCAGCACGAGCCCCCTGGCTATACGACAAGCCAATATAGAAAGCTGCATAGTGCAGTGTGGTGTTCATCAGTGCAAAGAGCAACAGGAACATGGCATTGCCCATGTTGGCCTTTGGCGCTGTTGGCTTATAGCTGAACGAGCGACCCGTCACTGCGGCAATCATCAGAATGATGAGGCCTGCCAGTCCAAAGCGCAGACCAGCAAAGAGCATCTTGCTGGCTGTCATGTCCTGCGTGATGCCATATTCCGCAAAACCCAGCTTGACAAGCGGGAAAGCCCATCCCCAGCTGAAAGCAGCGGTGAAAGCCAACAACGCCACCCAGACGGGGCGCTGGAATATGCTGGACGAAGAAGACGGGGTGCTCATGACAGGCAACGTGTGCTGAAGCGTTTACCGCTTCAGATAGGGGTTATATTTCAGCTCGTCGGCAATGGTGGTCTTAGGGCCGTGACCAGGATAGACCACCGTTTCTGCGGGCAGTGTCGTTGCTATCTTTGACAAGCTCTGCTCCATCTGCGACCAAGAGCCTTCAGGGAAATCCGTACGACCTATGCTCATGCGGAACAGTGTGTCACCAGAGAAGAGCATCTTCTCCTCTTTTATATAAAATAGGCACGAGCCCTGACTATGGCCAGGTGTCTGCATCACCTGCAAAGTGTGGTTTCCGAAGGTGATAACATCACCTTCGCTAAGCAGCTTGCCTACAGGTGGCTGGTCTTCACTGATCTCCATGCCAAAGAGTGCTGCAGCCTGTTGGGGAAGACGCTCCACAAGACGCTGGTCTTCTGCACAGATCTCTACCTTCAGGTTATACTGCTGGAAAAGATGGGCATTGCCAAAGTTGTGGTCCAGGTGTCCGTGGGTGGCCAACAGGTGAACGGGCGTCAGCTGTTGTTCGCTGAGATATTTGTCGATAGCCTCATGCTCCTCGTCATAATAGGCACCACAATCGATGATGACACACTCACGACTGTCATCACTCACCACATAGCAGTTCTCCTGCAGCGGATTCACTTCAAAACGATAAACTGTAACCATGAACCAATAACCATTAACCGTGAACCAATAACCGTTAGTATTTCACCTTTTTCTTCACGATGCCACTCTCGTTCTGCAGACGGTCGAGAGCCGTCACCACATAGACGTGGCGCGTCTTGCGTGGCTGATCAGGCAGTTCGAAATGAGTGTCGGACGTGATGGCGACCATCTTGGTGGGGTCTTCGAGATTGATATCTTCGCCTTTGTCGAAGCGGTAGACGACATACTTGGTAGCCACATCATACCACTTATCACCTTTGGGAGCCGTCCAGAACAGCACCCTCTTGTCGTCAATCTCAACGACCTTCAACTTACGCACCTTGCCAGGTCCTTTGTCATCAATCCAGGGTGTCACAGGCTGCAAGGCAGGCTTACGCCAGTAGTTGTTACGCAACGAAGTGCCATATTTACCCACATTGTCAACAGCAGCCTTGGCATACCACAGCACTGTACCCTTCACGTTGGGCAGTGCGTCGTGGAGCGCTCTCTTGGCAGCCATCTGGTGGCGCTGTGGATTCTTGAGATCCGCGAATTTCACGGTGCGCTCCACATCCTCACCGATATAGAGGTTGGTATTCGTGCAGTGGTCGTTCCACCAGTGTATCAGTTCGTCATAGTCAGCAGCCTTGTTGCCAATCTCCCAATACAGCTGGGGGACGCAGTAGTCCATCCAGCCCTTCTCGTCCCACAACAGGATGTCAGCATACAGCTGGTCATAGTTCTGCAGACCATTGGTGCGACTGCCGATGGGGTCGCTCTTCTGGTTACGATAGATGCCGAAAGGCGATATGCCCACCTTCACCCATGGTTTGATGTCATGAACAGTCTGGTAGAGCTGTTCCACAAAGAGGTTGACGTTATGACGGCGCCAGTCACCAATATTCTGATAGCCTCCATTGTCAGCTCTGAAGAACGCTCTGTCAGGAATTTCCACACCCTCGACAGGATACGGATAGAAATAGTCGTCTATATGCAAACCGTCAACATCATAGCGTGTCAGGATGTCGCTGACCACCTCACAGATGAAGTCGCGGTTCTCCTTGATGGCAGGATTCAGCACCGTCAAACCGTCGTAGTCGAAGCAACGCTCTGGATAACGGTTGGCGATATGATTGCTGGCCAGTGTATGAGCCGCCTTGGTCTTCGCACGATAGGGATTGATCCATGCATGCAGCTCCATGCCGCGCTGGTGACACTGGTCAATCATCCATTGCAGTGGGTCCCAATAGGGCTGTGGTGCCCTACCCTGCTGCCCTGTCAGATAGTAGCTCCAAGGCTCCAGCTGACTCTCGTAGAGTGCGTCACACTCGGGGCGCACCTGGAAGATGATGGCATTGCAGCCGTCCTTCTTCAACTCGTCCAGCTGATAGCTCAGCGTCTTCTGCATCTCCTTGGTGGGCATCCCCTTGAACTGTCCGTTGACACACTGTATCCACGCACCACGGAACTCACGTTTCTGCTGTGCCTGTACGGCTAGTGCCAGCATGGCGGCTAGTAAAAATACGATTCGTCTCATCTTCTCTCGTTTAGGATATCATAGATTTTCTCCGTCCAGTCTGCACCATTCTCAGGACAATATGTCCTCATGCCCAGCTGACTGGCTACCATCACATTACGTGGACCATCGTCCACAAAGAGTGCCTCAGAGGCAAAGATCTTCTCTCTACGCAACACCTCGCGGAATATCATCTCCGAAGGTTTCATCAGTTTCAGCTGATAGCTCAGATAGCAGGCATCGAAATAGTGTGACAGCGGGTGTCCATGACCATCAAACTGGTCGCTCTCTGCCCACGCCATCATATAGGGATTGGTATTCGAGAGCAGCAAGACGCGATAGCCCTCTTCGTGCAGACGCTTCAGGGCGTCGAGGTTGCGCTGGGGCAACGCCTTGGCATAGCCCTGCCAGGCATATTCACACTGCTCCACAGTAACCTCATGGCCCACCAGTATGGAGAGCTCACGACGGAAATCCTCTGCTGTTATCTTTCCTCCTTCCAAATCACCAAAGATGCCACTCTGCAGGTACGGGTCTAGACGCTGTTCAGCATCTGCCAGTCCTAATTCCTTGAAACGTTGAATGGCTTGTGACTGGTCGAGCGTAATGATTACGCCTCCCAAGTCGAATATCACTGTTTTTATTTCCATAAGTTCGGTTTGTTCTTTCTGGCTTCCTCCAGCGTCAGCAGCTCTTGCTGTTGCTGCTGGTAGTTGTCGCGCAGCTGTTCGTATTTTGCATCGAGCTCCTGCTCTATCTGCTGTTCCTGTTCACGGTTCATCAGGCGTGATGCCACCAGTGCATTCTGCGAGGCGTCCTTCATCCATAGCACGGGCCCACCATATACGGGCGCTATCTTCAGGGCCACATGCAGTTCGCTGGTCGTGGCACCACCAATCATAATAGGTATGTCTAGTCCTGCACGCTGCATCTCGTGGGCCACGTTGACCATCTCTTCCAGGCTGGGTGTGATAAGTCCTGAGAGTCCAATCATGTCGACCTTCTCCTCTATGGCCTTGCGCACAATCTGTTCGGCAGGCACCATCACACCCATATCGATAACCTCATAGTTGTTACACGTCATGATGACGCCAACGATGTTCTTACCAATGTCGTGGACGTCGCCCTTCACCGTTGCCAGCAGTATCTTGCCAGCCTTCTCACCCTGGGCGTCGCCCCGCTGCTCTTCTATATATGGTTGCAGAATGGACACAGCCTGCTTCATGGTGCGTGCCGTCTTCACCACCTGTGGCAAAAACATCTTGCCAGCGCCAAAGAGCTCGCCGACCTTATTCATACCCGTCATCAAGGGTCCTTCGATGATGCTGACGGCCTTGGGATATTTCTGCAGGGCTTCCTCCAAGTCCTCCTTCAGGTAGTCACCCACCCCTTTTATCAATGCTTGCTGCAAGCGTTCGTCTATTGATTCAGGCCTCGCCTCCTGCTTGGCGACGGGCGCTGACGTAGGGTTTGCCGTCGCCTTCTCAGCAGCCAGTTCCGCCGCTAAAGCTATCAGTCGTTCGCTGGCGTCAGCACGACGATAGAGGATGACATCTTCAATGATTTCGAGCTGTTCAGCAGGAATGTCGCTGTAAAGAACTTTCGTAGCTGGATTCACAATGCCGAAATCCATACCCGCCTGGATGGCGTGGTAGAGGAATACGGCATGCATGGCCTCACGGATGTAGTTGTTGCCACGGAACGAGAACGAGAGGTTGCTGACACCTCCGCTGACATGCGCCCCTGGCAGGTTCTTCTTAATCCACTCGGTAGCACGGATAAAGTCGGCAGCATAAGCGTCGTGTTCTTCCATACCAGTAGCGACAGCCAGGATGTTGGGGTCAAAGATAATATCTAACGGATTAATACCAACCTGCTGGGTTAGAATGCGATATGCTCGTTCTGCTATCTCAATACGACGTTCATAGGTTGTGGCCTGTCCTTGTTCGTCGAAGCACATCACGACGACGGCAGCACCATAACGCTTGATATCCTGGGCGTGACGGATGAATACTTCCTCGCCCTCTTTCAGCGAGATGCTGTTGACGATGCCTTTACCCTGCAAGCATTTCAAACCTGCCACGATGACATTCCAGTCTGACGAGTCTATCATCACAGGAACGGAAGCGATGTCGGGCTCTGCGGCAATGGTGTTAAGAAAATTCACCATCTCCGTCTTTGCATCCAGCAGTCCGTCGTCCATATTCACATCGATGACCAGCGCACCGTCTGCTACCTGTTTGCGGGCGATGGCGATAGCCTCGTCATATTGTTTCTCCTGTATCAGTCTGAGGAACTTTCTCGAGCCTGCCACATTACAGCGCTCACCCACATTGACGAAGTGTACCTCGGGGGTTACGTCCAGCATCTCCAGTCCGCTGAGCCACATGGTGTCGGGCTTGGCAACGGGTTTACGAGGCGCTTTACCCTCCACCAAAGGAACATAGGCGGCAATAAATGTCTCGTCAGTACCGCAACAGCCACCCACAATGTTCACCAGTCCCTCGTCAATCATCTCGCCAATCTTGGGAGCCATCGACTCAGCAGTCTCATCGTAGAGTCCCATCGCATTGGGAAGACCTGCATTGGGATAGGCACTCACATAGTACGGTGCCTTGCGTGCCAACTGGCGCAGATAGACAATCATCTGACTGGCACCAAACGAACAGTTCAGACCCACCGAGAAGATAGGATAGCTGCTGATGCTGGCCAAGAAGGCGTCGAGGGTCTGTCCACTCAGCGTGCGTCCTGCCAGATCACTGACGGTAGCACTCAGCATGATGGGAACCTCACGGCCACGCTGCTTCATGGCTGTCAGTGAGGCGTCGATAGCCACCTTCGCATTCAGGGTGTCAAAGATGGTCTCTACCAGCAGGGCGTCTACACCACCCTCCAACAGGGCGTCGGTCTGTTCCAGATAGGCGTCAAACAGCGCGTCGTAGGTCAGATCACGCAGTGCGGGATTGCTGACATCAGGCGACATCGAGCATGTCTTGTTGGTAGGTCCGATGGAACCAGCCACAAAGCGGGGCTTGTCTGACGAGGAAAACTCGTCAGCACACTGACGTGCCAGCTGGGCACCAATCAGCGCCATCTCGCGGGCTTTATCCTCCAAGTGGTAGTCAGCCTGCGACACGCGCTGGGCATTGAACGTGTTGGTGGTGATAATGTCCGCACCAGCCTCCAAGTATTTGCGGTGGATGTCAATGATGATCTCCGGACACTCCAGATTCAGACGGTCTGAATTACCCGTCTTGCCCAGCACCTTTCCTATCATGGTACCCATAGCACCATCCAGAATCAGCACGCGCTCCTGAACGAGATCCCTCATCGTCTTTCTTTTTACCTCTTCCATCAAACCCTTCTTACCTATTTCTTATTTGTATACCTTCATAGCGCGATCCATCTCGCGTCTGTCTTCTTTCTCCTTCAGCGTCTGGCGCTTGTCGAATTCCTTCTTACCCTTACACAGGGCGATGTCCATCTTAGCACGGCCCTTCTCGTCGATGAATACCAGCAGCGGCACGATGGTGTAGCCCGTCTGCTTGGTGGCCGATGTCAGTTTGGCAATCTCGCGTTTGGTCAGCAACAGCTTGCGGTCGCGCTTCATCTCGTGGTTGTTGTACGAACCATAGAAATAGGGCGAGATATTCATACCCTTTACCCACAGCTCGCCATTGATGATGGTGCAATAGGTGTCTACCAGACTCGCCTTACCCAAACGGATGCTCTTAATCTCCGTACCTGTCAGCACGATGCCTGCGGTAAACTCCTCAATAAAGAAATATTCAAACGAGGCCTTTCTGTTTTTTATCTGTACAGGACTCTTCTTGCGAAGTTCCTCTTGTTGCTTATTCATTGTATTACAGCGAATTTCTCAATATTTTCATCGATATAGCGTGCTATCTGCTCCGTCCACTCCTCTTCCTTCTCCACGAACTCATCGTCCATATCGTCGAATTCAGGGAACTGCTCGAACATCGCCATAAACTCATCGTCCGTACAGTCGCGCTCTATCTGTTCGTGATACTTGGCATACAGTGTGTGCGCATCGTATATCAGCTTCGACAGTTCGCGCATGCCCCACAGCTGCTTCAGCGCCTTGGCAAAGGGATTCTTGAAGATGAATGTGCCGTAGCCGTTATGAATCAGCTGTACGAAACCGCCGTCCATCACCTCCTCATGCAGCACGTCCCATGCCAGCAGCGTAATCTGGTCACTGTTCAACTCGCTCATCGTCTCGCTGGTCAGTTCACCACCGATAGCCTCCTTGATAGCTGTCACAAAAGCACCGACAAAGGCATCCATACCCTCGCCAGCAGCCTTGCGCAACGTAGCATCACTTATTGTTACTTCTTTCATAAACTACTTCTTTACAACCTTCATGCCATTTCTGACATAGATGCCCTTGGGCAAATAGTGATAATCACGGCCCATACTGCGACCTTCCAGCGTGTAGTAGTCAGCAGCCAGCGTGTCGTGATGGTCTATAATGGCTTTCACGTCCGTTGCTATATTTACGAAATTGAAGGTGACAACTCCAGATTCTTCTTCTTCTTTAATGTCGGTCAACTTGTACTGAGGAACCTCATCATCGTCGTTATCTTTAAAGTCGTTATAGAACTTATAGTTGGGCAACGACAGCTCAGGCGTCAGCGCCGTGATATTTTTTGCGCCTGGGAAAGGATCGCCCTGCAGACTTGTCAAATACTCTTTTTGAGTATAAGTATTTCCCATCAGATAACCATTGATAACCTCTTTATCAGCGGGAACAATGCATACGCGCGGTTTCAGAGCCTCATTGTTTGGATAGTCACCCATATTAACCACACCAGATTGATAGGCGATATGCCATACCAAGAGGCCATGACCATAGGGGAAGCCAAGCGGGCGGTTTTCATCGCTTCGTGCCTTCTGCACGTTCTCTATCATGATCCATTCATTCGGATTGGTACTATTACCAAACTTATAGGCCTTGCCGCCATGAACAAGGGGCATCAGTTCAATGCCTGTCTGCGAGTCAGTAAGCTGCTCCACTTCTATCCAACCCATTGCTTCCTGTTCCCAAACGCTATAAGGCACAGGAGCATAGCCGTTAGCAGCATGCTCACCGTAGTCCATTAAATCAAAGAACTCTGGTGACTGATTGTTAATCATGGACGAATCAACTGTAACATACAAATCGGGCAGACCCATGCCGTGCGAGAACTCATGGCAAAAGACTCCAATACCATTGATATTTGTTTCACCTTTTTTACGCAATTCCGCTCCACAATTGATATAATTAACTTTCACTCTGTCATTGGTCGCAAGATTTCGTATACCACATTTGGGCCAGATTGTTTCGGCTGGGTTGCCGCTAACATTTTCTCCATAGCCTGCATAGATGATGCACACCAGTTCAGCGTCACCATCATTGTCATTGTCATAGTCCTTAAAGTCTACCTCGTCGTCGACAGCAGCAATGGCATCTTTGCAGAACTGATTGAAATTAACATCTTTCGTTGTGCCTTGGTTCTTGCCGTAATATTCCAATGTCTGTGGCAAGGTGACAGGGCCCACCACATCAAACTGTGGCGTAAATTGCCCTTGACTCGACTGCTCAAAGTATTTCTTGACGCTCACCAGATTTTTATCTTCCTTATGCCCCATATCCTCCTGGACGTCGCCATTGATATATTGCTCAAACTGCTCATGTGCATTCTCGCTGGTAAAGGATTTGTCAGAGAATTGGGCCAAAATGACAAGACACTTAGGACTGCCCGAATGAGGGAAATAGTTCTTACCAGTCACCTGAGCCCTGCGGGCAGCATTCCAGGTGGTATTGACCTGCTGGAAGAACAGACTCCTACGCTGCTGCTGAAGCTGGCAAACCTGCTGTTCCTCAGCAGTACGCTGGACAGGCTGGTGGGCTACCAGATGCGAGGCGACAAGTTCGCCATGATCATCAATCGAGGCAACGCAGTAGCCTTGAGGGGTTTTCATAACGATGGTGCCGTCACTGGTGGTTAGCCACGACATATGCTCGTCGCCGTTGAGAACGAGTGTCAACTGCGTCCCGTCGGGCTGGTTGACCACAAACGGTTCGCTATAGGCTCGTGCCGCACGAATGGCAACGGTAGCCAACAACAGGACTATACCCAAGAACAATCGCTTCATCATATTTATATTTTTAATAGTCAGGATTTATCCCAAACTGGCTGCAAAGTTACATAATATTTCGTTCAATCACAAAATATCTGTTCAAAAAAACAGGAAAATTGTTTGTGGTTTCAAAAGAATTGACTATTTTTGCAACAAAATACGTGACATTTCAATAACTAAAACTATTATATCACATGACAATTACTATGATTATTCAACTCCTGATAGTGCTCGGCGCACTATGGGTTGGCTCTCGTTATGGCAGTTTGGCACTGGGTGCCATCTCCGGTATCGGTCTTGCACTGCTGGTCTTCGGATTCGGACTGAAGCCAGGTACGCCCCCTACCGATGTGATCTACATCATCATTGCTGCCGTGACCTGTGCAGGTATTATGCAGGCTTCGGGCGGTATGGACTGGCTGATCCAGATTGCCGAGAAGCTGCTGAGAAAACATCCTGACCGCATCACCTTCCTGGCACCCCTTACCACTTTCTTCCTGACAGTGCTGGTAGGTACTGGTCACGTGGTTTACACGCTGATGCCTATCATCTGTGATATCGCACTGAAGAAGGGCATCCGTCCTGAGCGTCCTTGTGGTGTGGCCAGTATCGCCTCGCAGGTGGGTATCACGTGTTCACCTATCGCTGCTGCCGTTGTGGCTTTCGTCAGTATTTCTAACGCCAATGGTTTCGACATCACCATTCCACGCGTGCTGATGATTTCCATTCCTGCCTGTATCTGTGGCCTGATGGCCGCAGCTACGGCATCCTATCGTCGCGGTCTTGACCTTGACAAGGATCCAGAGTTCCAGAAGAAGATTGCCGACCCTGCACAACGTGATTATATCTATGGTGGTGGAGCAACCACGTTGGACAAGGAGATTCCACAGTCGGCCAAGAATGCCGTATTCATCTTCCTTGGTGCACTGGCTGTTATCGTACTGTTCGCTGCCCTGCCCCAGCTGTTACCCTCTTATACTACCGTGAAAGTGGTGAAAGGTGCTGGTGATGTGATGATTGTTGGCGGAACGAAGATTTCCGCAGCTGCACTCGCAAAAGCAGGCATTGTCGCTACGGGCTTGACAGAGACAGGTACCATCGCCCTGAAGATGAACCTCGTCATCCAGATTGTGATGATTTCTGCTGCAGCATTGATGATTATCTTCTGTAAGGCTGCTCCCAAGAAGGCCGTTGCTGGTCCGGTATGGCAGTCAGGTATGGTCGCCGTCGTAGCCATCTATGGTATCGCCTGGCTTGCAGATACCTATTTCTCGAACTACATGGACGAGATGCAGGACATGCTGGCAGGTGTTGTGAAGGCCTATCCTTGGAGCATTGCCTTTGTGTTCTTCATGGTTTCTGTGCTTATCAACTCCCAGGGAGCTGTCGTTGTCGCCATGTTGCCATTGGCCTATAAGCTGGGCATCCCCGGCCCAGTATTGCTTGGAGTACTTCCTGCCGTCTACGGTTACTTCTTCATCCCCAACTACCCCAGCGATATTGCTACCGTGAACTTCGACCGCTCGGGCACTACGATTATCGGTAAGTACCTGCTGAACCACTCGTTCATGATGCCTGGCCTCATCAGTGTCTTCACATCCACTATCGTGGCATATCTGCTATCCATGATATTCTATTAAGCAAGATATACAACACCATCAATAAGAGGAGCCTCATGTGAGATGCTCCCCTTATTTTTTTCTTAGCGCCAATCTAGGCAGACGCTCTAGTTGCCCAGCAGTTTCTGAACAGTCATCGTCTGGCAGCGAAGCCACAGCCTAAAGCACGGCTGAACATGGTTCAGCACAGGAAGACATCGCGCAGAGCAGGTGCCCAAACGGCTTACTTCCTGCTGAAGAGCCTGCAGGCGTCCAGACGCTGAGCAATGCGTCGACACCCGCCAACCAGCGCATCTATACCATCGGTGGCATGCAGCTGACTCCTCAGCAGTTCGAGTACGCACCGAAAGGACTATATATCGTCAACGGGCGATTAGTGACAAAATAAAAAAAAACGGTGTGGAGAGATCCACACCGCTTCTTTTTTATCATTGTATTCTGCTTATACAGTCTGAGGCAGCTCCAGCCACTTCACGTAGCAGAAGTCCTGACGGTGAGGCAGGTTCTTGTTCTTCGGATACATACGGATAGCGCTCTTGTACTGACCGAACTGATTGGGTGCCAACTCAGCTTCAAAGATGAAGTTGTTGCCATCGTGACCCGTTACGTTCAATGGCTCTACGCTGAAGACCTTCTCGTTGCCATCCTTGTCGAGGCAGACATTAACCTTCTCCAAGCCTACAGCATCGTCAAGGCCTTGCTCATCGATAACGTACTTGACGGTGTACTTCTGACCAGCCTCGCAACCAGCTGCGGGGAAGTTCCACTCACAATCGACAACACGGATGGCATCCCAACGCTCTGCAACAGTCTCCTTCCACTGGGCAATCTCCTTGGCCAAACGGTTGTTGTCCTTAGAGAGTTCCTTGAAGCGCTTAGCCTGCTTGATATAGAAACGATCGTAGTAGTCGTCGAGCTGGCGCTTCATGGTATAGTGAGGAGCAATCTGTGCGATAGAGTTCTTGATGACCTTAATCCAGTTCTTAGAGAGACCCTTCTTGTCCTTATTGTAGTAGAGAGGAATAATCTCGTTTTCCAGCATGCCATAGATGGTAGCAGCATCGAGGTTGTCCTGATAGCCCTGATTGGTATAGGTGCGCTTCTCGGTGAGTGCCCAACCGGCACCCTCGCGATAGCCCTCCAGCCACCAACCGTCCTTGACAGACAGGTTGACGACTCCGTTCATCTCGGCCTTCTCACCAGAGGTACCTGAAGCCTCGAGAGGACGTGTAGGAGTATTCATCCAGATATCAACACCTGATACGAGACGGCGAGCCAGCAAGAAGTCATAGTCCTCGAGGAAGATAACCTTGCCCAGGAACTCGTCACGCTGACTGATCTCATAGATATTCTTGATAAGTCCCTGACCAGCACCATCTGCGGGGTGAGCCTTACCAGCAAAGAGGAAGATAACGGGACGCTCAGGATTGTTGACAATCTTAGAGAGACGATCCAGATTGGTAAACAGCAGGTGAGCACGCTTGTAAGTAGCAAAGCGGCGGCAGAAGCCGATAACCAGTGCATTGGGGTTCATCTTCTCGATGATAGACAGTACGCGTGAGGGATCACCCTGATTGCGCAGCCATGTCTCGCGGAACTGCTCCTTGATATAGTCGAAGAGTTTCTGCTTCAGTGCCATACGGGTGCTCCACACCTCTTCGTCTGGACAGTTATAGATGCCGTGCCAGATTTCCTCGTTAGACTGGTCGCTCATGTGCTTCTCATCGAAGTACTTAGCATAGACACGACGCCACTCGGTAGCACACCAGGTGGGGAAGTGAACACCATTGGTCACATAGCCAACATGGCTCTCTTCGGGATAGTAGCCGTTCCAGATAGGAGCGAACATCTTCTTTGATACCTCGCCATGCAGCCAAGATACGCCGTTGACCTCCTGACAGGTGTTGCAAGCGAAGGTAGACATACAGAACTTCTCGCCCTTGTCATCAGGATTGGTACGACCCATGCCGATGAACTCATCCCATGAGATACCCAGCTTCTGAGGATAAGCTCCCATGTACTTGCCAAAGAGTCCCTCCTCGAAATAGTCGTGACCAGCAGGAACGGGAGTATGAACAGTATAGAGACCGCTGGCACGTACCAGTTCCAGAGCCTGGTTGAAGGTCATACCCTCATCGATATAGTCACACAGACGCTGCAGGTTGCAGAGGGCAGCATGTCCCTCGTTGCAGTGGTAGATATCCTTCTTGATGCCCAGCTTCTTCAGCAGCAGCATACCACCGATACCGAGCAGAATCTCCTGTTTCAGACGATTCTCCCAGTCACCACCATAGAGCGCGTGGGTGATAGGCTTGTCGAACTCAGAGTTCATCTCGTTGTCGGTATCCAGCAGGTACAGCTTGACGCGACCTACATTGACACGCCATACATAGGCGTGAACCTGATAGTTGGTATAGGGTACGTCAATGACCAGAGGATTGCCATCCTTATCCATCTCACGAACGATGGGCAGTGAGCCAAAGTTCTGAGTCTCGTAGTTGGCAATCTGCTGACCATCCATCGACAGACTCTGTTTGAAGTAACCGAAACGATAGAGGAAACCAACGGCACAAATGTCGACATTAGAGTCAGAAGCCTCCTTGACATAGTCACCAGCCAGCATACCCAGACCACCAGAATAGATCTTCAGGGCAGAGTGGATACCATACTCCATACAGAAGTAAGCGACTGACGGACGCTTGCTGTCGGGTTTTACATCCATATACTCGCGGAACAGAGCATATACGTCCTTGACGCGCTTCATCAATGCTTTGTCCTTCAGTATCTCTTCCTTACGGGCATAGGACAGACGCTCCAGTAGCATGACTGGATTATGCTTTACATCATGATAAATTTCAGGGTCCAGGTCACGGAACAGGTCACGTGCCTCATAGTTCCATACCCACCACATGTTGTGGGCAATCTCGTCCAAACACTTCAGTTGCTCAGGAAGACTTGACTTAACGATCAGTTCCTTCCACTGTGGAGCATTTGCATAGTCAGCTTTAATTTTCATAAAAGTTATTTATTTAGATTGTTTTTTTTTATTTCTTTCTTGCTTCCGCTTTGGCCAGTGCTATGTCGTAAGCTTCGTGGTAGTACTCGATGAAGTTGCTCCACAAAGCTTTCTTCGATAGGGCGTCAGCCTTCTTGCGACAGTCGTCGACTTGCTTCTGCGTCATAGCAGAGAAGTCGGCAACGGCATCCTTGATGGCATCGGCGACTTCCGAGTAGTTGTAGTCGGTACGATGGATAACCTTCACACCGTCCTTCAGTTCGCCGTAGTGTCCGAACACCTTGTTGGCCCACAGTCCGAAACCAGCCAAGTCGGTAGTGATGCAGGGCACCTTGAAGGCCACAGCCTCCAGTGGCGTATAGCCCCACGGCTCGTAGTAAGAGGGATAGATGCAGAGGTCGTTGCCCAGCACGACATCGTAGTAGTGCATGTTGAGAATGCCGTCCTTTCCGTCCAGATAACAAGGCAGGAAGATGACCTTCACATTCTCGTCCTTACGGTTGTGCATATCGTAATACTTCATCATGCTCAACACGTTGTCATGGCTCATATTGTGCAACCAGTGAGTGATCTGCGGCACCTCCAAAGCGCTGTCATACTGCTTGCCGCTGGCCAGTCGCTCCTGCAAATCCTTGCGGGGCTCTCCTACCCAACCGGGCACCTCGATGAATGCCAATACTTTCTTCTTCAGGTCACGGTCGCGCAGCAGACGGTTCATCGCCTCAACAAAAACGTCGATACCCTTGTTGCGGAACTCGTAGCGTCCACTGGTAGAGATGATGAGTGTGTCGTCGTCGAGTTGCTCGCCCAGCAGTGCGTTGGCCACCTCCAGCAGGCGCTTGCGTGCTGCCTTGCGCTTCCTGGTAAACTGAGCACCCTTGGGTACAAAACTGTCGTCAAAGCCGTTGGGCAACACCACGTCGACGGGCTTGTCCAACAGTTCCAGACACTCCTTGGCGGTGATGTCGCTGACCGTCGTGAAACAGTCCACATGCCATGCCGTCTGCTTCTCGATAGAGTGCTTGGACTGCATGTTCAACTCGCCCGCCATCTGGTCGCCATTGTAAGCGAAGAGGTAGTCGTAGAGGGGTTTCTGGTTACCGGCAATAGAACGCCCGATGCTGGTAGCATGGGTGGTGAAGATAGTACCGATCTCTGGCAGTTTGTTGTTGATGTAAAGAGCGCCAAGGCCGCACATCCACTCGTTGGCGTGATAGATAACCTTGGTACTGCGGTCGAACGTGCCACGCTCGACATTGAACTTGTACAGGCTCTCCACCACCAAGGCAGCAGCATACGAGAACATCGAAGCCTCGTCGTAATCGCCATAGGCATGCAGTGAATCGACCTGATACTTTTCCCACAACCAGCCATAAATCTCGTTTTTCTTTTCAAAGAAAGGAATGAAGTCCACCAGGATAGCAATAGGCTCACCGGGGATGGTCCAACGACCCACCTTCACCTTCAGGCCTTGCTCCTTAGTCTCCCATTGCCACTCGGCAAGGAGAGAATTGTCTTCACGGAAATAGGGACAGTCATTTTCCTTCCAGCAGTCAGGACCAATAAAGATGATTCGATCCTTCATCTCGTCCTGTAATGTCTTTGCACGAGTGGAAAGGACGGTATAGATGCCACCGACCTTGTTACATACTTCCCAGCTCGATTCAAAGATGAAATCAGGCTTTAATTTAATATTTCCCATTGTGATACATGTATAACGCCTGCAAAGATATACAAAAAAAATTAAATCTTGCCACATTTATCGAGATATTTTCACGTAAACGATATTTTATTGATTTAGATTTAGTAACTTTGCCACGCAAAACATGATATCGGCATGAGGAACTTTCTGCTATTCATCCTACTCTCGACGGCTGTCTGGAAGGGTTACGCCCAGCAAGACAACACGGCATTCCGTGCGTACCTATATAATAATGAGTACGAAGTCTACCTGCGCATCAACTTCTACGACCAGGACGTGACGATTCCCGGCCAGGAGCTATATGGCGAATTGCCAGGCTATCTGGGCAAGAAGAACAACTCGTTCTGCTGGGTAATTACGTCGTGTGAAGTCCAGAGCGAGAAGAAGGCCACCTTGCAGCTGATTAATGATTTCGGCAGCGAAGACCTGAAAGCCACGCTGATTCGCAAGAACGACTCTGTCTATACGCTTCGCCAAGAACAAGGCAATGCCATCAAGGTACCATTCAAAGGCAAGTGGCTGAAGCTTCCAAAGACTATTGAACTGAAAAGAAAATGATTACATTCCCTGTTGCCAAGATTAATCTGGGTCTGAACGTCGTAGAGAAGCGTCCGGACGGCTATCATAACCTGCAAACGGTATTCTATCCTGTGCCCATGATGGATGCGCTGGAGATTGTCCCCATGAGCGACGGTTTCCCATCAGATGTGGACTGCGACCTGAAAGTAACCAACATCACCATTGAGGGCGACGAACAGCGCAACCTCGTGGTACGCGCGTACCAACTGCTCAAGGCTGACTTTCCTGACATGCCACGTGTACATGCGCACTTGTGGAAAGGCATTCCCACACAGGCTGGCATGGGTGGCGGCAGCAGCGACTGCGGCTACATGATACGGCTGTTGAACGAGACCTTCGACATGGGGCTGAGCAGTGAGCAGATGCAACAGTATGCTGCCCGACTGGGGGCCGACTGCGCCTTCTTCATCGAGAGCAGTGCGTGCTATGCCGAAGGGATTGGCGAACGCCTGCAGCCCATCGACCTGGACTTGAGCGGCTGGCACATTGGTGTGGTGCGCCCCGATATTCCCGTGCCCACCAAAGAAGCCTTCTCGCGCATCCATCCCCACTACCCTGCCCTCAACTGTCGTGAGGCGGTCATGCAACCCGTAGAGACGTGGCGCGACACGCTGACCAACGACTTCGAAGAGAGCGTCTTTGTCCTGCATCCGGAGATTGGCGCCGTCAAAGAGCAGCTATACAAAATGGGCGCCACCTATGCGGCCATGTCTGGCTCAGGCAGCGCCCTATTCGGACTGTTCAAGGACGAGCCCGACGCGTTGCGCCAGACTTTCCCCGATATGTTTACGTTCAGTGGAGTGCTATAGGCATTGGCGGGGGAACCGCCAATCACGCTATTTATCCTCCAATAATGCAGAGGTACGCACGCGCGACAGCGTCTCGGGCGTCATCTGCAGATAGCTGGCAATGTACACCAGCGGTGCGCGCAGCACTAGCTGCGGTGCACGCTTGACGAGTTTGGCATAGCGCTCGGGGGCAGACTCGAAGCGCAGCATGTCGGCACGAATCTGAGAAAGGATGAGCGACTCCTCCAGAATCTTACGATAGAGCATCTGGATGTTCACATTGCGAACAGCCTCGCGCTCCAGCTTGTCCTTAGGAAGTGCAAAGACAATGGTAGGTTCAAGGGCATGAATCTGTTGATGGCTTGGCTTCTCTTTAAACAGGCTCTCGATACTCATAAAAATCGTGTTTTCTACCGCCATATACTCGGTAAGCTCTTTGCCGTTCTTAATATAGAACTGGCGCACAAGACCTTTGACAACCCAGTATATGTTTTTGCACACTTCACCCTCTCTCAGGATGAAGTCGCCCTTCTGAAAACGCATAGGTACGAGGATGCTCTCCAGAACATCCAACTCCTCGTGAGTCATCGTGCTGTAGCGTCTAGCCAATTCTCGGGCCACATCGCGTGTTGTTAGTCCAATTGTTGTCATCGTTGTTTTCTCTCTGTTTATTAAGTCTTAGGCAATTATTTAGTCCAGTTTCAAGACGGCAAGGAAGGCCTTCTGCGGTACTTCCACATTGCCAATCTGCTTCATACGCTTCTTACCGCGTTTCTGCTTCTCCAACAGTTTACGCTTACGACTGACATCACCACCATAACACTTGGCGGTAACATCCTTGCGTACCTGCTTGACGGTCTCGCGGGCAATAATCTTGGCACCAATGGCTGCCTGAATGGCGATATCGAACTGCTGACGTGGAATGAGCTCCTTCAGCTTCTCGCACATGCGACGGCCAAAGGTCACCGCATTGTCCTGATGGGTCAGCGTAGACAGAGCGTCGACGGGTTCGCCATTGAGCAGGATATCGAGCTTGGCGAGCTTCGAAGGACGGAAGCCATCGATGTGGTAGTCGAAGGAGGCATAACCCTTGGAGATGCTCTTCAGCTTGTCGTAGAAGTCTATCACGATTTCGCCCAAGGGCAGCATGAAGCGCAACTCCACACGGTTACCAGAGACATACTGCTGGTCTATCAGCTCACCACGCTTGTCCAGACAGAGTGTCATAATCGGTCCGATATAGTCGGCAGCGGTAATGATGCTGGCCTTGATATAAGGCTCCTCGATGTGGTCTATCATCGTCTGGTCGGGCAGTCCTGACGGGTTGTGTACCTCCTTCACCTCGCCCTGTTTGGTGTAACACATATAGGTTACGTTAGGCACGGTGGTGATAACGTCCATATCGAACTCGCGATCCAGACGCTCCTGCACAATCTCCATGTGCAATAGTCCCAGGAATCCGCAGCGGAAGCCGAAGCCCAGGGCAATAGATGTCTCGGGGGTAAAGGTCAGTGAGGCATCGTTCAGCTGCAGCTTCTCCAGCGAGGCACGCAGGTTCTCGTAATCTACGGGGTCGATAGGATAAACACCCGCGAACACCATCGGCTTCACCTCTTGGAAACCCTCGATGGCTTTGTCGCAAGGTGTTGCCACGTGGGTAATGGTGTCACCCACCTTCACCTCCTTTGCATTCTTGATACCCGAGATGATATAGCCTACCTCACCCGTCTGCAGCTCCTTGCGAGGAATCATATCCATCTTCAGCACACCTACCTCGTCAGCGACATACTCCTGTCCGGTATTGAAGAACTTCACCTTGTCACCCTGGCGGATGGAGCCGTTGGTAATCTTGAAATAGGCGATGATGCCTCGGAACGAGTTGAAGACAGAGTCGAAGATAAGTGCCTGCAGAGGAGCCTTCTCGTCGCCCACGGGATGGGGAATGCGCTCCACGACAGCGTTGAGGATATCTTCTACGCCCTCGCCCGTCTTGCCAGAGGCACGCAGAATCTCTGACGGGTCGCAACCAATCAGTTCTACGATTTCGTCCTCTACCTCGTCAGGCATGGCGCTGGGCATGTCAATCTTGTTGATGACGGGGATAATCTCTAGGTTGTTGTCAATGGCCAGATAGAGGTTCGAGATGGTCTGTGCCTGTACGCCCTGTGTGGCGTCGACAACCAGCAAGGCGCCTTCACAGGCTGCAATCGAACGGCTGACCTCATACGAGAAGTCAACGTGTCCTGGAGTATCGATTAAGTTCAGTATATATTTTTCACCCTTGTACATATACTCCATCTGGATGGCATGACTCTTAATCGTGATGCCACGCTCACGCTCCAGATCCATGTCGTCCAACATCTGTCCTTCCGTTACCTGGATGGTCTTGGTAAACTCCAGCAAACGGTCGGCCAGCGTAGACTTTCCGTGGTCGATATGTGCAATGATACAAAAGTTTCTTATATGGTTCATGTTTACCTAAAAGCACTATTAGACTGCAAAGGTAGAAAAAAAAATCGAGAATCTATCACAATTCCCGATTTTTTATCATTTCTTTACTCAGCTTCAGGCGTTATCAACTTGTAACCCTTACCGTGGATGTTGATAATCTCAATCTGCGGATCGTCTTTCAGGTGCTTGCGCAGCTTGGTGATATACACATCCATAGAGCGGGCATTGAAGTAGTTATCGTCAATCCAGATGGTCTTCAGGGCGAAGTCACGCTGCAGGATTTCGTTGGCGTGAGAGCACAACAGCGCCAGCAGCTCGTTCTCCTTGGTGGTCAGCTTGGTCTGCTTCTCACCGATAGCCAGCAGTTGCTTCTGGGTATCGAAGATGAACTCGCCAATATGATAAACCGAGCTCTCCTTGTTCTTCTTGCCACGTACACGGCGCAGAATAGCTTCTACACGGAATACGAGCTCCTCCATAGAGAAGGGCTTGGTGATGTAGTCGTCGGCACCAATCTTGAAGCCTTCGAGGATGTCTTCCTTCAGCGTCTTGGCGGTCAGGAAGATGATGGGGATCTCTGCATTGGCCTGACGGATTTCCTGAGCCAGCGTGAAGCCGTCCTTCTTGGGCATCATCACGTCGAGCACGCAGATGTCAAACTTCGTCTTCAGGAAGGCCTTGTAACCAGCCTCGCCATCGGGACACAACTCGGCCATATAGCCCTTAGCTGCTAAATACTCGCGGAGCAACATTCCGAGGTTCTCATCGTCTTCGCAAAGAAGAATTTTCAGTTTCTCATCCATAATCTTAAATGTTTTATCGTTAATAATATTGTGTTGCTTATTTGTTGTCTTCTTTCAATATCGGCAGACTGATGGTAAACTTGGTGCCCTTACCAAGCTCACTCTCTGCCTTGATTTCTCCCTGATGCAGGTCTATCACTTTCTTGACGTAAGCCAGTCCCAGTCCGAAACCTTTCACGTCGTGCTTGTTACCTGTATGCACGCGGTAGAACTTATCAAAGATTTTCTTCAGGTTCTCCTTCTTAATACCCTGTCCTGTATCGCGGATGGACAGGTAGAGTTTCTCGTGATCATTCCACGTATGAATATAGATATCGATAGGCTCGTCGGGCTTACGGTATTTCACCGCGTTGTCCATCAGATTGGTGATGGCATTCTGGAAATGCACCTCGTCGACAAAGATGGCTGAGTCAACGGCTTCAATCTCCGTATATATCTTACCTCCAGTATGTTCCACGCGAAGATTAAAGGATTGCGCAATAACTTCTACCATCTCGTTCAGGTCGAGTTCCTTCTCCTTGAACGTAACGGTTTTCTTGTCGAACATCGACATCTGAAGCACCTTTTCCACCAGGAAGCGCAGACGCTTTGACTCATCATTAATGACTCCGCTCAGATGCTTTGTCATCTGCTCCGTCTTGGGCACGCTCTCGTCGTTCATCATCTGGGCAGCCAGCGAGATACTGGCGATAGGTGTCTTCAACTCGTGCGTCATGTTGTTGATGAAGTCGTTCTTAATCTCCGAATAACGCTTCTGACGGAATACGACAACGATGGTAAACAAGAAGGTTATCAGCAGCACGATGGTGAAGATGATGCTGGGAATCATGAAGCGCACACTGGAGAAGATGTACGAGTTCATCTCTGGGAAGTGAATCTTCACAATACCCACCTTCGACTGCGGATCGTTCTTGAACAGCTCTTTCGTATAGGTATACTCCTGACCTTCTTCCTCATAGTCCGGACAACGGTAGACCTCACGGCCATCGGCTGTCGTCACGATGAAATGATAAGGAATATTAATACCGTTGTTCATCAGTTCCACACGGATGTCCTTGTCAAGCATGCGGAAGTTGACGCGCTCTTTCAATGGCTTCTCACTGGCGGTATACAAGATGTTGTAGACCACCTCGTCGAGCAACGCCTTCTGATAGACATAGCGCTGACGGACAATCTCCTGCATGGTCTTCGTAGCATCAGCCAACGAGTTCTTGTCCCTACGCAGGATCATAGCCTTGGGAACCGAAGCAGGCTTCATCTTCAGGGCTTTCACCTGGAAAGAATGGTAGAAAGTGCCGTCGTCAGCAGATACAGAGAACTGGTGGGTCTGCTGAACGGATCCCAGAGCGTCGACAATAATAGAATCCTGTGTATATGCCCTACGCTCGGTCTCGTTGACGTCTTTCTCCAGATAGCGTTGGGTCTCGTTCATCTCCAGATTGCGCGAGGCCTGATAGAGCGCACGGTTCACACTCTCGTCGAACTGCTCCTTCTTCATCTTTACCATCTCCTCTACGTAGGAGAACTGAAGGAAGAGCAGTGCGAGGAACGACACTCCCATGATGACTGCTATGGTCCAAATAGTTGACTTCTTCATATCGAGGGCAAAGATATACAATTTCCCGATATGAAGAAGTCAAAATAGCTAATTAATTCTGTTAATTTTAACGTTTTTAACCGAATTGTCGTATTTTAATTAAAAATGTACATTTAAGTCAACACCAAGCTGGAATGGATTACCACGTTGTGCGAAGCGTAGTGCCTCACCAGCAGCTTTGCTTTCTACAGCAAAGGTGTTGTACTTGGTGTCCGTCAGATTACGTCCCCACAGTTTGACGTTACAGCTGCCAAAGTCATAACCCACATGAGCACCTAAGAGCACATACGCTTTCTGGCCGAAGGTGTTGGCCTCGTTCCATTCGGTATATCCCTGTCCGCTCAGGTCAGCACCAACGAGGAAGCGGTCAATACGGTAGTTGCCACCCAACGAGAACGTGCAGGCAGGAACAAAGGGTATTGTATTATCATTATAGGTGTCGTACTCGTCAAACTTTGCCTTGACAGCACCCACGTTACAGAACCAGTCCAGACGGTCGTCAAAGGCACGGCCACGCAATGCGACTTCGAAGCCCATCGTATGGCTCTTGCCAGCATTCACCATGATACGTCCGAAGTTATTGTCAGGACTCATCATTGACAGCTGCTGGTTTCTAATCTTCATGTAGTAGACAGCAACGTCAGCATGCAGCTTACCGTCCAACAGGTTCAGATGGGCACCAGCCTCATAGTTCCACGACTCCTCAGGCTTGTAGCTGATGGTCTCGTCAACGGCCTCATAGTCTTCATCGGTATAGCTGAGGGTAACATCTCCCTGACTCAGCGACTTTCCTTTATTCATGAACTCCGACTGATAGATTTCGGAGAACATCTGAATATTATATCCTCCTGCACGATAGCCCTTTGATACAGTAGCATAGATGTTCGACCCGCTATCATCCACACGGTAGGTGACGCCCACCTTAGGCAACAGCTGGTGGAACGAGCGCTTGCTGTCGTTCTCTAACACGGCAGTCAGTCTGTTGGTCAAATCTATCGGGGGGATTGAGTAGTGTAGCGCCACCAGTCCTGCGGTGTTGTAGTCAATCTTTACCTGACTATACTCATAGCGCAGGCCTAAGGTGACGTCCAGTCGATCAGTGAGCGATACCGTTGACTCGTGGAATGCTCCCACACTGGCTGAAGGCGTGTGGAATGTCTCTGTGACGTTGAAGTCAGGAATCTCCCAGATTTTAAACATCATTTGGACATAGGCAGGCATCATCGACATGATGCGTGCTGCTGTCATAGCGTTCATTTCAGGGCCGAAGGTTACAGGTGCATCAGTACGCAACCACTGGTACGACCCGAATACGCCGAAGGTCCAGTGCCACTTACGCTGTCCGTGACTGCGCAATATCAGTTCCTGTGTCAGCGCCTGCTGTTTCTGCAACTGCGTCAGGTGCATAAAGTCTGCGGGCAGATAGTCCTGATCCATCTCCATATGGTCACGCAGATACTGCCACGAGGTCGTCGAGCTAAGCAACCAGTCATTGGCCTTGTAACTGATATTCAGACCCGTATTCACCATCTGGCGCTTATAGCCGTTCATTACGGTTGTCGACGGGTCCTGCACGCTGTTAGCCTCTTCGTCGTACAGACCATAAGGAAACGCATTCTGTCTGGTCCACTGGTAGTCGGCAGTCAGGTCCAGCGTCAGCTTTTTTGTTGGTTGGTATACGAAGCGCATCTTGCCACCAGCTTCCTCCAACTTGTCGTTCCACTCGTCCAGCGCCTGGTTCTTGAAGAATCCGCGCTGACCGTTCCAGAAGGCAGCTGCTGAGAAGGCGAACTTCTCTGTAGGACGATGGAAATGAGCTATCTCCGCATGCGATGTCAGCCCTGTGCCAATGCCCATAGCGATGTCTGTACCCTGATACACCATGGGGTTCTTGGAGTAGATGTGCACCAGTCCACCCTCTGTATTCATGCCGTACAGGGTGCTTTGCGGGCCACGTAGCACGTCGACACGGTCTACATGGTAGAAGTGATGGTTAAAGGCAGCCTTCGACATCAGGGGGATGTTATCGTAGTAGATGCCCACTGCCGGATTATTGATACGCGAACCAATACCGCGGATGTACATTGACGACGTCAGACGTGAGCCGTACTGTGGCATCGAGAACGACGGTACGTATTGCGACAACTGGGCAAGGTCACTGACACCCAGCGTCTGCATCTCGCATTGGGTCAGGACTGTCGAGCTTAGTGGCTGGTGGCGCAACAGGCGTCCATCCTTGGGTTGCGACACCACGACAATCTCGTCAAGGTCGAACACTTTTGACGTGTCGTTCACCTCTTCAGCCTGAACCATCGCGGAGATGTAGAGCAATACTCCTGAAAACAACAGTTTACCTCTCATAATATTATAGTAGTTATGTGTGTGTTGGTTATTCTTTATCCTTATATTCGTGCTTGCGCTTTGGATTCATAGGGAACCATCCCTTCTCCACGCGCTTTTTCTGTGCAAAGAGTTCACCGATACCCCACAATGCCGATGCGCCAAAAACTCCCAGGAACGACGACAGATAGACGTTCTCCGTGAAGAGTGCTGCCACACAGCAGCAGATGCCTACCAGCAAGTAGACCACCCAGGGACGCGTGCCCCAGTAGTACTCTGTCTTAATGACGATGGGGTGCCATATACCAATAGCCAGAAACGTCATAAAGGCGATGATGATACCGGTGAAATACATATTAGCGCAGGAAATATTTCTTACCGTTCTTGATAACGATTCCCTTATAGCCGGCTGCTGTGCGCTGTCCGGCAAGGTTATAGGCAGGAGCGTCGTTCTGCTCTACGGTCTTTACAGCTTCTATGGCTGTCACCTCGCCCACTCCAGGGAAAGTGCTTACAATCTGGAAAGGCATCTTGCCGGGGTGGAAGGCATTGGTTACCTTGATGTTACGACCTTCGTAGACCACCAGGATGTTGTTCTCCATCTCGTTCATCACGTAGTCACCGTCCATGCCTGTCTGTCCGTCCTTCACAGACTTGAAGTGCATGGTCAGTCCGTCATTGACATAGTCGCGATAGTAGCCACCCTTCTGCTCGTCCATCTTCAGTCCCTTTACTAGATAGCCACCAATGGTCAGGTCGCCCAGGGCTGTTTCATTCAGCTTGTAACTGGGAACGTTCACATCCAGCAAGGTGTTGCCACCCTCAGGATAGGTGCGCACGCTGTAGGTCACCTTTGCTGCGGTATAGTTGAACATGCCTCCGATGCTGACGTCCAGCTTGTCGGAATAATCCTTTATATAATATGCGGTGATGCTGTAGGTCAGCGGCATGGGCATAGATCCATACTTGAAGGTAGCCTTCAGCGTAAACGTATTGTAAGCATCGTGGGCGTAGGTGCCAGTAAGCGATGTGCCGACAATTGCCTTCTCTTGTCCGTTAACGGTAATGGTCTCATTAAACTGCTGTTCAGGGAAGGTTACCGTCATCGTGAACATGTCCATTGAGAACTGAACACCATGAATGGTAAACGACGGTATAACCATTTGACCATACCTCATCTCGGGCAACGTAACGTCTGAACCTGAATACTTTACAGTGTCACTCACAAGCGTAGAAACTGTGTTACCTGAAACATCAATCGTTGCTTTTCCTGAAAACTTCATCAGGGTGTGTCCGCCCTGAGCCATGGCTGAAAGCATGGCAGTGGTTAAGAAGAATAGTGTAAAAATCTTTTTCATGTGTCTTTATGTGATTAAAATCGGGTGCAAAGGTAGCCATTTCCCTTTACACCCACAATCCCTATTTATATGGATTTTTCGTCTGATAAAATGAGACGCTCTGTCCCCGCTGTACCTGTCCCGGCTGTACCTGTCCCCGCTGTACCCTTACAAAACTCACGGGGTTGAAGTCCCCGTGAGTCCTCATTTTACTTCCTAGCCATCTCCCACCCTCGCAGCATGGCGAACCAGTCTATCGACGTGATGCCGTTCTCCTGTATCGCCATCGCTGCACCTAGGGCTATCCAGCGCGCAGGGCTCTCACTTGGGATGCCCAGCGGCTCGTCGGCTCCGATGCCCGTCAGCCTGCTGACATTCTCCACATACGCCCTCGTGTTGTTCTCGTTGGGCGGTGCCCACTTCGTCACGATGGTGCGGATGGTGTACAGCCTGTACGTGTGGTAGTAGGTACGGGTGAGCAGCTTAAATGCTGCTCTCCACCCATACGCTAAGTTCTCAAACTGGCAGAACTGTGAATCCGTCTGCTCCTTCTTCAATCCCTGCCACTGATCCTTCGTTTTGCGAATGTTCAGTGGGTTATTGTTTCTTATTCCTCTTGGTAACATATTTTTTAATGCTTAATGCTTAATGCTTAATTAATGCTTAATGTATTAACGTTTCTTTTTGTTCACGTTCAGCGGTGTACTCTTCGGGAAGGCTTCACTATAGGCCTTGTCCAGCGCTTTCAGGTCAACACGATAATAGCTGATGCCTGTCTTGACGCTGACGATAGCCCTAAGCAGTTCGCGGTGTCTGCGCGGATAGAGTGACGGCAAGGGCAGTTCGCTCCACCCCTCCTGAGGCTCATCGCCCACCAGTGCCCGATGGCACACCTCCCAAATGAAGTCATCGGTGGCTTCATAGCCGAACCACACCTTCAGCACGTTGCGGATGCAGAAGCGCTTATACTGTCCTCCGAGGAGGCGCCTTGTGCGCTCCAGCTTTCGCCAGAGCAGCACAAAGCATTCTTTGTTATTCTCGATTTCCATACTTCATTTTGTATTTCTCGGTCTTGCAGTAGCGTCCCGTCACCTCATCGTAAGCGATGTGGCCGCGACTCAGCCAACTGCGCAACGTTCCGTCACCGCTACCCGTCTTGCCCTGCTGTTGGCGCATCTGGTAGTACTCTGGCAAGGTGAACTCATCGGGCAGTAACTCCAACAGATTCTGTGGCCCTGACTGATGCTGAATCTCCACCTCTTCACGCAGCTCCTTCTCCAGCTGCTGACCGAAGTACAGCATCTTGCACCACAGGTTGTACTGCTCGCTCCAACGCACGAAATCCGCAATCTCCTTCGACCACTTGTAGCCGTGAGCCACGTAGAGCGCCATCCCCTTCAGCCAGGCAATCACGTTGGCACGATAGCTGAAAACCTTATAGGCCTCGCTCTCGTAGAGCTTTGCAGCATCCTTGTTCTCCTGCCTCATGTCGAGCGACAGTTTCTTTGCCTGCGAGCACTCTATCAGTCCGTTGGCAGCCTCCAGACGGTCGATGTAGGGCTTCAGCTCCTGAGCAAACGTGTGGTCGTAGATGCCCAGAATTGGCGCTGTGTCATCGTCATCGTCGCTACGGATTATGGTCGAGATGTCCAGTCGGCTCACCGTACCGTCGTTGACCATCTTGAAGAAGAACTTCCTTGCATTAGGAGGAGTCGTGCTGGCATTAAAGTTCCACCTTAATGGTGCGATACCACTGACAGAGTCTGCCCCTACGCGCTCCTGACCAGCATCGGCGTTGTCAAAAGCCTTGCGAATCAGCAGTCCCACCTCATCTACCGTACCCTTCGACGTCAACTTCTTCAGTGCCTCAATCTCGTCTACGATGGTGTAGAGGAAGCGCTGTCCGTTGTTGTTGGCATCCACGATGCGCTGATTGAAGACTGCATCTGTCAAGTTGTCTATCAACATCTGGATGCAGATGTCCGTGGGACGCGGGTCTTTCTTCTGCTTTGCCCCCGGGTTCTTATTTTTCCATTCCTGTTCGCGCTGGCGGTTGGGCTGGTCGCGCTGTTTGATGTCATCCATGATGTACTCGACAGGCTTCTTGATGGTACCCTTACCTATTGACTGCCGACCTATCAGGACGTTCATAAAGGTGGCCTCATGCTCCACATTGTCCCAGTAGCGGAACTTCACACCGTGCAGGTGAGCTCCCAGTGCCGGGAACACCGCATTAGCCACGGCGGGTTTGTAGAACCAAGGGACGTTCTTCGTCAGCAGCCGTATCAGTGGCGGCAACTTCTTGGGCATCGGTGGTGGCGTAGTCGGCGTACCGCCACAAGCCTTTACGCCCTGCTGTGATTTCAGTGCCTGCAACACCTGCTTCAGTCTGTAGGGCATACCCTTGCGAGGCTCCTTCAGCGCATTCTTCAGTGTCTTGCGATATTCCTCGCCGTTGTCTCTCCAATAGTTCGGTATCACCGCCATCATCTTCTCCAACGAATACCCGCAGATGCTACGGATAGTCACCGCCAGTTCGAACGTCAGCGCGTTGCGGTCGCCCTCCACAGGCTCCTTGCCGTCGTTGTACAGCTCCCAATACTTCGCAATGATGTCCTTGAACAGCACCCCGTTGTATCGAGCCTCAGGGTCATTAGTTACTTGAGAACTGCAACACTGCAACGCTGCAACAGCGAGAGCAGAGCCAAGCTCGCTTGAGCTATGCCGAGCGCCAGCAGGGTCGATGAAGTCAACAACTGCAACAGCGAGAGCAAAGTGATGCTTGCATCAACTATGCCGAGCGCCAGTAGTTGTCGATGAAGTCAACAAGTGCAACACATTCTGACCCCGAAAAAAAAGACACAGGAAATTCGAAAAAGTTGGGGAAACATTCGTGAACCGCAATGAAAGATTCTTACCTTTGCAACGTCGATGAAGAGGAACGACGGAGCGCCGTCGGCAGCGAAAAATTGCTTTCAGG
>CAMJZV010000022.1 GCA_946410305.1 uncultured Prevotellaceae bacterium | reverse complement strand
ATAACGATAGCCTTGATGTCGAGCTCGCGGATAATCTCGAGACCCTTCTCGAACTGGTCAACCTTCTCCAGCTTGGTACGGCCAGAACCAATCATATCGAAACCACCAGTATTGCGATACTCGTCGATAATCTCCTTGGTGAGCTCCATGTAGTTGTGGTCTACCAGACCGCCAGGACCCAGAATGAAGCCAAAGAGACGGTTCTCGGGGTTCAGCTTCTTGATCTGATCGAACAGACCCGTGATCACATTGTGACCGCCAGGAGCCTGACCGCCAGAGAGGATGATACCAACGTTCATCTTCTTGGTGTTAGCCTCAGTAGCGGGCTCGAACTCTACGATAGGCATACCGTAGGTGTTGGGAAACAACTTCTTGATTTCCTCCTGGTCACCTACACTCTGAGTAGCCTTACCTTCCTTAATCTTCACAGCACCCTGAAGAGCCTTTGGCAGCTTCGGCTGATAAGCAGCTCTTGCTTTCTGCAATGCACTTTTTTCCATTTGCTAATTGATTATATTGTTTGAATAATGAATTTTTGAATTGCAAAAATAATGCTTTTTTGCGAGAAAAAGAAAGAAAAACAGGTTTTTAATATTTTTTTGTAACAAAAGTTATGTCATCTCAAGAATTTATTGTATCTTTGACCTTCGAAATGAATGAAAAACTAATTTTAGGAGGATTAAAATCATGGCAAACAAAAGAGTACTAAAACAGAGCATCAACGTAATTTGCGAAGAACTTTTCGCTGAGTGTCTGGCTAAGACCTTATACGGCAGTGACGCTGACAGCAAGAATTGTGAGGCACTTGCCTACAGCATTCTGAAGCTGCAGAGTGAATTCATCAGCCGTATCTCGCACCCAGAGCCAGGAATGCCCGCAAAAGCCTATTACAAGAAACTGAAGGAGGACTTTGTCGCTCAGGCCAGCGACATTATTGATCAAATCAACAATCACTAAGCACAAAAAAGGGAAATGATGAAATCATTCTGCAACTGGTTGCTGTTTAAGCGTATGGGGTGGACGGCAGACGTCACAGAGCCCCATCCAGACAAATACATCATCTGTCTGGCACCACACACCAGCAACTGGGACTTTCTGATAGGACAGCTATATAGTAAGAGCCAAGGCATGAAGAGCAACTTCCTGATGAAAAAGGAGTGGTTCTTCTGGCCATTGGGTCCGATATTCCGTAAGTTAGGCGGCATTCCCGTCTGGCGCTCCAAACACACCAGTATGACGGATAACTTGGCAGAGACGGCGAAGAAGGAAGACATCTTCCATCTCTGCATCACGCCAGAGGGCACACGTTCGCTGAATCCTGAGTGGAAAAAGGGTTTCTACTACATCGCCCAAAAGGCGGGCATCCCTATCCTACTCTATGGTGTGGACTACGAGAAGCGTCATATCCAGTGCACCAAGACCATCATTCCCAATGGTGATATCGACAGTCAGATGCGCGAAATCAAATTATATTTCAAAGACTTCAAAGGCAAACATCCGGAGAAGTTCACCATAGGAGAGATTTAAAGTGATGCGCAGACAGATACTATTCCTTCTCTTCCTACTGGCCACACTATCGCTAAGCGCCCAGACAGCCAGAGACGAGGCCAAACTGGCAGAAAGACTTAACACCTATTTTGCAAAATACAAACCCAAGGGTACCAAACTGACGCAGGCACCCCGTTTGGTGGGCTATCAGTTAGACCACCAGGCAAAGACATTGGTTATTACTGCCGACGAGTTCTTTGCCTGTCAGGAATTCACCCCTGAGATTACGGAGCATATCTATAAAAAAATAAAAGGTGAGATGCCCAAGCCCTTCAAGGACTATCAGGTGACGGTGATGACCAACGGCATGACTATCGATGAACTCATCCCTAACCGTCTGTCGCAGAATGCCGACCAGTCACGACTGTGGGGAGACATCGACTACGACGGAGAGCCGTGGGTGAAGAACATCTCCACACCCGTGAAAGTGACCCATGGACTGCAGAATCGTCATCTCTCGCTATGGGCCAGTCACGGACGCTTCTATGATCAGGCGAGAGGTTACTGGCGCTGGCAGCGTCCGAAGCTCTTCGGAACGACAGAAGACCAATATACACAGACCATCGTAGTGCCTTACCTCATCCCCATGCTGGAAAAGGCTGGAGCGGTCGTCTTCACTCCCCGTGAGCGCGACTGGCAGAAGGAGGAAGTCATTATCGACAACGACGGAGCCAAGAACTATTATATAGAGGTGACGAACGGCGACAAATGGAAAACCGCTCCACAACCAGGTTTCGCATACCACACAGGTACCTATACAGACGGCGAGAATCCTTTCACAGAAGGTTCTGCACGCATGGTGAAGACAACCACCAGCAAGTCTAGATATTCGCTGGCCACCTATCAGCCCCGCTTCCCCAAAGCAGGGCGCTACGCAGTCTACGTCAGCTACCAGACACTTGAGAACAGCGTGTCGGATGCGCTCTATACTGTTTGGCACAAGGGGGAACGTACCCAGTTCCGTGTCAACCAGCAGATGGGTGGCAGCACCTGGGTCTATCTGGGAACCTTTGACTTCGATGCTGGCTATAGCGAGTTCAACCGCGTGACACTCTCTAACCAGAGTGAGGAGAAGGGTGTTGTGACAACTGATGCCATCCGCTTTGGTGGAGGTATGGGAAATATAGAGCGCGATGGAGAAACCAGCGGACTGCCACGAGCCTTGGAAGGTGCTCGCTACTGGGCACAATGGGCTGGTATGCCATATAATGTCTATAGCGGCAGAGAAGGTACCAACGACTATGCCGACGACATCAATGTGCGCTCGCTGATGACCAACCTGTTGGGTGGTGGTTCCTGCTATATGCCTACAGCAGAAGGTAGCAAGGTTCCCATCGAACTGTCGTTGGCCATCCATAGTGATGCTGGTTTTGCGAAAGACGGCGAGGGACTGATTGGCTCACTGGCTATCTGTACCACGAAATTCAATGACGGCAAGCTTAATGCTGGCATCTCCCGCATGGCATCGCGTGACTTTGCCGATGCATTGCTGTCGAACCAGACACTCGACCTGAAATATAAGTACGGCAAGTGGCACCGCAGAGAGCTCTTCGACCGCAACTATTCTGAGACCCGACTTCCTGAGGTGCCGAGTGCCATTCTGGAAACGATGTCGCACCAGAACTTCCCAGACATGCGCTATGGTCAGGATCCCAATTTCCGCTTCACACTGGCACGTTCCATCTACAAGACCATCCTGCGCTATGTCAACGACCAACACGGTCGTCCGTTCATTGTCACTCCGCTGGCACCAGACCATTTCCGCATAGAACTGAAGAAGAATGTGGCACATCTGAATTGGGAAACTGTCAACGACCCACAGGAGCCTACCGCCAAGCCTACAGGCTATGTGGTATACACTGCCATTGGCGATGCCGACTTCGACAACGGCACCTATGTGCGTTCGAAGACAGAACACCAGATAGAACTGGAGCCAGGACTGCTGTATCATTTCAAGGTGGCCGCAGTGAATCGTGGTGGCGAGAGCTTTACGACAGAAGTGCTGTCTGCCTGCTATATCCCTAACGCTACGAAGACCGTCATGATTGTCAACGGATTCCATCGTCTCTCGTCGCCAGCCATCCGCAACACGGCCGACGAACAGGGGTTCGATCTTGACGAAGACCCAGGCGTCACCTATGGTCCCACATTAGGATGGACGGGTAAGCAGCTCAACTACAGCCGTACGGAGATGGGTATCGAGGATGGCGGACTGGGCTATTCCAGCGATGAACTATCGGGTATGCTCATTGCGGGCAACGACTTCAACTATGTGATGGCACATGCAAAGGCTATCGCTACTGCGAATCGCTATAACATCGTGAGTTGTGCCAAAGAGGCGGTAGAAGACGGCAAGGTGAACCTGATTGGTCACGATGCTGTAGACCTGATACTGGGTCTGGAGCGCAACGACGGACACAGCCTTATCGACTACAAGACCTTCACACCTGCCATGCAGCAAGTCCTACAGCGATTCACCAACCACGGTGGTGCGCTGCTGGTAAGTGGTGCCTATGTGGGTACAGATATGGCCAGCGACGAAGACCGTCGTTTCCTGCAGACTATCCTGAAGAGCAGTTGGGGCGGACGCTCACAGGCTCCCAGCAATCTGGTAAAGGGACTGGGTACGGAGATGGCCTACTGGAAGGCGCTCAACGAAGAGCACTATGCAGCGACCTCTGCCGACATCCTGCAACCCGTGAAGCCCGCCTATACCGCTATGCAGTATGCTGACGGCTATGGTGCAGCAGTAGCCTATCGTGGCAGCTATCGTCTGTTTGTGATGGGCTTCCCCTTCGAATGCATCCAGGGTGAGCAGAAACAGGGCAACATCATGCGAGGAATCATAAACTATCTATTACAATAATCCTAAAACCTACTATTATGTACAAAATTCAGACCAATTCCAGTGGAACACGCAGTATTGACATTAGTGAAGAACATCTGCAGACCATTGACGACTATCAGTTCTTCCGCGACCTCATCGACTCTAACGGATATGTTGACGAGCAGGTGCTGGACAAACTGAAGCTGAACATCCGTTCATTGCTAGAGTCAGAAGCAGGCAAGGACAAGCGCCTGCTGGACCTCTGCCTCGACGTTGTCTATCACAGCAACATGAAGGCCTACGGACTGCAACAGCTCGTACTGCTCTTCATCAACTGGAAGAATCGCGGCAATAATAACCTTGGCATGACGAAACGCGCCATCCAGGGAACACCGTTCAACTAAGATTAAAGATTAAAAATTAAAGATTAAAGATTGGAGTATAAGTTAACAGATTTCTTACCGACAACAAAGAAAGAACTTGAGTTGCGTGGCTGGGAAGAGGTGGACGTCATCCTCTTCTCTGCCGACGCATATGTTGATCACCCCTCGTTTGGTGCGGCCGTCATTGGTCGCACACTCGAGGCCGCAGGTTTCCGTGTGGCCATCGTGCCCCAGCCCGACTGGCACGGTGACTATCGAGACTTCAAGAAGCTGGGACGACCACGCCTGTTTTTTGGCATAGCCCCAGGCTGTATGGACTCGATGGTCAACAAATACACTGCTGCCCGTCGTCTACGCTCTGAGGATGCCTATAGTCCTGACGGTCGTCACGACATGCGTCCGGAATATCCGACCATCGTTTACGCCAAAATTCTCAAGGAACTGTTTCCCGATGTACCCGTAGTGCTTGGCGGCATCGAGGCCTCGCTGCGTCGTGTGACTCATTATGACTATTGGAGCGACAGTCTGAAGAAGTGCTTGCTATGCTACTCGCCAGCCGATATGATTACCTATGGCATGGGCGAGAAAGTGACTATCGAACTGGCACGCAGACTGGCTGCCGGCGAGAGCATTCGTGACATTCGCGACCTGCCGCAAACCGTTTATCTCTCACGCAAGGAGGATATCATCGGTGGCATTACCGATCACGACATCGTACTCCATTCGCACGAAGAGTGCCTGAAAAACAAGAAAGCTCAGGCCGAGAACTTTAAGAATGTAGAGGAGCAGAGCAACATGATGCACGCTCAGCGATTGCTGCAGGGCGTTGACGGACGCTATGTGGTCATCAATCCTCCCTACCCGCCCATGACTACCGAAGAGCTCGATGCATCGTTCGACCTGCCCTATACACGCTATCCTCATCCTAAATATAAGGGTAAGCGCATTCCGGCTTACGAGATGATTAAGTTCTCGGTAAATATCCATCGCGGGTGTTTTGGCGGCTGTGCTTTCTGTACTATTTCGGCCCATCAAGGAAAATTCATTACCTGTCGTTCAAAAGAGAGTATTCTGCGCGAGGTAAAACAGATTATCCAGATGCCCGACTTCAAGGGCAACCTCAGCGACTTAGGGGGTCCGTCGGCCAATATGTATGGCATGAGCGGCAAGAATAAAAACGCCTGCGAAAAGTGTCGTCGCCCATCCTGTGTGCACCCGCAGATATGTCCGAACCTGAATACAGACCACTCTAAGCTGCTCGACATCTATCGTTCGGTAGATGCGCTGCCTGGCATCAAGCACAGCTATATCGGCAGTGGTGTGCGCTACGACCTATTATTATATAAGAGCAAGGATGAGGCCAGCAACAAGGCTGCTATGGAATACACCCGCGAACTGATTACCCGTCATGTGTCGGGCCGCCTCAAGGTGGCCCCTGAGCATACCAGCGACCGTGTGCTCTACCTCATGCGCAAGCCCTCGTTCCAACAGTTCTACGAGTTTAAGCGCATCTTCGATCGTATTAATCGCGAAGAAGGTCTTCGCCAGCAAATCATCCCCTACTTCATCTCCAGCCATCCAGGTTGTCAGGAGGAGGATATGGCCGAGTTGGCAGTGATCACCAAGGGTCTCGATTTCCATCTCGAGCAGGTACAGGACTTTACACCCACACCGCTTACCAATGCCACCGAGACGTGGTACACAGGTTACGACCCTTATACGCTCCAACCCGTGTTCAGTGCCAAAACGCCCCAGGAGAAGTTGGCACAACGCCAGTTCTTCTTCTGGTACAAACCCGAGGAGCGTCGTGGCATAGAGCAGAGCTTGCGCCGCATTGGCCGCCCCGATCTCATCGCCAAGCTCTACGCTGGCATGGCGCCACAAGGTGGTTATCGCCCATCAGGCAATGGCAAGCCCAAATCGTATAATCCAAACTTTAACAATGATCATTCTCGAGCAAAGCATCATAGCGAAAAACCCCAAGAAGAAAAGCGAGGACGGCATCGTCGTAACAGATGATTTCGTTGCTGTCATTGACGGCAGCACGTCAAAGAGTGAGTATCGTCACAGTATGTTTCGCACTAACGGTCGTTATGCCATGCAATTGACGGCGCGTTATATCCGTAAGATGCCAAAGAACACCACCAGCGAAGCCTTCTTCCGTGGTGTGACGGCCTATATACGTAAACACTACAAGAAGTCCATGCTGTCTCGTCTGGCAGAACATCCGGAAGACCGTCTGACCTGTTCGGCAGTAGTCTATAGCCGTCTGAACCGTGAGATATGGATGGTGGGCGACTGTCAGTGTATGATTAACGGCGAGCTTTTCGACAATCCCAAGCCTGCAGAGGCCGAACTGGCAGCCATGCGTGCCGAGGAGGTGAAGCGACTGTTGGCAACGGGAGTCACGCAAGACGAACTGTTACGCAACGACATAGCCCGTCCAGTGATTATTCCACGCATGCTCGAGACCATGCGCCAACAGAACGTGACCTATAGTGTCATCGATGGTTTTGCCATCGATAGAAGTCACGTCCGCATCATCCCGCTCGATTTCCGTCCGTGGGAAATCGTGCTGGCCAGCGACGGCTATCCTGTGCTCTGTCCTACGTTGGCAGAGAGTGAGGAACAGTTGAAAAAACAACGTGAGGAAGATCCGCTGAACATCGGACGGTTCCAGGCCACCAAAGCCTTCCACCCTGACTTCAACTCCTTCGACGACCGCAGCTATATAAGGTTGAAGATATAAAACACCCTTCCTTCTTTAATTACTTTGCACTTAACTCCCCCTCCCTTTGGAGGGGGTTGGGAGGAGGCTGTTACTTCCTCGCCTGCTTGATGATGCTGTAAGCCTGGTAGAGTCCCAACTCGCCAGCCTTTGACAGGTCGGCAGTACCCTCCTGCTGTTGCTTGAGGGCATAGTGCACCAAGCCACGATTATAGTATGCCTCTGCCAGATGAGGCTCCAATTCTATGGCACGGCCATAGTCTTCAATGGCATGCTGGTAGTCGTGACGCTGCACATAGACATTGCCACGGTTATAGTACAGATAGGCACACGACACATTCAGACGGATAGCCTCCGAGAGGTCTGCTAACACACGGGCTGTCTGCAACTTCACATCCGTGCCTTGGGAAGCATTAAACTCATTCAGACGCGACTGACATACAGCACGCTGCCAATAAGCCACAGCCGACAGTGAGTCGCTCATGATATACGTTGTCAGATCGTCGATAGCGCCCTCATAGTTCTGAATGACACTATACGCAACAGCCCGTTGTAACACCAACGGAAGAATGTCAGACTCCTTCTTCTTCAGTCCAATCTCACGCGACAGACTATCTATGCGACTGAAGTAACGTTGCGTGCCTGCTTCGCTGAGCGATGCCTGGTTGCAGGATATCTGCAACTGTCTGCCAGCAGGCAACTGTGCATTCAACAGCTCCACCTGACGGTCGTAAGCCATATTATTCTTCACGTCGCTCTGATAGTGCTCCGTAGTGAGTGCATACATGGGCAGATAGTCCATACCCACCCTACGGTTCTGCACACGTCCACGGTATTCACTCTGGTACTCGTGTTCCATCTCCTGCTCGTCAGCCACCGCCAACTGGTTATACTTCTCGATGTCCTCGTCGCTGCGCTTACGCATCTGCTTCTTCGAGAGTCGTGGCTGCTTGCCAAAGCGTTTGTCCATCTGGGCTTTCAGGATGCGGAACTCATCCTGTTCAGCCTCCTTCTTCATACCCAGGCTGCGATAGCACTGCGCACGCTGGTGCAAGCCCGTCCAGAAGTTTGGATACTCATCAATAACCTTTGAATAGTCGCGGATGGCTGCTCTGGGATTACCCGTTTTCTCCAACAGCAATGCACGGTTGAAGAGTGCCATCCAATTGTCCGGCTCCAGTTTCAATACGAAGTCGAAGTCGGTAATGGCGCGGTTGTCGTCGCCCACCTGTGCCCTCAGCAGTCCTCGGTTGTAGTGACCCAGAAAGTTGTTGGGCTCAAAGTCGAGTGCCATATCATAGTCGGCCATCGCGCCACGCAAATTATTCTGATTGAAGCGCGCCAAAGCACGGTTGATATACAATCCACCTTGCTTGGGCAACAAGTGGATAGCCTTGTTGAGATAGTCCTCGCTCTCCTTCCATTCCTCACGGGCCAGACTGATCACAGAGCGCATAGCCCATGTATTACCGTTATAGGCATCCAGGTCTATACTCTTCTCCAGTGAGGCAATGGCTTTGGTAGTATCCTTCTGCAGCAGGTAGACCTCCGACTGCATGGCATAGATGCGGGCATTCGTACTCCAGCGCTGAGCCATCGTATCGATCTCGGCCAGTGCTGCGTCATACTCTTTCTGCTGAATACGACAGAGCGCACGGTTATGCCATAGATTCAGGTTCTCCGGATCATAACGCAGGGCGGTATTGTAGTCGCTGACAGCATCGGCATAGTCCTTCTGCTGGATGCGACAAAGACCTCTCAACTCATAGGTGCCCACCACGTAGGGATTGCGGTGTATAGCCTGTGAGCAGTCGCTCTCCGCTCCAGCAAAGTCGTCGAGGTAATACTTCGCAATAGCTCTGTAGTACCACGGTTCAAAGAGATATGGTTTAGCAGAGATGGCCTGATTAAAGTATTGGATAGAAAGTACGTAATCCTCGTAATAGAGTGCCGAGCGCCCTATCATAACCAGTCGGTCGGTATTGTACTGAGCCATACCTACCATTGGGAAAAATAACAAAAGGAAAACAATCTTTCTAATCACTACACTATTCACTATTCATTATTCACTCTTCACTATTCACTAGCGATTGCAACGCCACACTTCGTACCTTTAGGTCGAAGAAGCGCTATTATTTTCTTACTGCCGCCTTTGTCTTGTATCCGCAACGATAGCGTCCTTGAACAAGTGCTTTCAACTTATTCTTTATCAACTGCTTACGAAGAGGAGATACACGATCAACAAATACCTTGCCTTCCAAGTGGTCAAACTCATGTTGCATGACACGAGCCAGATAGCCATCCACCCATTCGTCGTGCGGCTGCATTTTCTCGTCAAGCCACTGCACATGGATGCGCTTGGGACGCGTCACCTTTTCGTGAATGGCGGGCAACGACAGGCAGCCCTCCTCCATCGTGTCTGTCTCGCTATCGTCGTATTCCACAATATGCGGATTGATATATACACGACGGAAATCCTTATATTCAGGCATATCGTCGCTCAGCACGTCGAGGTCAATCACCACCACGCGGATGGACTTGCCCACCTGCGGAGCAGCCAGACCAATGCCTTCGCTCTCTGCCAGCGTGTCCCACATGTCCTTAATGAAATGATCCAGATCAGGATAATCAGTAGGTATATCCTCAGCCACTTTTCTCAATACGGGCTGACCCAATATATAAATAGGTAATATCACTGTAGATTAAAGATTAAAAATTAAAAATTATGCATTAAGCATTAAGCATTAAGCATTATGCATTATGCATTAAGCATTAAGCATTAAGCATTAAATTTTCGGGAGCGCATATAGTCCTCGAGGATGATTGTCGCACTGATCTCGTCGACCAGCGCCTTGTCCTGACGGGCTTTCTTTTTCAGTCCTCCCTCCAGCATAGCCTGATGAGCCAGCACCGAGGTGAAACGTTCGTCAAAATACTCGATAGGAATCTGCGGCATGGCTTTGCGCCAGCGGTTCACGAACTGCTGTACACGCGCCAGATTCTCGCTCGGCTGACCATTGGGCTGACGGGGTTCTCCTATCACGATGCGCTCCACGGGTTCCTTCGCAACATACTGCGTAAGGTATTCAAAGAGCGTTGACGTAGAAACAGTTGCCAACCCGCCAGCAATCAACTGCAACGGGTCGGTAACTGCTAATCCTGTACGCTTCTTTCCGTAGTCAATCGAAACGATGCGCGCCACTGGTAGGTTCTAATTATTTAGCGTAGAGCAGCCAAGCACCAGGATATTTCTCCTGCAGTGCGTTACGGCTGGCAGCAGCCTCACCCTTCGTGTCGAAAGTAGTAGCTACCACGCGATACATAGCGGGGCTCACCTGATTGTTGACCACTACCTGAGCGTTATAACCCTGATTGTTCAGCGTCTGCTGCAACCCCTCAGCGTTAGCCTTCAGAGAGAACGAGCCAACGACTACGCTGAAGTTCTTCAGGCCACTGCCGGTAACAACAGATACCGTCTCCTGACGAACAGGTACATTGTCGGCATTGTCAACCACCTGAGTCTGTGTTACAGGCTTTTCCTCCAAGGGAGCTACTACGTTGTTTTCCTGCTCCTGAACAACCTGAGCCTGAGCCTCGGCTTCCTGCTTCTGCTGCAGTTCCTCCTGCTGCTTTGCTTTCAGATAAGCCTGCTTGTAGGCACTCTCACTTGACTTACATCCTGTAAACATCAGGGCTGCGCAAAGAGCTGCGCAAATCATTGTGTACTTTTTCATACTTTTTTCTGTTGTATTACTAGTATTATTATTGTTTATTCTAAGAATTTGTGGCGAAATTACAAAATATTGAGCAAAAGTCACGAAAAATGCTGCATAAAGTTTGTTAATTTCGAAAACTTTCCGTACATTTGCCAGCAGAATACATGTTTTACCGTATAAAAAATTGACGATTATGAGAAGTTTAGGTTATTTAGGCGCCTTCTTGGGCGGTGCACTGGCTGGTGCAGTCATTGGTCTGTTAGTAGCTCCTGAAAAAGGCGCTGACACACGTGCAAAGATTACAGATACTGTAGAAGACTTCCTCAAGAAGCACAACATCAAGCTTAGCCGCAAAGAGGTGAGCGACCTGGTTGACGACCTGGAGGACGCAGCGCCCGAGATTTAAACGTTAACCGCTAACCTTTAAACGTTAAACTTTAAACGTTAAACTGTCTATGCTATCTAGCGACAAGAATGTAGAGTCTATCGTAGAACTCATCGAGGCGCTCAAAGAACACGTTGAACTCCAGAAAGAATATCTGGAGCTCAACGTCATTGAGAAAGTGGTCAAGTTGGTAACGGCCCTTACCGTTGCCATCATCTTCGTCATCCTTGGTGTTGCCGTACTCTTCTACCTCACATACGCCATCGTCTACTGGATAGCTCCACTCACAGGACTTGCTCTGGCCTACTTCCTCGTAGCCTTCTTCTTCGCCGTTCTACTCGTACTGCTCTACACTTTCCGTAAGCAGTGGATAGAGCGACCGTTGGTACGTTTTCTGGCTAACACCCTATTAAATTAATACCCGCCATGCAGACTCCTCAATACAACACGCTCGAAGAAATCGAGTTGCGCAAGGAAGAGCTTAGAGCTCAGCTAAGCGACAATTCCGATAAGGTTGGTAGACTCTGGCAGGGCCTTTGGGTTCCTCAGAAATCAGAAAGCAAGGGCGAACTCATTGCCAACCTCGTCAGCAACAGCATTACCGCTATTGATGCTTTCATCTTGGTTCGTAAGCTGATGAAAACCTACGGTTGGCTGTTCGGGCGTCGAAAGAAAAAGTGAGTTGTTTTAGCAACTCACTTATTTCACTTAATTCACTTATTTCGCTTATTTCACGGTAAATTCTAACACATGCAGGTCACTGTCAAGCGAGGAGTTTCCGTAAAGTATCTGGTATATGCCTGGCTTCACGGCCAGTTCATCAATCATCTCGTCATAGTACTCAAAGGCTTCAGCATCGAGAGCTATCACAGCCTTCTTGGTCTCACCAGGCTTCAACGTAAGTTTCTGGAAACCTTTCAGCGCCTTGATGGGAGCACCGGCATCGCCCAGACGTTTCACGTAGACCTGAACAGTCTCTGTACCTTCGCGAGTGCCCGTATTGGTAACAGGAATAGCCAAAACGGTATAGGGTTTGTTGGACTTACCCATCTTAGCTGACCTGGCTGTCATCTTGCCTTTGCCAACGCTGAACGTGGTATAGCTGAGACCATAGCCGAAAGCATACTGAGGCACACCCGTAAAGTAACGGTAGGTGCGGTTCTTCATGGAGTAGTCCAGGAAATCGGGCAGGTCGTCGTTAGAGCGATAGAACGTCACAGGCAACTTGCCACCAGGGTTGTAGTCACCAAAGAGCACCTCGGCCAAAGCCTTGGCACCACCCTGACCAGGATACCACGCCTGCAGTAAAGCATCATACTGTCCCTCAACGCTGCCGAAAGCGATGGCTGAACCAGAGCAGTTGACGAAGACAACGGGACGTCCAGTCTGGTGCATTGCCTGGACAAGCATCTGCTGCACCTTTGGCAGTTCGATGGTCTGCTTGTCACCACCCTCACCTTCCATACGGGCAGAGATACCGCCAATAATAATGATAGCGTCGGCATTCTTCACCTCACTGGCCAACTGGGTGAAGTCGACAAGTTTGCGCTCACAGATATCACCACGCAGCATGGCGAACTGGCCTTTGCCACGACGATATTCGATGACCACATCATACTCCTTGCCCTGCTCTACATTGAATGACTTATAGTCTGCGCCACCACGGCGACCGAAACCGAAACCACGACGGCCGCCACCTTTGTTTTCTTCTACCACCTGACCGTTGACCTTCAACACATAACCGTTGTCGCTCATCAGCGTGTACTTCATCTCGCCAGTAAACGTAGCGGTGTACTTACCACTGATGCGCACGCAGATATTGTCGTTGCTGACGCCCTCGGCAAAGCCCCAGGCACCAAAGGTAGAGAAGTTCAGCTCGTTGTAGTAGCCACTCTTGACAGGAGCAGGTGTCTCTCCCTCGAAAGGCGATGTCTCGCTATTCCAGAACTCTACCAGCACACCCTTGCCTCCGTTGAAGTCCTGAAGGTGATGGATGGTTGAGTATTCGTCGTTCAACTCACAAGCCTTCTGATAGATAATATTCGCACCAGGCACCGCATTCTTGATACCCTCCAGGAGCGAGTGCTTGTGGTTGTCTGTCGGTGTGCCGCCATAGTTACCGTTCAGCAACTCGATATCGTCGGCATTAGGACCAATGACAGCCAGTGTCTTGATGCTCTTCGACAGAGGCAGTATCCCACCCTTGTTTTCCAACAGTACCATCGACTCACGGGCAGCCTGGGTAGCCAACTGGTCGTGCTCCTCACTGCTAATGTTAGATGCAGGAATCGTAGCCCATGGCAACATCTCTGCAGGATCGAACATACCCAGTTCGAAACGTCCCATCAGCGTATAGCGCAAATGCTTATCGAGGTCTGTCTCCTTGATGAGACCTTTCTTCAAGCCCTCAGCCAGCGACATAAACACCTTGCCACACTCCAGGTCGGTACCGTTGAGTACAGCATCAACAGAGGCGCTGAGCGGACCGTCGTGTGTCTCATGCTGTCCTTTGTTGTAGAAGTTATTGATGGCGTCGCAGTCAGTAAGCACAATGGCATCGTAACCCCACTTGTTGCGCAGGATATCGATAAGCAGACGGTCGCTGGTACAACAGGGTTTACCCTCAAAACGCTGATAGGCACACATCACTTCACGAACATTACCTTTCTTGACCAGTGCCTTGAAGGCAGGCAGGTAGGTTTCCCACAAGTCACGGTTCGTAGGCTCTACATTCATGGAATGGCGCAAGGGCTCCGGACCACTGTGTACGGCATAGTGCTTGGCACAGGCATGGGTCTTGAAATACTTGTCGTTGTTGCCCTGCATACCCAATACGGTCTGTACTCCCAGCACAGCATTCAGATAAGGATCCTCACCACAGGTCTCCTGTCCACGTCCCCAACGAGGGTCGCGGAAGATATTGACATTCGGACACCAGAACGTCAGTTCCGGATTGCCAGGATAGTAAGTCACACCCTGTGGCACGTTGAACAACTTAGGATCATTGTGGTCAGTACGGTTCCAGTTGGCACGGGCCTCGTCACTCACCTGTGAGAAGACATCGTACACCAGCTGTTCGCTGAAGGCAGCAGCCAGGCCAATGGGCTGAGGATAGACGGTATAGCCACCCTGGCGCACACCGTGACAGGCCTCACTCCACCAGTTATACGACGGAATACCCAGACGATCGATGGATACACTCTTGTTCATCATCAGACCCACCTTCTCTTCAGGTGTCAGCATGCCCAACAGGCTCTCTACACGCTCTGCACGAGGCAACTGAGGATTCTGCCAGGCATACTTGTACTGTGCGCTAACAGGAACCGCTGCAAGCATTGCAAGCGCGAATGAAGTAAGAATAGTTCTTGTTTTCATTGATGGTTTTTGGTTTTTATTAGTTAAATATGTAATAGTTAGTTAGAATCTCGTCACATGCCTGCCCTTCTGATGGTTAAAGGGAAAGCCTCTTCATGTTTCTGGCAAAAAGCGGAAGCATTCTCCACCACACAGGCCAGATAGCCACCGCCACCAGCGCCAGACATCTTATAGGCCAGCACTGCATCACGGTAACGCTCAATATACGTTGGCACACAGCCCTGAATCATCGCAGGGAACATAGCCACCTGCGCATCAAACGAAGCCTTATAGGCTGCAGCAAAAGCGGTAAGGTCTTTCTTCATCATGGCATCCCAGCAGTCATCAGCGGCTTTAGCCAGCGCCTTTACCTTCGCCTCTGTGATGTCTTTGCCCTCTACCACCGAACAACCTTGCTGACGGGGTTCCATGGGAATCATCACCAGATGGGCCTCCAACCAACTCAGCACCGTCTCATCATGACAGGTCTCAATCTTCTCTGGCCAGAACCTGTTATGATAATAATGACGACAAAGACCGGGGATGCAGATGCCGATACTATCCTGCGCACCAGAGATGATACCGTCCGAACGCTCTGGATCGTTCTCAAAACAGAACACCAATTTGGCGAGCATCTCTGGTTCCATATTCGGCAACTGGTAGGGCCATATCTTGCGAATCATATTCCGTGTAGAGGTAGCTAATCCACAGCGTTCACGCACCTCAAACGTAGGTTCCAAAGAGATGGTGATGGCCCAGCCTGGTGCATAGTAGCTCACATAAGGCTGGTCAATCCATGTTCCGGCCAAATCCAAACGGGTCGGAATCTGACTCTTGGTTTTCTTCAGATCCGTACTGCTGCGGGCGGTAAGTCCCTCCTGTGGGGTACGTTGCAAGACGACATATTGCATGCCTCTTTCCTCACAGACCCGACGCTTATCCTCGTTGCCACCATCTTCGTTGACTACAAGGATATCCGGCTTAACAATATCGAGCGTAGGCAGGAAGTCGAGTATGCCACTACCCTGGTTGATGTAGGCATCCTTCACATAGCGGATGCTCTTCACCATAAACAGGCGCTCTTGCTCTGAATATACCGTCTTGTGATGTTTATATTCCAGAATGGTAGCATCACTGCCGATGCCCACATAGAGGTCACCATACGATGCTGCCTGACGGAAAAACTCTACATGTCCACTGTGCAGCAAATCGTAGCAGCCACTGACAAAGACGCGGGGTGTTTTATCCATAATATTCCTTGTACCTTTAGAGCCCCTTGATAAGGGGCGGCTATAATGCAGGGTTATTTATAAAAAGATTTGTACCATTCAGCAAAAGCTCTCAGTCCTTCTCTCAGCGTAATCTTTGGTGTGAAGCCGAAGTCGCGCTCCAATGCCTCGGCATCAGCATAGGTAGTGGGTACATCACCAGGCTGCATGGGCACCAGTTTCTTGTGGGCTTCAAAGTCGAAGTCCTTTGGCAGCACACCAGCACGTACCAACTCTTCCTGCAGAATATTCACGAAGTCCAGCAGATTCTCGGGCTGTCCGCCACCGATGTTATAGACAGCGTATGGTGGAACAGGCAGGCCGTCATCACCATTTTTGCGCTCGGGAGCTCCCTGCATCACACGCACAATACCCTCGACAATGTCATCGACATAGGTAAAGTCACGACGACAGTTGCCATAGTTGAATATCTGGATGGTCTCACCCTTCAAGAGCTTGTTGGTGAAGCCAAAGTATGCCATGTCAGGACGACCAGCTGGACCATAGACCGTAAAGAAGCGCAGACCCGTAGTCGGAATGTTATACAACTTCGAATAGCAGTGAGCAAACAGCTCGTTACTCTTCTTCGTAGCAGCATACAGACTCACAGGATTGTCTACGCGGTCGTCCGTCGAGAACGGCACCTTCTTATTGCCACCATAAACACTCGATGATGAAGCATAGACCAGATGCTCGACGGGATTGTGTCGACAAGCCTCCAGAATGTTGTAGAAGCCAATCATATTGCTCTGGATATAGGCATCCGGATTCTCTATCGAGTAGCGTACACCAGCCTGCGCAGCCAGATTCACCACCACGTCAAACTTATACTCCGCAAACAAGGCATCAATAGCAGCCTTGTCTGCAATATCGCCCTTGACGAAGTGCCACTTATTCGCGAGATTCGAGTTCGCTAATTCATCCAGCACTTGTAATCTGTGTTCCTTCAACGCCACATCATAATAGGCATTCATGTTGTCGATACCAACAATGGTGGCATCTGAGAGGTCCTTGAACAATCGCTTCACCAGATTACTGCCAATAAATCCCGCAGCACCGGTGACCAGGATGGTCTTATTGTTTAAATCAATTTTTTCCATTATCATTCGTTTTATTCGTGTTCGTTTCCATATAGTCTTACCGCTTCGTAGTAAGTATCCAGACTTCCGATGTCAAAGCGTCCAGCACTCATAGGCCAGGCATGCATCGTGGTATGCTCCACCATATAATGCGCTAAGTTGCCGGGAGCATCCTTGCCACAACCATTCTCTACCGAATGACGGACTAAATCCAAGTCCTTCTTCAAGTAGATATAGAACGGAGGCACTGCCCAATGGCTCTTAGGCACCTGCGGTTTCTCCTCCATGCCAAGGACTTTCATCTCAGAGTCCAATTCCACCACACCTGTGCGTTGTAGCTTCTCTATCGAGGGCTGCTCATGACACATGATGCAACTCGTACCCTTTTCCTTCGCAAAGTCCACAAACTCCTGGAATGAGAAGAAAAGCAAGTTGTCTGCTGCCACCACTAGCAGGTCGTCATCGATGTGGAGCTTATCCATTGCATACAGCAAGTCACATACAGCGCCTAAGCGTGTCTCGTTGGTTTCTGTACCATCATCAACCACTGTAATGGGCTTTTTATATTTTGAACACGAATTACTCGAATTACACGAATCTTTTTTATTCGTTTGATTTGTTAGATTCGTGTTCGTTTTAACCCACTCCTCGAATATTCCTGCAAACTTGTGGTTAGTGATAATGATGTGCTCGTCAATCTCTGGAATCTGGTCGATATCATCCAGCATTCTACCCAAGATGGTGTTCTCTCCGATTTTCAATAGCGGTTTAGGGAAGTTCTTGGTGAGTTCTCCCAGCCTTGTGGCATATCCCGCTGCAATCACAATATTCTTCATTACAATATAGTTTTGGACACAAAGGTAGATAAAATCGGGCTAAATGCAAAGAAATAATCACTTTTTCTTTCAGTTTAAATTTAATTATGTATATTTGCAGTCGAAAAACGAAACTATAATAGGATGCAATACCATATTTTCTCCCCTTATCGGGTATGCCCTCTGGGCGCACATGTCGACCATCAGCATGGTCTTGTAACGGGTTTCGCCATCGACAAAGGTGTAGACCTTTGGTTCGATATCCGCGACGATGCCCATGTTCATCTTGAGTCGAAAACCTTCGAGGGTGTCGTTGATTTCAACCTCGATTCTCCTACACAGGTCAAAGAGCGTCACTGGGGCGACTATGCCCGTGGAGCCAAATTTGCCCTCAGAAAGCGCTTTGAACTCACCAAGGGTATCAATGGCGTCATTCAGGGTTCACTGCCTGTTGGTGGTCTTTCTTCAAGTGCCGCTGTACTTATCGCCTATGTCATGGCGTTTGCCAAGGCCAACGATATCACGCTCCAGCCTTTCGAAGTGGTAAAAATAGCCTCTGAGGCTGAACGTGAGTATATCGGTCTGAACAACGGTCTGCTCGATCAGGCGTGTATCGCCCTGGGCAAGAAGGATGGACTGCTGTTCCTGGATTGCGACAGCAACGATTGGCGCATCATCAAGCGCCATCCCGATATGCCTGAGTTTGAGATTGGCATCTTCTTCTCTGGCCTAACGCGTTCGCTGGTGAATTCAGATTACAACCTGCGTGTTTACGAATGTAAGACCGCTGCCTGGAACATGCTGGCCTATACCGAACAGCCCCTAAAGACTTTCGATAAAACATTCTTGAGAGATATCCCTAAGGCCACCTTCGAGAAGACTCGTATCGCTATGCCAGCACGTTTCGCCCGTCGTGCAGAGCACTTCTACTCAGAATACCGTCGTGTGCGTCAGGGTGTCACCGCTTGGGAAACGGGTAACCTCAAGCTTTTCGGAAAACTCTCGTTCGATAGTTGCGAGAGTAGTATCCATAACTACGAGTGTGGCTCTCCCGAACTCATTGCTATCTATGAGATTATGCGCTCACTGCCTGGTGTCTATGGCGGTCGTTTCAGTGGTGCCGGCTTCAAGGGAGCCTGTATCGCTCTTGTAGATCCTGCCTACAAGGCCGATATCGAGCGCGAACTCACCAAGCGCTATCTGGAGCAGTTCCCTGAATACGAGAACACCTTCCAGGTTCACTGGGTTCACCCCGATAATGGTGCGCGATTCGTCTAAGTTCGCCCTTACTTCTCACTCATATGCAGGAACCTGCTTACCTTGTGTATCAGGCTCCTGTCCATATTGTCGATATATGTCTCCAACAATCGGGTACTTCCCCCCATGGGAATGACATCATAGTCAGCAATAGCTGCTGGTATCAGACAACTGAATCCCTCCTTTAAGACAATATCATCACCCGTACTCCGTATCTGGATTCTACAGTCACCCTTCAGACACATCGAAATTACAAAGCTATCATACTTGATCAGGTTGCGGTGGAACTGATTACCCACCTCCGTGACCCTTACACTGAAATAGGGTGATTCTATCACTTTGTTGGCACGGTTATTCTCAGCAGAATACTCCGTCCGGTATTCATCCTCTACCTGATAATTCAGAGCCTCTGCAGCCAACTCTGTGTGCAACTCACGTGGCTTACCGTCTAATCCTGGACGGTTATAGTCGTAGATACGGTAGGTCACATCACTCGACTGCTGAACCTCTGCCAACAATATTCCGCTACAGATGGCATGTACGCGTCCTGCAGGCAGATAGAACACATCGCCAGTCTTCACCTCGTGCTTCGCCAGTGACTCCACGATAGTACCATCAGCCACCTTTCTCTTGTAGGCCTCTGGTGAAAGTTCTTCCTTGAAACCAGAATACAGAAAAGCACCAGGCTCTGCATCCAACACATACCACATCTCACTTTTGCCGTTCTTGTCATGAAGGCGTTTGGCCATCTCGTCGTCCGGATGTACCTGAACAGAAAGGTCCTTCCGGGCATCAATGAACTTGACCAGCAGGGGAAGCTCGCCTCCATATCTCCGACTCACCTCACTGCCAAGAATCTCCTCTGGATACTTATCGATCAGCTCATTCAGCGTATAGCCTGCCCATGTACCATTGGCAATTACCGATGGGGAGCTCCTCACACAACTCACTTCCCAGCTTTCGCCGATATGGTCCTTTGCTGCCAGTCTTTTCCATGCTGTCAACTTCTGACCACCCCACACCACCTCATGCAGGTTGGGTTCAAAGAGTAGCGGATAAAGCTTCACATCCTGGGATGTCGATAGTATTTTTATTTCATTCAGCGACTTTTCCATTCTAATATTTCGTTATGACTGCTCAAAGGTACAAATAAGCAAGCAAAAAACTTGGGCACCCTAAGTCTTTAATATTAACTGATATCTTTCCTTACATCAAACATATCAAAGCAAACTATCAGCCAACTGCTCCAAAAGTGCCTCATCAGCAGCCTTCATGCGCGAGCGGATAGTAACCATTGGCTCTACGATTTCGCAGTCCTTCAGGGCCTCTATCATGGCACGCATTGTCTTGCCTGCTGTGGGGACCCAACTACCGTTCTCGATGATGGCAAACTTGCGCTTCTGGTAGTTCTTGATTTGCAGGTGATACAGGAAATCGTGCATCACGGGGAACACACCTGCATCATAGCTTGAGGCAGCTACAACCACCGTAGGATAGCGGAAGGCATCCTCGATGACCTCTGCCATATCTGAGCGACTCAAGTCGCTTACTACCACTTTAGGCGCACCCTTAGCACGAAGAATCTCGCCTAAGCGCTCTGCAGCAGCTGCTGTGCCACCATGTATGCTGGCGTATGCTATCAGTATGCCCTTGCTCTCGGGCTCGTATTTGCTCCATGTATCATATAGGCGCACAGCCTCAGAAAGGGCCTCACCCTTCAGCACAGGTCCATGCAGCGGACAGATAGCCTGCACATCCAGAGCAGCAATCTTCTTCATGGCAATCTGTACCTGCGAACCATATTTTCCGCAGATATTAAAGTAATACCTGCGAGCCTCGCAAGCCCAGTCATCAGTCTCGTGTACCAGCGCACCAAACTTACCAAAGCCATCTGCTGAGAACAGCACCTTGTCAGTGGTGTCGTAACTCATAATCACCTCTGGCCAGTGTATCATAGCTGCACCGATAAACTGCAGTGTGTGCTTACCCAGCGCCAGTGTATCACCCTCTTTCACGGTGATTACGCGACCTGTAAAATCAACGCCATCAAAGAAGTTAGACAGCATCTTTACAGCCTGAGCGCTGCACACCAGTTGCACTCCGGGATAAGTCTCCAGCATCCAAGCTATCAGTGCCGAGTGGTCTGGCTCCATGTGGTGAGCCACCAGATAGTCAGGCTGTCTGCCATTAAGAGCAGCAGTCAGGTTAGCCTTCCACTCCTCACCCTTACGGGCATCGGCAGTATCCAGCACTGCAATCTTCTCATCATCGATGAGATACGAGTTATAACTCATGCCCTCGGGCACCACATACTGACTCTCAAACAGATCGATGTCCAGATCGTCTACACCGATATACTTAATAGTATTGTTCATCATATTCATAGTTTATTTTCGTCATCATTATTTTGCAAAGGTACAAAAAAGTGATTGCATCACAAAATAAATAAGCATTTATTTGTATATACGGTATAACATGTTTTGTTTTTCAAATTAATTATTCCTTTTTTGGGGCTGGAGCAAAGTCCTGAGGGACGTTCATCCAATATTGTCGTTCCTGTTCCTGCATTTTCTCGATGGCATAGCGCAACATGGTGCGAGGCATCTCGTGGGCATGCTGGCGGAGGAAATCACGAAGCAGTTCCATTGAGCATCGCTTACCCATTTCCCTTAGCATCCAGCCCACAGCCTTGTGCATCAGGTCGTGCGGATGGTGCAGATGAATCTCCGCATATCTCAGACACCACGACGGGTCCCCCATCTGCGACGTCTTCCACGAGCACACGATGCTCATCCTCTGCTTCCACAAATTGTCGCTTTGGGCTAAGTCATCAAGTACCTTTATCTTATAGTCCCTATCACCAAGGTTCGTCGGCAACAGCAGCCAATGCCCCAGAATCTTATGCACGGACAAATCCACCAAGTCCCAGTTATTCGCCTGCTCAGCGTACTGAAGGTACATCGTGAGAATCTCATCGCGTCCACGAATAGCCTTCTCCTCATTCTCCAACCGTTTGGTAGCCAGTTTCTCAAATTTCGCCACCAATATCAACAATCCGCAAAGCCTCACCTCGTGCCATTTCGACATCAGCAGTTCAGGCACCTCGCTCAAGGGGAAGTCCTTCCAAACATTCTTCACTACTTCCCTTGTCTGCGGCACCTTCAGTCCCAGGAACTCATCGCCCTCTCCATACTCACCAGGTCCTGTCTTGAAGAACCCCATGAGCACCCGTCGCTGCTCCTCATTCTGCAGAGACTCCATATACGCGATTATCTCTTTTGCTGTCATCATTATCTTAGTTCTTTTCTGTCATATATTTCCAATAGCGGCGAGGCATGTCCTGCAACTGCTTGCGAGGATTCATGCGTTCCTTGATGCAGATGGCCTTGAAGTAGGTGCGCCAAAGGTCCTGGAACAGCTGGTCGTTGTCGCTCAGCACTTCTGCATCCATCTTACCATTCCTCAAATCAAAGGGCACTTTGGCCTCGTCCTCGAAACTGACACGGATGGGCATATTACTCCCCTCGCCCTTTGGAGAGGGGCCGGGGGTGAGGCTATAATAATACCCATAGTGCCGCTTCGCATCATATATCAGCCACGGCTGGTCGTTAAATCGGTCCTGAAAGTGGTCGGTGATAATAGGCAACACGTTGTGGTCCGGCGAAACGACGCCCAGATACGTGCCGTCCTTTGCTTTCTGGAAGCGGATAAACTGCTTCATCCTCAATTGTTCATGTAGCACTCTGCGGGCGATATTCGTCACAGCCAATACATCAGCATCAGCGAAGTTCCGCGATATATCGCCTTGTCGGAACACCTTACAGACATATTGGAACAACGGTGTGTTCAGCTCCCGCAGTTCCGACAGCCAGCTGACGGAAATCAGTCGCAGGGCCTCACGACTAAGTTTCTTCTCCAGTCCTGCCCATACGCGTCGAGCCTTCTCCTCGTCTGTCGTCACATGATAGGTATGGTCACAAAACAGCGGCAAGGCGTCGCCCTCAGCGAGTAACCGCTCTGGTTGCTCCTTCAAAAGGAATGCGTCGAACACCGCCGTCAGCAGCCCGTCCATCGTTCCATCAAACACATATACCGTCATTCTCCAAAATCCAGTTTCAGTTGCATTTCTTCTGCAGCCCGCTTCTGCTGGGCTTTCGACACGAGCAATGGTCTTAACCGCTCTGGTCGCATTTCGTTGATGCCGACGATGGGCTGCGAGAACTGGGAGGTCAACTCGTTGCACGTAATAAAATACTTCGCCTTCTTCATCACGACACCCATCTTCTTAAGGTCGAATGATGTAAGACGGTTGAATCGTCGCGAATTCACGATGAGCCATGCCGACTTGGTGCCGAGTCCTGGCACTCTTAATAGCTGCTCGTAATCTGCTGTATTGATGTCCACAGGAAAGTACTCAGGATGCCTGAGCGCCCACGCCAGTTTCGGATCTACCTCCAAGTCAAGATTCGTGTGCATTTCGTCGACGATCTCGTCGACGCTAAAATGGTAGAACCGCAACAACCAGTCAGCCTGATAAAGCCGGTTCTCGCGCACCAATGGCGGCTGTTTCAGTACAGGCAGTCGTGGGTCATAGGTGTTCACGCTCACATAGCCAGAATAATATACGCGACGCATGGTGGGCTGCTGATACAGTGCATTGGACATTTTCAGGATATCCAAATCACTCTCTTTCGTAGCCCCCACAATCATCTGGGTAGACTGTCCTGCTGGCACAAACCTTGGCGCATGGCGGTATTTCTTGCGGTCTTCTTTATTCTCCAGCACGCCCTGCTGGATCATCTTCATCGGCAGGAACACGCTCTTGTGGTCCTTCTCGGGTGCCAATAGTTTCAGCGACTCCTCTTTGGGTATCTCGATGTTCACGCTCATGCGGTCGGCATAACGGCCAGCCTCATTGAGCAGTTCCTGCGAACAGCCTGGGATGCTCTTCAAGTGGATGTAGCCATTAAAGCGGTGAACGGTTCTGAGGTCGCGAGCGATAGCTGTCAGCCGCTCCATCGTATAGTCAGGATTGCGCACTACCCCACTCGACAGGAACAATCCCTCGATATAGTTCCTACGATAGAACTCCATCGTGATTTCCTCCAGTTCGCTGACGGAGAGTGTCGCCCGCTTGATGTCATTGGAGCGACGATTGATGCAGTAAGCGCAGTCGTACATGCAGTAATTCGTTAGCATCACCTTCAGCAGCGAGATGCAACGCCCATCATCGGCAAACGAGTGGCAGATGCCCACACCACCTACCGTAGAACCCACCATGCCCTGCTTACCTTTGCGCACAGTGCCGCTCGACGAGCACGACACGTCGTACTTCGCCGACTCTGCGAGTATCCGCAGTTTCTCCATCGTCTGTTCTGTCAGCATAACGACTGCAAACTTACATTATTTTTTGCAAATAGGCAAATATATCCGGGAAATATTGTACTTTTACAGAAGAAACATCAGTCGTGGCGAGGCGATGATGAAACAGGTAAAGCGAACCTTCAAGCCCGAGTTCTTGAACCGTCTGTCTGGCACCGTCGTGTTTCACGATATGGACAAGGAAATGGCAACGCTCATCCTCAAGAAAAAGCTGCGCGAACTAGACGTCAAGCTCGAAGCAAAGAACATCCGAATGTCCTTAAACACAGGTGCTTTTGAACATCTGCTAAAGGAAGGGTTTACGACAGAATATGGTGCCCGTGAGATGGATCGTGTCATCGCCCAGCAGCTGAAACCGCTATTGATGCGCGAGATACTTTTCGGCTCGTTGAAGAATGGTGGCAACGTGAATATTGGACTATTGGACGATTTCACCATTGGACTATTGCCGTCCTCCGAAGAATCATCAAATAGTAAATAGTAAAATAGTCCAGATACACATCAGCCACTCCATGCGACAACTGTTACGGCAGCACAAATATGAGGTTACCGTCAATCAGGACTTCGAGGGAGTCATCAACGGCTGTTCAAAAGCGCAAGGGCGCAACGAAGAAAACGGAGCGTGGCTTGGTCCGGACATCATCGAGGCATTCACCAAACTTCATCATCTTGGTTACGCCTCCAGTATTGAGGTATGGGAGCCAACTGATAATGCCGAAGGCCGCAGGCTCGTTGGAGGTCTCTATGGTGTCACTTTAAGAAATGCCTTCTTCGGTGAAAGCATGTTCTCGCTCGTCCCTAACGCCTCCAAGCTAGCCTTGATACACTTGGCCAAGGCGATGGAGCGTATAGGCGGCTGTTTTATTGACTGTCAGTTTGAGACAGCGCTGTTCAAGTCAATGGGTGGAAAGCACATTACTTACGATGAATACATGAAACTCTTGGATTGTCACAAGGTCTAATAGACATTTCCCAAATACACGTGTTTGATACCTTCTTCCTCGGCTACACGCTTGGCGGCTTTTAGCGTCGCGATAGGCGTAGGCGGCGTGTCCTGCATTTTGTAGCGAGGGAAGAAACGGCTGAAATGCAAAGGGGCTTCAGCAAGGTCATTGTCAGCAAGCCAACGACACATCCGACGAATCATCTGCATATCATCGTTAATCCCAGGGATGACAAGATTGGTGATTTCCACCCACACGCCGGCCTGTTTCATGGCAAGAATGGTGTCGAGCACGGGCTGCAGATGTCCTCCGCTTACCTTCATATAGATATCGTCGCTGAAGGACTTGAGGTCGACGTTGGCGGCATCAAGGTACGGCAGGAGGTCAGCCAACGGTTCCTGACAAACGTAGCCTGCCGTGACGAGGACATTCCAGAGGCCAGCCTCATGCGCCATCCGCGCACAATCGATGATATATTCGAGATAAGTCAGTGGCTCGGTATAGGTGTAGGCGATGCCCGGACATTGGTGCTTCAGGCAGAGCGCGACGACGTCCTCAGGCAAGAGTTCGTAATGATTGACCTCCTCAGGCGACACCTGCGAAATATCGTGGTTCTGACAGTTCAGGCAACGGAAATTACAACCCGTACAGGCCAGCGACAGACACGTCGTGCCAGGATGGAAGTGGTACAGCGGCTTTTTTCCTATCGGGTCGATGGCCAACGAACAAGGTTTGCCATAGACCTCGCTCACGAGCACGCCGCCTTGATTCCTTCTGCTACGACAAATACCCGTCTTACCCTCAGCAATACGACAATGGTGCGGACAGAGCGTACACTCCACCCGTCCGTCAGCCAACCGCTTATAATACCTACATTCTTTCATCCGTTAAATCCGAACAATCCGTGGTCGAAAAGAATTCGTGCTATTCGTGGAATTCCTGTTCGTTAAAAAACAATCGCTTCGTAAACGTAGAGTTCCGCGTCCTTCCAGCCGTCCCAGCCCAGTCCGGCCTTGTCCTGCGAGCAATGTCCCACGAACTCTTCTTTGGTCCAGTTCACCTCGTCGGCCACCTGCGGCAGGAACGTGCCGCTACGATAGCCTTTTTTGATATAGATGCCGTGGCGATGCAGTTCGAACTCGTCCAGACTCTGGATGCGACGCATGGGCGTAAGCACGGAAATCTCGATGTCGAGGTCGTTCAGTTCATCGCGGGTAACAGGCATAAACCGTGGATCCTCAAAGGCTGCCGCTCGCGCCATCTCTGCTACTATCTCGTGCAAAGGATAGTCCTCGCCAAAATGTCCGATGCAGCCACGTAGATGGCCGTGCTTGTGCAACGAGACAAAGGTACCACATTTAGAGGTGAGAGGTGAGAGGTAAGAGGTAAGAGTCGGCTGCGCGATAGGCTTGCCGTCCAATGAATCGCGAATGCTATTAAATGCGATATCTTTCAGCACCTTCTTGTCTGCATCCGAAAGGGCGAAACTCGCGTTGTCCTTACGCAGGATAGCAAACGAGTGATACCCCACCACCCTACTATGGTCGTGATTGTCGATGTCGCCCGAGTTCTGGTACATCAGGTGCTTCACCTCGTACTGGCGGTCGAGCATCAGCATCAGCGTAATGATGGCAAACTCACCACACGCACTCGTCGCCAGATTCCGCTTGCCACTTCGTGCATTAGCATTGATGGTCGCAATAAACTCCTCCACGTCGCCCGTCTCAATGGCCTTGCCCGTCCGTGCATCCACCTCGTAGGCATCCTCATACGACGGATAGTGTGAGAAGTCGCTGCTGATCACAAACAGATTCTCGTCCGTAAAGTACGGCTTCAGCGCCTCCGCTATCCGCTTCAATTTTTCGTAATCATTCGTCGAAATAACAATCGGTACAATCGGCGGCACTTCCTTAAAACTCCTTTGCAAGAACGGCAACTGCACCTCCAGACAATGCTCCCTGTCATGTGCCTCTGGCCTATAGCGGAATACAGAATTCTCTCTTTGAGAGTGTGGCGTTGCAATCGTGTTCGTTAATGCAACAGTCATTTCGTGGTCCACTTTCACATTGCCTAATGGCGTCGCATACCAGTCTGCTTCCGTGTTCACCGATGCTCCGTCGAGCCATTCGTGGTGACTGGGCCCTAACAGGAATATCCGCTTGTACTGCTTCTTAGGGTCTATCGCCATATACGCTGATGCCGCCACATTACCTGAGAAATAATACCCTGCATGAGGCACTATCACCGCAGCCACATTACTGTACTTCGCATCGTCCTTATGTAGCGCCAAGAAGCTGTCCACCTCTTCGCTCAGTTCTCTGGCATCGCCCGTATAGAACCGGTTCGCCTGTGTCGCCGGCCTCACCACAGGAGCCTGCGTCTGTCCCTTACATCCGTTCATCATCATCGTTGTCGTTAGGATTAGTATAATCGTCTTGATGCTCATGCTATTTTATCAGCTTCTCAATCTGTTTCTCCGTCGCCTCAGGCAACAGCTTGCTAAGATGCGCCTTCATCCGCTCGAACGACTCCTGTGGCGTGCGCTCACATTGACAAATATCTCGTAATAGTGATTCAGGTGTTGTCAACAGCGACCAGCCCCAGCCGTATTCACGTCCATGCTTGTCCGTAGGATACACGAAGTCCTCAGTTATGATGCGACAGGCCATCTGCAGGCGTGTCACGTAGCCATCGAACTTACTCCGCATCTTAGGTCCGTCAAAACCGCAGGCAGCACGCAGTTCACGCGTTATCAGACTGCCATGCTCTGCCAACGTCAGCAGGATGGCCTCATCGACAGAGCCCTCCATGGGCGCTGGTCTCGAAGCGCGACGATAGTTGCATAGGTCGGGCCACCACTCCTTGCTCACGAAGCCCGCCTTGCCCGCAAAGAACTTGCCATAGACACAGCGGCCCTCGGTGACGATGGGCCCTTTCCATTTCCACAATGGCCAGTCCCAACCGCCATCATCGAACACCACATATCGATTGTCCTCATCGACGACATCCTCGGCAGAATAGCCTCTGATGCCACTATCCAACAATGGCAGGAATCCTACCTCCTGGATGTAGTCCATCAACTCCGGACAACTATGTATTTCCACGTTTTTCATATTCTTACTGTTTTTCTGATGTTTTCTTTTGCCGTGTCGGGTCGCATCGCGATTTCGAAGGGTATTCCTGGAGGATTGATACAGGCGACACGGGAGAAGCCTGCATTAAGGAGTATTTGTTCGTCGGCTATGCGACCAGCTATGAGTATGACAGGCACGCCGCATTTCTTGGCGCGTTGCAAGATACCATAGGGCAACTTGCCCATGAGCGTCTGGCGGTCAGCAGAGCCTTCGCCAGTAATTACGAGGTCAGCGTCTTGCAACAGGTCATCGAAATGAATGGTGTCCAACAGAAGGTCGATACCTGAGCGACATTCGGCATTCATATATTGCAGGAAGGCGTAACCCAAGCCTCCTGCAGCACCTGCGCCAGGCTTGTTTTGGCAGTCACGGCCCATGTGCTTGGCAGAGGCCATAGCAAAACGTTTGGCGCGAGCATCAAGGGCCTCAACAATTTCGGGTGTTGCGCCTTTTTGTGGCCCAAAAATATGTGCAGCACCATTCTCGCCACAAAGCGGATTGGTGACATCGGTTGCTATTGTGAAGCGAACATCATTTTCAAATTTTGGAGCAGCAAGAGCAATATGAGCTTGCTCAAATATTGCCGAGTCGTGACAAGATTCAACGTAGTTAATTGTGAATTGTGAATTATTAATGGCTTCAAGCATGCCAATGCCACAGTCGCTGGTTGCACTACCGCCAAGTCCTACGATGATGTGCTTGCATCCTTTTCTTACGGCATCCACAACAAGTTGCCCTGTGCCATAACTTGTGGCTATCATTGGGTTGCGCTCTTCTGACGAAAGCAACGTCAGTCCACTGGCCTTGGCAATCTCTATCACTGCCGTATCGCCTTGAATGAGATACTGTGCCACGATAGGCCTCATCAGCGGGTCTTTCACGTTGACCTCTACTATCTCGCCGCCTATCGCAGCACGGAACGCCTCCAGCCATCCCTCACCACCATCGCTCACAGGCACCTGCACCACCACTGCCTCAGACATCCTCGCAAGATTGCGTGCCACACTTCGACCTTCAGGTTGAAGAATACCCTCACTCGCTGCTTGATTAGCCTCAGTCGATGTCAGGCAGCCCTTAAACGAATCGATCGCTATAATTATTTTCAATAATTCTCCGCCTTGATCTGGAAATAGCTCTGCGGATGGTCGCACACGGGACACACCTCGGGAGCCTTCTTGCCGATGACGATATGGCCGCAGTTGCTGCACTGCCAGATCACATCCCCCTCGCGTGAGAAGACCACCGCATCCTCGATGTTCTTCAGCAGTTTGCGGTAGCGCTCCTCGTGATGTTTCTCGATGGCACCAACGAGTTCAAACTTCGCGGCAATCTCGTCAAAACCCTCCTCGCGGGCCTCCTGGGCCATACGCGCATACATATCCGTCCATTCGAAGTTCTCGCCATTGGCAGCATCCGCCAGGTTCGTCTTCGTATCGCTCACGCTTCCACCATTTAGGTACTTATACCACATCTTCGCATGCTCCTTCTCGTTGGCAGCTGTCTCCTCAAAGATAGCGGCTATCTGCACGTAACCGTCCTTCTTGGCCTTAGAAGCAAAATACGTGTACTTGTTGCGTGCCATACTCTCGCCTGCAAAAGCCTCCTTGAGGTTCTGCTCGGTCTTTGTTCCTTTCAGTTCTTTCATAAGTCTCTTTTTTTTGTTGGTTAAAAAATATATTATTTGTTTTGATAGCGCTTTTCGATGACGTTCCAGTCCACGATCTGCCAGAGGGCAGCGAGGTGATCAGGACGACGGTTCTGATAGTCCAGATAGTACGCATGCTCCCACACATCGAAGGTCAGCAGCGGCTTCAAGCCCTTCTGAATGGGGTTCGACGCATTCGTCTCCTGCGTAATCACGAGCTTACCTTCCTTATCGGCCGACAGCCACACCCAACCAGAGCCAAAGAGCGTAGTTCCACCCTTCTGGAATGCCTCCTTGAACGCCTCGAACGATCCGAAATCGCGCACGATGGCCTCTGCCAATTTTCCCGTAGGCGCATTGTCGGCCTTAGGCGCACCGAACTGCTCAAAGTACAGATTGTGGTTCAGAATCTGACCAGCGTTATTCAAGATTGCTCCCTCACTATGAAGCACAAGCTCTTTCAACGCCTCAAATTCCCCAAGGCTCCCCTCGCCTTTTGGAGAGGGGTTAGGGGGTGAGGCTAACCCATTGAGGTTATTCACATACCCCGCCAGATGCTTCCCATGATGAAACTCCAGCGTCTGCTTGCTTATCACCGGCTCCAATGCGTCGACCGCATACGGTAGCGCCATCAGTTCAAACTTTCCCATACGTCTATTTGTTTTAGATTCACGCTGTAAAGATAGTCATTTTTCTTCATATCTCATCAAAAACATGAAAATATCTTCATTTTCCATGTAACATTTCCTATTTTTCATCAGAAATTGAGAAAAAATACTAGAAAGGGAGAATTTTTCACGGAAAAGTTGTATATTCGCACCATAAATAATAAGCCAAAGAAATGAAGGACTATCCTGATAAGATGTCGCCAGAGCAGGCAAGGAGCTTTGGTGAAGATGTGCTGAACATAGTTAGCCAGATACCTCGTGGGAAGGTGACGACCTATGGGCATATCGCAGCATTGGCGGGATGGCCAAGTCATTCACGGATGGTGGGACGCACATTGAGGTATTCGCCTGGGGCGGAGAAACTGCCTTGTCATCGGGTGGTGAATAAAGAGGGGCGTACTGCTCCAGGGTGGAGTCGCCAGCGGACCTTGTTAGAGGAAGAGGGTGTCTGCTTTAAGGCCAATGGGCATGTGGATATGAGTAGGCATCTGTGGCCATTGCCCGGCGATGCTTGTTATCTTGATGGTGATGAAGAACAGGCTTTCAACAGATATTCTGATGAAGAAGCCTGGAAAGTCATCAAGGAACTGAAGTGAACCCCTGTCCTTCAATTACTCACTGTGTCACAAACACCCGCCAGCTGCCATCCTTCTCGCCCCGCTCCACATACTTCTTCTCAATCAGCCTGTCCAGCAGTTTCTGTATGGCAGCCATGCTGATGCCCGTTTCTTCCATCATGTCTGCCAGCGTCAGCGTAGGCAGCGTGCGCATGGCGTTCAGAATCTTCGTGTAGTTCGGCGTACGGAAAGCTATCCTCTCCCCGTCATACCACCAAACGTGCTCATCCTTCTCGCTCACAAACAGCACATCGTTGTACACCTCCGTAGCCACCAACTCGTTGAAGTACTTCATGAAAGGCCTGATGTCCTTTATCTCAGCATGAGCACCGTCTGCAGGCACAGGCCCTACTTCCATATCAGCCTGATGCAGGGCCTCCAGATATTCGCTCTTCTTGCGGCTTCTCACCACTATCATCGGATAATCATGACGCATCAATATAAAGTTCACCATCAGGCGGGCAATACGTCCATTACCATCCTCAAACGGGTGAATGCGGATGTAGCGGTAGTGAAACAACGCCGCCAGTTCAATAGGCGACAACTTCCCTTCCTTTTCAGCCTCATTGTACCAATCCACCAAATCCGTCATCAGCCCTGGTGTCTCCTCTGGCGAAGCATACTCAATACGGTCACCATAGCGGGTAATCACGCTGTTCGGTCGAGTTTTATACTGCCCAGCATAGATAACATAGCTAGTTTGCTGTCCTCCGGGCAGATTGCGATACACCGTATAATCCTCCCTCAACAATGTTTTATGCAATGTTCGGATAAAGTTCTGCGTCAGCGGCATCTCCTTCACGCGAGCCTCCTCAGTCATCATCTTCAGACCCACATTGCTCGCCGTCATCTCCTGTACTGCATGCACATCAGCCTCACCTATCACCTTTCCAAACAGCAACAGGATCTCCGTCTGCCCATACGTCAGCGTATTACCCTCAATATGGTTGCTGTTGTAGTTAAAGTCTACGGTGAATCTACGACTTAGCCTCTCCCTATCTTTCTCCGATAGAGGTTGTAACTCCTGCCATGCCGCCAGTGCCTTTTTAATATTCAGATGCTTCATCGGTGCGAATCATTGTAATTTCGGCTGCTAAGATACAAAAAAAATCCCTAAATGGTTGTAACGTTACAACCTTTTTAACGTTTTTCTTACTAAAAAAGGCCGATTCCGCTCAGAAATCAGCCCTATTTTCACATTTTTGCACCGCTTCAGGCTCAGTCTGCTTCAGCCAACAAAGCCTTCGCGGTCATTCGTATTGATTCTTCCTCTTATATTGTTCACACAGCGCCAGCAACTCTTTAAACGCCGCAACTCTCTCTGGCTTCAACACCCCCGCATTCATCTGCTTCCGGTTATGCTTCATCCACGTAAAAAGTCGTCTCTCTTCCAAATCATATTTGGAAAGATTCCTATGATTCGTTTCTATAAAGGTCTTTACCTCATTATAGTTTTTCAACCACTTCTCTTACATGCCAAGTGACGGAGCAGCGAGAGGAGAGCTAAGCTTGCTTAGGCTATCCCGAGTCGTGACGGAACTCGAGCGTAGCTCAAGGAGGGGCGGGTGAGTTGTAGAAAAGAGTTATGAGCCCCTTACAGGGGCGGTGGATGGGGTGAATGCCCATTCACGTAGGGCCGAGCCCCTACGCTAGTTTATATTGCCCCTACAGGGCATCGATAACCCCGAAGGGGTGTTATAACACAGCCCGGGGGCTTGCCCCTGGGTACACGAACGTATATAAAATAAAAAATGCCCCTGTAAGGGGCGTATAACGAATATGAGCCCCCTACAGGGGCGGTGGATGGGGTGGATACCCATTCACGTAGGGCCGAGGCCCTATGCTCCGTTATATTGCCCCTACAGGGCATTTAATAACCCCGAAGGGGTGTTATAACACAGCCCCGGGGCTTGCCCCTGGGTCTCAGGGACCCGATAAAATAATTGCCCCTGTAGGGGGCTAATAACTAATCCCACACATACCGCTCATCCAATTCGGCCTTGTACAACTGGCAAATCTTGCGGAACTCGTCTTGGAACGATACCTTTTTATGGTGTTCCTCCTGGCCTTTTATATAATTAATGACCGCATCCACATGACTGTTGCTAACGCTAAATGCGCCGTAACCCTCCTGCCAAAAGAACTTGTGGAACGGGTTGTTGTTCTTCTCGTTGATCCATCGTGTGGTGCTCGATTTTACGGTTCGCACGATTTCGGACAAATTCGCTTGTTTACCTAACAAAAACAAGATATGTATATGGTTGGCGGTTCCACCCACCTGTATCGCGGGACATCCGTGGTTGTTGAATATCTCCGCCACATAGGCATGTACCTCGGCCAAATGTGTTTTGGGTATGGTTTCGGTTCGGCCTTTGGTGGAAAACACCAAATGTACGTAAATCTTAGATAATGATTGTGGCATATGCGTATCTACAATGCCTTCAGCGAGAAGGCCATGTTGAAATCTATCAATTTGTCGCTGTTTACATACTGCTTCCACGCCTCTTCCAAGTGGCTGGTCTCAGATATCTGACTTGGGCTTTCATTCTTAAAACGATGATATACTGCTTCCAGTATTCTCTGCTCTTCATCGCTGAAATCCGACAAGTCTGGAGAGAGATTTGATTTCAGCACAGTTCCTTCTCTACCATCAGAGAACACTACTATCTCCTGACAAATCTCATCATAAAAACTATATATTCTATCCCATCTAACCGGCACCGGCCCATGTTGGATAGCTTTATAAGCTAAGCCCGTCATGCCCTTTCCTGTCAGCCTATACGAAAGAAAATCGGTATAAAACACCAGTTTATTCATCTTCGTAATAAACACCCCATGTCCCTTCTCAATAAAGTACAAGAAAATATTCTTAATCTTTGATATCGACAATGCAGCATATCCACTATTAATATCACGGAGGCTCCTTCCAAACACATAGTCAACCACAGCAGTAGAATACTTCTCTTTTCCCCAGACGCTTGCCTTTGCCATCAATTTCTCATAGTCAGCCTCAGCAAACTGCCCTCGGGCATTTTCAACAAATGTACGAAACACATCTGGATTCATGATAGACATCAGCACCTTTCCATTTGCTTCACTGGGCATGTCCCCATTCTCATACAAGCGATATTGGTTCTCGCCAAAGCCAAGGATTGCCGACATCTTAGTGGCCGAAAGACCATAATGCTGGCGTATACGTTTGATCTCTTCTGGGAACGGGATGCCATATTTTGCACGATACTGGTTATACACCTGGGCCAAGTTTGCCTCGTCCAGTTCCGTTGTAGTAAATCGCTCATGAGTATCCTCGCACTCGTAAAACTGATGTATATAACAGAACTCCTCCTTGCGGAACGTCAAAGTTGACGGTTCACAACGAAGCACTGCATTACCTCCGCTAAACGGACTTTTCATCACCTGCTTAATCATAATCATCAGTTTTTAAATGGATAATTCATTGGATGTTCTGCTAAATGGAAAGAAATGCAGATGGTGCTGTTGTTCGGCTGGCCAAGCGTGATTTTGATATACACCTCATGACCTTTCACGTCTTTGCCGAAAACCCACATCTCCCCCATCTTGTTGAGAGTGTCCACAATTGGTCCTTCCGAATAGTCTTCTGGTTCAATATTCAAGATAACCTTCTTGCGGTAAGTTGGAGTGATTTCCAAAGTGGCCAGTGTCTGCTGGTTCTTTCCCCTGTCATCACGGAATATGATGTCGAACACCTTGATTTTTTCCTTTAGCCGCTTCAGAAAATCTTCTACTTGTTCTTTAGTAGCCATTATGATTATTTGTGTACTTATTCGAGTTACTACGCAAAGATAGTACAATTTCAACGAAAAAGTCCAATATTTACAGTTTTTAACTCAAATATCTAATCAAAAAGTTGATATTATGAAAAAAGATTGGTAATTTTGCAGTCGAAAGGATGGCTGTTGGGATAACTAAGAAACTCAATCCTCCTTATTTGTTATAATAACGTCAGCCCCACAGGGGCAACTGCAGGGCTGAACTACTCTCGCGCGTGCTTTGGGCACAGCTACGAAGTTCTATTTACTATAGTCTAGCTTTTATAGAACGGAATATTTTTTCAATTATTGTAATTTTTGTATAGTAATTATGGCAAACCGTGATACTTACAAGTACGAGCTTCGCAAAGGCAACAAAGTGGTCTATGTTGGCATCACCAACGATTTAGATCGCAGAGAAGCCGAGCATCGCAACGAAGGCATGAAGTTCACCAGCATGACTAAGGTTGGAAACGTCACCACTCGAAGTGGAGCTGAAGCATGGGAAGCTGACAGAATTGCTACGTACAAGGAGAACCACAACGGTAATCGTCCTCAGTACAATTTGAATGATTCTGGCAAGTAATTCGTTTTAATTACTTCAATTCAGGAGTGTTGTTGCCGCAGCACTCCTTTTTTATTGGTACTGATTCTTCCGCTTATACAGTTCCATCAACTCCAACAACTTCTTGAACGACTCTACCCTCTCTAGCTTTAACTCCCCTGCATTCATTCTCTTTCTTGTGGCTTTAAGCCAATTCAGCATATCATGCTCTTCTATTCGATGACGTGACGGATTCCTGTGGTTGGTTTCGATAAACTCAACCACTTCGTTATATTTTGCTATCCAACGCTCATCCTGCGTCATGTTTTCATTTCCTTTTATCCCCGCCCTCATATCCCAATCTGAAAGAGCTTTGCAAGCACATTCAGATTGCCAAAAGCGGTGTTTGCTCGATTGTCATCCAGCAAGATTATCTTTAGCTACGCCTTCCTATTCAAACAAATCAGGTTCTGAAACCCGACCTCTTGTTATTTTAGTGTAACGCGGATATGAATGGACTTTGAGTATATTGTACTTCGTTCTACCTCCACCTGCAATATCTGTCAGTACAGTTTCAAAATCAGCCAAGATTGTATCACCTTTGCCAAAGGCAATACCTTTAGCATTCATACCTCCAGAAAGTCAGCATCCGCCATTCTTGCAGTAAAAGCTTTATTATTATACCTTACTCTCCAATTTGTGGGTTCTTCTGAGAATACAGGAGATACAATCTCTAACGTAACGTTAGTCTGAAGATATCTAGTTGGTTCATCCTCTATACCATACTCAGCCACTTCGCGCAGTACCTCTTTTGAAACATTAATTCTTTCACGTTCACCATTACTCTTATCGTAAGTAACAGTAATATCTCTTATACTGTCATTGTTGATTACCAAAGACGCTATATTACTCAAAGCGTTTGCAGTGGTTTTATTCTCAAGCATTTTCTTATCTTCCACCACTACTACTTGATTCTCGGTTTGGATTTCATGAATACCCAGTTCATTTCTCAACAAATCAGTAATTATATCCCCAAGTACAGCAACAACAATACCTGCAAAATATGGATTCTTTACTAATTTCTTAATCCAAACAGGAATTCTAAAACTTCCTTCCTCGAAAGGTACTACCTCAATTGCTATTGAATTAAAGCCTATTGCATACTTTTCGTTAAGAGTCTGGTTGACCCCCTTAAACAGCTTATCTGTATTTTTCAGGTACTCTATCAGCTCTGCAATAGGCACCTGACTATTAGCCACATTCAGCTTCAGTTCAAAGAACTCCTGACATTCAACAAGTTCAACCTTATCTTTCTTCATAAGCTAGGATTTTAGTTATTTATTCCTCCGACTTCCCTCAGTACAAGAACACATTCTTCCCTTGCAACTGCAACACCGTTTCAATCACAAAGTCATAGCAAACCTTAGCAGAAGCCTCGTCGTAGATTTGAAGTCCCCCTACATAATAATCATATTCACTATCTGGATTCCCATACCAATGTGATATTGCAGGTCCAAGCCCTTTAAACTCATGATAACGGAAATAGTTGATTCCCAAACTCATAATAGATACAGCCTCGTTCAAACCATACACAGCATCCTTCAAGGTTTCAAGATACTTATCAAGGTTCTTTTCAAATTGCGGATCCTTCAGGTGATCTAAGTCTGATGCAGGTCCCGCCTTCAAGTCAAATCCTCTGTCATAATGCTTATGATATTCTTCCAGAAACACCCTAAATGCAATTTGACATTGCGCCTGTGCATCTCCAAATTTACCTTCATCTATAAACTCATGGTACTTACGAAGATACTCCCTAACCTTCGGGTATGATACCAAAACTTCAAGAGATACATCTTCCAGTCTGCATCCAAAAAAGACTGGAGTATTATGTTCATAGAAATCTATAACATTAGCTCTGGTTAACTCCACATCCATTGAGGAAGGCATTTGACCATGATGTTTAAGGCTCACTCTTCTTGAATTTAGACTATCCATCTGAGCCCTATCTTGTAATGCTGGCATTTTAGCAAAAAAGTCCATGAACATAGTATTCCTTGGAATTTGAATTCCTTTTTCATCAGCACATAGCTTCATGAACATCTCTACGCTATCATGAAAGGGTAATAGACACAATCCATTCATAGGCTCGCCTTCGTATGACAAAGACTTGCCTTTCTCAAACAAATGCCTAATAACCGCTAATCTTTTTGCTGTTAACTCATTCATATGGCCATAAACTACATATTAGAATAATACTTTGGCCTACGTTGTGGCCAGAACAGATAGCTACAAAACCGCCAAACTCCTTTCAAGAAACTCTTCATTAGCTCAAATTAAAGAATCCTGCACTTCGTACTTCCCTGAGCCCATTCTCAATTGCTGCCATTGAACACTGGCCACCGAACATACGATAGACGTACAGTGGCGTGATACATCCGAAATCCATGGAGCCCGAACGGGCTTCGTTCTCCATAAACTCCTTCAGAAGTGAAACTACATCTTCCATCATACCTCTTCCATCTTACATCGAGACGAATGTCTCAGATCCATCCTCACCATACTTCTTATCCTTCCCTTCGTATATCACCGAAGGCTCAATTACCTCTACGGTATGCCACACGCCTTTGGGCACCTGGCAGCCGTAGGCACCTTCTTCTGGGCACAGATGTATGCGTTCAGTTTCCCTCAGTGTCACCTTGCCATCCTCAGAAGTTACCTCTTCATACAGCACCTCATCCAGGCGACCTTTGATGAGGATCACATTCTCGTTGCTCATCGGATGTTGGTGTATAGGAACTTCAGTTCCCGGCTCCACAGCATTCAGGCAACCGATGGAGCAGCGAGGGCAGAGCTATGCTCGCATAAGCTTTGTCGAGTCGTGACAGAGGTCGAGCATAGTTCAAAGGTGGCATAACTCATCCAGGCTCTGGTGAAAGTTGTAGTTCATACGGAGTCTCGGTGAGAATTTTGCCTGTTCAGAAACTTCATCAAGAAGTTTTTTATCAATAACCATAATTATTATTTGACAAACCTACGGCATCGCCAGCGCCTTATGCTGGCGTAGAAAGAATGGGAATTACGCTGTTCAATAGCATGAATTGTATCATGTAAATCGCGACAAAGATACAAAATATTTGGGCAACCGCCAAAATTCCTTATATAATTTTAGCACCTTTGTCTCGCAGATGGGGTTTGAGGGTACCCCAGGAACGCCAAGTATTACCCTTGTTTTTTATCCAAATTTGTTAATTTACACTAAAACCGATTCATTGGTAAATCTTTTCTTTGTCAACAAACATTCGACTATTAATCTCGTTTTGTTAGTTCTGATTTTTTCTTTACATTTGCACTGCAATTGTCGCAGGAGTCGGCAGTTGTGGTGCATTTTGCGGTCATGTAGCTACGTTTCGGCCGTAGAGCATCGGGCCCGTATTACTCCCAACTCTCAAAAAAAGTTGGAAAGATGAGAGTAATATTGGAGACTGCTGATGTGGCAGCATTAAGAGAAATTGTAAAGAATAGTGAGTCCATTCAGGTGGAGCACACGTCTACAGCGTTGTCCTTTCGTGTGGACTACGGCAAACGCCATGACATCATGATGGCGTTCGTCAAGATGGTTTCTAGCGGGTTGGTAGACGACACGGAGAAGAACCTCATCCGCTGGTTGTCGGAAACGACCAATATGGGGTCCTACGAGTCTGTGCGCCAGTTGTATTACAGGTGTCAGCGTGAGTATGTTCGAAAGTGACATTGTAGTGACATTATTTTCATGGCTGTAAGGATATTTCTCAGTATCTTTGCACTGGTTAACCAACAATAACGTGAACGAAAACGAAAAAACTATGACAAAAGAAGAAAATGTAAAGGCAGAGCTGGAAAACGCTACGACGCTGAGTCCTGTGGCACTGCTGCTGGAGCAGCTACGTATCACGCCTGACAAGCAGCTGCCGAAGATGGATTTCCTGTTTCAGCTGTTCGGCCACCCGTGTTTCCCACGTCGTGAACTGGTGGCGGTGACAGGTAAGGCCAAAAGCGGTAAGACGTTCGTCACGAGTATGCTGATAGCGTGCTGCGTGATACGCAACGTGCTGTCGTTCCACCGCAGCTGCGACAACCCCTTGCGCGTGCTGTGGTACGATACGGAGCAGTCGGACGAGTCGACGCAGGACATCCTGAAGAACCGCATAATTCGTCTGCTTAATAATTCGAACACGAATCTATCGAATCTGACGAATGATTTATTCGATTCTCCAACAGAAGTGGAGAACAACATCGATGTGTTCAATGTGCGCTCGGTGTCGTGGAAAGACCGTCGGCAGCTGTTGCTGGAGGCGGTGTCGCACTACGGCCCTGACCTGGTCATCGTCGATGGTATCCGCGACCTGGTGAACGACATCAACGACGGAGTGTTGGCGCAGGAGGTGATGGAAGAGCTGATGCACCTGGCAGACGAGCAGAACTGCTGCATCGTATGTATCCTGCACCAGAACAAGGGCTCAGAGGACCATAACCTTCGAGGCTGGATAGGTACGGAGCTGATGAACAAGGCCTTCGAGGTGTATGCCTGTGAGAAGCTGATGCCGCAGCGCATCTTCAAGGTGGAGCAGACGCTGACTCGTAAGTACGACATTGAGCAGCAGCTGTATTTTGAGGTAGACCCTGAAGGACTGCCCCGACTGACTGCCGCGCCTGTAGAGAATGGCAGTGGCGACAGCAAGGAACGCCTGCAGCCCTTGAATCGGGAGTATATCATCACAGAGGATGACGGCAACTGGCATTTCGATACGCAACGGCTGTTCCTCGATGTCTTCAGCGGTCGCGAGGAGCTTTGCGGCAGCGAACTGCGCAGTCTTGTCATGCAGCAGTCTGGCATCTCCGTGCCGTTTGTCTATAACCGCGTGCTGAAGGAAGCTCTCGAAAACGGACATATTCAACGTAGCAGCAATGGTCGCAATACCGTCTACCGTCCAGCCCCCTTCTGAGGCCACCCCCTCTTATATCTGTCCCCTTATAGGGGACTTAGATATGAGGGGAGCCTCCGAACCCCCGCAGAAATTGTGGCAGCAGCGACTGTCTGCCGACAGCGACTTCTGTCGGGCGGTGGTCGCTAACGGCTACATGAGCGAGGAGCAGATGCAGCAGGCCGTACAGCGCTACCGACTGGGCTGCTCGCGCGACGGTGGCGTCATCTTCTGGCAGATCGACACGCTGGGACATGAGTACGACGGCAAGATCATGTACTACCGTCCCGACTGTCACCGCGACCACCAGCGCCATCCGCAGTGGGTCAGCAATCTATTGAAGCGCCAGTTCGTCCAGCGGTTCCCTGAGATGGCTACGTGGATGCCTGAGACTCACCACTGCCTGTTTGGAACGCACCTCTTGTCTCTCGCAGATGGCGCAGATGACGCAGATGTTTTGAACACGAATCTCACGAATAACACGAATTTGGCGGTGGTAGAAGCAGAGAAGACGGCGGTGATCTTATCGGCACACTATCCCCAGTATCTGTGGCTGGCGGCTGGTGGACTGACGGAGCTGACTGCGCAGAAGCTCTTTCCCTTGCGCCACCACCGCATCGTACTGTTCCCTGACACCGACACCGACCAGACGGCCTACAAGCGTTGGTACACCATTGCCCAAGAGGCTCACCGCCTCTACGGCCTAGACATCCACGTCAGCTCACTGCTGGAGCGTCGTGCCACGGCGGCACAGAAACAGGCGAAGATAGACCTCGTTGACTTTCTATTTTAAACAAACACAACCAAACACAAAAACACTATGAATAAACAAAACGACATTCAACTGTCTGAGCACTTCACACTCAGCGAATTTACCAAGAGTATCACTGCCGAGCGCCTCGGCATCGACAACAAGCCCGGCTACGAGCAGGTGCTGGCCATGAAGCGCCTGTGCCGCGAAGTCCTAGAGCCTCTGCGCGAGCACTACGGCCAACCCATCCGCATCACCAGCGGCTACCGCTGCGAGGAGCTGAACCGTGCGGTGGGAGGCGTAGGCCGCTCGCAGCACATGCTGGGCGAGGCTGCTGACCTCTCCGTGCCCAACGAACAGGTGGCGCGCGACTGGTTCCAGTGGATCGTCCGCAACACGGACTTCGACCAGCTGCTCTTCGAGCACAGCAGTCGCCTGCGCAACCGCTGGCTGCACCTCTCCTGTCGGTGGGACCGTAAGCGCAACCGCCACCAGGCCATCTTCAACTACAAAGCTCGATAGTTGTTAAACAAAAACATTCATGCTGAGACAATCTGCGTTATCTGCGTCATCTGCGAGAGATAGAAAAGGGTTCTGGGAGATATTGACTTCTCGCGGGAGTAATTATTTCTCGCAGATCTCGCAGATAATTCCACCAGAAATACAGCTGATTTGGGTTGCAAGACAGCTGTATTTACCCTCCGTATACAGCTGATACAGACGCGTATCAGCTGTATTTTGACCCTAAATCAGTTGTATATTCGCATTCACATTATTTAACGTGACGCCCAGGGGGAAAACCTTGGAATCCGGATCAAAATGTAGTACCTTTGTAGTGAGAAAAGGAGCAAGGAGCGAGGGGCAAGGAGCAAGAGGTCAGTTTGTTCCCGGGATACTGATTTACTGATGCGCAGAGTCTATTCTCTTGCACCATGCCCCATGCCCCTTGCTCCCACAAACAATTAACCCTATGTTTAACTAAAAAAATTAAATCATTATGAGTGTATTTTTCAGATTGCATCAAGACCAGAGTGTAGGAACCAAGCGCAGCGGCAAGTGGTATGCCCGTGCGGTACCCATGTCCACCATCAACACCCGTCAGCTGGCGGAGATCATGCAGCGCAACTGTACCGTGAAGAAGGCCGATATCCTGGCGGTGCTGGACGAGCTGGTGGAGACCATGCGCGACCAGATGCAGGACTCGAAGCGTGTGAAGCTGGACGGCTTCGGCTCGTTCAAGATCGGCCTGAATTCCAAGGGTGCCCGCACCGCCAAGTCCTTCACCGTATCCGACCACATCGAGGGCATGCACATCGTGTTCACCCCCGAGCTGACGCACGACAGTGCCGGCAACCGCGTCAAGCAGTTCCTGCAGGGCGTGAAGGTCGAGGAGTTGCCTGAGAACAAGGTCGAGAAGGAGGAGGAATCGGGCGATTAATCGTCAGAATCTAGGAGCAAGGAGCGAGGGGCAAGGAGCAAGAGAATAGACTCTGCGCATCAGTAAATCAGTATCCTGGGAACAAACTGACCTCTTGCTCCTTGCCCCATGCTCCTTGCCCCTTGCCCCATGCCCCTGAATAATTAAAAAATTATTAAAGCTATGAAAAACAAGGAATTTTGGAAGACGTTGATTCAGATTATCGTGGCAGTGCTGACGGCACTGACCACCACGCTGGGAGTCACCAGCTGTATGTAGCGTGTAGAAGAGCCAGGGAAGCAGTGATTGCTTCCCTGGCTCATCTTCGTTATGGTATATTGGAGTGATGTCATTGACCTGTCCCCTGGCATTATATGACATAGCCAAATTTCCTAAACTTATTTAATAATTGCTGCAAATTTAGCGAATTTACATTAAAATGAAGTACTTTTGTCAAAAGTTTTAATATGTTTTGTGAAGTTCATGAAAAAAGTTGTATTTGCTTCAATGGTGTTGTGCGCATGGATAGGTGCTATGGCACAGACAGAGAAAACGAGAGGGTTTGACGACCTGTATCATTTCATCGAGAACCTCGACGTGTTCGAATACGGGCAGGAGGAAAGCCGCGCGTACTACATTCCGGGTCATCACGTCCTGCTCAACGGCAATTGGAAGTTCTGCTACGCCGACACACCGCAGGAGATACCAGCCAACTTCTACGAGGAGAAATACTCCGACGCGAAGTGGGCCATCATCGACGTGCCGTCGAACTGGGAGATGAGAGGCTACGGCGACCCACTATTCCGCAACGTGTCGGCGCCATTCAAGGCCGACCCGCCCAAGACACCACGCGACTACAACCCGACAGGTGCCTACCGCACTACCTTCACCATTCCCGCCGAATGGAGCGGTGAGGAGGTATTCTTGCGTTTTGAGAAGGTGGCTTCGGCATCGTTCCTGTGGATCAACGGTCAGGAAGTGGGCTACAACGAGGGAGCTCAGGAGCCTGCCGAGTACAATATTACAAAGTATCTGAAGAAAGGCCGCAACACGCTGGCCATGAAGGTCATCAAATACAGCGACGGCTTTTATCTCGAGGGTCAGGACTACTGGCGTCTGGCAGGCATCTTCGACGATGTTTATCTCTATGCCACGCCCAAGACCCGCTTGTTCGACTGGTATGTGACCACCGATCTGGACAAGGATTACCGAGATGCCGACCTGAACATCGAGGTAAGTGTCAGAAGCTATGACAAGCAGCCTATAACGACTCCCCTTAAGGTGCAGGCCGTGCTGACCGGTGCCAATGGAAAAGAGGTGGCCCGACTGGAAAGTCAGGCGGCAACATTCGCCAGCGGCAGCTGCACATTGACGCTGAACATGAGCAAGCATATCAGCAACCCCTTGAAATGGACGGCAGAGACACCGAATCTGTATAACCTCAAGATGTACCTCGTGGATGCTGCCACCGGCAAGCGTCTGTCGGAGTGTACGCCTGAGGATGCCCGTCAGGATGTGGGGTTCAAGGAGACTGAGATGCGCAACAACGTGTTCTATCTCAACGGTAAGCCGCTGAAGGTGAATGCCCAGTGCTCTCATATGCAGGATCCCGACAACGGTCATGCCGTGAACGACGAACTGGTCAAGAAGGATATGACCATCCTGAAGCAGTTTGGCTTCAACGGTGTGCGCACCAGCCACTATCCCCCCGTACCGCGCTATCTGGAATATGCCGCCCGCTATGGGCTTTACATCATCGACGAGGCAGGCGTAGAGGCGCATGCCACGGAATGGGTTTCAAATGACAAGCGCTTTATACCAATGTACCGTGAACGTGTGCGCCGCATGGTGCTGCGTGACAGAAACCAGCCTGCGGTGCTCTTCTGGAGCGCTGGCAACGAGAGCGGCGAGGGTCCTAACATCGGCGAGGTGATTGCCGAAGGGCGCAAATACGACCACACCCGCTGGTGGATGTACGGTGGCAATGCCTACAGTCATCCCGCAGAGGATATCATCGGTCCACGCTACCCTACTGCCCTGGCTCTTGACCTCAGGGTGGGAAAACACGGTGACGGTGACGTGCGCCCGTCGTTCATGGATGAGTATATATCGGTAGCAGGCAACAGCGGCGGTATGTTCGACGAGATGTGGCGCGCCGTCTATACCCATGAGCGCTGCATCGGCGGTGCCGTATGGGACTTCGTGTCGCCTGGACTTACCCAGCCTGCACGTAGGCTCAAAGACAAATCAGGCCACGATGTCATGGCGCATATCATGGGCAATGCCAAATTAGTGGCCGACAGCCGTAACCGTAAGAATCATGTAATCGACCTGAGCGGCCACGATGAGTGGGTGGAGGTGTATCGTAATGACTGTCTGGAACTGACCGGCAACACCCTGAGCGTCCATTTCGATGTCTATCCCCGCAAATTCATCAGTTCCTGCGGCTCATTCGTGACCAAGGGTGAATGGCAGTTCGGCGTTCAGCAGAACGGTAAAGAGCAGCTGGTGTTCTACATCAACACCGACAAGGCGCCAGCCTCAGAAGGCGAGCCCAAGGCATTCCCCTTCGGTAGAAGACCTGCGGCAACCAACCATAAGTACGAACTATCGGCCCCACTGCCCGCCGATTGGGAGAACAAATGGCACCATGTGGAAGCCTGCTACGACGGCAAGAAGATGACCGTAAGCATCGACAACACAGAGGTGGCACAGATGGAGGCACAGGGCAACATCATCAACGCCCCGTTCCCCGTAAACATCGGCCGTAACGAACAGACCCACGGACAGGATACCCATGTGTATATCTGCGATGCGCTGATGGATAATGTCGTCATTGCCGACAATTCAGGCCAGTTGCTCAATCTTGACTTCGAGACGGAGCAGCAGGAGGGTACTTATTTCAGCTACGGCATCGGTGCCCGCACCTACGGAACGATATGGCCCGACAGAACCGTACAGCCGGAAATCTATCAGATGAAGAAATCAGCCCAGCCCGTATCATGCCGGTTGCTGAGTGCCGACAATGGTACAGTAGAGATCTGGAACAGGAACCATTTCCTCAACACCTCTTATTACGATATGAAATGGGAGCTCTACGAAGACGGTGTCTGTCTGCAGCAGGGCACGATCAGTCCTGATGTGGAGCCGCTCAGCAAGAAAGTCATCACCCTGCCCTACAACCGTCCTGCCATCAAGCCAGGCTGCGAATACCGACTAATGATAACCAGCGCGCTGAAGGCCGACGAGCTATGGGCGCAGAAGGGGCACGTGGCTGCGTGGGACCAGTTGGAACTGCCTTGGCAACAGTTGGCCACACCGTCTGACAAAACCGTTGGGAAGGCTGTGTTGAGCCAGACAAACGACTCCATCACCGTGAGCGGAGAAGGCTTCTCCTACACCTTCACACCCGACGGCCAACTCTTCAGCATCCGACAGGGCGGACAGGAACTGCTCAAGTCGCCAATGCAGTTGAACGTCTGGCGTGCACCGTTGGCACTTGAAGTTGACGGCTGGGATCAATGGAACATCACCTACAACAACCGCAAGCCCTGGAACGGCGGGCAGATAGCCAACGAGTTCTACAGCAACAACCTGGATGCCATCACCCGCATCCCCATCTCTTGTCAGGCCTTCGAAGCCAACGGTCAGGTGTATATCAACGTACGCTGTTTCTCACAATTCGGGGCACCCGTCAACACATCGCTCGATGCCTATATCACCGGCCTGCGCTATTCAGGCTTCTCTGAGGTCTATGAATACCGCATCAACGGCGACGGAACCATCGCCCTGCATCACATCCTTGAGCCCGAAGGCCCGATGCCTGCTCTCCTGCCCCGCATCGGACTGACCATGACGCTCATCGACCCGTTGCAACAGGTGAAGTGGTACGGCCGTGGACCTGAGGAGAACTATCCAGACCGCAAGACCGGCTATGCCATCGGCATCTATGAGAACAATGTGGACGATATGTTCGAACCCTACCTCATTCCACAGGACTGCGGCCTGCGGTGCGACAACCGCTGGCTTGCCATGAGCAATAAATCTGGACTGGGACTGCGCTTCGCGATGGATGAGCCGTTCAACTTCAACGCCTACCACTACAGCACCGACAACCTGACGAAGGCGGTATATACCTACCAATTGCAAAAGCAGGACGGCATCACCCTGAATCTGGACTACAACACCACAGGCGTAGGCTGTACGGCCTGCTATGTGCTGCCCGGCTATCAGGTCAAGCCCGCCCGCTACGAGCGACATCTGACAATAAAACCAATATCTCAGTGACTTACCGAGAACCACCGAGACGGGTTCTCTCTAAGAGAGTGTGGCGATGCAATCCTGTTTCATCACATGCGAAAAATCATGCTTTTACTGATTCCCGTCAATCTCTCCAATTGACGCAATGATGCTTTTCTTTCTTTCAATTCAATCAATACCGACCTTCTTATCTTGATTGATTTTCAGGAAAGCTGGCTTCTATTTCCGACTCTTTTTCTTGTCATTTCTCATAGACACAATAAAGGCAATGATGATGGCGATTTCAATTCCCAGCCCAATATAAAACGCTATATTAGATGAGATGTCAACGAACATTTTGACAAGAGCAGGAATAAACAAAGTAGGTATTGATATGAAAGCGCCAATCAGACCAGTTAACTGCAAATAATTTCTGGCTTCGTCATCATTTTTATTCACTGTCTCCTCGTCAATAGCAAATGCAAAAAATAACGTATTACACAGCCATACAGGCATAGTTATACCCATTGACAGGAACAATAGTTTTACAGTTTCAACTGTCATGAACAAGTCCTCACGGAACAGAAACACTAACAACAGACCAGGTATAATCGTACTAATCATCATTGCTACGATAAAGCTCCATGTTATCGGAGGTATACCTTTGAAATCATTTATGTTTGCCATCTTTTCGTCCTTTATTCAATAAATCTTTCCTTCCAAACTTTGGGGTTCACTTCAGAACCCGTCCCCGCGTTTCTCGTCTATACGCTCATCAATCAACCATTTTTTGAAGCTATCATATCCGCAATGTATATTATGATGATAATCAAAGCCATTGCCGATTACGTATAGTTTTTCAGGCCAATTAAATTTATCTTTCATTTTCTCATCTATTATATTATTTCGCTCATTACACATTAACTCCTATCGCAAACTTCTCCTCCATATAACAAGCGAAGTTCACCAAATCCGCCCTACCAATAGTTGAATACATCAAGTAGTGAGGAACCACATTTTTTGTATCGACCACAACACCATCAAGCATCTTACCTGATTTTAGTTGGTAGAACATCTTCCGTCTGTTCTGAAAAAACATAGACTTCGTCAACTCAGTTCCCGTCTCAACAGCAATCTCCTCAATACTCTTTGGCGACTTTCTGTAATAGCTCTTATAGGCACTGTGCATATATGATGTTCTTAGCATATGACTAATAAAAGCCAGCCAGTTCCTATGATACGGATGCTCCGCAGCAACCGACAACTGATGTAATATACGAAGATACAACTCCGAAGCCTCGCTAACCCACAGGGGCATATAGGATGATGTCACCGCTATAGCGCCTATTTGCACCATAGCATTGGCCACAGTATTAAATGTATGGTATGTCGGTGCAGTATTACATGCAGATAGGAAAACCAGTTGCGCTGTAATATTTCGCTTAGCTATCTCCTCTGGATATAACTTCTCTTTACCTATCATCAGATAGGTTTGTCTCGTTTCCATATCCACACCCCCATGACAATCAATTATAAGGAACTGAGGGTTAACCTCCTTTATCGCTTTTTCAAGTTCATCAATAGTCAAGCACTCTCTTGTAGTAAATCCGAGTTTCTTGGAAAGTTCATCGGCTTTATCTTGAAAGAACTTAAACCCTTGCTCTCGAGTTCCATATACCACAAGTGTATGCTTTATAATATCTCTCGGTACTTGATATTGCACCGCCTCATTGATTACATAGTGCATCAGATTCCCCACCACTGGAGACTCTGGCATACGACAAACGTCATGGCTAAAGCCAAGGGGGACGCCATCAATGTCCATCCATTCTATTGGCAGATCCGTAATGGCAACTATCTGACGGGGATATTCCTTCAGATGCTTTTTCATCTCATCAGACAATGTTCTGGAAACAATTTCCTTCCCCACTCTCATCATCACCTTTTCTATGCTGCTACGCTTTGTCCCTTGCATCAGCCGATCATTAATCTGGGGATTCACAAACGACAGCTGGCGGTCTATATCCTTACCAAGGAATGGTAGTCTCAAATAAGGTGAGAATCTATATGAACAGTGTAGCGTTCCAAGTATATCAAGAAAATGGCTTCGTGGCAGGAAAAACATGTCAATCACCAGCTTATATGCAATAGGATGACCACTCTGTTTCCCGTCCGATTCTATATTGAAGGTATAATTACGTGTTGAACCTTGCGACAACACAGTTCTAACCACTTTGCTTTCATTCTTAAACTTCAGTGCATCCATTCTGTTATGCACTTCATACTGCTTCCTGACATCAGCATTAGTAAATGGCAGTGTAATAACCAGAGGGGCATTTATCTGATCCCACAGGTCATGCTTGTCATTTGTTGCTTCGCTTGTCTGGATTTCTATGGCAGCCAACTGCTGTATCTGTTTCAAGATAAGCTGTTGTCTATTAAAGGTGTTCCTTTCTTTAACCGCCGTTTTCTGCAAATCCACTTCTTCCGCTTCTGTTTTTGTCTCGTGTGGAAAGCACCAGTTTCCGAATATATGATGCAAAGTGCGGGTATTGGTACGTGTCGGCAGAAAGTGCAGACCTCTATCAGCATCACTTAATGCAATTGGAACAGTGAAAGGGAAGTCAAATAAAGAGGTATCAATATACCGGGGTGTTATATCATACAAGAAGCTGAACACCTCTTCTCTGCTATGAAAAACATTCTTGCAACCATCCATAAACCCAGAACCCTCAGGGCATACGTATGCATAATGGTCTTTCTGTGTTTTGCGTAGTTCCTCGTCTATATGTTTCCTACAATCCTTATCACCGGTGCAAAGAAAGAAAATAGCGACTTCGTCTTGTAGCCGGAAATAATCTAGCCTTATATCATCTACAGTATCTTCATAAACAAACAGCACCATATAGCTCAGATGCAGCCCCGAGCGATATAGTGCAGTGTAGTAATCCACACCTGTAGCAAAATGCTCCAAACATTGAGGAAATTCACCAAGCGACAAAAGATAACGATTCGTCAATTCGCTGAAAGGAACCAACGGATTCCATATCTCCTCCCGTTTGCCTAATAAGAATACATATGTGATTGGGTGCATCATTCTTCCTTACTTTTATTCTACCCCCTCAATATCAATTCTCCCATATTTCACCTCGCCCAGCATTCTCATAGCATCAGCCAGTTTCCATACTTTCAGTGGAGCATCCGTTGTTGCATAATCCTCATATATCTCATCAAGTTCCTCCCCTACTACCCTGCCAATTGAGGCAAGTAAGAAGGCTTCCTTATAACACTTTAGATTCAAAGCTTTCGATATATTGCAGGTTATTCTGAGCGGATCACGGAACCGTCCCGTGATTCCAACTGCTATAAACCTCCTCGCTCAATCAGTTCCGACACCTTGGTTCGCTGCGAAGCGCGCCAAGGTTTTTACTTACTTGGCTCTAAATTTCCAAATAAATTTCTCAATATACCAATCAAAGCTTCAGCCTCACTCTTGCATGTCATAGCATCGTCTATAGTAAAAATCTGTTCACTATAATCTGCATCTACCCTTTTACTATGCAAAGCTGTTACTCTATCTTTTAGATCTCTACCTTTTTTATTATCGTCAATTCTATTCTCAATTTCTTGTAAGACTCGCCTATGCATATCTTCCTCAGGCCATTTCTGAATATCATAACTGATAGGCCTTTTTGAGGTATTCTTTAAAACGAATTTCATATACAGCAACACCGCATAATAAGAAAAAGCAATACTACAAGACATATTGCTTTCATCCTTTGTGTTTATCAGACGCTGCGATGCCTCGAGATAAGTCTTAGCCTTACCTAACATAGACTTTAACTACTTACTGAAATTGATGGTTGGCAAGACTATAGTGTCTATACCTGATTGAGCGGTTAGTGTAGATATATATGCCCTTACATATGGAAAAAGAATTGCAGGGGCATTATGCATAAAAAATGATTTCTTCTGATCTTCCGTTAAAGTAGAATCATACTCAAAAAAAGCGACTGTTGCAACTTTAATGTTAACAACCTTCTTAGAATCCACCACATTTACGACAAATTCAAAACGCATTTTATGAGACTCCTCATTAACACCCGCTTTCTGCTGAAATTGTATATCAAGTTTCTGCCCAGGTTTTTCATCAGCGCTTATCTTTACCATTGTTTCTGAAATCACATAGTTCAGAAATCTAAATTGTGCTATTTTCTTACCCTTGTCCATAATCTCACCTTACGCTGCCAAAGCAAATTTATTATATCCAGCACACGATTCTTCAAAAGAAAAACCATAAGTATATTTATTCTTCTTTCTCACTTCTTTTACGCTCTCAACAGGAGAAACAAAGTTATCCCAATCATCAACTGACAATTTTATCAGAGAATCTAAACTAGTCATTTCTGGAATGCTTATTGAGTCTATATAAGAACCTACCATAACACCTGTTTCATGAATAAGATTACTCATATCATTACAAGGTGATGGAGAACTAATTAGAATATCTTCATTAGGGAACTTCTCAAAGAATGATTCCCACAAGTTCGTCTCTTCGATAGCAAATTCTTCACTACCTTCATGTATTTCCTCAGGTTCTACCTCGATTACATGAAAACAAGTAGCTTCTTCAAAAGCATACTTTATATGAATACCAGGGAATTTTGCCTCCCATGATTTCAGGACATTTAGAATATATTTCGACGATGCGTTCATACAGCGATTTTGTAGATGTTTGCAAGTTCTTCTCTTAACTTAGTAGAGTCATTTAGACACTGATCTGCGAAAGTTTTATCTATAGCATCAACAAGATAATCTGCTTTCCTTCTGTTTTTCCTTAAAGCATTAAACTTCGCAAGGAATCTCTTCTCGTCCAAAGCCGACCTGTTATGCAAATCATTTTTTAGACAATCCATCAAGTACTTATGAGAATCCTTACCTTTAGAGTCTGCTTTTTGTCGTTTATAATCAACTGAAAGACAATTACATAAAATATGTGATACAAATAAAAAAGCCCCATAATAAGACGTATGTACCGATGGAGCATAATAGCCTTTCTTATCCATAAAATCAGCCACACTCATATTATAATTAGACTTCTTCAGTATTGTCATATTTGATGTTTTAGTGTGCAAAGATACAAATAATATTTGATATTATAAGCAAAAAATACAACTTTTTTATTAAAAATACCATTATTTTATTATTTATTTTTGCTATTCTCGCAACTTTTTTGTAATTTTGCACCCCTTTTCGCAAAAGCGTCTTAGCATCTTACCTCATTCACCTTCAGAGACTACATATATTGATTCACATGCTTATACTGTTCACACAAAACAAGTAACTCATTGAACCTTTTTAGTCTTGGTTCCATGAGTTCCCCTGCGTTCATCAGCTTTCTATTCCTTTTCAAGAAATGACACATCAATTTCTCTTCCGGAACATACTTTGATGGATTTCTCTTATTATTCAGGATGAAGTTCTTTACTTCTTCATATCGAGCATTCCATCTCTCTTCCTGCGTCATATTCTCATTTTTACAATATTCCCACCTATTCAGCGTTATATATCATAGAGTCAACACATTCTATCATGCCCAGACAACCAAGAGTAACATCAGGAACTGAGATATATCATGTGATGATGCGAGGCATCA
>CAMJZV010000021.1 GCA_946410305.1 uncultured Prevotellaceae bacterium | reverse complement strand
TTGGTCTGAACTACCTGCTGGTAGGCAACGAGGGACAGCAGTCGCTCATCAAGGCAGACCTGGAGATTCAGAAGGAAAGTGGTGAGGTCATCAACACGCTGGCCTTCTCTAACGTTCCCGTTCAGCGCAACTACCGCACCAACATCGTCGGCAACCTGCTGACCAGCCAGGTGCAGTTTAACATCACGATTGATGGCAACTATGACAATGACAAGAATATTGATGCAGCCCCGAAACCTGCCGTTAATGTAGCTAATGCCGATGAATTGATTGCTGCCCTTTCTGATGGCTCAGGATTTAAGCAGTATGGTATTGTTAAACTGACAGAAGACATTGACATGACTGGCAAGACGGCAAAGTTTGGTTTGAACGGATACAATGGCTCATTCAAGAATCTGACGCTTGATGGTGATGGACATAAGATTACAGGTCTTACTACTCCGCTGTTTAGTGGTACTTGGGCTGGTGATACACAGTTAGCCATCCAGAACCTTACCATTGAAGGTGCAAATATTGTGGAAACTTCTGCAGACCATCCGGGTACTGGTGTCTTTATTTGTGGTATCAGTGCAACGAAGTCTGCCCTCTTTGACAATTGCCACATCAAGAATTGTAACTTGACGACCAATCATTATGGTGGTGGATTCTTTACGTATGCTGACGGTTATAATAATCCTACTGACGGCCCCGTGTTCCAGACTGTCATTATTCGCAATAGTTCTGTTGAGGGCTGCACATTCAAGGCAAAGAAGTCTGTTGGTGCTATCTGTGGACATGCTACGGGTAATGCTTGGACAAAGATTCAGGTGGAGAATACCGTCGTGAAGGACAACACAATTATCAACACAGATGCCAACCGTAAGGATATTGTTGGTGCTGTCCTTGGTACTGTTGGTGTTGCAGGTACAGAAAGCAACGGTTTGACCGGAGGTACTTATCTGGTCAACCTGAATGTTACTAGTAATACGGTAAAATATACTGATGGTGATTCTAATGAAGTAGAATTAGGTAACAACCACTGGGTAGGTCGTGTAGCCTCAACAGGTGGTAAGCTTTGGATTGACGATGTACTTCGTGCCAAGAATGAAGGCAGTGGTGATGTGTTCTACAAGGCAGATGGTACTACAGTTTCTGATGTAGATCATTTCATCGAGTAAGTTTATTAGGAGGATTCGGAATGAATCCGTGAATAATAGATTTATTCCGAATCTCCTTCTCAAGAATACAAAAATAAAGCAAATCAATAATGAAAAAGACATTATTCCTCGCAGTAGCAGCAGTCACAGCACTGTTCTCGCAACCAGGGGGACAGGTCCCTTTGATTGTTAACCTATTAACATAGCATGCCTCAAACCCTTTACACATCGGAGCTTGAGGCATGATCAATCAGGTTTTTGATTGAATTTTGAATCATTGTTCTTCATTGTTTTTCCACATATCCTGACGATTGATACCACGTAACATTACATGGTATATACCTGTCCCGCTTTGCTCTCTTCCAACCCTTGGCATACATTGATTGTTTAATCCAATAACGTTATAGACTTATTGCTTATTGTGCGAAATCTGATTTTTCACTTCAAACCTGTCCCTTTGATTGACCAAGTGACGAAGACATTAGTAGAGTCGTTATAACAACAATAAAGCCTCGCCGGTTTCGGTGAGGCTTTATTGTTTATTGCTTATTAGCTTTCTTGCGCTGGTCATGGTCAAGGATAATCTTGCGCATGCGCATAGACTTGGGAGTAACCTCCACGAGTTCGTCTTCCTTGATATACTCCAAGCACTCTTCCAGTGACATGACAACCTTAGGGATGATGCGCGCCTTCTCGTCGGTACCTGAAGCACGGACGTTGGTCAGCTGCTTGGCCTTGCAGACGTTGACGACGAGGTCGTTGTCATGAACATGTTCGCCAACAACCTGTCCCATATAGACATCCTCGCCTGGGTCGATGAAGAACTTACCACGATCCTGCAGTTTGTCGATAGCGTAGGCGAAGGCGTTGCCCGTCTCCAGGGCTATCATTGAACCGTTGACACGGCGCTCTATCTCTCCCTTATACGGCTGGTACTCCTTGAAGCGGTGTGCCATGATGGCCTCACCCTGAGAAGCGGTGAGCACATTGGTACGCAGACCGATGATACCACGTGAGGGGATATTAAACTCGATGTTAGTACGTTCGCCCTGTGACTCCATGCTGGTCATCTCGCCCTTACGACGTGTCACCATATCAATCATCTTCGAAGCAAACTCCTCAGGGACGTTGATGGTGAGTTCCTCGATAGGCTCACACTTTACACCATCAATCTCCTTATAGATAACCTGCGGCTGCCCCACCTGCAACTCGTAGCCCTCGCGACGCATGGTCTCGATGAGTACGGAGAGGTGCAGCACACCACGACCTGAGACAATCCAACGGTCGGTAGAGTCCTCGAAAGGCTCCACGCGCAGTGCCAGATTCTTCTCCAGTTCCTTCTCCAGACGGTCGTTAATATGACGAGAAGTCACAAACTTACCCTCCTTACCGAAGAATGGCGAGTCGTTGATCATGAAGAGCATCGACATGGTCGGCTCGTCAATGGCGATAGGTGGCAGTGCCTCTGGATTCTCGATGTCGCAGATGGTGTCACCAATCTCAAACTTCTCCAAACCAATAACGGCACAAATATCGCCACACTCCACCTCGTCGATACGGCTATGACCCATACCGTCGAAGGTGTGCAGCTCCTTGATCTTGGTTTTCTCCATTGAACCGTCACGATGGGCAATAGTCACCTGCTGACCGTCTTTCAGCGTGCCACGGTGTACGCGACCCACAGCGATACGGCCCGTATAGGAGCTGTAGTCGAGCGAAGTAATGAGCATCTGCGGAGTACCCTCCAGCTGCGTTGGTGCAGGGATAACCTCCAGAATCTTGTCCAACAGATAGGTAATATCAGTGGTGGGCTTATTATAGTCCTCACCCATCCAACCGTTCTTGGCAGAGCCATAGACTACGGGGAAGTCCAACTGGTCTTCAGTAGCACCCAACGAGAACATCAGGTCGAACACCATCTCATAAACCACTTCAGGGCGACAGTTGGGTTTGTCGACCTTATTGACAACCACGATGGGCTTCAAGCCAATCTGCAGGGCTTTCTGCAATACGAAGCGTGTCTGGGGCATCGGGCCCTCGAAGGCGTCAACCAGCAACAGACAGCCGTCTGCCATATTGAGCACACGCTCTACCTCACCACCGAAGTCAGAGTGTCCCGGGGTGTCTATGATATTAATCTTTGTTCCTTTCCAGTTGATGCTCACATTCTTAGAGAGAATAGTGATGCCGCGCTCACGCTCCAAGTCGTTAGCGTCCAACACCTGATTGCTGAGATCCTGTCCCTCACGGAACAGGTTTCCAGCCAACATCATCTTGTCCACGAGTGTCGTCTTACCGTGGTCTACGTGTGCGATAATCGCAATGTTTCTGATATCCTGCATAATAAAACTACGTAATTTCGGGTGCAAAGGTACACATTTTCTTCGAAATATTTGTTGGTTTTGCAAAAAAGTTGTACCTTTGCAGCCGCATTTCGGAAAATCCGGAGCATTTGATGACGTAAACCGCCCTGTGATTAGGCAGGCTGATGCGTCTGAAAGATGTTATTGCAATCATTTAATCACAAAAAAAACATGTATTTAGATCAAGCTAAGAAGGTCGAGATCTTCGGCCAGTATGGCAAGGACGCTAAGGACACCGGTTCTGTAGAGAGCCAGGTAGCACTGTTCACCTATCGTATTCAGCACCTCACCGAGCATCTGAAGAAGAACCACAAGGACTTCGGTACCGCTCGTTCACTGACCAAGCTGGTAGGTCGTCGTCGTAAGCTCCTTAAGTACCTTTACAACAAGGACATCAACCGTTATCGTAACCTTATCAAGGCTCTCGGCCTGCGTAAGTAATACGAGAACAACAAGAAACGATAAAGCCCTGCGACTGCAGGGCTTTATTATTTTTTAATCTCTTCCAGCGGTATCATCACGAAGTCGCGCTGGTGCATCAATGGATGCGGTATCTTAAGGTCGGGCTCGTCAACCGTCAGGTCGTCATAGAGCAGGATATCGATGTCGATAGGTCTGTCGACATAACCGACGGACACACTTTTCTGCTTACGACCCATATCACGTTCTATCTGTTGCGTCAACAGCAGTACCTCGCGGGGTGTCTTCTCCGTCTCACAGCAGACGACGGCATTAAGAAATGTATTCTCAGACTCAAAGCCCCACGGTTCCGTCTCGATAAACGACGATTGGCGAAGAATCCGACCGACCGCATCGCTGATGCGACTGATGGCATCTTTCAGATTCTGCACCTTGTCACCAAGGTTCGTTCCCAAGCCAAGATACACCTCATGCTTCATGCTGGAAGCCCTTCCCCCTTGGGAGGGGTTTGGGGTAGGCTTGTTAATCATCAACGATCAGCATGGCATCGCCATAGCAACCGAACTTATAACCGTTCTGCACAGCCATATCGTAAGCCTTCATCACGAGGTCGTAGCCACCGAAGGCCGCAGTGGCCATCACCATGGTCGACTCAGAATGATAGAAGTTGGTTATCATGGCGTCAGCCAGTCCGAAGTCATATGGAGGGAAGATGAACTTGTTGGTCCATCCGTTAAACTCCTTCAGCATACCGTCAGTACCCACAGCCGTTTCCGTGGCACGCATGGTGCTAATGCCCACTGCACAGACATGACGTCCATCGGCTTTAGCCTTGTTGACAATCTCGCAAGCTTCCGGTGTCACCACCATCTGCTCAGAGCTCATCTTATGCTTGGTAAGGTCCTCGACCTCAATAGGATCGAAGCAGCCCAAGCCACAGTGTACTGTAACAAACGCGAAGTTGATGCCACGGATCTCCATACGCTTCATCAGTTCACGGCTGAAGTGCAGACCTGACGCAGGAGCGGTAACAGCACCCTCATGCTTGGCATAGATGGTCTGGAAGTTCTCCATATCGTCGGCTGTAGCCTCGCGCTTATCAACGATATAGCGGGGCAGCGGTGCCGAACCCAGGGCATACAATTCCCTTTTGAACTCGTCGTGCGGACAGTCATAGAGGAAGCGCAGCGTGCGGCCACGGCTGGTGGTATTGTCGATAACCTCAGCCACCATAGGACCTTCCTCGTCGAAGAACAGCTTATTACCGATACGAATCTTACGCGCAGGCTCTACCAGCACATCCCACAGGCGCAGCTCTTCGTTGAGCTCACGCAGCAGGAACACCTCTATCTTCGCGTCGGTCTTCTCCTTAGTACCGAAGAGGCGGGCAGGAAACACCTTTGTATCGTTGAACACAAAGACGTCGCCCTCATCGAAGTAGTCGATAACATTCTTGAAGGTAAGGAAGTCCGTGGTATCATTGCCGTCGGCGTCCTTCTGGAACATGTCAACGGTCTGACTCTTACGGTGTACCACCATCAGGCGGCACTCGTCACGATGATACACTTTCTCCACGCTACCGTCTTCGTTTTCAAAGACGCGATGGGGAGGCTCCAAGGCTATCTGATCCTCAGGCAACTTGAATTTGAATTGTGATAACTTCATTGTTATATTTCGTTATTACGTTATTACGATATTAGGGTAACGGTATTACGCCGTTTTTTCGATTGTCTGCTGTTCCAGCCACTGGGGGAAGTCATCGATGGTGATGCAGTCCTCCATGCGGATACTACCCAGACGGGTACGGCACAGGTCTGTCAGGTAGGCGCCGCTCTGCAGTGCCCTGCCAATGTCGCGGGCCAACGAACGGATATAGGTACCTTTGCCACATACCACACGGATGCTCATCTGCATGGTCTCTGCATTGAAGTCGGTAAGCTCTATCTCGTCAATGTGCACCGTCTTGGCAGCCAGCGCCACCTCCTTGCCCTTACGCATCAGGTCGTAGGCACGGTCGCCGCCAATCTTACAGGCAGAGTATTCAGGTGGGACCTGCTGGATGTCACCAACAAAACCGGTAAGCGCCTGTTCTATCAACTCACGGGTAATGTGCGCCGTAGGATAGGTAGCATCCACCTCGTGCTCCATGTCGTAGCTGGGCGTTGTGGCACCCAATTGCAGGGTGGCAGTATATTCCTTGTCATGCAGCTGCAGGCTCTCTATCTCCTTGGTCTTCTTGCCCGTACACAGTATCAGTACCCCTGTAGCCAGCGGGTCGAGGGTACCGGCATGACCCATCTTCACACGCTTGACACCCACTTTTTTTGACACACGTGTGCGCACATAAGCCAGTGCACCGAATGATGTCATGCGGTAGGGCTTGTTGATATAGATATATTCGCCTGCAGTGAAGTTCACCTTAACTATTTGACTATTTGACGATTTGCTATTTGACGATTTACAACAGGCTGCAGACGATTGTCACCACACCCACAATGGCACAATAGATACCAAAGTAGATGAGTTTACCTTTCTTGACGATGTTGATCATCCACTTGCAGGCCAGACAGCCAAAGAGGAAGGCCGAGACAAAGCCTACAGCCAGAGGAAGAGCCTCGATAGAGCCCATCACATTCTCGCCCTTCGTCATCTTCAGCACGTCGAGCAGTGCTTCACCCAAAATGGGGGGTATCACCATGAGGAATGAGAATTGAGCCAGCGACTCCTTCTTGTTGCCCAGCAGCAGACCGGTAGCAATGGTGCTGCCCGAGCGTGACACACCTGGCAGTACAGCAACTGCCTGTGCCAGACCAATGATAAAGGCATCCTTCATAGAGATATGCTCCTTCTGGCGTGGCTTGGCATAGTAGGAGAAGATGAGCAGCGAGGCGGTGATGAGAAGGCAGAAACCTACCACCAGCAGTCCAGAGCCGAAGACCTCCTCGACATAATCCTTAAAGAACACACCTACAATGCCGACAGGTATCATCGACACAATGATGTTCAATGCATATTTCGTCTCTTTATTCAGTTCACACTTAAACAGTCCGCGGACGATCCAGTCAATCTCGCTCCACAGAATGACAAGCGTAGACAGTACGGTAGCTACATGCACGGCAACGGTGAACATCAGATTCTCCTCACCATTCTCCATGCCAAACAGCGCCTGACCGATAGCCAAGTGACCGCTACTGCTGACGGGCAGATACTCCGTCAGTCCCTGAATGATTCCCAATATCAGTGCTTCAAACCAACTCATCAAAGTAATTATCTATTTGACTATTTATAATTAGACTATTTATCCTCTGCTTTACTTCTGTAGACTACCGCATAAATCATTGACACGAAGCCAGCCAGACATACCAGCGGAGCAACCTTGATGCGTCGGGCACTGAAGATATCAGGGTCGTAAGCCGTCTCTGTCGAGCCACTGCCACTCATCAGCAGAAAGCCCAATACCACTACTGCCATGCCTACTGCCAGCAGTATGTAGTTCACTTTACCAAATGCGAAATCTCTCTTATCCATTTTTCTATAACTTCTTCTATTTCCTAAATCTTATACAGCTCCTGTGCCTTCATCTTCAGGAACTTATTCACTGCCAGGAAGGCACAGAGCGCCGTGATGATGATGCCGAACAAGAATACGGCAGCAGCTGTCAATACCAGCACCTCCCATGTCACAATCTCAAGGACGCCAGGTTGCGTCAGGTAGAGACCATAGACGCATACACCCAACACGACAACGGCTATGATGGCAGCGATGACGCCCACAATTACCGCTTGTTTCAGGAACGGCTTGCGGATAAAGCCCCACGAGGCACCCACCAGTTTCATCGTATGGATGACGAAGCGGTTGGCATAGACACTCAGGCGTACCGTATTACTAATCAGCGAGAACGATACGAATGTCAGCAGCAGAGCCAGCACCAGCAAGACGATGCTCACGCGGCTGAGGTTCACATTCACCTTATCCATTAGGTCCTCCATATATGCCAGGTCACTGACGCGCTTATCCTTCTTCAGCTCCTTGACGATCCACCTCAGCGAGTCACGACAGGCATAGTCAGCCTTCAGACGGACCTCCAGCGTGGCGGGGAAGGGGTTAAAACCCAGGAATTCCGAGGGGTCACTGCCCAGTTCTTTTACTTGTTCGCGCTGTGCCTGTTCCTGACTGATATAATCAATATCGTGGGAATAGGGACGGTGGTACAGTTCACGACAGAACAGATGGGCATCGTTTACCGACACCGAGTCTTTCAGCATGATGGTCATTGTGAGGTTCTCCTTCATGTGAGCCGACAGGTTACGTGCCGACAATACGAAGAACACTACCATGCCCAACAAAACGAGCACCATGGCAGTACTTATACACAGAGTAACAACCTGCAAACCTCTGCGGCTGCGGGCCTTCTTACGTTTTATACCCATATATTTTTAGACGTAATACACCTAATTTCGTGCAAAATTACAAAATAATTATGAAACACAGCAATTGTTTTAAGAAATATTTTGTAATTTTGCCAACAATATGAGCACAGTTATCTATCCATCGCCCATTTTCGGGCCTATCCATAGCCGCCGTCTCGGCATCTCGCTGGGTATCAACCTGCAGCCTGCCGACGGCAAGGTATGCACCTTCGACTGCATCTACTGCGAGTGTGGTTTCAACAAAGACCGCCGCCCTACCCTTCCCAGACCTTCGCGCCAGCTGGTAGCCCAGAAGTTAGAGGAGCAGCTACAGAAAATGGTGGCGGAAGGACATTTGCCCGACGTGCTGACCTTTGCAGGCAATGGCGAGCCCACCGCTCACCCTCATTTCGCTGAGATCATCGACGACACCATCCGTCTGCGCGACCAGTATTGTCCCAACGCGAAGGTCTGCGTGCTCAGCAACTCCACCATGATTCACCGTCCAGAGGTGCGCGACGCCCTACTGCGTGTCGATGACAACATCCTGAAGCTTGACACCGTAGACCCCACCTATATTAATAAGGTAGACCGACCCACCGGTGCCTACGATGTCAATGCCATCATCGAACACATGAAGGCTTTCAACGGCCACATCATCATCCAGACCATGTTCATGCGTGGGGAAGGCGTCGACAATACTGGCGAAGCGTTTGTTGGCCCGTGGCTGGAAGTCGTCAAGCAGATCAAGCCCCAGCAGGTGATGGTATACACCATCGACCGTGAGACGCCTGCCCAAGGATTAGAAAAAGCCAGTCGCGAACAGCTTGACGCCATCCGCGACCGTGTTATTGCAGCAGGCATACCTTGTACTGCCAGCTACTGATTGATTTCGACCTGCTATCAGTACGAAACGCTTTATTCTTGCTGATTTCTCTGGTCAATGATTGCCTTGAGCATCTCCCACGTCATATCCTTGCTTGCCATTTCATCGAATAGGTTATACATCGGAACACGAAGTGCACACACCTACACCGCAGAGAACAACGGAGAATACCAATTGTCTCATAGCGGTCATCAATAAATTCATCATTTTCTTCTTCATAGCCATCGTATTCCTAATTAATAGACTTTCTTAGAAAGGATGCCTGCCTGTGTGGTCTTCAGGAAATCCACGATATGGTCAATCTGTGGACCTGAGGGCACCTGTTCCTCAATCTGCAGGATGGTATCAAAGAGAGAGCTACTGCCATTGAATACCAGACGATAGGCGTTGGCAATGTGCTTGAGCACCTTCTCGTCAACACCGTGCTGGCGACCAACAGCGAAGTTCACACCACCATATAGTCCCTTCTTGGTAGCAATAATATAAGGTGGGATATCCTCAGAGAAGGTAGTACCTGCCTGAATCATAGCTCCCTCTCCCACGCGCGTCTTGGCATTCTCGATGACGCTGGAAGAGAAGATGACATAGTCCTCGATGATGCAGTCGCCGGCAATCTTTGTACCGTAGCCGAAGACGCAGCAGTTGCCCACCTTGGTATCATGCGAGATGTGAGCACCCTCCATCAGCACGTTCTCATTACCAATCACTGTCTGTCCACCAGTATGGGTGGCACGGTTGATGACGACATTCTCACGGATGACATTGCCGTCGCCGATGATGCATTCCGACTTCTCGCCACGGAACTCGAAGTCCTGTGGCAGGGCACCGATAACAGCACCCTGATGTACCTTGTTTCTCTTACCCATGCGCGTGCCAGAACAGATGCTGACAAAGGGGAAGATGATACAGCCATCACCAATCTCAACATCGTCTTCGATATATGCAAAGGGGAATATCTTTACGTTATCGCCGATTTTCGCCTTAGGCGATACCTCAGCTTTAGGGCTTATTTCACTTGCCATAAATCTTAATTCTTAATTCTTAATGCATAATTCATAATTATTCATTGCCTCATGCACAATGCGCAGCCGATTAAGCATTATGCATTATGCATTTAGCATTGAATATTACTTCCCACCTCCACCAAGTGCCGTATAGAGACTTACGACTGACTGCATCTTGTAGAAGTCGTCGGTGACCTTAGATAGCTGGGCAGAGAGCAACTGGGTCTGAGCGGTGAGTACCTCCAGATAGCTGGAGCCCTTGCTCTCATAAAGAGCACGAGTATCCTCCACATTCTTGGTAAGTATCTCTACACGCTGACTCTCCAACTTGGAGTTATCGTCATAGTACTTATATCCTGTCAGTGCATTAGACACCTCATTGCCTGCCTGCAGAATGCTGTTCTGCCAAGTATTGAAGGCCTGCTCGTACTTAATCTTCGATACTTTCAAGTTAGCAGTCAGTGCACCACGCATGAAAATAGGCTGAGTGAGATTACCAAACAAGGTAGTGAGCCACTTTCCAGGCGTCAACGCACCATTACTGTTAGTAAATGCTGCAGATGCGCCAACAGTGATGTTGGGATAGAACTGTGAACGAGCTGTCTGTACATCGTGGAAACAAGCAGCCAACTGCATCTCAGCATTGTGCACGTCAGGACGGTTCTGCAACAGAGCTACACCAACACCCGTAGAGAACTCGGTCGGCAGTGACTGAGCCTCCAGCGTAGAGCGAGAAATCTGCTGACCAGCCTGTCCGATAAGCAGGCAGAGGGCATTCTCTGTAGAGCGAATCTGACGACGGAAGTCGTTAGCCTGTGCCTGAGTAGACAGATAGGCAGCCTCAGCACTCTGTACGCTGGTAGAGCGTACACGACCGAGAGTAAACTGCTGCTGCATCATTTCCCATGTCTCCTTAGACATATCACCCATCTCGGTGACGATAGCCAGCTGCTTGTCGAGCATCAGCAGTGTATAGTATGCGTTAGCTATACCGCTGATAATCTGTGCACGGACAGCCATCTGGTAGTCCTTCATGCCCAGTAGCTTCATCTGCGTAGAACGCTTCTGCGACAAAATATTGCCAAAGAGATCAAGTGTCCAACTGGCTGATACTGGAATAGAGTATGCTTTTGTCGTTACTGACGGGTCAGTATAGAGCGTAGAGATAGAACCCATCGGACTGGAAGAGCCAATCTGGATAGCAGGCAGGAAGGCCAGCTTCGAGGCTTTCAGCATAGATTCATACATCTGCACCGTCAGCACGGCATTCTGCAGGTTGGCATTCTTCTGCAGACCCTGTTCGATAAGCGCCTGCAACTGTGGGTCAGTAAATACGCTACGCCACGGCAGATTGCCAAACGAAGCCGTATCTTGTGGAGCCACAGCCAAAGTATCACCGTCGCTCACCACATCACGTACAAGCCCCTGAGTCTGTACGTTATCAGGGCGCTCGTACTTATTGTATAGTCCGCAACTGCTCATGAGCAGGGTAGCGGAAAAGAATATCATTAACTTCTTCATATCTTATTTCTCTAATTCGTAATCTACTGGATGGTGTGCATACTGCGAAATCTCACTGGCCACGTCGGCACCCTCCTCATCCTCGAACTTCATCGGAGAGATCTTCTCCTGCAAGCTCTGGAAGATCACGAAGAGACCGGGCACTACCAGCACCTGCAACAAGGTACCTATCAACATACCGCCAACGGCAGCAGCACCCAGCGTCTGGTTACCATTCTTGCCGACGCCAGAGGCGAACATCATAGGCAACAGACCGACAACCATAGCCAGAGAGGTCATCAAGATAGGACGCAGACGGGCAGCGGCACCCAGCACGGCAGCCCATGAGATAGCCATACCCAGACGACGGCGCTCCAAAGCGAACTGTACGATAAGGATGGCGTTCTTAGCCAACAAACCAATCAGCATAATCAATGAGATCTGCATATAGATATCGTTGGCGTGGCCAAAGAGTATCGTGAAGAGGAAACAACCAGCCAAGCCGAAAGGTACAGAGAGTACGACCGACAACGGCAGGATGTATGACTCATACTGTGCTGACAGAATCAGGTAGATGAAGATGAAGCACAGCAAGAAGATGAGCGCCGTAGAGTTGGTAGCCTTAGCCTCCTCACGTGTCAGACCCTGATAGTCGTAGGTGTAACCCTGCGGCAGCATCTCGGCAGCAACTTCCTGGGCGGCCTTGATAGCCTCACCAGTAGAATAGCCGCTGGCCACTGTTGCCGTCACGTTGATAGACGTAAACAGATTGAAACGGTTGATGTTGCTGGGACCATAGACACGCTCCAAACGGCAGAACTCCTGAACGGGTGACATGCCTCCCGGAGTACGCACATAGATACTGTTCAACGACTCTGGTGTCATACGAGTCTCAGGTGAGCCCTGTATCATGACACGGTACAGTTTACCGTAGGCGTTGAAGTTTGAAGCATACATACCACCATAATATCCCTGCAAGGTTGAGAGAACCGTAGAGGGTGACACACCTGCCTGCTTACACTTGGCTACATCCATGTACAACATGTACTGCGGATAGTTCGGGTTGTAAGAGGTCTGGGCTGTCTGGAACTCAGGACGCTTGTTCAACTCAGCCAGATAGTCCTTGACGATGCCAAAGAACTTGTCCAGCGAACCACCCGTACGGTCCTGCATCACCAGCGACACACCACTGTTGGCAGAGAAGCCAGGAATCATAGGCGGTGCGAAGGCCAGGATCTGTGCATCCTTGATATGGGCTGTCTTGATAAATATCTGAGCAACGACACCCGTTGCGCTCTGCGGGTCGAGGAAGAAGCGGTAGATACCATCGCCCTGCCACAGTCCGCTGAGCTTCCAGAAGAATCCATGCTGGCGCTCAGAGAAAGGCTTCAGCTTAATGATGAACGTAGCCTGGTCTGAACCAGAACCGGCAATGAAGTTATAACCCTGAATCTGCTCACGGTTCTGGATGGCCGGGTCTGCAGCCAGGATACTATCCACTTGACTGACCACCTGCTTGGTACGTTCTACAGAGGTAGCTGGTGGCATAGAGATGGTACAGAATAGTGTTCCTGTATCCTCGTCAGGTACCAGACCTGTCTTGGTGGTAAACATCAGCACTACCATTGCCACAATACCGAGAATAACGGTAGAAAGCACAGCAAGCGGCTTACGCACCAGTTTCTCTACCCTACCCTTATAGCTTCCTAAAAGTTTCTCGTAGGAAGTATTGAAGGACGTATGGAAGCGGTCAACGAGCGACATCTTCTTGGCATGTCCCTCGGCATCGTGCGGCTTCAGGAAGATAGCACACAGAGCGGGCGACAGTGTCAAGGCGTTCAGTGCCGAGATGAAGATGCTGACAGCCATCGTCACACCGAACTCACGATAGAACGAACCCGTCGTACCACCGATGAACGATACGGGAACGAACACGGAAGCCATCACCAACGTAATAGAGATGATAGCACCAGAAATCTCGTTCATGGCGTCGATAGATGCTGTCAATGCCGACTTATAGCCCTGATCCAACTTAGCATGGACAGCCTCAACGACTACGACGGCATCGTCCACCACAATGGCAATAGCCAGCAGCAGAGCGGACAGCGTCAGCAGGTTGATAGAGAAGCCCATCACGCTGAGGAAGAAGAAGGTACCAATCAGCGACACAGGCACCGCAATCAGCGGGATGAGCGTAGAGCGCCAGTCCTGCAGGAACACATAGATAACGATGAACACCAGGATAAGGGTGAACACCAGCGTGAAGACTACCTCCTCGATAGAGGCGTACAGGAACTCTGTCACGTCATAGTTAATCTTATAAATCATGCCCGGCGGGAAGAGTTTAGCCTGCTCTTCCAGTTCGGCCTTCACCTGCTTGGCAATTTCATTAGCGTTAGAACCAGCAATCTGCTGTACCATACCCAGCACAGACGGCAGGTTGTTGTTCTTCATCGATACCGAGTACTGCTGACCACCGAGTTCAATCTTGGCGACATCCTTCAGTTTCAGCGTCTGTCCGCTGGCATCGCTGGAGATGATGATATTGCCAAACTCTTCGGCAGTCTTCAGACGACCGGTATAGCGCATAGAATACTCGTAAGCCACATCAGACTGTTCACCGAAAGAACCAGGAGCGGCCTCGATGTTCTGCTCAGCCAGTACGGCACTGATGTCACTTGGCATCAGCTTATACTGCTTCATCACGTCCGGCTTCAGCCAGATACGCATAGAGTAGGTCTTCAGACCTGGTGACTGTACATCACCAACACCCTGAATACGCTTGATGGCCGGGATGATGTTAATGTTGTTATAGTTCGTCAGGAACTCGTCATCGTAGCGACCGTCAGAGGTCAGCGTGAACATGATAACCTGAGAAGTCTGACGCTTCTGCACCGTCACACCAATACGCGTTACCTCGGCAGGCAACAGAGCTTGAGCCTGCTGTACGCGGTTCTGTACGTTAACGGCACACATATCGGGGTTCATACCCTGGCGGAACAGCACACTGATCTGTGCAGAACCGGCACCAGCGGTAGACGAGATATAATCCATACCTTCCACACCATTGATACTCTCCTCCAACGGTGTGATGACCGAGTTCTTTACGGTCTCTGCATCGGCACCAGGATAGCTGGTCCACACCGCTACCGTAGGTGGTGCGATGTTAGGGTACTGCTCAATAGGCAGCGATACCAGGCCGATGAAACCCAGCAGGACGATGAGGATAGAAATCACCGTTGACAATACCGGGCGTTTGATAAAATTCGTAAAAGTCATATTCTTCTAACTTCTTTTACTTCTTTAACTCCTTTAACTTCTCAGTTTACTTCTTCATTGCACCTACGATGTCACCAGCAGACATAGCCTTGGCCTGCTCGGAAATCTTCTGCTGATAGCGCTCAGGGGTAATGGGTACAATCTCCATGCCGTCGTTCAACTTGGTGATACCATTGGTCACATACTTATCACCAGCCTTCAGACCACCAGTAACGACATAGTTGTTGCCGTCGTTGTGCGGGTCAACCTGGATTTCGGTGTACTTCACCTTATTATCTTTGGTAAGCGTGTAGACGAACTTCTTGTTCTGCACCTCAGAGACGCAGCTCAGCGGAACAATGATGACGTTAGAGCTGACACGCGGAATGATAATGGTTCCTGTAGCACCGCTCTTGAGTATCTTCTCAGGATTAGCGAAAGAGGCAATCAGTTGTACAGAACCCGTAGCGGCATCGATAACACCGCTCATTTTACTGATGGTACCCTCGCTGCCATAGATGCTACCATCGGCCAACTGCAACTTGACAGAAGGCAATGAAGCCAGACCCTTCTGAGAGATGACCATAGCCTCTTTCTCCGTTACAGAGAAATAAGCCTCCATAGACGAGATGTTTGAAACGGTCGTCAAGACGTTAGAAGCGCTAACCAGTGCACCTTTCTTGAAAGGCAGCGTACCTACGACACCTGCGGCGGGCGACTTCACGTAGCAGTAACTCAGCGCCTCCTTGGCAGAAGCCAGTGCAGCCTGGGCCTGGGCCAACTGGGCCTGGGCAGACTCGAAGGTATTCTGAGAAGTCTTCAACTCGTAGTCACCAATGACCTTCTTCTCATGCAACTGCTGGCTGTTCTCATAGGTCAGCTTGGCAGTATTACACTGCTGCTGGGCAGCGTTGACAGCTGCCTGAGCCTGACGCACCTGAGCCTGATAGGTCTCGTTATCAATAACAAAAAGTACCTGACCGGCACTAACGGTCTGTCCTTCTTTCACATTAATCTGAGTCAGGAATCCCTGAGCCTTCGGACGAATTTCCACGTCCTGAACACCCTTAATAGAGGCAGGATAGGTGCTCTGCATGTCTGCATTCGACTCACCAGCAGTAGTCACGGGAAATTCATTGTCGCCAAATGTCGGGCGGCCACCGCCACCACCACACGAGACAAGTGTTGCAGCAACGGCTGCAATCATAACAATTTTCTTCATTTTCATACTATTTATTTATTCGAATAATGCTTTTTATAGAAAACTCGCACACAGCGTTTGAGTTTTCGCCGTGCAAAATTAGCAAAAATAATCCTATTCTATATCAACGATATAGGATATTACACCAATTTTAACAAAGTTTAGTTTGTTTTCAGTCCCATCTGTGCAGCCTTTTCCAACAACAGCTGCATCAACGGCTCACGCTCGTTCTCCACCTTGTTATCCAAGACAGCATCCTTGAGGTACTGTTTCAGCACACCCACCTCACGAGAAGGCTGCAGATGAAACAGTTCCATAATCTCGTTACCATCGATGACGGGCTGCAACAGGCGTTTGTAGTCTTTCACCTGCAGATCGGCGAGTTTCTCACGAACCATGCGGAAGTTCTCCAGGAACATCTTTTTCTTGACCTCGTTCTTGCTGGTGATGTCTGCCTCACAGAGCGTCATCAGGTCGTCGATGTCGTCGCCAGCATCGTTGAGCAGACGGCGCACGGCAGAGTCGGTGACCTCACTGTCGGCAATAACCTGTGGTCGCATGTGCAGGTCGACGAGTTTCTGTACGTACTTCATCTCAGCGCCCATCGGCAACTTCAGTCGACGGAAGATGTTAGGTACCTGCTTGGCACCTATCAAGTTATGGTTATGGAAGGTCCAGCCAATGCCTGGCTCCCAACGCTTCGATTTCGTCTTACCGATGTCATGCAATAGGGCGGCCCAGCGGAGCCATAAGCCTCCTCCCTGCCCCTCCAAAGGGAGGGGAGATTCAGCGCCCGAAATTCTCCCCTCCTTTTGGAGGGGTCGGGGGAGGCTTACATTTTCCAGCACCTCCAAGGTGTGGTAGAAATTGTTCTTATGCGCCCTACCCTCTCGCTTCTCTACGATATCAAGAACAGCGAGCTCTGGCAATATAATCTGCAGCAAACCAGAGCGTTGCAGGTATTCAAAACCGATGCTGGGATGCGGCGCCATCATGATTTTGTTCAGCTCTACCTCGATGCGCTCACCACTGACAATCTTGATACGATCAGCCATGCGACTGAGGGCATCAAACGTCTCCTCCTCAATCTGAAAATTCAGCTGGGTGGCAAAGCGGATGCAGCGCATCATGCGCAACGGGTCGTCAGAGAATGTCACCTCCGGATCCAGCGGAGTGGCAATGATGCCGTCCTCCAAGTCAGCAATACCATTGAAGGGATCCACCAACTCTCCGAAGCGTTTATTATTCAGACAGATAGCCATCGCATTGATGGTAAAGTCGCGACGATTCTGGTCGTCCTCCAACGTACCATTCTCCACGATGGGCTTGCGTGAGTCGTGGCTGTAGCTCTCCTTGCGTGCTCCCACAAATTCTACTTCGAGGCTGTTGGCTGTTGGCTGTTGGCTATTGGCAACCTTCACCTGTGCCGTGCCGAAATTACGGAATACAGAGAGGTGTGCCTTCTTGCCCAGCCGCCTCTTCAGCGCCTCAGCAACAGCGATGCCGCTACCCACCACAACGACGTCAATATCGTTAGAGGGACGCTCCAAGAAGATGTCGCGCACATAGCCGCCAACGACATAGCATTCCACACCCATCTCGTCGGCCACATCGCCGATAAGATGGAATATTTCTTGATCAAGAATCTTTGCTAATGCCTGGTCTGAATACAGTTTCATGGGTGCAAAGGTAGTACAAACCGAACGAAAAACCAAATTTTATTTGCTTTTTTGCTCACTTATTCGTACCTTTGCAGCCGCAAATGAAGAAATACATAGTCATATTGGTAGTAGTGGCAGGACTTGTGGCCTGTGGTCACGGGCGCCAGAAAGAGGTGGAACGGTTCAGGATGAAGGTTCGTTCGCAGTTTCTGGAGGAGAAACTTGCGGAGGCCCAGCAGGAACTGGCACGCACCGACAGCATCATGCAACAGCGCAACGGTGACGTCGACTCGACGCCAGGCTACCAAGACTCACTGGAACTGGCTGCTGACGTGCAGGGTGCCCAGATACGCTACATCCACAAGAAGCAGAAAGAGATACAATAATTTGGTGGTTTCAACGAAAATATGTAATTTTGCACCGAATTATGGCTAATAACGAAGCAAAGACAAACGAAGAGTTCGAACAGACGCTGACGGAATGTCGCACGCTGTTCGAGAAGAAGCTCCATGACTATGGGGCTTCGTGGCGCATTCTGCGTCCACAGTCACTGACCGACCAGTTGTTTATCAAGGCCAAGCGCATCCGTTCGCTGGAAATCAAGAAGGAGTCGCTGGTGGGTGAAGGCATCCGTCCGGAGTTCATCGCCCTCATCAACTATGGTATTGTGGGACTGATACAGCTCTACCATGGTTTTAGCGACACCGTCGATATGGACAACGACGCAGCGATGGTGCTCTACGACAAATATGCCAAGGAGGCACTGGAACTGATGAAGCGCAAGAACCACGACTATGACGAGGCTTGGCGCGGCATGCGGGTCAGCTCTTATACAGACTTCATCCTGACCAAGATAGAACGCATCAAGGAGATAGAGAACCTAGGAGGCGAGACACTGGTCAGCGAAGGCATTGACTCGAACTACATGGACATCATCAACTACGCCGTGTTTGGAGCAATAAAGCTTCAGGAGTGAAGAATGAAGAATGAAGAATTTGCTTCCGCAGTAAGATAAGGAGACGATGAGGAAGGTATTGGTCAACATAGCACGAATGGTATTGGCGGTGGTCCTGATATTCTCAGGATTCGTCAAGGCTGTGGACCCGATGGGTACGCAATATAAGCTGACTGACTACCTGACAGCGATGCACCTGCAGATGCTGACTCCCGACTTTCTGACGCTAGGAGCCGCCGTCATCCTGTCAGCCGTCGAGTTCGGCATCGGTATATGTCTGCTCTTTGCCATCCGCAAGACGCTGTCCACCAACCTGGCCATGCTGATGATGGTAATCATGACACCGCTGACACTGTGGTTGGCACTGACCGATCCTGTCAGCGACTGCGGTTGCTTTGGCGACGCCATCGTACTCACCAACTGGGAGTCGTTCGGCAAGAACGTCATCCTGCTCATCATGGCCTTTATCGTCTGGAAGTGGCCCCACGACATGGTGCGCTTCATCTCGACGTCGAGCCAGTGGATAGCTACCAACTATTCATCGCTATTCATCATCGTAGTATCAGGATGGTCGCTCTATGACCTACCCTATCTCGACTTCCGCCCCTACCATATCGGAACCGACCTGAGGGCAGGCTGGCAGGAGATGATGAAGGGCAAGGAGTCGCCATACGCAGAGTTCTTCATCCAGCGCACAGAGGACGGTGAGGACATTACCGACTCGCTGCTCAACCAGAAGGGCTACCTCTTCTTACTCGTGGCGCCTCATGTAGAGAAGGCTGACGACAGCCAGCTGGACCTCATCAACCAGATGTACGAATATGCAGAAGACAATGATTATCCATTCTATGCGTTGACGGCCAGCGGGGTGAAAGGCATTGAGCGATGGCGCGACATGACGGGGGCGGAATATCCCTTCTGCCAGACGGACGAGACGACGCTGAAGACCATCATCCGCAGCAATCCGGGACTGCTGCTGCTGAAAGACGGCGTCATCATCCGCAAGTGGAGCCACAACAGTCTGCCGGACGAATACACCCTGACAGGACGTCTGGACAAGTTGGAGATTGGTGAGCTGCCCAAGGACACAATGGCCGAAAAGATACTAATCATCGTCCTATGGTACATCCTGCCACTGCTGGTACTCACCATTGCTGACCGTCTGTGGGCATGGACCAAGTGGCTGAAGAGAAAAGAACAGTCTAACAAGATATATCAACTTTTTAAACAAAAATCAAACAATGAGAAAGAAAATCGTAGCAGGCAACTGGAAGATGAACCTGAACCTGCAAGAGGGAGTGGCTCTGGCCAAGGAACTGAATGAGGCTCTCGCAGCCGACAAACCCAACTGTGACGTTGTCATCTGCACACCGTTCATCCATCTGGCATCTGTTGCCAAGGAGCTGAACCAGGACATCATCGGTCTGGGTGCTGAGAACTGCGCAGACAAGGAGAAGGGTGCTTTCACTGGTGAGGTAAGCGCTGAGATGGTAAAGAGCACTGGTGCTCAGTACGTTATTCTGGGTCACTCAGAGCGTCGTGAGTACTACAAGGAGACTCCAGAGATCCTGAAGGAGAAGGTGCTGCTGGCTCTGAAGAACGGTCTGAAGGTTATCTTCTGCATCGGTGAGTCACTCGCTGAGCGTGAGGCTAACAAGCAGAACGAGGTCGTAAAGGCTGAGCTCGAGGGTTCTGTCTTCAACCTCTCAGAGGAGGACTTCCGCAAGATCATCATCGCCTACGAGCCCATCTGGGCTATCGGTACTGGTAAGACCGCTACCGCTGAGCAGGCTGAGGAGATCCACGCTTACATCCGTTCTATCGTTGCTGAGAAGTATGGTCAGGCTGTTGCTGAGGACACCAGCATCCTGTATGGTGGTTCTTGCAAGGCTTCTAACGCTCCTGAGCTGTTCGCCAAGGCTGACATCGACGGTGGCCTCATCGGCGGTGCTTCACTGAAGTGCGCAGATTTCAAGGGTATCATCGACGCTTGGAAGAAATAAATGAAACATTTCATCCAGATATTAGTACTGTGTATCGGCATCCCTATGGGTGCCGGTGCACAGACTTTTACCCAGCGCCTGCAGAAAACAGTAGCAGGACAGGGTTCGGTAACTATTCACCAGAGTGACTCTATCGACCAGCTGGTCAACACCACCGTGCTGACACCCAAGAGCGCCACGACAACAAAGACTAGCACCCCTAGTACTACGAATTCATCTAGCTCTACTAGTTCTTCTAGTCATTCTAGTACCACTAGCAAGCCCACCGTTCCTCAGGTTGTGGAGCCGCAGGACACTGCTTCCGCCCCCACACAGAAGATACTGCGTGGCCAGAAGGTAATGGGCTATCGCGTGCAGGCCTTTGCCGGTGGCAACTCGCGCAAGGACCGTCAGCAGGCTGAGCAGGTGCGCAACAGAATCAAGAGCCACTACCCCAACGTACCCGTGTACGTACATTTTTATTCTCCACGCTGGATTTGCCGCGTCGGCAACTACCGCACCTATGAGGAAGCTCACCAGATGCTGGTCAGCCTGCGCAACATTGGCTTTGACCAGGCAACCATCGTGAAGGGAAAAATCACTGTAGCATACTAATGTATCCAGAAAACGAAATATTCAGAGAGGGACTCGACACACTGGCCGAGCACTACAAGGAAATCCTGACACTGTTGGGTGAAGACCCCGAGCGTGAGGGCTTACAGAAGACCCCCATGCGCGTGGCCAAAGCCATGCAGGTGCTGACACGCGGCTACGAGATGGACGCCCATCAGGTGTTGCGCGACGCCCTCTTCAAGGAAGACTACTCGCAGATGGTCATCGTCAAGGACATCGACTTCTTCTCCCTCTGCGAACACCACATGCTGCCCTTCTATGGCAAGGTGCATGTGGCCTATATCCCCAACGGCTACATCACCGGACTGTCCAAGATAGCCCGCGTAGTCGACATCTATAGTCACCGTCTGCAAGTGCAAGAGCGCATGACGCTGCAAATCAAGGAGTGTATCGAGCAGACCCTCCACCCGCTGGGTGTGATGGTTGTCGTCGAGGCCCGTCACATGTGCATGCAGATGCGAGGCGTGGAGAAGCAGAACAGCATCACCACCACCAGCGACTTCAGCGGTGCCTTTAACCAAGCAAAGACGCGTCAGGAGTTTATGAACCTGATCAACAACCGATAATACAAACCTAATTACAACATACTATTATGGACCAATTTCACAGTGACTCGTACAAAAAGCAGAACTTGATGCAAGAGTTCTTTAACAGCTGTCTGGGCAGACTCGTCATTCTTCTGATTGTCTTCCTCGTGCTATACATCTTTGCATTGATCACCGTACCCTCCAAGAAGCTGATGCTGGCAGAGACGATAGACAACATCCATGAGTGTATACAGGAAAACGACAGCATCAAGGCTGACGAGATTGATGAGCTCATCAACAACATCTCACGAACCATTTCGGTTGCTGACACTGCGCTGACCAATCCTGAGGTCTTCAACGCCTTCCTGAAATACAACCGTCTGCAGGTCTTCCAGCATCCTGGATTCCTGACCGTCCACGTCTATAATGGTATCTACCCGCAAGGCCGCCGCATTAGCATCGGCGTCTTCCAGACCGTCATCTCCACCCTCAACTACGACGATCTGGTACTTAGCACAGGAGCTGTGCGTGGCGATTACAACAAACAGCTCGCTGCACCCGTTGAAGTTCCCGACACAGGTTACATCGGCGAGAATGCGAACATAGAGCCCTACCACTTCATGGGCGACGAAGACAACTAATCCACGGAACGGTTCTCCAATCTACATTAATGCATATTTATGCAGCTTTTGTTTCGAAACCCCAAAAATTTTGTGATAGAGACTGACAGACTGACAAAACGCCGATGTACAGGGCGTTTGCAGTCTTTTTGGAGAGTGTCAAGACTGACAGGAGACTGACAGCGTTTATGCCCAATTAATAGCTGTGTTTTGGTGCGTATTAGCCATACTTTTGCGCGTATTAGCTATAGAAACGGAAAATTCTCTAGAGAATTTTAGGCGTATACAGCTTATAATTGCGAAATTCTCTAGAGAATTTTACGGAGAGGGCTGTTAGTCTTGTCAGTCTCTAAATAGACTGTCAACAGACTGCGAGCCCTTTGTAGATAGGGGTTTTGTCAGTCTGTCAGTCTTCAACACGTTTTTTATCACCTTTGTGTAGAACGCGGGACTATAATCCATTCTGATTATTAACCTTGCGGAAAACAAAAAGAAAGGAGTTGGAACCATTGGTTTCAACTCCTTAGCTTCTGTCGGGATTACTGGACTCGAACCAGCGACCTCGCGCCCCCCAGACGTGTGCGCTACCAACTGCGCTAAATCCCGATCCTTTTCAGGTGACTTCTTTCGAAATCGGATGCAAAGGTACGGCTTTATTTCGTTATTTGCAAATTTTTAACTGACTTTTTTTAGTTATTCAAGTATTTTGAGCTATCTTTGCACCATATTAACAAGGTACACGAGAAATATGCAATATACTATAACGGCTCCAAGCCACTTGCAACATACTGCTAAACTGCCTGCTTCGAAAAGTATTTCAAATAGAGCTCTGATTATCCACGCCCTGTCTGGAGGCAAAATGCTACCGGAGAATCTTTCCAACTGTGACGATACGGAAGTGATAGTGGCTGCTATGAGAGACAACCCCTACGAGATTAACATCAAGGCTGCTGGCACTGCCATGCGCTTTATGACTGCATACCTGGCTGTGAAAGACGGTGAGGAACATGTGCTGACAGGTACAGAACGCATGAAGCACCGCCCCATCAGTGTGCTGGTTGACGCGCTGCGTTTCCTGGGAGCCGATATCCAATACGTTGGAGAAGAGGGATTTCCCCCACTCCGCATCAAAGGCGGACAGTTGGAAGGCGGACTGCTGGAAGTGCCAGGCAACATCAGTTCGCAATATATCTCAGCCCTGCTGATGATAGCGCCGACGCTGAAAAACGGACTGACGCTCCGACTGACTGGCGACATCATCTCACGTCCGTATATCGACCTGACGCTGTGGACGATGCGCGAATTCGGAGCTGACGCAGAATGGAGTGATTACGAGACTATTGAGGTGCGCCCCACCCCCTACAAGGAGCGTGCATATTATATAGAAAACGACTGGAGCGGTGCCTCCTATTGGTACGAAATCGTTGCCCTCTCGAAAGACCCAGAGGCTGAGGTCAGACTGGAAGGGCTGATGGACGGTTCGAAACAGGGTGACTCGTCGCTCCGATACATATTCAGTCTGCTGGGCGTCAAGAGTAAGTTTGACTCGAAGCAACAGGGGGTTCCCACCACAGTGACCATCAAGCGCTCGGGACATTGCGTGCCACGACTGGAATATGACTTCGTGAATTCGCCCGACCTGGCCCAGACGTTCGTGGTGACATGTGCACTGCTGAATGTTCCCTTCCACTTCCGTGGTCTGTCAACGTTGAAAATCAAGGAGACTGACAGGATAGAAGCCCTGAAGAATGAAATGCGCAAATTAGGCTATGTCATCAAATCGTTGGACGACAGTGAATTGATATGGGACGGTGAACGCTGTGAACCTGACATGGAGAACGGTATAGACACTTACGAAGACCATCGCATGGCGCTTTCGTTCGCCCCTGCAGCATGTGTGTTTGACAGGGTGCTCATCAACAATCCGCAAGTGGTGACGAAATCGTATCCTAATTACTGGGAGGATATCAAAGCCGGAGGGTTTGAAGTGAAAAGTGAAAAATTAAGTTCATAGTTCATAGTTCATAGTTCATAGTGAAAAATGCAATTCCTGCTGATAGTCGTCATATCGTTAGTGGTGCTGGGCATCATTGCTGCTATCGCTTCCATCGGTAGCACGGACGCCCCTATCGTGCAGAAAGAGGGCGACTGTGCCTCGTGCAGCAGCAGAAGTGAGTGTAAGTTGGCGGAATTAAAGGAGCGAGGGGCAAGGAGCAAGGAGCAAGAGAAATGTCACGATGAGCAGGAACAAAAAAGACAGCGACACACTTCATTGCTGTTACTATTCTCTTGCACCTTGCTCCTTGCCCCCTGCACCTTGATAACGAGCTGTTCCACCAAACACAACACAGCAAAGAGCCGCTTCTGGCAGTCGTTCAACGCGCGCTACAACACCTATTATAACGGTTCGCAGGCCTTCATTGACGGCAACATAGAGAAAGAGAACGGCAACAAGGACAACTGTACGGAGCTGATTCCCCTCTACCCTGTCGCCAACAAGCAGAGCCGCGAGTTGGGAAAGGGCAACTACGACCGTGCCATTGAGAAAGCCGAGAAGACCATCAAGCTCCATAGCATCAAGAAACGCCCTGAGTGGAACAAGGGGCGCCGCAAGACGCAGAAGGACATTGAGTGGCTGAACCGTCGTGAGTACAACCCCTTCCTGTGGCACGCCTGGCTATTGCTGGGTAAGTCGCAGTTCCAGCAGGGACAGTTTGAAGAGGCAGCCGCCACCTTCTCCTATATGTCACGACTCTACCAAACGCAGCCTGCCATCAACGGCATTGCCCGTGCCTGGCTGGCCAAGAGTTATACGGAGCTAGACTGGCTCTACGATGCAGAGGACATTATCACCAAGCAGCGCCGTGACACCATGCACTATCGTGCCGTGAAGGACTGGGACTACACGCTGGCCAACTATCATGTCCGTGCCGGCCACTACGAAGAGGCCCTACCCTATCTGCGCAAGGTCGTCAAGCACGAGAAGCGCCGCAAGCAGAAGGCCCGCGAATGGTTCCTAATGGGACAGATACAGGCACAGCTAGGAAAGAAGAACGAGGCCTACGAGTCGTTCAAGCACGTGATACGTCTGAATCCGCCCTATGAACTGGAATTCAACGCCCGCATTGCCCAGACCGAGGTAATGCCAGCTACTGACTTTAAGGGAAAGATCAGCAAGCTGAAGCGCATGGCTCGTTCGGATAACAACAAGGACTTCCTTGACCAGGTGTATTATGCCATCGGCAATGTCTACCTCACCCAGCGCGACACGCTGCACGCCATTGAGGCCTATGAGGAAGGCTGCAAGAAAGCCACCCGCTCAGGCATTGAGAAAGGTGTGCTGCTGTTGAAGTTGGGCAACGTCTATTGGGAGAAGGAGAAATATGCCGACGCCCAGCGCTGCTATGGCGAAGCTATCGGTCTGTTAGACAAAGACCGTAAAGACTACAAGCAACTGGACGAGCGCTCGAAAGTGCTCGACGAGTTGGTGCCTCACACCAGTGCTGTGGAGCTGCAAGACTCCTTGCAGCGTCTGGCCCTGATGCCGGAAGACCAGCGCAACAAGATTATCGACCAGGTCATTGCCGACCTTATCAAGAAGGAGAAAGAAGAGCAACGCGCCAAAGAGGAGGAAGAAGCCGAGAAGGCCCAGCAACAGCAGGAGGCCAGGAATGGTGCCATGAACCGACCAACAAGACCAACTGCCAACACCCAACTGCCAACAGCCGGCGGTCAGTCTGGGCAATGGTATTTCTATAACCCACAGGCAGTCAACCAAGGTAAGCAGACCTTCCAGCGCCAGTGGGGCAAGCGCGAGAACGAGGACCACTGGCAGCGTGTGAACAAGACGGTGGTCAACCTATTGCCAGAGGAGACGGAAAATACGGAGAGCACTGACAGCATAGAGACACCAGAGACTCCGGAGATGGCGGGAATGGCGGATAGCCAAGGTGCTACAGTGCCCAGCGATTCTTTGACCAATGGTCAAAGTGTGGCGTCGCAATCTGTCGCTGGGAAAGAAGGTGAGCAGCCTGCTGACACCGCTGCTCTTGACCCGCACAAGCGGGAGTATTACTTGGCGCAGATTCCCTTTACCGACGAACAGAAGACCGAGAGCGACAATCTCATTAAGGACGGTCTGTTCCATTCGGGCATCATCTTCAAAGACAAGCTCGACAACCTGCGACTCAGCGAGAAAGCACTGGGCAGATTAACCAGCCAGTATACCGACTACGAGAAGAACGACGAGGCGTGGTACCACCTATTCTTATTATACTCACGTCAGGGACGCACCACCGAGGCGAGCCACTGTCTGGCCATGCTACAAAGCGACTTTCCTGAAAGCAACTGGACCATCCTGCTGTCAGACCCCTACTTTGCAGAGAACCAGCGCTTCGGCGTACACATAGAAGACTCTATCTATGCCGCCACCTACGAGGCCTTCAAGGACAACCGCTATAACGAGGTCAAGGCCAACAGTGAGATTTCCGAGAAGCGTTTCCCACTGGGAGAGCACCGTCCTAAGTTCCTCTTCATCGAAGGCCTCAGCCTGTTGAACGAGGGAGAGTCGCAGGCCTGTATCGACCGCATGAAACAGGTGGTAGAACAGTATCCGCAGAGTGAGGTCAGCGAGATGGCTGGTATGATTATCAAAGGTGTACAGGAGGGCAAGACGCTACATGGCGGCAAGTTTGACATCGGCGACGTATGGTCACGACGTGCTGTCGACATGGCTGCCGACTCCACACGTAACGACACGCTGACCATTGAGCGCAATGCCAACTACGTATTCATGTTGGCCTACCAGCCCGACTCTGTGAACCATAACCAGCTGCTCTTCGAGATGGCGAAATATAACTTCTCGAACTTCCTGGTGCGTAACTTCGACATCAATATTGACCAAGATGCCTTCGGACTGGTGCGCATGGTGATCAGTGGTTTCCTCAACTATGACGAGGCTCGCCAGTATGCCCGTCAGCTGTATAACGACCAGAAGATGGCCGACATGCTACGTCCGTGTCGCCCCATCATCATCAGCGAGAAGAACCTGCCGTTGCTGGGTACCAACTACAGCTACCGCGACTACGAGATCTTCTTCGAAGAGAAATTGGAGCCACTGGACATTAGTCCAGAAGACCTGCTAGACGAGCCTGACACCATCGTCTCAGAAGATGACTACGAAGAAGAAGGAGGCGACCAGCCTGCTGGCAACAGCGAAGAGCCGGACGACGACCCGCTGTTCAACAATGCTCCCCAGCAGCAGAGCAACAGCTACGACGAGTTCGACGATGACTTCTGGAGATGATACTGTCGAAATAACGTAATAACGATATAACGTAATAACGAATAAGTAATGACCAACGGACTATTACTTTGGGCTGACGACGAGATGGAACTGCTCCGCGCCCACTTGCTCTTTTTAGAGAAGAAAGGTTACGAGGTGGTGACGGTGACCAACGGTACCGACGCCATTGAGGAGTGCAAGAAGCGCACCTTCGACCTGGTATTGCTCGACGAGATGATGCCTGGCCTCAGTGGTCTGGAAACGCTGCAGCGTATCAAGGAGATAACGCCACAGGTGCCCGTCGTCATGGTGACGAAGAGTGAGGAGGAGGACATCATGAATCAGGCCATCGGACAACAGATTGCCGACTACCTCATCAAGCCCGTCAATCCCAACCAGATATTGCTGACGCTGAAGAAGAACATCCACCGTAAGGAGATAGTCACCGAGACCGTGCAGAGCAACTACCAGCAGCAGTTCCAGCAGTTGTCGATGCAGATTATGGACTGTCGCACGTGGCAGGACTGGACAGACGTGTACAAGCGACTGGTACGCTGGGAACTGGAACTCAGCGCTACCGACTCGCAGATGACAGAGATGCTGGAGATGCAGAAAGAGGAAGCCAACCGTGGTTTCTCGAAATACATCAAGCAGAACTATATGGATTGGATGAAGGGCGACGAGCACCCGATGCTGTCGAATGAACTGTTCAAGACCAAGGTATTCCCTGCATTGAGTGAGGGGGAGAAAGTCTTCCTCATCGTGCTTGACAACTTCCGCTATGACCAGTGGAAGACACTGGAGCGCGAGATTGGCGACCTGTTCGATATTGACGAGGATGTCTATTGCAGCATCCTGCCCACCGCCACCCAATATGCCCGCAATGCGATCTTCTCCGGCCTGATGCCTGTACAGATTGCACAGATGTTCCCCGACCTGTGGGTTGACGAGGACGAAGAGGAGGGCAAGAACCTCAACGAGGAGCCACTCATCCAGACACAGCTGGAGCGCTACCGCAAGCGCAACACCTTCTCGTATCATAAGATCAACACCTCACAGGAGGCCGACAAACTGCTGCAGCAGTTGCATACATTGGAGAAGAACGACCTCAACGTGGTGGTCTTCAACTTCATCGACATGCTCAGTCACGCCCGTACTGAATCGAAGATGGTACGTGAACTGGCAAATAACGAGTCTGCATACCGTAGCATCACCCTGTCGTGGTTCCGCCACTCAGCGATGGCCGACCTGTTCCGCCAGCTGGCACAGAGCGACTACCGTATCCTGATTACCACCGACCACGGCAGCATCCGCGCCACCAATCCCGTGAAGATTATCGGTGACCGCAACACCAACACCAATCTGCGTTATAAGCTGGGCAAGAATCTGGCCTACGACTCGAAAGACCTCTTCGTCATCAAGGATCCGCAGAAAGCACATCTGCCCGCTCCCAACCTGTCGACGAGCTATGTGTTTGCCACGGGTGACGACTTCTTCGCCTATCCCAACAATTACAACTACTACGTATCCTACTATCGTAACACCTTCCAGCACGGAGGTATCTCGATGGAGGAAATGATTATACCTATTGTATCACTAAAAGGAAGAAAAAGATAATATGGAAATAAAGATTCAAGACATAGAACATATCCGCGAGGCTGCTCGCGAGTTTATCAATCAGATTGGCGACAAGCGCGTCTTTGCCTTCTACGGCAAGATGGGTGCCGGCAAGACCACCTTTGTCAAGGCCATCTGTGAAGAGCTGGGCGTAGAGGACGTCATCACCTCGCCCACCTTCGCCATTATCAACGAGTATTCTATTACCTCTTCCCCTTCCCCCCTCCCCTCTACGATTTATCATTTCGACTTCTACCGTATCAAGAAGCTGGAAGAGGTGTACGACATGGGCTACGAGGACTATTTCTACTCTGGTGCCCTCTGCTTCATTGAGTGGCCAGAACTGATAGAAGAGGTGCTGCCCGACGATGCAGTGCGTGTACATATAGAGGTACAGCCTGACGACAGTCGTCTGGTGTTTACTGAATAAAGGAGCCGGTTCGCTGAATATTTTTCACGAACCGGCTTTTCTTTTGTACTTTTGTAGTGAAAAAAGAATGTCAAACTACAAAATGCAAATATGAAGAAGAAAAACATGCTTATGATGCTGGCAGCCATGCTATCGCTGTCCAGCTGTTTATCGACTGATGCTGACGACCTGTACGACCAATGGAAAGATTGGTACAACGGAGGTACTGATAGCAGTGGTACGGTCACATCGGCCAGTGGTGAACTAAGTGAATTTGAAGTTGCTATCGACAGGACGACGGCAGAGCCTACGGAAGTGGCCGACGCCACCTACTTTGACGAGGCCGACGCCATCAGCACACAGCAGTTTACGACTACCGTAGCCATTGACATGAGTAATCCCACGGAGAAGACAGAGAATGGTGTCACCATCACAGTCGCAGATGGTAAAAACATCACTGCCGACCACGGTAAGACAACGGGTATCTGCTACGTAGTGAGCGGCACAACGGCAGACGGTTCGTTGACCATCAGCGGCAGTGCCGACTACGAAGTGAACCTCAACAATGCCAACATCACCAGCAGTCAGTCGACAGCCCTCAACCTGGACGGTAAGGGTGCGGCATATATCGTGCTCGCTGGCACCAACAAACTGACTGACGGAACCACGGAAGATCATAAGAGTGCACTCTACGGCAAGGGGAAGATGCTGTTTAGCGGCAGTGGTTCGCTGGAGATTCAGGGACAGTATAACAACGGCATCCAGTCGAAGAGCTATGTGCTGTTCGAGAAGGGCGTCAACGTCTATGTCAATGCTGCCAACCACGGCATCAAGGGCTCTGACGCCATCATCAACGGTGGTATCATCAACGTAGAGACAGCAGGTCTGGGTGCTAAAGGCATCAACTGCGACGAAGACATCATCATCAACGGTGGACGTACCACGGTGGTAGCCACAGGTGATGGCGAGTGGGACGAAGAGGAACTGGAGACCAAGGCCGTGTCGTGCATCAAGTGTGACAGCGTGCTGACCATCAATGGTGGTGAAGTGTATGTCAAGGCTAGCGGCAGTGGCGGCAAAGGTCTGAAGGCCGACTGGGAATGCTATATCAATGGCGGTAAGGTACGTGCCATCACAACGGGTGGTCTGTACTACAACAACGGAACCACAGAGAACCTGAACTACAAGGGCAATACCGACAACATTGACGATGCCTATACATCATCTCCCAAAGGCATCAAGATTGGTACAAAGAACGAGCATGGCGTGCTGACCATTACTGGTGGCGACATCATGGTTCGCACCTCTGGCACCAATGGTGAGGGCATCGAGAGCAAGGGTACCCTCGACATTACCGGCGGTAGCGTGATGGTGGCTGCCTACGACGATGCTATCAATGCCTCCAGCGACCTGACCATCAGTGGTGGTACTGTTGTGGCTGTAGGCACCAATAACGACGGCATCGACACCAACGGCAACCTATATATAAAAGGTGGTACCATCATTGCCTATGGAGCTAACGGTGCCGAGGCAGGCATTGACGCAGACGAGAGCCATGCGCTCTACATCACGGGCGGCAGTCTCTTTGCCATCGGCGGACGTGTTGACTGCAAGTTAGGTTCCAGCTCACAGGGTTTCGTACAGACCAGCGGTTCTGTTTCTGCCAACAGCACCATCAGCATCCGCGACGTCAACAAATCATACGCCACATTCACCTTGCCTCCCTACTCTGACAGCGGCACCATCCTGATGACAGCAGAAGGCATCAGCAGTGGCACGAGCTACACACTCGTCATCGACGACAATACGTATAGCGTCACAGCAACCAACAGCATCGGCAATTCGATGGGCGGCGGTCCTGGCGGTGGCAGATGGTAAGATAAGAGTAGAACCGTACAATAATAATAGGAGAAACTGCGTTATATGTATTGGATGAAGATACAGTCACGACAAGAGAACGTCATATACATGGCACTCTGGGGCATGCTCTTTGCAGCCCCAGTGCTAAGTTTGTATATCCGTACGATAAACAACAGTTTCCTCACCTTCAACTGGACAGAAATACTCATCGCATGGAAACTCTTTGCCATATATCTGACCATCTTCCTCATCCATAACTTCTTGCTGGCGCCACTATTGATTTACCGTCGCAAGCGTGTGCTCTATGCGGCAATGATGGCAGCAGTCTTCTCTATTTTCGTGGCCTATCAGTGTAGTCAACGTCCCAAATTCATGGTACAAAGACCAATCCCCATGGAGAGACATATGGACAGAGAACACGGAGAGATGGATAGAGAACACGAGATGCCAAGGGGTGGCCATGAACCACACATGATGAGAGGAGAGCACCAAAGACCACCCCGCGAGTTCCGTTGGCAAGGACAACGTCCACCTGTCTTTATCGGCCAGCACGACATCGTAGCGGTAGTCATCCTCGTATTGATGTTCGGTATGAATATCGGCATCAAGCTCTTCTTTAAGAACCGCACTGACCAGAAGAAGTTGGCAGCCCTCCAGAAGAAGAACCTAGAGCAGCAGTTGGAGTATCTGAAATACCAGATCAACCCCCACTTCTTCATGAACACGCTGAACAACATCCATGCCTTGGTGGACATAGACCCGGAAAAGGCAAAGGACACCATACTGGAACTATCGAAGATGATGCGCTTCATCCTCTATGAGGGTGACAAGAGCGGTGTGCCCCTCACCCGTGAGTTTGACTTCATCCGTCACTATGTGGCACTGATGCAGTTGCGCTATACTAACAAGGTAGAGATTCTAGTCGACCTGCCCAGTGAGGCACCCGACAAGACGGTACCACCGCTTATGCTGATCAGCTTCATAGAGAATGCCTTCAAGCATGGCATCAGTTACCAGCATCATTCGTTTGTACATATCAAGATAGCAATTAACGATGAGCCGTCAGCTATTGGCAGCCAGCAGCTGGTATTCACCTGTTGCAACTCCAAAGCCGAGAAGCCTAACGAAGAAAAGGGCGGTGTGGGTCTGACCAATGTCAAGCAACGACTGCACTTGCTTTATGATAACAACTACTCGCTGAAGATACAGAATCAGCCCGACAGTTATAATGTTGAACTAACCATTCCACTGACATGATACGATGCATGGCTATTGACGACGAACCGCTGGCACTCCAGCAGATTGTCACCTATATTAATAAGATTCCTTTCCTTGAACTGGCTGTACAGTGTCAGAGTGCGTTGGAAGCCCGCCAGTTTCTGGAGCAGGATACGGTTGACGCCATTTTCTGCGACATCAACATGCCCGACCTCAACGGCATGGACTTTATCAAGTCGCTGACAACACCTCCGCTCGTTGTCTTCACGACTGCCTATGCAGAATATGCTGTCGAGGGCTTTAAGGTCAATGCCGTCGACTACCTCCTCAAGCCCTTTGGTTTGCAGGACTTCCAACGGGCAGCAAACAGGCTAAAAGACCGTCTGTCCCCTAAGTTAGGGGACGACAGGGGTCTGAACAAGGGAAACATTAGCAGTTCTTCAGACCCCCAACCCCCTAACTTAGGGGGCTTAGAAGACGACACCATCTTCCTCAAGACAGAGTATCGCATCGTAAAGGTTGCCATCAGCGATATCCGCTATATTGAGGCGATGAGTGAATACCTGAAGGTACACGTTGAGGGAGAAGGCAAGCCCATCATTACCCTGTTGTCGATGAAGAAGATAGAGGAGCGCCTGCCCGACTACTTCATGCGCATCCACCGTTCATACATTGTCAACCTCAAGATGATCCAAGAGGTTAACAAGAACCGTATCATCATGGACAAAGACACCTATCTGCCCATTGGCGATATGTACAAAGAAACCTTCCAGCGCTATCTCGACACGAAATTTCTTGGTAAATAAATTTGCATTTTCGCTCACTTATTCGTACCTTTGCAGCCAATATTTTAAACAAAGGACAAAAAGACATGAAAAAACTATTTATTCTAATACTTGCAGGAATGATGGCAGTACCGTCATTCGCACAGTTTGGAACTAGCCGCAGCCGTAGCCGTTACAACCACAACGACACAGAAAGTTACTATGGCCTGCGTCTGGGAATGAACATCGCATCACTCAGCAGTGACAATGCAGACTTGGATATGGACAGCCGTGCTGGTTTGGCCTTTGGAGCTGTTTACGGCTTCCAATTGGCTAACTCTACACCTGTCTGGTTGGAGGCAGGTTTGTTCTACTCAGAGAAGGGTGGTAGCATGGAGAGTGTACCTTTCGAAATGGCTGACGGCAAAACAGGGTTCCAGAAGGTAAAATGCCGTCTGAGCTACCTGCAGGTGCCCCTGGTAGTGAAATACTCTTTCGACTTGATTGATGACCTTTACCTCCAGCCATTCCTGGGTGGTTATATGGCTCTTGGACTGGGTGGTAAGATGAAGTATTATGGTGAGCAGAAGTCTACCAGCTCTTACGATGCAGTAGATCGCTTCGACGGTGGTCTGCGTCTTGGCTGTGGTCTGGAATATCAGATGCTGTATGCTGAGGCAGGTTTTGACTTTGGTCTTGCCAACATCGGCGATAGCGACTTCGACGGTGTACACACTCGTTCATTCTTTATCAACGTTGGTGTGAACTTCTAAAAGTTGAGAAGTTATAGGAGTTAAAGAAGTTATAGAAGTTATAGAAGTTAAATAAGGAAACCGGCTGAGAGCATTCACTGCTATCAGCCGGTTTATGTTTCATAGTATTCTATTTATTTACTTAACAATTTTCTTGCCATTGATAATATATAATCCTCGTGGCAATAGGTTAGGATCAGTGCCTACATAACGACCATCAAGGGTATAGATGCGAGTGGTGTTAGTCGTAACAGCCTTTACATCCTTAATGCCGGTAGAAGTAGAGATTACCTTTACCTCATCAAGGAAGAAAGCCCCCTTCGACTGAGTAAATGTAATTGTAGCATTACCAGCAGCAGTAATGTTTGCCTCATAATCATTCCAAGCCCCCTTGGTCAATATTACGCTTCCTATATCTATCGTACCGCCCTTTACAACAAGAGAAAGAGAGGTTCCTGCCTTATTGTTATTCCATGCTCCAGCTTTGAAGGTCAACTTCGCAGTACCATTAATGACAAGTACGGGTGTTGACACTTCACCAGCAGAATCTCCAGTACCGAAACGAGCACATTTCTTACCACCGTAATACTTGTCGTTAGCCTCAGTCCAACCTTCATTATCTGAAATAAAATCTGCAACCTTTGATGCGACACCATTGCCACTCCACTTGTCGTCGTTTCCACCAGTGCCCTTACACTGGTCAAAGGTCTCTGTAAATGGCAATGGGAGTGCTTCTCCTGCAGGAGCGTCATCATAATTGGCTACGAAGTTGAATGAGATGGTTTTGTCGCTATTCTGAGTAATCTCCTCTACAGAGCCATTCATCCACTTGGTACCATTGCTGGTCTTAGTAAAGAACTGGGCAGCATTCTTGGCAATCTTATCAGAAGACTCTACCTTGAAATTCTTGTTGAAAGCATTAACCTTGCCATAAGGGAATGGTTCTGCTTCATCATAATAATAGTTGCCTTCCCAAATCTCATATGAGTATTCGCCATTAGCAGACACCGCAATGAAGCGCTGGTGATTAGGATCGTCGTTAGGAGCATTATTTTCCCATACCTTTGCATCATAGTCGCAGTGCAGAATGAGTAGACCTGCAGCGGGCAGCGAGGCATCCCAGCCTTCAAGCTGGCGATTCTCCAGCAGATAGTATTCGTTAGCGTTCTTATCATTATAAATAATGTAGAACTCACCATCGTTCTGCAGAGACTTCATATTGGTTACATTGACATCCTCAGCGTTCAGTACGATAGGTTCCTCCCAACCAGCAAACCAACGCTCGTAGCTGGTATAGCCTGCAGGTTGGAAACCGTTACCATTGTAGCTGCCACCATCCATCAGATCCCAAGAGCCCATGCCTGGACCTTGAACGCCTTCTGACTCCTCACCATAGTCGATGTCGTAGAAGTCGGGATAGCCTAAGCAGTGGCTATACTCATGACACATGGTACCAATACCATTAATTTCACCAGTTACACCATTTAACTCTCCACCACAGGCATAGCTATTGACCTTCAGGCTCTTCTCGCTTGTACCTACTTCAACAGAGCCTGAACCGTCGCCATAATATTTTGCTTCGTCCAAGCTATAGGCATGGGGCCAGATGGTCGTAGAAGCACCACCATCAGCCTCGCCCTTACCGGCATAGACTACATACACCTGATCGACATAACCGTCACTATCCCAGTCATAAGGAGTCCAGTCTGTGACCATTTGCTTAGCGAGTTCTACTGCCTCGCAGACCATCTGGCCAGCATACATATCATTGCCATTCTCATCATTTTCACCATAATAACTAGCATTCTTGCTGACTGTCACAGGACCTACAACATCGAAGTCGAGTGTGAACTTGTCACGGCTCTGAGCCTTGAAATAATCGGCCATAGAACCCTTGAAGTCACCCTCTGAATAGCCTTCTTGATTGGCAATCTTCTGGTAAAGGGCATTATCATGAGAAGTTTGGAACTTCTTATCTTTGAAATTTGCCAAAATCATAATAGCCTTCTTATGGCCTAAAATAGTAGTAGGATGACCGAAAGTGCGTCTTTGAAAGCGCTGAGCATTTACCTTGGCACGACGAGCCTTAGCCTTTGCAATAGTCTTCTGGGCATCAACAGTCACGTAGACATCACCTTTCTGAATATATGCCTGACCATTCTCAGCCTTCCAGAAGTGACCGTGTTCGTCACCCACAAGAGTGGCACGAACCTCTGTTCCATCCTGCAACTTCAGCGTCTTCCAGATGCCTTTCTTAGCAGGAACGGCCATCATCGTCACGGTGACAACCGTTAACAAGAGGGTTAAGATAAATTTCTTCATGTTAGTTTTTTATAATAATTTATGATACAATATTCACTCCATATGCAATTCGGGTATACTTAATTGACGTAAATCAATAGACCCAAAAGGGCTGCAAAGGTAGAAATTCTTTCAATTTCCACCAAATTTGCAGCCCTTAATTATAAATAATTAACTATTCGTAAAAAAACAAGAAACCACTCAGTATGTTCTTCAAACTAACGACTCGGCGCCCCCTTCGAATAAGGTAATCAGTCTATTTTACAAAAATAATTTTTTGCTCCCAAAGAAGCAAAAAAATATCATCAAGCCTACACAAAGACACTTATCTTACTGTTAACCAATCTTTTAACCAGTGTACCCTTGCCTTTCAAGGGTACACACAGGGTACACGAACAGACTACCAACTGCGTTATTGGTATTAGCCATCTTTGTATCAGCTATTCCTGTGTCTGTATTTGTTATTCCTGTGTCTGTATTAGCCATATAAACAACAAATTCTCTAGAGAATTTGCGAAATTATCTAGAGAATTTAATGATTTTCTAGATAATCTATCTTGTGTAGCCTCGTGTAGGCTTAGTGTAGGCTTAAAAAGCAAGCCTACACCACTTAAACAACAGCAAATAAGCATGTTGTATGTTGTAGTGTAGGCTAACCACACTTTTTCACATCTTTGAGGACGTAAAAATTCACTACCTTTTCGGCTTAAGGTAATAGAACCTTTTTGCCATCTACGATATAGATGCCACGGGTAGGATTAGCTACACGCTGACCACGCAGGTTGTAGATGACACGACGGCCAGAGAGCGTATTGGCCTGAACAGTTTCTATAGCCGAAGGGTCAGAAGCAGGAATTGTAACCTTAATGGAAGATACCTGCAGATTGCCACTACCATCATTCACGCTGAATTCAACACTTTGGTTGTTGCCTGTCCAGTTGGTACCACTCATCGTACCCACATTTGCCTTTAAGACTTTACTACCACTTGTCGTAAATTCAACGCCCACAATTGTGGCTTGTTCGGCACTAACTTTCAGTACATTCTTCTGATATAGTCGAATCTGGCTATCATTACAAAAACGGTTTCCACCTCCATCTCCCAACGAATAAGTAACCGAAATGCCATCCTTAGTACCAACAAGGTCAGCTGTATATTTATTGATTGCTCCATTAAAAGAAGTACCAAAGAACGCATTATTCAGGGCTATTTCAATACTTCCGCCAGGTTGTGGAATAACAGGTTCGTCGGTAATGGTGTATGTTGCCTCAGCTTGAGCACTGTGCTGACCATCCTTGATGGCTATTGCCTTGATGGTAGAGGTCTCAGCAATCTCAATCGAGCCAGTATATACTAAACTCTGTTCAGAGGCATCAGCCCCGTTGGTAGTATAGTAGATAGTAGCCCCTTCTGTTGCACAATTAATCGATACTGTTACACTATTATAATAGGTACCTGCATCAGGAGAGAAAGTCGGCATAGCCACTTTGGTTGTCTCGCCACCACTACTGCCACCTGCATAGTTATCATAGCTGAAAGCCACATCTGTCATGTCACCCCATACATAATCCTCCAAACCGGGATAGTCCACAAACGGGTTGCGATTGCCTTGTACCTCATATACAGCATTATTGCGGGCTATCTCTACATCGTCTACCGGATCTTGCTTTGACCAGCGCATAAACATTGCTAACACCCAATCTCGTAGTCCCGGATAAGAAGAATTCCCAAAAACCTTTTGACTCTCACCTTTCGTCCAATTTGATATTTTGTCCTGATAGCAAGTAGCCATATAAAAATATATACGTGCCATGTCACCCTTAATCTCGTCGTTAGGTTCAAAGACCGTTCCCGAATAGCCATCAACCTTACAAGAGCCCAACTTTGAATAGTCATTCTTTGATGAATAGGTAACGCTGTTTACATCTGCCAATGGGTAACTTGAACGGCGGTTGTTGACATAGCCGTCGGTAGGAAGCACATGGACAATGTCGGATACCATGGGGGAGGCCTCACTAAACCAGCTCTGCGGCACAGAGTGTTCGCGGTTATACATGTCACCTTCTTTCGAATAGTTGCCCTTATTGTCTACGTTATGGCTATAGTTTGTGGCATTAGAATACCAGTCACGCACATAGCCGTCAGGGCGGGTGTCGGTCTTGATATATGCATCATACAATCCTTTATAGCTGGTAACAGAAGGATTCTTGATGATATTATACATCGCCGTCTTCAGTTCTGAGCCTTTTTTGCCATCGGCACTCTGATAATACGTTCCAGAACCATTGGGTCCTTGTGCCCATACACTGCAAATGACTGCGATGAATAGTGACAATAGAAGTAATCTTGTTTTCATGAGCAAAAATAGATTTAAGATAATAACTGCTATAACAAGACAAAGTTAGGGAATATTTTCGTAACTTACAAATAAACGGAGATTTTTTTGCCCATCTACTCGTTTTTTTATACTTTTGCAGGCGTTATGAAGCAGAGACTACTATTTGTATGTTTGGGAAACATCTGTCGCTCACCAGCTGCTGAAGGTATTATGCAACAGCTGGTTGACGAGCGTGGACTAAGCGACCAATTCCATATTGAGTCGGCAGCCATCGGTCCCTGGCATGTCGGCGACCTACCTGACCGCAGAATGCGCCAGTGCGGTGCCCATCACGGCTATGACTTCCATAGCCGTGCACAACAGTTGGACAGCAGCTACTTCGACCGTTTCGACCTCATCATAGGCATGGACCATGAGAACATCCGTGCCATACGCGCTAAAGCACGAAACGATGCAGACAGTCGGAAGATACGCCTCATGGCCGACTACCTGCATCGTCATCCCGACCAGTCGACTATCCCCGACCCTTACTACGGTACAGAGCGTGACTTCGAACTGGTTATCGAGTTGTTAGAAGATGCCTGTGAGGGGCTGTTAGACCACCTCACGGCATAATCCTTTAGTATTCCAGGATCAGTGCTTGACGCGGAGACAATGGAAGGTCTTCGCGCAAGCTATACTTACGTCCTGTCACGATATCTTCACCCACCTTCTGGTCTGGGTCGAAGAGCTCGGCATAACGTTTCATCTCCATGGTAGCATTGCGGCGCGTACCGTTGATAATGGTAATCACACCATGACGGTGCCAGCGACGGGCAATGACATAGACGCCCTTGTAAGGAATGAACTGCGTCTGATAGCCACGGATAATCGTCTCGTTACCCTGACGCCAGTGCAGCACCTTGCTGAGCCAGTCGAACATCTCGTTCTCTATCTTCGTACGTCCCTCACGGGTGAATGCGTTATGTTCGTCACCAGGGAATCCACCGGGGAAGTCTTTACGCACATGACCATCAGTAACAGCCTTCGTGCCGTTCATCATAATCTCCGTACCATAGTACAGCTGTGGAATGCGGCGTACGGTGAGCAGCAGTGCCAAGCCCTGTTTCAATGCCGTGATATCCTGTCCGTCACCTAAGAAACGGTCGGTATCATGGTTGTCGAGGAAGGCCATCACACTTGAAGGATTAGGATACAGATAGTCGTAGCAGAACGAGTTGTATAGGCGGTTCATGCCACGCCACCAGCCATCGGTAATCTCATGTTTGGCAGAGTCGAGTTTCTCTTGGAACGAGAAGTCCATGACAGTCTTCAGGTAGCTATTCTCCTCAGAGAGCTTGCTATCCTTTTGCCAAGCAGCAGTATAGGCAGGCTCTGTCACCCATGTCTCACCAACGGTGTTGAAGTTAGGATACTCCTCGTCCAATTCCTTCATCCATGCTGCCATCGGCTTGCGGAAAGCATAAGGATAGGTGTCCATGCGGATGCCGTCAATGCCGGCACTCTCTATCCACCACTTACTGTTCTGGATGAGATAGCGCATCAGATGCGGATTGTTCTGGTTGAGGTCTGGCATGGTGCTAACAAACCATCCTTCAGTTGTTTCTTTCAAATCCACCTCAGAAGCATAGGGGTCGAGCACAGGGGTCAGCTTATAGCTGGTCTGCTGAAAGTCGGTACCACGTGAGTCACTGGTACCGCCCGACTGCTCCAGCCATCCTGGCAGGTTCAACCAATCCTTGCTGGGCAGGTCAGCCACCCATGGGTGCTCAAAGCCACAATGGTTGAAAATCATATCCATCACCACCTTCAGCCCCTTCTGATGGCAGGCATCAATCAGCTGACGATATTGCTCATTGGTACCAAAGCGAGGGTCTACACGGTAGTAGTCGGTACAGGCATAGCCATGATAAGTGGACCACTGGCCCTGATCGGGCGAGTCATTCTCTAGAATCGGTGTGAACCACAGTGCCGTGACTCCCAACTCATTGAAGTAGTCCAGATGCTGCTGCAAGCCCTCCAAATCGCCACCATGACGCAGCGAAGGAGCATTGCGATCTTCTTTGTAGTTACGCAGTCCTTTTATCTGCTTCTGGTGGTTAGCACCCTGTGCAAAGCGGTCGGGCATCAGCAGGTAGAGCACATCGCTGATGTCGAAGCCGTTGCGCTTGTCACCACTCATCTCACGGGCCTTCAGCTGGTAGTTCACTACCTCACTCTTCACTTTGCCCTTTTCATTCTTCACCTGAAACGTAAGCTTCATCGTGCCTGGCTTCGCATCCTTCAGATTCAGATATACCAGCAGGTAATTGGGAGAGTCGAGACGTACCAGACTGTCAATAGCCACACCAGGATAGTCGGTGGTTACACTCTGTGCATCACGGATTCCCTTACCGTATACCATCAGCTGTACCTCAGGATTCTTCATGCCGACAAACCAGTCTGTCGGGTCAATGCGGGTAATTGTCTGTTTCTGTTTTGCAGCATGCATTGTCATTGTAGCACTCAGCAATAGTGTTAAGAAAAATAGCTTTTTCATAATCTGTTAGTTATGTAGGATTATAGCCGACTGTGGGTCGACTGATATTTCAGAGCCACATACGTTTCCGAGACCCTGCTCGTTGATAACACCACCACGGCATACAACCGTATAGTTGCCCTTAGGAATGGTGACGCTATGCATCTTACGAGAAGAATTCAGCAAAACGATGATGTCGCGCCAGTCGTCGCGACCGGCATAGTTCTTCAATCGGAAGGCCACAACAGGTTGGGGAGCATCAAAGAATTCCAGGTGCTTGCGTACCAAGTCAGCATTGGCTAAGCGGAAAGCGGGATGATTCTTGCGTAAGCGAATCAGGCTCTGATAGTAGTTGAACACCTGCGGATAGGTACGGAGGTTCTCCCAATCCAGCTGGTTAATGCTGTCTGGTGACTCAAAGCTGTTATGCACACCTTTCTTGGTACGCAGCAGTTCCTCACCGCTGAGCATGAAAGGTACACCCTGAGAGGTGAAGACTGCCGTCTGTGCCAGGAGGTCAAGACGGATAAGTTCATCCTGCTTGATATGGGGAATGCTAGCCTTCAGACGGTCTACCAGACACATATCGTCGTGACAAGAGACGTACGACATCATCTGGGTAGGTTCTGTAGCCCACGGCACTTTGGAGTAGTTGACCTTCCTCATATTGACCTGCGGATGCTGGATGCAGCCCACAATACCAAACTTCAAACTCTCCACCTCTACATCGCCAGGGAACTGTTCAGGCTTGCCCATATTGATTCGGCCCAACCATCCAGAAATGGTATCGTCAGAGAATGGGCCACGCAGGGCGTCGCGTATCTCGTCAGAGAAAGCAGCAATACCTGGCATCTGCGAGATATTAGCCTTCATGCCCAGTTTCTCGTTAGGCAGTGCACAGGCTCCAGCACTCCAGCCCTCTCCATATATAAATATGGTGGGGTCTATCTCGTTGACCATCTGACGAATCTGGTTCATCGTCTCTATGTCGTGACAGCCCATCAGGTCGAAGCGGAAACCATCGATGTGGTACTCGTTAATCCAGTACTTCACACTTTCCATCATGAAACGGCGCATCATAGGCTTTTCGGATGCTGTCTCATTGCCACAGCCACTGCCATTGGAATATATAGGCTTTTGGCTTTTAGCTTTTGGCTTTTGGCTTTTAGCTATCTGCCAATCGCCAACTGCCAACTGCCTATAGTAGTAGTCGGGATACGTACGCTGGAAGTTCGAGTGGTCGATGTCGTAAGTATGGTTATATACCACGTCAAGGATGACACGGATGCCCGCCTTGTGGAGGGCCTGTACCATCTGCTTGAACTCACGGATGCGCACCTCCGGTTTAGAAGGGTCGGTAGAGTAGCCACCCTCTGGTACGTTGTAGTTCACGGGATCATAGCCCCAGTTATACTGCGGCTGATCAAGACGTGTCTCGTCAACAGAACCATAGTCGTAGCTGGGCAGGATATGGATGGCATTCACACCAAGAGCTTTCAGGTGGTTGATGGCCCATGGTTCTGTCAATGCCAGAAACTTACCAGGATATTTTGCCTCCTTGCGGGCTATGGAGAAGTCGCGATGATGCATCTCGTAAACCACAAGGTCAGCAGGTGACTTACACAGAGGGTGCTCATCATTCTCCCAGCCAACAGGATTGGTTGTAGCCAAGTCAAGGATATATCCCTCCTTGCCGTTGGTACCTACGGCCTTGGCAAAGACACCTGGTGTGTCACCATGACCGGTGTTAAACACATACGGCTGTCCCTTTAGGTCGCCTTTGACAGTTGCTGTCCACAGACAGTCACCCATCTTGGTCATCTTTACCTTCTTCTTACCCACCTTGACATAGCACTTGGCATCGTTGGGTGCGAAGAGTTTGAATACAGTCTGCTCCGGCGAGTATGTCATCTCGTCAAAATGAAAGTCTTGGGCAGTAGCGAGAACAGTCATGAGCAGACAAGCGGTAGTAGTCAGTAGCTTTTTCATCGTTTACTTAGCAATAAGGGATATAGCGAAGCCGCCACCAGGGGCTTCCGTCAGTTTCAGCACATCACCAGCCTTAACCACCTTCTTGGTGATGGTGTAGGCTTGAGGATTCGTCTCGTAGTGGGCATCCTTGGCATCAGCATAGATGGTACAATCATACTTCTTACCCTTGTCAAGGAAATCAAGTTTGATAGTGCTCTTGTGGCCGTTCTCGTCGCACTTGCCACCAATGAACCAGTTGTCGGTCTTCTTGGCCTTACGGGCTACGGTGATATAGTCGGCAGGCTCAGCCTCCAAGTAGATACTCTCGTCCCAGTCGCAAGCCACGTCACGGATAAATTGGAATGCATCGTCGAACTTCTCATAGTTCTCGGGCAGGTCGGCAGCCATCTGTAGCGGTGAGTACATCGTCAGATAGAGTGCCAACGAGCCTGCCAGCGTGATGCGGGCCCACGAGGGGTTGTTACTCCACTCAGAGAGCTTGGTGACAAAGATACCTGGGGTATAGTCCATCGGACCGCCCTGCAGACGGGTAAATGGCAGAATGCAAGTATGATCAGGGCGTGAACCACCGAAAGCCTCATACTCTGTACCACGGGCACTCTCGTTACCTACCAGATTCGGATAGGTACGGCAGATACCTGTCGGACGTGTAGCCTCATGGGCGTTGACCATGATATGATGCTTGGCAGCCTCTTTGACCACATAGAGGTAGTGGTTATTCATAGACTGCGAATAGTGGTGGTCGCCACGTGGGATGATGTCACCTACATAACCCGTCTTCACAGCATCATATCCGTATTTGTTCATCAGATTGAACGCCTCCTCCATGTGACGCTCGTAGTTCTGTGTGCTTGACGATGTCTCGTGGTGCATCAACAGCTTGACACCCTTGCTGTGGGCATAGTCGTTGAGCATCTTGATATCGAAGTCAGGATAAGGAGTCACGAAGTCAAAGACATCACGCTTCCACATGTTCGCCCAGTCTTCCCAGCCAACATTCCAGCCCTCTACAAGTACCTCGTCGAGTCCGTTCTTGGCAGCAAAGTCGATATAGCGCTTCACATTCTCGTTGTTGGCCTTGTGTGTGCCGTTGGGTTTCACCTTGCTCCAATCGATTTTGTCAAGTTGGATGCTGGGGAAGTCGTTGGTATAGTGCCAGTTGCCACGACCTACAATCATCTCCCACCAGACGCCGCAATACTTCGTGGGATGAATCCATGACGTATCGTCAAGGGCGCATGGCTCGTTGAGGTTGAGTATCAGGTTGCTCGACAGCATGTCGCGGGCATCGTCGCTGACCATCACCGTACGCCACGGGGTCTCACAGGGCGTCTGCATGGCACCTTTCAGTCCTGTGGCATCAGGTGTCAGATGGCTGACGAAGGTGAAAGGCTGTGGCAGGGGGTAACCCGACGCAGAACCGCCAGGAATAGTGGCTGGCGAAGGTGTGTAGGCATTACTGTTACCCTGCAACTTGGTGGAGAGTGCCTTGGTCTCGGCATCTACCAGCTCCAGGTGCATGGTGGCATAGTCCAGACAGGCAGCCTCATGGATATTGATATACAGTCCGTCTGCACTCTTCATCTGCAACGAAGTCTGTACACCTGTCGGTGAGAAGACAGCAACAGAGGAGTTACCCCAATTGACGGCCTCCTGGAAACGGCCACGTATCTCAGAGAGCTTAGTCTCCTGCGTTTCTTGCTCCTGCGTATCATAGTCACCAGGCAGCCACCAAGCCTTATGGTCACCTGTCATGGCAAACTCACTACGCTCCTCTTTAATCAGGAAGTAGTTCAGTTCCGGCTGCTGTGGGAACTCATAGCGGAAGCCGATGCCATCATCATAGACACGGAAGCGGATAAGTATCGTACGACGATGCTGGCGAGGCTGCAAGCGGGCACCGTTCTTACTTGCAGGAGGAGCCGACAGCCAATGCTGCGACAGCGTAGCAACATACTCATTATAGTGGTTACGGATGTCGCGGGTTTCGCCCCATACAGGCTGCCACGTCTCGTCAAACTCGCTAGTTTCTTCCTTGTCGAGTCTGAACCCATCCATGAGGTCGCGCTCATCCATGCCCATTGAGGCATGCTTGTCCTTAGCCAGTTCCAGACCAAGGTGTGAGGGGCGCACCACCTCCTTACCTTTGTATGACATAGAATACGTAGGACGTCCGTCCTCTACCGTGAAGTTCAGCACAATATTACCATTGGGCGACAATACGCTTGCAGCGTTAATGCATAATGCATAATGCATAATGCATAATAAAACAACACCGAAACGTTTATAATTATTCTTTTTCATCAATACTATAATTATGAATTATGCATTATGAATTATGCATTACTTACGTCCACTTTGATTGATTAATGTCTTAATAGTTTCGTTGAAGTCATCCTCCTTGAGCAGTTGCTCAATAGAGATATGCATGCGATAGCGCCAGTAATGGCGGGGATTTGCAGGGATGTTGATGCGCTCAGCATTCTGGTCGGGCAGACGCAGACGTTCATCAATTGACAGCCAGTCCTGCAGCGACAGCAGACAGAGCATAGACGGTGAAGTCAGATGACGGCTCACAATGTCCTTGGCCAGCCAGCCGGGCAGCGGGTGAGGTGCAGCACCACCACGATGGAGCATGCTATTGAAGTAGTCCTGAGTACGCTCTTCATCCTCGTCCCACCACTGACGTAGTGTCGGCATATCGTGGGTAGAGATGGTACATACTGAACGATAGGGGTTGCGCGACAGATGACCGAAACGAACCTTATCGTCCTTCGGCATCGACTGGATTTCCAGCGAGAGGATACGCAACTCGTTCATCACCCAGGGCACGCAGTCGGGTACCATACCCAGGTCTTCTGCACAGCAGAGCATGCGGGTGGCCTGTGTCAGACGGGGCAGTTTCTTCATTGCCTCCTGATACCAGAACTGGTTGTTGCGACGATAGAAGTAATCGTTGTAGAGGCGGTTGAAGTTATACTTCTCACCATCATTCAGTCGCTGGTAGGGTTCCTGATACTGCACGGCAATACGTGGATGCCAGCGGTCGCTACGCTTGTGGTCAACGAGGAATAGGTCGTCATGTCCATAGATGCCATAGCCCTCTATCTCCTCGCGGCTCAGTCCCAAGGCTGGTGCAAACTGTCCTTCCAGACCCGACTTAGCAGGCATTGGAATCTCCCAGATGCGGAAGAAGCCCAGCACATGGTCGATACGGTAGGCATCGAAGAACTGTGCCATCTTACGGAAGCGGCGTACCCACCACTGACAGCCGTCCTTCAGCATCTCATCCCAGTTATAGGTCGGGAAGCCCCAGTTCTGACCGTCGGCAGAGAATGGATCGGGCGGTGCACCAGCCTGACCATTCAGGTTGAAGTATTTGGGTTCTACCCATGCTTCCACACCATCGCGTGAGATACCAATGGGGATGTCGCCCTTCAGAATAACACGATGTGCACGGGCATACTCATGGGCTGCATGCATCTGCTTGTCGAGGTTGTACTGCACAAAGTACCAGAAATCCAGCTGACTGTTAGCTTTTGGCTTCTGTGTTGTAGCTTCCTTAGGCCACTTCGTGAACTCGGCAGTGCCATACTTATCACGGTTGACACAGAACTGGGCATAGGGTACCAGCCATTCTTTGTTGTCGTTAAAGAACCGCTTATAATCCTGAGTAGCCTTGACACGCTTCCACTCCTGCTCAAACAGGATGTGCAGATAGTCCAACTTAGCCTTGAACATGCGCTCGTAATCTATCTGTGGCAGGGCATTCAGCTCCTGGCGCAACTCTTCATATTTAATCTTTAATTTTTCATCTTTTATTTCAGGCAACTGACGGAAGTCTGTATACTGCGGATGCAGGGCATAAATGCTGATAGCATTGTAGGGATAGCTATCCTGCCAAGAACCCGTCATATTGGTATCGTTGATGGGCAGCACCTGCAGAATGCGCTGGTTGGTCTTGTCCACCCAGTCCACCATCTTCTTCAGGTCACCAAAGTCACCCACGCCAAACGAGCCCTCACTACGCAGCGAGAAGATAGGTATCACGGTACCTGCACCCTTCCAAGGATATACAGGGAAGTAAGACTGAGACAGTTCATAGATGACAACCTCATTGTCTCTGATATCTGGCAGGACAACCGTACGGTTTCCGCACTCCTCCCAGAGAGGCTGGTCAACACCCAGCAATACAAACTTAAACTCGATAGTCTGAGGCAGTGTAGCAGCATCCAGGCTGACAACCCACTCATGATACTCATGCTCAAACATGGGCTGTGCCTTGTTGACATCCCAGTTACCAAGGGCATCACCGCTACCGACAATACCCAGTTGCTCACCGATACGGAGCTGAGGAGCACGTACCTTCAGGCGTACAGTGCGCAGGTACTCTGTAGTGGTGCTGAGTTCACGCTGGTTGACCATGATACAGTCTGTCAGTGCCGAGCTATACATATAGGCATCCTCAGGAATGTCTATCCAGTGGTCATACACCGTATAGCGGGAGCCCTTCTGAGCGGCAAATTCCAAACGATGTGGTTCCACAAGCCATTCATGGCGCATCTCTTCGTCGCCACGCATCAGGCTATAATAATAGTCAATGTACGTGCCGGGCTTTGCCACTTTCGAAATCTCTACAAACCAGTGCTGACCGTCGAGTGTCGTCATCTTGTGCTGCGACACCTTAGCACTATCCTCTGCAGACCGTATGTTCAGCATCAGATCTTCACCAAAGGTAGTCTGGTATTCAACATTAAATAGTATTTTCATAGTATGAATAGTTATGTATTAATTTTTACTTCTTATCTTTAATAACTGCCACGCATAAAGCGCCGACGAACAGCAGTACACCCGATACCATCATCATGGTTGACTGGTGATGGCCTACCACCGACAGGACGAGACCGCCACAGAGAGCAGCGACAATCTGCGGAATACAGATGGTACCATTAAACAGTCCCAGGTAAGCACCCATGTGACCATAGCCCTGCAGGGCATTGGTGACAAAGGTAAAGGGCATTGCCAGCATAGCAGCCCATGCACAGCCAATCAGCAGGAACGGAATAAACTGCAGGTACTGGTCGTGCAGGAAGGGGACCATGGCAAAACCGATGGCACCGATAATCAGACTGATGGCGTATGCCAGCTTGGTGTTCTTGAACTGAGGCAGTACGGCAGCCCATACCACTGAACCCACAGCCTGAACAGCAAACAACACGCCTACCCAGTTGCCAGCCTCCTGGAAAGGTTCACTCACAGGGTCTGTAGTGTCCCAAACCACCTCAGCAATGGCTCCCGTGGTGTAGTTCCACATATAGAGGAATGCTGCCCAGCAGAAGAACTGTACCAGACCAACTTTCCAGAAGGTCGACGGAGCATTCTTCAGAAGCGTAATCCAGTTGCCACTATTCTCGGGCTCTGCACTCCCCTCGCCCTTTGGAGAGGGGTCGGGGGTGAGGCTGCCATTATACTCAGCATATTCCTGCGGATTCCACTCCTTGACCTTCATGGTGGTATAGATGACACAGGCTATCAGGATGGCAGCACCCAGATAGAACGACCAGATAACGCTATCGGGGATGACGCCCTTCTCAGCAACGTTCTTGATGCCTACCCACGTCAGGACGAAGGGGAACAGGAAACCTACTACCGAGCCAGCATTACAGAGGAACGACTGAATGCTATAAGCCTTGGCCTTCTGCTCTTCGTTCACCATATCACCCACCAGCATCTTAAAGGGCTGCATGGCCATATTGATACTGGTGTCAAGGAACATCAGCGCAATGAGTCCGAAAATCATGGCAGCACCTACTGCCAATCCGAAGGAACCGGAGTTAGGCAACAGACACATCACTGCCACAGCGACAGCGGCTCCTATAAATAAATAAGGTATACGACGACCCCAGCGCGTCCAGGTCTTGTCACTCAGTGTGCCTACGATAGGCTGCACCAAGATACCCATCAACGGGGGCAATATCCAGAAGTAGCTCAGATTATGCGGGTCGGCACCCAGCGTAGCAAAGATTCGCGAGATGTTAGCCGACTGCAAGGCATAGGCTATCTGCACGCCGAAGAATCCAAAGCTCAGATTCCACAGGCTCCAAAACGGTAAATTCGGTTTTTGTTTCATATCATCATTCTATTTTGTTGTTCCTCTAACTACGAGACGGGTGCGCACCACCCGCTTCACGACCTTGTCAACAGGGATGTGCCCTTCTACCTGGTCTATCAGGATGTCGGCGGCCTCCTCACCTACCCGATGTCCACGCTGTTCTACCGTTGTCAGCATCGGATCACAGGCTACGGCACGCTGACCATTGGTAAATCCACAGATGCCGATATCCTCCGGTACGCGGAACCCCATGTGTTTGGCAGTATACAGGATGCCGATAGCCGTATCGTCGTTGATGGCAAAGAATCCATTGGGGGGAGGATCTTTCTTTAGCACATCTGGTGTGATGGCCTCCGCATCAGCACGGTTGTCGCAGATGTAGGTCAACTCAGGGTCATACTCTATCTGATGTTGCCGCAAAGCGTCCTTATAGCCATTGAAGCGATTCTTCGATATCTCCAGGTTCATCTGCGAACCATAGAACGCTATGCGTGTGCATCCAGTCTCTATCAGGTAGCTTACCGCATTGAAGGCGCCCATATAGTCGTCAACAACCACACGGCTCGCATCCACGCCCGTACATATTCTATCATAGAACACCAGCGGCAGTCCATTGTCTAGCAGCATCTGGAAGTGTTCATAGCGATGGGTATCCTTAGCCTGCGACACGATGATGCCACACACCTTGTTCTCATAGAACGAGCGGCAGATATTCACCTCACGCTCATAGCTCTCACCACTACGGGCTACCCAAATGCGATAACCGCGACTCGACGCCTCTTCCTCTATTCCTGCCAATACTGACGAGAAGTAGAAGTGCGTAAACTCCGGAATGATGACACCTATTACTTTTACGGGTTGCACACGCGCAAAGCGCAACGATTCCGCAATGACGTTGGGTGTGAAGTTATGCTCACGGGCATACTCCTGAATCAGCGTACGACGCTCCTGCGAGATACGTGGCGAATCCTTCAGAGCACGCGATACCGTGGCCACCGAGACTCCCAGCTCGCGGGCTATATCCTTCATTGTCAGAGATGCTGTTTCTTTCATATTTAGTTAGTAGCGGATGCCAAGTGATGCATGATCACTTTGCAAAGTTATTTAAAAGTTGAATACCATGTGTTTCGTTTTATCTCTTTTGTGTCCGATTAGTAGTGCAAACGTTTGCACATTAATAACAACGAATTTAACCCAAAATTAGTATGAACGAATTGAAACAAATCTTAACTTTGCACCGAGAAGGCAATTATTATGCCCGAACGCTACTACCAAATTAAGACGATAGGGCTCCAGAGCTTGCCCTGCAAAACAAGACATAATACATTATCTTATATATACTAACTTAATAAACAAATGATGAAGCAAGTAAACATTCGAAATCCGTTTAGGATGTTGGTCCTCATGTTAGGACTCTTCCTTTCGGTAGGAGCCTTTGCGCAGATTGACGTAAAAGGCCATGTGAAGGATGCTCAGGGCGAGCCAGTCATCGGTGCTACCGTACGCGTAGTAGGTACACAGACGGCTACCGTTACCGACTTCGACGGTAACTTCGCGCTGAAGGCTAATCAGGGTGCAGACATCACCGTAACGTATGTCGGCTACCAAGAAGCTACTGTCAAGGCAGCACGTAACCTTGTAATTACATTAAAGGAAGATGCTGCTGTTCTGAATGAGGTGGTTGTCATCGGTTATGGTACTGTTCGCAAGAGCGATGCCACAGGTTCGGTGATGTCAGTTGAAGCAGACCAATTGAACAAGGGTCTCGCTACATCTCCTGCCGATCTGCTGCAAGGTAAGACTCCTGGTGTACAGATCACGACCAACAGTGGTGCCCCTGGTGCAGGTGCAAAAATCCGTATCCGTGGTGGTTCATCACTTTCAGCCTCTAACGACCCTCTGATTGTTATCGACGGTCTGCCCATCAGCTCTACTGACATTTCGGGTGGTGACGTTCTAAACACAATCAACCCCAACGACATTGAGAGCTTCTCAATCCTGAAGGATGCTTCTGCTACCGCTATTTATGGTAGCCGTGCATCAAACGGTGTCATCCTGATTACCACCAAGAAAGGTAAGGCAGGTTCGAAGCCCCGTATCAACGTTGACATAAGTGGTACTTTCAAGACTGTTGCCAAGAAGGTAGACGTGCTGGAGGGCGACGCATTCCGTGAGTTCTTTATGCAAAACTTTGGCGACAATGCAGATGCTGTTGCAGCTCTGGGTAACGCTAATACCAACTGGCAGGATGAAATCTATCACGATACATTCGCTGAAGAAATCAACGCCAGTGTAACTGGTGGCTATGTGACTAAGGAGGGTAGCTTCAAGATGCCATATCGTGTCAGTGCCGGTTTCTTGAACAATGACGGTAACTTGAAAACTTCTAGCATGACTCGTAGCACAGTAGGTTTCAATCTTACTCCGACCCTGCTGAACGATCGTCTGACCATCAACCTGAATGGTAAGGGCGTATTCACTCACAATTCATATGCCGACGAGGGTGCTATCGGTGCAGCTGTTAAGTACAACCCCTTGAAGCCCGTATATAACGAAGATGGCAGTTACTACCGTTGGATGAGCAATGGTGCTCCCAACACCATGGCTTCTCTTAACCCTGTTGCCATGCTGAACGAGCAGAACAAGGACTCATACGTACGTCGTTTTGTAGGTAACGCTCAGTTCGACTATAAGTTCAAGTTCATCGACGGTCTGCGTGCAAACTTGAACCTGGGTCTTGACTTCTCAACCACATCTGGTTGGAACGTAAGCGACAAGGGAAGTGAAATCTCATATCACAATAAGGTTGAGAATGGTACTGGTCTCTGGGAGAAATACACTCAGACACGTCGTGACCAGACTCTGGAGTTCTACTTGGCTTATGCTAAGGATCTGAAGCAGATTAACAGCCGCTTCGATGTACTCGCTGGTTACAGCTGGCAGCACTTCTACAACAAGACTACTGACGAAAAGGTAGCTAACGACGGAACAGAGGCTCTGCTGTATGGCGATCCAAGTCTCTTCAAGACAGAAAGCTATCTGATTTCATTCTATGGTCGTCTGAACTATTCGTTCATGGACCGTTACCTCCTGACCTTCACACTACGTGACGACGGTACATCACGTTTCCAGAACAACAAGTGGGGTCTGTTCCCATCAGCAGCTCTGGCATGGCGTATCAGCGAAGAGCCATTCATGAAGAATGTGGATTGGCTTTCTAACTTGAAGCTCCGTCTGGGTTATGGTATCACTGGTCAGCAGAACATCAATCAGGGTGACTATCCCTCAATTCCTACTTACCACACCAACCAGCACGGTTCACTCTACTGGTTCGGAAACAACGTGATTACCCCTATCACTCCGAAGGGCTATGCTGCTCAGATTAAGTGGGAGGAGACCACAACCTATAACATCGGTTTGGACTTCGGTTTCGCTCGCAACCGCATCAATGGTAGCATCGATATTTACAAGCGCAAGACTAAGGACCTGTTGAACACCGTTCCTGTAGCCGCTGGTACCAACCTGACCAACTACCTGCTGATGAACGTAGGTGATATGGAAAACAAGGGTATCGAGGGTGCACTGAACGTAGTGCCCATCGAAAAGAAAGACCTGCGTTGGGAAATCGGTGTTAACGTATCTTATAACAAGAATGAGATTACTCGTCTGACAGCCAGCGACGACCCCAGCTATCCTGGTGTTGAGACTGGTGGTATCTCAGGTGGTGTAGGTAACAACATCCAGATTCAGAAGGTAGGCAACCCCATCAACTCGTTCTACGTATTCCAGCAGGTTTACGACGAGGCTGGCAAGCCACTGGAGGGTGTTTATGTAGACCGCAACCACGACGGTCAGATTACCGATGACGACCGCTATGTATACTACAAGCCCGATGCAGACGTAAATATCGGTCTGAATACAGAGCTGAGCTACAAGAAGTGGACACTCTCTGCATCATTCCGTAGCAGTCTGGGCAACTATGTATATAATAATGTGGCTTCAGATGCCGAAATGAAAAAGGATATGTGGACGAACAACTTCATCTCTAACCGTCTGACTACTGCTCGCAACAGCAACTTTGCTCAGGCACAGTACAAGAGTGATTACTATGTTCAGAATGCCTCATTCCTGAAACTCGATAAGGTGACATTGGCTTACAACGTTGCACCTTGGTTACGTGTTAACTTTACTGCTCAGAACGTCTTCACCATCACTAACTACGAGGGTGTAGATCCTGAGGTTGGAAACGGTATCGACAACAACATGTATCCCCGCTCACGCAACTTCATCTTAGGTGCAAGCTTTAACTTTTAATTAATAGGAGGACAAGAATATGAAATTCAATATAAAGAAAAACGGAATTTACAGCTTTGCCTTTGCTACCGCCATCTCGCTGACAGCATGCGTAGGTGATCTGGATGTTACTCCAATCGATCCCAACCTCGACACGCCAGAGAAGGTGCTGACAAGTACTGAGGCATACAACCAAATGCTGGCAAAATGCTACTCGGCTCTTTCTGTCAGTTCACCCGACGGTGATAGCGGAGACCCCGATATTCAGGGTATTGATGGTGGTTTTGGTCAGTATCTGCGCGCCCTGTACAACATGCAGGAGCTGCCCACCGATGAGGCTGTTATCGGATGGAATGACCAGACCCTGAAGGACCTGCATGGACTGCAGTGGACATCGAGCGACGTTTTCGTAAGTGCAGCATATAGCCGTGTGTTCTACGAGATTTCTCTCTGTAACGAGGTGATGCGACGCATTGACAACTCTGGAAGCAGTGATCCATTGATGCAGCAGTATCGTGCTGAGGCTCGTGCCATCCGTGGTCTGAGCTATCTGCATGCCATCGATATGTTCGGCAACGTTCCCTTCACCGACGAGACATCTGAGGTAGGTGGTGACAATCCCCAGCAGATCAAACGCGCCGATTTGTTCAACTGGCTGGTTAAAGATATGGAAGAGACTGCAAATATCCTGCCTGCTAATCCTGAGAAGTATCGCGCTGGTAAGGGTCTGTGCTACATGATTCTTGCTAAGCTCTATCTGAACGCTAAAGTTTATACCGGTACAGCTAACTATCAGAAGTGTGCTGACTACTGCCAGAAGGTTATCGACCTGGGCTACAAGCTGGAGAGTGCCACCGATTACTGGAAGCTCTTCTGTGCCGACAACGACCAATATCTGGGCATCGGTCATGAGATTATCTTCAGCGTCTATCAGGACCACATCAACACTCAAGCTTACGGTGGTACTACCTATATCATCAATGCGATGGTTGGTGGCAGCATGGATTATGCTGACTATGGACTTGGCGGTAACGGATGGGGTGGTATTCGTGTAACTCCACAGTTTGTCAACAAGTTCGAAGATGGCGACCAGCGTGCAAAATTCTACACCAACGGCCAGACTAAGGAGATTGTAGACATCGGTGACTTTGCCAGTGGCTATGCTTTCACGAAGTTCACTAATCTGAAGGCAGACTACACATCACTCAGCGATGCCAACTCTTTCCCCGATACAGACTTCCCAGTATTCCGTCTGGGCGACGTTTATCTGATGCTGGCTGAATGTCAGGTAGTAGGTAACATTTCTTGCGACGGTATCGCTAAGTTCAATGAGATTCGCACTCGTGCTGGCGTTAATACTATTGCAAGTCCTAGTGCTTCTGACATCATCGACGAGCGTGCTCGCGAGTTGGCTTGGGAGTGTCATCGTCGTAGCGACTTGGTTCGCTTCGGTCTTCTGACCTCAGGCGATTATCTCTGGTCTCACAAGGGAATGAACAGCAACGTTGGAACTCCTCATGCTGTAGACAGCAAGTACAACCTGTTCCCACTGGCTTCGAGCGATATTATCTCTAACCCGAATCTGGAGCAGAATCCTGGATATTAATTGATGATAATTAATAATTGAAAATTGAAAATTATGAAAGCAAAATATTTCAAGAGTGGTTTGTTGTTTGCTGCTTTCGCTATGCTGTTCACCGCATGCGATTCTGACCGCGACGACAATCCCAAACTCGGTCCGAACCACACCGCTAGTACATTTGTGGTGAACGAATCGTCATTAGCTGATCAGTATATCCAGTTGAGTTCGGATAATACAGTTAATCTGACGTGGTCTCAGCCTGACTATGGCATAAACACTGTAGTAAACTATCAGATAGAAGTAGGTCTCAATAATAAATGGGAACAGTTGGAAACAAGCTTCACTTCGTGCAACGTTCAAATCAGCGGCGAAGAGATTGCCAAGGCTATCTGTAAGATTGATGGATTTGCCACTGAGGATGACTATGTAGACATGGGCTTCCGCCAGATTGACATGCGTGTCATAGCAAATATCCAGACCACACAGTCGGAAATTATTCCTGGTACGACCATTACTTCTAACGTTGTAAGTTTCAAGCACATGGCAGCTTACTGCAACATTCCAAGCAAGGCTACTCTTTGGGTTATCGGTTCTTGCTGCGGTTGGCCCGAGCCTTCACCCAGCAAGAAGGACGATCTTGTAGCTGGTGGCTGGTTCATTATGGAAACCGAGATTGGTAGCAAGATCTTTGAGGGCGACGTCGAGATGCCTGCAGGTGATCTGACCTTCCGCTTCTACGCCAAGCTTACTGGCTGGGATGGTGGCGACTCTTATGGATTTAAGGTTGAAGACGAGGCTACAGAGATTACATTGACAAACAATGTATATGCTGGTAACGGTATGACCGGTAAGGGTTCTTGGTTTATTTCTGGATTCCCTGGTGGCACCATGCATCTCACAGTTGACATGAACAAGAATACCGTTAAGTTCGAACTTAAGTAATTTCGTCAGAATTATAAAGACTGTTTAATCAAATGAATAAGAAGATGAAAAAATTAGGTTTATATACATTGGCTCTCCTCAGCTTGGGACTCGTGGCCTGTAACCAGGACTTCGAAACCGAGTTCGTGCCGCAGACGAATCTGCCTGAGAGCAAGCTCCAGATGAGCGACATTAGTTTTTCCGCCAACACGGAAACTACTATCAAGCTCTCTGACTATATTAATGAGGAAGAAGGAACCGAGAAGCCTATCCTGATTGGTACTGTAAGTGTTAAGGAAGGTGCTATGCCTGCCAATACGACCCTCATGGCAAAAGTCGAGTTCTCTAAGAATGCTGATTTCGAAGGAGGCATTGTTCTTGATGCTGACATCGATGAGAATAATGTGATTAGTGTGAAGGCAAGTAATTTGCAGGACACCTACTTCAATGGCATTACTCGCAATCCTGCTGAAACACCTCTTTACATGCGTACCACTCTCTACACATTAACAGGTGGCACATCATTAGCTGTTGTCGGTAAGCCCGGTGAGAACTACTATGCTCAGCGTAATGTACAGTTCACTCCACTGAACAAGGTACAGATTTCGCCCGCATACTATGTAATTGGTGCAGCTGGCGGTTGGAGTGCTGACGGTGCTCGTACCCAGAAGTTCAGTCACAGTGGCGCTGACGTTTACGATGATCCTATCTTCACTATCGTTGTTGATGCTGGTGGCGACGACTGCTGGTTCGCAA
>CAMJZV010000020.1 GCA_946410305.1 uncultured Prevotellaceae bacterium | reverse complement strand
ACTTTCGCAAGCCCTGCTTGCTCAGTCTCGTAAGGGGCAAGGAGCAAGGGGCAAGGGGCAAGGGGCAAGAGAATAGATGATAAACGTAGAAAACGGAGGGATGAAGCGGCATAGAAGGGGGATGACTAACCTCTTGCCCCATGCTCCATGCCCCTTGCCCCAAGAAAAGTGGAGCATGTGAAACATGCGAAACTTGAATAATATATTTTTCTCACCCATTTATTTGGTCGTTTGAAAATTACTTTGTATCTTTGCAACGAACAATATATGATGCATAAAACAGAAAATTCTTGATTTACACATAATATATGATGCAGAACAAGTTTGTATTCGACCCCTATCCGTTGGCTGTTACTATGCAACGGCTAGCGGAGAATCTGAAGTCCAGGCGATTGGAGAAAAAACTGTCGACCAAGAGCCTGGCAGAGATGAGTGGCGTGCCTGCGTCAAGCATTCAGCGCTTTGAACTGAAACACGCCATCTCGTTGGAGTCGTACGTCAAATTGGCCAAGGCTTTGGGTTATTCAGAGGAGATTATGCAGCTGTTGTCAGAACCGAAATACGACACGATGGAGGAGCTGCTGGAGATTAACAAGAACCGTAAAAGGAAGCGCGGCGTATGATACAAGATGTGAGTGCGGTGAGCGTGATGTACCACGGGCGAAAGGTTGGCACATTGTCCGTAGCAGGACGTGGCACCTGCCAGTTTGAGTACGACAAGGAGTGGATAGCAGACGGGTTCTCCATTTCTCCGCTTCAACTGCCCCTGAAGGCTGGTCTGTTTACAGCAGACTATATGCCCTTTGGTGGAAATTTCGGTGTTTTTGAAGACAGTCTTCCTGGTGGCTATGGAGAATATCTGTTGCTGAAAGTCCTCAGAAAGTCAGGTATAGACTATCAGTCGCTCTCGCCTGTCCAGCGGTTAAGTCTGGTTGGCAGTTCAGGCATGGGAGCGTTATGCTACGCTCCAGAGAATAGTGTGTTGAAAGATAACGCTGAAGCATCGTTAGACGAAATGCAGCAGATGGCTCTTGACGTGTTGTCAGAGAGAACAGACGAGTATGCGGATACCCTGTATTTTAAGAGTGGGAATTCTGGTGGCGCCCGTCCTAAGGTTATCGTTCATGACGTTGATGGGCACTGGCTGGTAAAGTTCCGTCATACCTATGACCCTAAAGATATAGGGCTGCAGGAATACCATTATAACAAGGTGGCGAGAGCATGCGGTATCGAGGTGCCTGACTTCAAACTGATGGAAGGCAAGTATTTCGCTGTGCGTCGCTTTGATATTGAAGATGGTGTGCGTCTGCATGTCGCTACGGCAAGTGGTCTGCTGAACGAGCCTATTACGCCACCCAAGATGGACTACCACAGTCTTTTGCAGCTAACAGGCTATCTGACGCAGTCGGTAAAGGCTGTGGAGCAGCAGTTCAGACGTATGGTCTTCAATGTATATTCACACAATTTCGACGATCACGCCCGCAATTTCAGCTTTATCTGTCGTGATGGCGAATGGTCGTTGGCGCCAGCTTATGATTTGACCTACGACAATACGCTGGGAGAGCATGCAACGACAGTCAACTTTCATGGATTACCCAGCGATGAAGACATGATAACAGTAGGTACAAACGCTCATCTCAAACCTCAGCGATGTCGTGAGGTTATTGAAGAGGTCAGAGAAGGAACAAAGGAATTACAGCAATATTTTTAATCGAATCGGCTAGAGGACTCAGGGTTGAAGTGAGCCTTTTTTATACCTCAAAAAACTGTCCCACCAGTCTCACGACTGATGGGACAGAAAATCTAAAATAACTAACTAACTTATCAATCAACCTAAATAATTACTTTGCGATGCGATAGATGCGGAACGACATGGGGGCCAGCTGGTCGTTGATGGCGCTCTGCTTCTTGCCAGCCTCCACAGCGATGGTACCCTGCTTGGGGGTGATGAACTCAGGACGCTGGATGCTGTTCTCGTCGTCCATGCCCTTATGAGAGAGCGTGATGGTCTTGGCGGTGGTAGCACCCGAGAGGTCTTTCAGGTTCAGCGTGATGGGCTGTGCCTGCTTGGACGTGTTGACCACCTTGATGACAACCTCACCAGCAGCCTTGTCGTAACAAGCAGAGGCGAAGAGTCCGTTCTGGCCTTCCTGTCCTGCTACGGGCACGCCCTTCTTTCCTGCGGGGGTGGTCAGTGAGAGCACGTTAGTACCCTTGTTGGTGGCATAGAGCTGCTGGACGTAGTAGCTCACGGTCTTGAACATCTGCGTCTGGTCGTACCATATCTGGTCAGGGCGCCACTGCCAGCCGTCGACATGTGCGAAGAGCGGAGCTGGAGTCGTCATGTGGACGATGTCGGCATTACGCTCGAAGCCCGTCATGTGGGCGGCTTCGAGGATGGCTGCCTCGTAGTGGTTCCACTTCTTACCCTTGCCGTGGCAGGCATACTCGCCGGCAAACACCTTCGGGCCCTTGCGGTCGTAGGAGTCGTAGCGCAGGCCGTGGGTGAGGAACCACTGTTCGTCACGATAGTAGTGCTCGTCGTAGAGGTCTACCTTCAGCTCCTTCATGCGGGGCTGCAGGAGGTCGAAGTCCCAGCCCTCAGAGTTAGGACCTGTGGTGCCGATGAGCTTCAAGTCAGGATATTTCTTGCGCAGGGCATCGCTGAACTTCTTCAGACGCTCTGTGAATACGGGGCCATATCCACCATGTGCCTCGTCGTAGTCCCACTGCTCGTTGCCCACACCGAGATACTTCAGGTTGAAGGGTTCGGGGTGGCCCATGTCGGCACGCACCCTACCCCACTTCGTGGTGACGTCGCCATTGGCAAACTCCACGAGGTCGAGGGCATCCTGAATATAGGGGCCAAGGTCGTCGAGAGCAACGTGTACGCCAGGCTTTGTGGGGTCAGGGTTCTGGAACTGACACGACAGACCGCACGAGATGACGGGCAGGGGCTCGGCACCGATATCCTCAGAGAGTTGGAAGAACTCAAAGAAGCCCAGTCCGTACGACTGGTAGTAGTCGGGGAAGTAGCGGTAGTCGAAGGTGTACTCCCAGCGGTTGTGGTTCAGCGGACGGTTCTCGACAGGTCCCACGCTGTTCTTCCACTGGTAGCGCTCATCGAGCGAGCTGCCCTCAACGATGCATCCGCCAGGGAAGCGGAAGATGCCTGGGTGCAGGTCTTCCAAGGCCTGGGCGAGGTCGCGACGCATGCCGTTCTCACGGTTCTTATAGGTATTGACAGGGAATAGCGAGATGTGCTCCAGTGCTACGCTGTTCGTGCCCTGCAGGAAGATGCGCAACTTGGCATGCTTCATGGTCTTCGTAGAGGTCAGCGTGATGGTGTATTTCTTCCACGCTGTAGACGTGATGTCCAGCTTCTTCTCGACAAACTCCTGGTGCTCGTCCATGGAGTTCTCGTCAATGAGCTGTACGCGGATAGCTGCTTGCTCCTTGCCCCCTGCTCCTTGCCTCTGGACTTTAGCCCACACAGAGAAGCGGTACTGCTCACCCTTCTTGACGCCAATGCCGAAGTAGCCCTCGTTGACCAGTCCCGAACGGCGATCGTTGTGACCAGGGTCGCTGAGCACCACATAGTGCGGACAGCGCTCGAAGGGGCCGTCGTTCTTCACCTCCACACAGCCAAAGCTCTGCCAGCCCATCAGGTGCTGGGGGAATTCAAACGAGCGATTCTTCACCAGCTCGCCATACAGGCCACCATCAGCGGCATAGTTGATGTCCTCGAAGAAGATACCATACATCGTAGACTGGATGGGTGCCCCCAGTTTCTTCGTGTTCACATCCATCGTCAGCTGGGCCCATGAGCTCAGTGCGGTACCCATGACGACAGCCATAGCTAATATTCTTTTCTTCATATAGGTAATAGTTTTATTTAGTATTATTGTTATCTTTATTTCTCCCAATGAAGGACGGCCCCATTGCGACGAGCAGGGTCAGCACCCGTAAAGTCCATGGAATAAGGACTACCCGTAGTAGGACTCTTACCCAGGTATTTATGATTTGTCAGCGACAAGAGCATGAAGTCGTGGTCAAGATAGTCCTGCCAGAGAAACACTTCAGCTTCTTCCACATTGTTCGTAAAACGCACGTCGCCAGGCAGGCCGTCACCATAGACTTTCACATAGCGACCATCGGCACATAGCAAGGAGACGCGACCACTGCCTCGGTCTATGACCTTGAACTGTGTCTGCTCACTCCTGTCACCTGCATGGGTGTCGTAAAGCACGCCGTGCTTCAAGGCAACAGCGGGTCGGTTGGTTGCTTTATTGATGATGCGGATAGTCTTGCCATAAGGGATATTCTGACTGCGATTGGCCTTGGGTTCCTGAACGGTGAAATTGTCAAACTCAGCATAGCCACCATCCTTACCTTTTATATTATAGGCGAAGAGTGCGTGGCGAGACCCTTGAAAAGTGATAAGCTGATAAGAGAGGGGCATCATGCGCCCTAACGTCTGGAAGTTGACGCCATCCAGCGAGTAGGCATACTGCGCCTGGTTGTTGTCGTAGTCGCCTATGCAGCGAAGCCACAGTTTATTCTGCGGTAATTCCACATCTATATCTACGGTATCGTTGGTGAGTTGCTCAAAACAACGAAGGCGATAGGTATTCCCTCTCTTTTTGGAGGGGGATAGGGGGAGGCTCACCCCTATCCACGTGCAGGGCACATTGATGTTACCCAGTCCGCAGACATCGCCATCCTTCATACCCTTGGTATAGAGTTCGACAGTAGTGATGGAGGTTGGACCAATGACACGCTGAGTGAGCGTATTGCGGGCCCACATCAGCTGTTCGGCAGGCATCGACTGCAGGCGCAGGCGACCATTCTTCAGACTCCATTTCTTGTCGTCAGGATTGTGGTTCCATTGCCATACACGCCCCAGTGACTTGCCATTGAAATCCTCGTTGCGATTGTAAGGAGCATGTGCTACAGTTTGTTGCGACTGAGTCGCAACAAACCCGGGCTTGAACCAAGTGCGAGGTGCACGGCCAAGATTGCCCTCAAGGCCAATCATAGGCCATCCGTCCTTCCACGTCACTGGCAACAGACAAACCGTGCGTCCAATGGAATGAAAATCCTGCATGAGCAAAGCCCACCATGAGCCGTCAGTGGCTTGTACAATGCCACCCTGATGGGCATTGTCACAACCCGTAGCGTCGGGACTTGCAGGAATAATGCTAAACTTAGCGCCATCGCTACCGATGCGGTATTTTTCCGTTTTAGGTACTTTTGTGCGACCCACACCAGCATAGCCGAACGTTTCGTCAGCCGTAATGACACGCGTCTCATAGGGTCCCCAAATGTTTTTCGAACGTGAACAGAGCGTACGACCATTGGGTTGATAGTCGGTAGAGATGATATAATACATACCATCAATCTTGTAGATGTGGTGTCCCTCACCTACTCCATTGCCTTCAGGAATGATAACACGGTCGGTACCCTCCACAGGTCCACTCATGTCAGCCTTCAGTTCCGTACAATGCACCTCACCATACTTATGGATGGCGTAGATCTTGCCGTCGTCATCGAAGAGCACACTGAGGTCATAGATATTTCCCTGCATGTTATGATGTTTCCACGGACCTTCTATCTTCTCACTGGTGTAGCACTGCAAGCCCTTCCCATTGATATTGGTAAAGACATAGAACTGTCCGTTGGCATAGCGGATAGCTGGCGCCCAGACACCCTGACCATAGATTTCCTGGTGATTCTTCAGCGAGAACTTGTCGTCGGGGAAATCGAAACGGTCGAAGCAGTAGGAGACATTCTCCCAGTTGACTAAATCCTTGGAATGCAGAATGACGAGACCAGGCACTGAGTGCATCGTGGTACCTGCCAGATAGTAGTCGTCTCCCACCCTCAGAATATCGGGGTCGGAGAACTCATCATAGAACAACGGATTGGTATACGTGCCATTCCCGTTGTCTGCCGTCCAACTCTGGGCAAAAGATGAGAGAGAGAAAACGGATGAGGTAAAAAGTATTAATAGGAACTGTTTCATAGCAATAATCAACTGTCAACTAAAGTGTAGGCCAACCGTCGGCAGTCCAACGTATGGGGCGCTGCATGAGTATGCTGGCGCCCTTGTGTTCGATGCTATAGCCATGACAGATGAAGACATCCTCTTCGCCAAAGCGGTAGACAGCACAGTGGCCAGCAGCCTCATACTGCTTCTTGTCGCCCTCGATGAAGAGCGTACCACCACCCTCGCGCATGTCTACACCATTGCGGTCGAGGTAAGGACCGTCGACCGTGCGGGAACGTCCCACCGCTACACGGTAGTTGCTCAGCGAGCCGCGGCAACAGTAGTCCCACGCCACAAAGAGGTAATACCAGCCTCCATGCTTGTAGATGAAGGGAGCCTCGATGGCATTGGTGCCCGCATACTTGGACGTAGGATTGGCAGGGACATTTTTGGCTGTAGGCGAATAGCGGCGGGCAATGGTGCGCGACTGTTCACCTTTAGCGATATGCATAGTGCTGTCGAGACGAATCAGCTGGATGCCATCCCAGAAGGAGCCCCACGCCATCCAGGGTTGGTCATTGTCGTCGATGACAAAACACGGATCAATGGCATTCCAATTATTGCGATGTTCACGAGAGGAGACGATGCAACCCTCGTCATTCCAGACGGGTGCAGAGAGCGACGGCGTACTGAGCAGTCCGATAGCTGAACCGTTCTTGCCGAACGTAGAACAGCTATAGGCCAGCCACCAGCGGTTGTGCCAGCGTATGACGTCGGGCGCCCACACATGGTGCTCGAACCCAGGCACCGAGTCGCGTGTCCACTGTGGCATCACGGTCATAACGGGTGTGGGGTCTATCGTCCATGTGCGACAATCCTTGGAGGTCATGTGCTGGATGCCGATGCCTGTACAGTACAGGTGATAAAGGTTATCCTCGTAGGCCATCACTGGGTCGTGCACCATCGGCGTGTCAGTAGTAAACGGCACCCGTTTATTTGACGCAGGTTGTGCAGTGGCAGTCAGCACTGCCACCACACAACACAACATCAGATTTGTTTTAGTCATGTTAGTTTAGCTATTCTGTTAGTTTAGCTATTCGGTTACCTTGTATCCCCAGATGGTAACACCTGTAGCACTGTTAAGTGCAGTGAAGCTGGGAGCGACAGTGTTCAGAGGCTCTAAGGTCTGTGGAACCATCACGCCCTTATAGGCGCCACCAAGATTGATGGTGATATACGAAGTTCCTTCCTTCAGCGTCCATGTACCCGTCTTGTCGCCAGTAATGGTACCATTAGCATTCAGCGTGACATCAACAGGAGTGCAGACTGCCTTCGCAGTATGGTCCAGTCCGTATTCATGAGTCAGCAGCTTATAATTGCCTGGAATATCGGCAGTAGCCACCTTCTGGGCAACAGCGACACCTGCGCTCTTGACGCCCTCGCCAGTGTACTCAAACGGAGCAGCTACCAGCCAGCCATCCTCGTTCTGATAAACCTGATGTACACGAACCTCGTGACCTTCGCCACGGTTCTGGAAACGTGTGTGATAGACCAGATAGGTACGTCCGTCCTCAGCAGCGATAATACTATTATGTCCCTGGGCACGCTCGCCAAAGTCGCCAGTCACCTGGTTGCCCCACTCGTTGTAGGCACCGAAGATATTAACACCACGATTGCCATCGTCGGCTTTAGGACCGAAGTTCGTCGACTTGCCGCTAAAGACAGCAGAAGCGCCCTTGCTGTCAACGTAAGGACCATCGACATTCTCAGAACGGAAGACGCGCATCTGGTAACCACCAGCAGCCTCCAGACCACCATAGGTCACAAAGAGGAAGTAGTAGCCACCGATATACTCAATGTAACTGGCCTCTCCAGAAACATAGTAGCCACCTGCAATCTTCTTACCGAAGTAAGGATCAGAAGTCTCGCTCTCAGCATAAGTTACGTCGTAGTCGCGCAGACCAGTGCTCTCGTCGAGTTCGAGCATGAAGATACCGCCACTCCAAGAACCGTAAGACATCCACAACTTGCCCTGTTCGTCGTAGAACACGCAGGGGTCGATGGCGTTAGGCCAGTGGTTGCCATAGTTATCACTGGGGGTATAGCGACCGGGCAGCGAAGAACCACCCAGTACGATTTCGGCATCGGTATCCTTGTAGTTTGTTGCATTGAAGCCACTCGTCACGACAAGAGCCTGGTAGCGATAAGGACCTTCTATCTTGTCGGCAGTCAGCATGATGATGCTGGAATACCAGCTGTCACCATTGATGCTGAGATACATGCACCACTTACCCAGATGCTTGTTGTAGATTACGTCAGGAGCCCACATGTTGCCGTCGACAGAATAGCTGCTGTTGCCACGCTTTGACCAGGCAAAAGCATCGAAGTTCAGCTCGTACTCCTGGCCACCCTTCGTCACCTTCGTAATCTGAGGAGTGGTAAAAGCATCGGCGTTGGCAGCATTGTTGCTGGCCTCCGTAGCCCAAGGAGCCGTGAAAGCAGTCCATGTCATCAGATTAGACGACTTGGCAGCAGCACGGTGTGAACCAAAGACATAGTAAGTGCTTGTTTGTGGATCCCACACAATGCTGGGGTCGTGGACGCTGACGCGCTTCAGGTCAGCAGGGCCGCCGGTCTGAGGATCGTCATCGACAGAAGCCGATGCCAGCGTGGTAAACGATACCTGTCCGGAGTAAACCACCTCCTCGCTGCTCTGTACAAAGCCACGAACATAATAGGTTGTGCTGGGAGCCAGCCCCGAGATAATAAGGCTCATGTCCTTCTTTGAAGACAGCACCTTATTGTTGTCGATGGTAGGATTCTGCGAGGTAGAATAGCAGAATCCGCGATAGATGATATGCGAACCTGTTGCTGTAGCCGTAGCCTTCGCAGAGGTGGCATTCACTGAAGACACCGTAGTTTCAGTGATGGTCAGCGGATTGTTGACCTCATTGATGTCGTCTTTGCAGGCTGTTGCCATCGTTAGGATGGCAAACAGCGCAAACAGTTTTGATATATGTTTCATAATGCAATTCGTTTTTTATAGATTACTCAAATACCAGGTAACTGCCATCGACAGTGAAGCGGAAGTAGAAGTTGTCTGGATCAACGGTATTGATACCAATGTAGTCCTGCGTATAGTCCACGCCATTGGTACCATGCATCACTACCTTGATATTAGCAGTGCCATCGCCATTATTCACAATCTTGGCAGTACATTTTGCACCATTCATGGCACCACGCCATGTGGCCCACTCGGCATCAGTTGCGAAGCCACCAATTTTCTGGAAGTTAGCATTACCGTCAATACCGGCACCCCAACCCCAGTTGTCAGCACGAACAACACCATACTCAGAATTATCTGCCTTGCAGAGCACGATAACGAAGTTGTTCCAGTTGCCAGCACCAGAAGTATAGTTGGTGAAGTTGACAGTACATTCCTGATGACCTATCACCTGGATATTCGTAGAGTGTGCGCCCCAGAAAGCTGTAGAACAGTCAGAAGCACCTACTTCGTTGTCGAATACGAGGTGGCAGCCATCCACCGTGAAGCGGAAATACATGTTGTCAGGATCTATGGTGTTGATGCCTTTATACTCCTGCAGATAAACAGTTCCGCTATTGCCAACCATAACAGCCTTGATATCAGCAGTACCATCGCCATTATTGGTCACATAGGTAGTCACCTTGGCACCTTCCATGTCAGCGCGCCATGCTGTCCACTCGTCATCTGTTGCGAAGCCACCAATCTTCTGGAAGTTAGCATTACCGTCAATACCGGCACCCCAACCCCAGTTGTCAGCACGAACAACACCATACTCAGAATTATCTGCCTTGCAGAGCACGATAACGAAGTTGTTCCAGTTGCCAGCGCCAGAAGTGTGGTTGGTAAAGGTGGTAACCTTCGTCTCCTTCGGAGCAATCTTGATATTCTCGGTATGAGCACCCCAGAAAGCAGTAGTGTTATCTGTAGCACCTAAAACAAGCGGAGTAGGCACAACCACCGTCTGTGTAAAGGCAGAGAGCTCCTTTACCACATTGAAGGTCTTGCTTGCAATTACTGGCTTACTGCAGTTATTGCCCAAGTAGGTCTTATTATATATTACCACGAGGGTCTTCTGACCAACGGTTTCAAAGTCAGGAATTACCTCGAACTGCAATTCTTCAGGCTTGATGTCTTTGTTCACACCTTCGCCAAAGGTTACAACAGCAGAAATGTTAGAGATAAACTCTTCATAATCTGTGCCTACCACCACCTCACTAGGAACACCGTTGAGAGTAATAGCTGTAGGCTCACTGTCCTCGATGTCAAAGTCGCCAAACTCCAGATGACATCCTTCCAGGGTGAAAGCGAAATAGAGGTTGTCGGTATCTACAACGATGTCGGTATACTCCTGCGTATAGGTTACATTGTCTGCACCAATCATGGTGATTTTCACATCGGCCTTGCCGTTGTCCTTGTTGGTGATGAGTGCTGTACACTTGGCCATGCTCATTGCCTTCAGCCATGTGCCCCAGTCGCGTTTGTCTTCCGTCATCTTGGTAAAGTGACTATCGCTCTCCTCGCCTGTGTAGCCAGTTCCCCAGCCCCAGTTGTCGGCACGCAGCACGGCATACTCTGTAGCCTTGTCTTCGCTACGCAGAATGATGACGAAATTTTTCCAGTTGCTGTTTCCGCCATAGTTGACGAACTTCAGCTGATAAGTCATGCCAGGCTCTGTCTTGACATCGTCGGTAAAGACCGTCCAGAATCCTGTCGTATTGTCTGCTGCACCCAGCTTATCGGGATTTGGCGTAACTTCCACAATGTTCAACACCTCCTCAGGGAGTTCCTTGTCTGCCAACCAGTCAGGGGCAGATACCTTATAGAGGTCAGCACCTTCACAACTCATCATTGCCAGCATGCCTATTGCCGACAGGCAGAAGGTTGTTGCAGTTTTTATAAGATGTTTCATATTATTCTATATTAATAGGATGTTCAAACAATTATTTATCCAGGTCAACTACAGGGTGTATAGTGATTCCGTTTGTAGAATAGTAGCTAGCATTGCTGCTAGAAGCGTTGGCAGAATTACCTGTCAGCTTGGGGTTAGCGTTCAAGATACCAATGTAGATGGGAATGAACTCGTGACCAGCAAGCCAGTTGTCGAAAGAACTCTTGCTGCTTCCGTTGTATGTGACAGGATCCTTCGGAGTATACTTCACATTACCCTTGGCATAGTCGTCCTTTGTCCAGAAGTTGACAGCAGCATGCTCCTTGATTTGCTGCAGACGCTCGGAATTGTAGAAGAAACCCCAGCGGATGAGATCGAAGCCACGGCCAAACTCACAACCAAACTCCTTCGGACGCTCCACATTGGCAATCTGCTCAAAGAGCTTGTCGGCAGTGGTATAGTCAGCAACCTGCAGGTCGTTCAAGTTGGCACGACGACGCACGATATTGATCCACTCAATAGCCTTTGCCGTAGGACCATTAATCTCATTCTCACATTCAGCAGCACGCAGCAGTACGTCAGAATAACGCATCATGCGCAGGTTAATACCGCAGTGCAGACCAGTAACCACCGACTCATAGAGTCCGGTACGCATATTTGTCCACTTGGCAATGGGCAGACCACCATAGTTATTGTTGGTGACTACATAGTCGTCAGCAGCCATCTTCTTGCCATAGCACATATTGCCGTACTCAAAGTTCTCCCACTCTGTCTCGTAGGTACCGATGGTCCAATAGAGACGGGGATCCAGACTGTTGTTCTTGGTCTTCTCGGCCTTAAACAGGTTGTAGAGCCAGGGAGAGGCAGAGAGGTCAGCCCAACCACCGAAGTCGCCAGGACCGAAGTTACTCTCAATAGCGTGTCCCTGAGTGGCGTTGGCACTGGTATTCACTGGTGTCCACTCGTCGTCGGTACCCTGTGTGCCGTAGTCGAGGAACTGTACCTCGTAAAGGCTCTCAGCATTGTTCTCGTAGGCTGAACCCTCACGGAAGTTGTCACCAAAGTTAGCCATCAGCTTATAAGCACCATACTTCTGGTTACCACCGTCTGCAGTACTGATAATGTCTGTCAAAACTGTAAGGGCTTCCTGTAGGTTTTCCTTAGTAGGATGCATCATCAAAGCACGAGCATAGTAGCCGGCAGCGGCACCGCTAGTGGCGCGACCTAAAGACCACTGACCACCCTCATCGCGGGTTGGCAACAGGGTCATAGCCTCAGAGAAATCGGCTTCAGCCTGCTTCAGCACTTCGTCGTAAGAACTGTTGCCAGAATAAAGTGTCTCAAGCTTGGCATAGTCATCGTAGTTGAGCATGAGGATAGGATTCTGATAGTATCCTGCCAGATTGTAATAGCTCAGACCACGCAGGAAGAGAGCCTGTCCCTTGATGCGCTGCCACTGCTTGCTCAGGGCACTGTTGTCGGGTTTGTCAGCAAACTTAGAAAGGATATAGTTGCAGACATTGATGGTGTAATACCAGTCACGCCATACCCATTGGTTCATCTCATTATCTATAGCAGTGTTCAAGTCGTCGTAGGGCAGATACCATACCTGTGACGAGTTCCATACCTCATCACCACGGCATACGTCGTAGTTGTAACCAACACGAGCGTAGGTACCCTCCATACGGGTGTGGTTATAGGCAGCTATCACGCTCTCTTCCAACTCATCAGCAGTTTGGCCGAAAGTGGTAGCTGTTTGTCTGTTCACATTCTCCACGTCCAACTCGCCTTCGCACGATGTCAGAACGCCGATGCCCATCATGAGGGCAAGTGAAAATTTATATAGTTTCATAGTTTTTCTTCTTTAACTTCTTAACTTCTCTAAATTCTTTAACTTCTCACTTAGAACGAGAAGAGCAGACCTGCCATGAAACTGCGTGCACTAGGATATGAGCACCAGTTGAAACCAGGAGTGAAGGTACCACCAGCATAGTCTACGTTATAGCCTTTATACTTTGTCAGAGTCAACAGGTTCTGTGCCGATACATAGACACGTACACCAGAGACGTAGCCCTTGAACCAACTGTCGCGGAAGTTATAGCCCAACTCGATGTTGGCAAGCTTCCAATAAGCAGCGTTCTGGATCTTACGATCGCTGAAAAGATCGTTCCAAGCCATGCCGCTCGTAGAATAATAGGTACGAGGCACATCTGAAATATAGGTCAGACCATCTGCCGACCAACGGTTGGCATCAAGCTGATCTACGCTCTTGTTGCCAGGACCGTAGCACGATGTCAGACTGTTATAGATACCATCGGTAACGTGGTAACCGAGTGCACCGAATGTCGAGATGCTAAGGTCGAAGTTCTTGTACTCCAGGTGAGCGCTGATACCGAAGTTTACACGTGGCAGGCCACGGCCCAGTACTACACGGTCGTTGGTATCAATGACGCCATCGCCGTTGACATCCTGATAGAGACAGTCACCAACCTGTGCGCCATCCTGAATGGCATGGTCGTCAAGGTCGGCCTGTGTACGGGCAATACCCTCATAGACATAGCCATAGAACTGACCAACCTCTTCACCGACTCTGGTGATATAGTCGCCATCAAGATATTGCTCTGTACCGAAACCGAGCGATGTCACTTTATTGTGCAGCGTGCTCAGATTGGCACTGATTTCATGCTTCAGGGCGTGGTCACGGTTACGATAGGTAACGCTGAACTCAAAACCACTGTTCTCCATCGAGGCAGCATTCATGGTCACCTCACTATTGGCAAAACCACCACTGTTGGGAACGGGCACGTGCGAGAAGAGCAGATCCTGCGACTTGTTTTTATACCACTCAGCGGTGAACTCAATACGGTTATTGAACAAAGCCAGATCAAGACCGACATTCATGGTCTTCTTCTTCTCCCAATAAACATCCTCGATTACAAACTGAGAAGCCGCAGAACCAGTAACAGGCTGGTTACCAAAGCTGTAGGTCATATTATTACGGGCCATCGTCATTTCGTAGACACCATCGGCAATATTCTCGTTACCAAGCTCACCATAGCTGGCACGAATCTTGAACATATTGATGATATCACGATTGATGGGATAGAAGCTTTCCTTATCGAAACGCCAACCAACAGAGATAGAGGGGAAGGTATCCCAACGGCGATCTTTCGATAGACGCGAGCTACCGTCGCGACGAACCACTGCCGACAGCAAGTATTTGCCGTCATAGTCGTAGTTCAAACGGGCAATGTAAGATGCCATGGTGTGTTTATATTCGTAAGAGTCAGCATCTTTGTCTGAAGCATTCTGAATCTGCAGATAGTAAGGCTCAGTGAAATTGACACCCCAAGCAGACAACGTATTGGTGTTCTCCTGCTCGAAGGTCTGACCGACAACCAGGTTAGCGTGGTGTTTGCCGAAGGTGCCATCATAGGTCAGCGTATTCTCTATCAACGCATCGGTGTACTTACGGTGAGACTTGGTGAGCTTCTCGTTCGACTTGTCCAGATAGACACGGTTACTCTGTATCCAGGCAGAGATCCAAGTACGGTCGTTGGCATGAGTAGCACTGTAAGAAAGGTTCAGCTTATAGGTCAGCTTGTGGTTCTTGCTCTCCAAGCCAATCATCTTCAGCAGGTCAACGTCAGCTGATGCTGTACCTACAAAGCGGTCCACCAGCGTGTTACGCTGGAAAAGATTGTTAACCAGCAGGGGGTTGGCAGCAGAGATGTCACCATGGACAGTATCATAGTAGACACCATATCCATAAGCATCATAGTTCCAGCTCTTGGCAGCACCTACCTTGTCGTCGAGCCACCAAGTGGACTCATCGTATGCCTTGATGGTTGGCTGCATGGTTGTAGCACCCATCAAGACGTTCCATCCCGACATACCATACAAACCCTGGATATATTCACCAGCATTCGAGACACCCATACCATCCTGGCTGGAGTGTGAATAAACAAAGCTGGTACGGAACTTAATGAACTTGGTATCCATCGTATTGTTCACACGGGCGGTGAAACGCTCGTAGTTAGGACCTGCACCTTCCAAGGTACCCTTCTGCTTGAAGTAGTCGAGACCTATATTATAAGTATTATTGGCGCCACCACCACTAAGATTGATGTTGTGGTTCTGACGGGTTCCAGTCTTGAAGACCTCGTTGAACCAATCGGTATCGGTACCGTCCTGGAAGTGGTAACGGCCATCGGCACCAAGGCTGTAGCCGCCAGGAAGAGGTGTGCCGGCATTGGCACATGCCTGACCTAAATACTGGCTGTACTGGTCGGCATTCATCACGTCGTAGACATCGTTGGAAATCCAGTCAACACCGAAGTAACCTTTATAGTCCACTTTCAAGGGCTGGTCTTTCTTACCACCTTTTGTAGTTATAATAACCACACCGTTAGCAGCACGTGAACCATAGATAGCACCGGCAGAAGCATCCTTCAGCACCTGGATGGTCTCAATATCGTTCGGAGAGAAGTCGCGGATGGTAGTACCCATGGGCACACCATCGACAACATACAAAGGTGCAGTGCTACCAAAAGAGCCGACACCACGGATACGAACAGCAGGGTCTGCACCAGGCTGTCCGTCAGAGGTAATCTGTACGCCTGCGACCTTACCTTCAAGCATAGTCGAGATGTTGGAATTGGAGACACGCTTCAGTTCTTCAGCATTTACGATAGAGACAGAGCCTGTCAGGTCGGCCTTCTTCTGCGTACCGTAACCTACGACGACCACCTGCTCCAGCATGTTAGTGTCATCGCTGAGCTGAATTTGTCCGAGTGCTGCGCGCCCGCGTACCGCAATTTCACGGTCTTTGTAGCCCACATAGCTAACGACAAGAACGCTGTTCGAAGCAACATCAATAGTGAAATTTCCATCGAAATCGGTAACAACACCGAGTTTCGCATTTTTTACCTTGACAGTAGCACCAATGAGTGGCTGTCCGTCTTGATCCACAATCTGACCACTGACCTTAATTGTCTGCGATTGTGTCACTGATGCCATGACTGGAGTAGGAAAGGCGACAATACCTCCTGCGACACCCGCCATAAACACCATCGAGAATAACATTTTCTTTCTCATGTGTAACGTTTTTAGGTTATGTTAAATTGTTATGTAATTGAATTTTCGCTGCAAATATACGGCTCTTGATATAAATCAAGGTGGACAAAACAATAATAAAGGTGGACAAAAACGTCCACCTTATATTTTGTCTACCTTGTAGATTTATACGTACTCGGAGAAGTCCCGTAAAGAGATGTAAAACAGCGGGTGAAATATTTGGGGTCGTTGAATCCAACTTTATAGGCTATCTCCGTGATATTTCTGTCAGCATAATTCTCCAGAATCAGATCACGGGCAATGCTCAAACGGTAGTTGCGGATAAACTGAGTGGTGCTCTGTCCTGTCTCCTCCTTAATACGCTTGGCCAGCAGACTCTTGCTCATGCCTATCGCATCTGCAAACTCGGTAATATCGAACTGGCTGTCCATATAATGATGCTCCAGTATATCGGTAGCACGCTCCATGAAACTCTTAGCAGGCTGCGTCTGCTGCTTATCAGTTTCCACACTACGATGACGGCTCTCCTTCATACGTTCATGATGGTGCAGGATATTCTGAATACGTACCTGCAATGCCTCAGGTGCATCGGAATCCTCCAAGACCTTCTTGATGGGGATAAGCAGTTTCTCTGCTTCCTGTCGACGAAGGGCTGCCAAACGTTGTTTATAGAAATACAGAAGGGCAATAGTCAGCACCACTAGACACAACAACATGAACCACCAGCTCTTCCAAAAATAAGGGGTAATGACCACCTCTATACTAATGGTCTGTCCTTCCAATCCTGCCTCCGTACTGTTTTTCACCTCGAAGACATAGGTTCCTGGCTTCAGACTGGTATATCTCACCGTATGCTCGCCAGGTTTCAGCGCAATCCATTCATCCTCAAAACCTTTTAGTCTATAGATATAATGTTGTGTCTCACCTGCATAGCTCAGTGTAGAGAAGCTGAGTGAGAACGACTTGTTAGACTCGTGTAAGCGAATCCTCTTAGCATGCGATATATCAAAGTCAAGAATAGAACTGTTAGAAGACGTTACCTCCTGATTATCTACCATCAGACCTGTGAAAGACAGGTGCTCAGGATATATGGCATCCATATTCTCACCGCGAATCTCCGTCAGTCCCTTCGTACTCCCCAAATAAACGGTACCATCAGGACTCTTCACTGCAGAATTCCAGTAGAAGCGCTGACATAACAGGCCATCATGTTCTCCATAATTAATAAAGGTGTGCTGAGTGGGCTCATATACAGACAATCCATTGTTGGTCGTAATCCATATCCGTCCTTGGTTGTCTTCCACGACACCCTTTACTGAATTGTTAACCAATCCATCATCAGTAGTCAGCACCTTGAATGACTCCTGACCTTTTTCTCCAACCACACGACGATATAAGCCATAGCCGTCGCTTCCCAGCCATAATGTACCATCTTTGGCTTCATAAATACTGGTAATTCTGTCGATAATGGGTGAATTGGGCTTGTCCAGTTTGTGGCGCAGATGGCGGAAGGAGAAGTTGCCACGTCCTTTCTGCCCAGAACGGAGGTTGATATCACATACACCCGTAATACTGCCTATCCACAAATGGCCAGTACGATCAATACATGTCCCAATACATCCTCTAATATTGCGATTACCAGGGAAAGGGTCTTCTATCCTGCCTGTATTCAGATCATAAAGGAAGATACCATCGTTGGAACCTATCCATAGTGCATTATTATATTGATCATAAGCCAAGGTACCAACATACTGGGTCTGACGTTGGATATCAGCAGGGAGCGTCACATTGGTAATCTTTAATCTTTCATCTTTCATTTCTACGTAGTTCACGCCCCCACCCCACGTGCCAATCCATAGTCTACCATGACTATCAGGCGCTAGCACTGACACAGAATTATGTGACAAAGAAGAGTTGGCAGTGGTCCAATGATGAAAGACATCACCTTGTTCGCCCTTTACACGTCTGCTGAGTCCACCCTCAACATTACCCACCCATAAGGTACCGTCAGCAGCGGCATACATTGCATTCACAGGATTGGGCGACAACGACTGAGGTTGATTGGCCTGATGAACATAGTTCTGCAATAGCAAGGGTTTAGGTGAGAGACATACGATACCAGCAGTCTCCGTACCTATCCACAGTTGCCCCTCGTAGTTTAACAGGCAGCAGACGAAATCGCTTGGCAGCGGACGACTTGCTGTAGAAGAATTCCAATGGAAGAAATCAGAACGACTGGCATCGAACAGACATATTCCTCTCAATGTACCCACAATCAGGTTTCCGTCAGAGGTCAGCGCCAATGAAGTGGCATGATTATGCGACAAAGAACGTTCGTCAGAGGTATGGAGGAAACTACGCAGCCTATTGTCGTAGAGATTATACTCATAAAGTCCTTGACTGGTAGCGATCCACACATTGCTGCCCTGACGGAGGATGTCGGTAACAAAAAGCCCTTTGAGTTTCTGTAGGACAGTATGTATGGGAGTCAACTTTAATGTCTTGCCAACTGCGGTGAGGCGGGAAATTCCCAACAAGGTGGAAACCCATACATTACCATTGTTATCCACATCGCGGATGGCAATATCGGGGGTATTGCCTTGATAACGACAACGACTGATTCCTGAGATGTTTCCCTCTTCATCGAACTCATAGCGATAAATGCTGTCACGAGCCACCTGCCACATGGCACCCTTTGAGTCACAATACACCTTCACTGAAGCTTGTTGGAGTAAAGCGCCTATATTGCTTCCTGCAAAAGAGGGAATCACGCGACGCATGGTATTGAGGTCAATGACAACAGTACCTTCGTCGTAGGCTATCCATAGGCGGCGATGGCGGTCTTCTGCAAAGCCAAGACACGAACGGCTGTCTCCCTGACGAGGGGCTTTGAAGGTATATCCGTCATAACGCACAGCACCACCTCCATAGCTGGAGACCCATACGAAGCCCTGACTATCGACAAAGATATGATTCACATGGTCATGCGGAAGTCCACTGGTCAAGTCCAGACACGACATATTATAGCGTTCAAGCAAGGTACTTGAAAACTGAGCACGGACTGCTGTGGACAGCATCTGGAGGATAAGTGCAATAAATACAACTCGCATAATCGAGGTCAAAGATACAAAGAAAAAACATAATTGTCAAGTGCAATCCATGTTAAATTATTTTAATTGCCAATATTTACACCATGATTCCACTGAAAGCTATCAAAACTTTTGTAACTTTGCCATCAAATTACATTTTTATTACTACTATGATAGAACTAAAGAACGAACAGATCACCGTAAAGGTTGCTGAATTGGGAGCTGAGCTCCAGAGTGTGAAAGACAATGAAGGTAGGGAATATATGTGGCAGGCTGGACCTGAATGGCCCAGACATTCGCCCATTCTGTTTCCTATCGTCTGCAGTGTGAACAACGACACGTATGTGGTGGATGGCAAGGAGTATCACCTGCCGCGTCACGGCTTTGCCCGCGACACGGAGTTTACCGTCATCAGCCAGTCGGAAGACAAGGTGACGCTGGCGCTGCACGACTCAGAAGAGACGCTGAAGGTGTACCCCTTCCGCTTCAATCTGGCCATCAGCTACCGACTGGAAGGCAACAAGGTACACGTCATCTGGCACGTGGAGAATACGGACAACAAGGAGATTCACTTCCAGATAGGTGGACACCCCGCCTTCAACGTGCCTGGCGGTAAGTTGCAAGGCACCATCAAGCTGGACAACGAGGAGCCGATGGATTCGCTGAAGAGCTATGCTGACGGCAGTCACGACATGATAGAAATTCCGCTGGATGCTGACATGGGCATCATGGAGATCAACAACAACTTCTTCCGCAGCGACAGTGTGAAGATCCACAAGTGTCAGACCCACCGCGCCATGCTGATAGACACCAATGGCGAGCCAGCAGTGACCGTAGACTACAAGGCTCCCGTCATTGCCTTCTGGAGCCCCTTCGACAAGCAGGCTCCCTTCGTCTGCATAGAGCCGTGGTACGGACTGGGCGACCCCAGGGACTTCCGCGGTGACTTCAAGGACAAGCCACTGATGAACCACCTGTTGCCTGGTGCCTCGTTTATGAGCCGATACACCATCACTGTCGGATAAGCGCACTGTTTCCTTATGAGCTATAGAGGTACCCTGCTAACCACTCTCTTCCTTTTGTTGCCGCTGACGATGAGTGCGCAAAGGGGCAAACTATCGGTGTGGCTGCAAGAGAAGGTGAGCGATGAGCGGTCAGTGGGGAGTCGGCGAGCTGCTGAGGACGGACAGGAGATGCTGATGACCGTCTTCGTGCGTACCACCGAGACGCTGACCAACGAGATGCTGGTGGAGTATGGCGGTACCATCTATGCTCAACTGGGTGATGTCTCTATCATCACCATCCCGATATCGCAGATTGACAAGCTCATCGAAGAACCCACCGTAGTGCGCGTGGAGGCCAACGGGCGTGCTGACGTGACACTCGACACAGTGTCGAAGGTGAGCAACATCCTGCCCGTCTACCAAGCGACAGCACAGCATAGTGCCTTCACGGGCAAGGGTGTCATAGTGGGACTGGAGGATGTAGGTTTCGACCTCACCCACCCCACCTTTTATAATAACGCAGCGCGCAGCGAGTATCGCATCAAGGCTTTCTGGGATCAGCTGGCCAAGCGCGACGAGGCCTCAACGGGCAAGCTACCTGTAGGCAGGGAGTTCGTCACTGAGGACGACATCCTGGCACAGGGATGCGCCATCGACGGCAAGACGCAGGGCCACGGCACCCATACAGCAGGCATCGCAGCAGGCAGTGGCTACGACTCGCCCTATCGTGGGGTGGCCTACGAAAGCGACCTCTGTCTGGTGGCCAATGCGGTGAGCAGCGACATGGCCTACATCGACGAGCAGGACTACAACCTCTATACCTCAGCAACGGACGCGTTAGGATTCAAATACCTCTTCGACTATGCCAAAGAGCAGGGGAAGCCTTGTGTGGTATCGTTCAGCGAGGGGTACACGCCCTACATGGACGAGGACGACCTGTTATATAACGACTTCCTGAAACGACTCATCGGACCAGGACGCATACTGGTGTCATCGGCTGGCAACGAGAGTCACCAACTGACGTATATCGACAAGCCCGCAGGCAAGGAGCAGGCAGGAGCCTTCCTCAAAGTGAGCAAGCAGAACGCCTCGTACCGCATCAAGAGCGAGCAGCCCGTCACGCTGACGCTGTATGCCTACAAGAACGGCAACACGCCTACCCACCAGTTGCAGATTAGCGCTGACGACGAACGGTGGAGCGAGGAGGAGGTTATCGACACACTCTTCATAGGCAGTGACACGCTGGCAGTCAACATCATCAGCTACCCGTCGGTCTTCGACGGACAGGGCAGCATCTCGCTGATGCAGTTGAAGGGCAACGTCGCCCTGAACCAGATGGCCCCCATCGCCATTGTCATCAGTGGTGAGGAGCAACAGGCGGCAGTGATTGGCTCAGCGTCGTACGCACTGGCAAACCGCAATACTGACCCACGATGGAACGACGCAACGGTGGGCCATAACATTCTGGCGCCTGGCAGTCTGACAGCCCCCATCACGGTGGGTTCGACCACCCACCGCACCCGTTTCCAGAATATAGAAGGGGTATGGAATGAGAGTCTCTATGACAACGAAGAGGCTGGACTGTGGAGTCCCTACTCGTCAGTAGGTCCCACCCTTGACGGACGTGTCAAGCCCGACGTAACGGCTCCTGGCAGGAATGTCGTCTCGTCATTCAGCAGCTACTATCTGGAAGAGCACCCCACAGCTACGGGATCCGATGTGGCACATTTCAATGTTGACGGACGCACCTATTCTTGGCAAGCCCAGACAGGTACATCGATGTCGTGTCCTGTGGTAGCAGGTGTCATAGCCTTGTGGCTACAGGCCAAGCCCGACCTGGCGCGTGAAGACATCATAGGAGTCCTGCAGCGTACCTGTCGCCATCCTGAGAAAGACATCGACTATCCCAACAACAAATACGGCTATGGAGAGATTGATGCCTATCGTGGACTGCTGGACATCTTGGGCATCACAGCCATCAAGGAGATTAGTCAGCACGAGCCCCACGATGCACGCATCTGGGCACAAGACGGACTATTGCACATTGTTTTTGACCATGTGCCCGCGACACCCGTCAGCGTCAGCATCTACAGCACTGGTGGAGCACGTGTCTACCAGACAAGCATCAGTGCCCAACAGACGGACATCACCCTACCCTTGCCCACGCTGAGTAAAGGCATCTATGTCGTACAGTTAGGGAACAGCGGCTCTACGCTGATTAGAAAATAACTACGAAGAAAATTTGGACGAATCAAGATTTATCCGTATTTTTGTAGGCAGAAATGGAAACAAACAAAGAGCAACTACGAGAGGGGCTGAAGCGTTCACCACGCCTGAAGCGATTCCTGGACTACCTCATCATGAACCAACGCGACGCACGTCCCCGATGGTATGTGCGACTGTTGGCACCCCTCTACCAGCATCGTGGCAGTGGATCGAAGATCTACTGGAGTGCTCGCATGGACACCCCTCCCTATCGTCGTTTCTGGTTGGGCAAGCGTAGCGTCATCGAGTCGTACTGCTGCATCAACAATGCCGTGGGCGACGTCACCATTGGCGACTATACACGCATCGGCATCCACTGTACCGTCATTGGTCCTGTCTGCATAGGCAGCCACGTCAATCTGGCACAAGGCATCACGGTGACGGCCCTGAACCACAACTTCGAGGATGCTACCAAGCGCATCGACGAACAAGGCGTCAGCACGAAGCCAGTCGTCATTGGCGACGATGTATGGATTGGTGCCAACGCCGTCATTCTGCCTGGCGTCACCATTGGTCAGCACTGTGTGGTAGCAGCAGGTGCCGTCGTCACCAAGGACGTGCCTGACAATACACTGGTTGGTGGCGTTCCTGCGAAAGTAATAAAAAAACTTTCGGAATAACGAAATAACGTTATAACGATATAACGAAAAAAACATGATAATCGGTATCGAGGCCCAGCGCATTTTCCGCAAGAACAAGCACGGCATGGACTATGTCGTCTTGCAGGAAATCAAGGAACTGCAACAGATGCAGACCAGTGACGAGTACTACGTCTTCGTCAAGCCTGGCGAAGACCGTTGTGTGGAGAACTCTGCCAACGTACACATCGTCGAGCTGAGCTGTCCCTCCTACCCGCTCTGGGAACAGTGGGCACTGCCACGCGCTGCCAAGAGGTATGGCGTAGAGCTGCTCCACTGCACCAGCAATACGGCACCCATCTGGTGCAACATCCCCCTGGTGCTCACCCTTCATGACATCATCTTCCTGGAGCCTCGCGACAAGAGCAACAAGTCGCTCTATCAGAATATGGGATGGTTCTACCGCAGACTGGTAGTACCCCGCATCCTGGACAAGTGCCAGCGCATCATCACTGTCTCCAACTTCGAGAAAGACAACATCATGCGCAAGCTGGGCATTCCCGAGGAGCGCATGGCGATGATATACAATGGTTACAACGACTGGTTCCAGCCGCTAAGCTCCCCTCCCCTTTGGGAGGGGTTGGGGAAAGGCTTTTTCTTCTTCCTCGGCAACACCGACCCCAAGAAGAATACGGAACGTACACTGGTGGCCTACTCCAAATATCTGGAGCAGTCGGCTGTCAAGCGTCGCCTGCTGATGGCCGACCTCGACAGGAACTATCTCAACGACATCATCAGTCGCAACCACATCGAGAACATCGTGCCCATGCTCGACATGCCTGGCTATATTCCCAATAGCGAGCTTCCCAAGATTTACAACAACGCCTTTGCCTTCCTCTACACCTCGCTCCGCGAGAGTTTCGGCATACCACTGTTGGAGGCTATGGCCTGCGGTACGCCTGTCATCACCAGCAACACGTCGTCTATGCCCGAGATTGGTGGCAAGGACGCCATCCTCATTAATCCAGAGAACAGCGACGAGATCACACAAGCGATGCTACGCCTGGAGACAGACCAGACGTTCTACGAACAACAAAAACAAGTGGGATTAGCGCGCGCCAAACTGTTCTCCTGGCGCCAGACAGCCGAACAGCTGCACCAATTATATCACACCATCAAATAAGTCGAGCGACAAGTCCTTCGGTGCTGATGGCTGCACATCGTCAGTTACGATGTCATCACGAAACAAGAGCATCAGCTGTTGCGCATCCTTTGACCCCGTCGTGTTCAGACGGTAATAGCCACGCTGACCCGTGCTCTCGATGAGTGACTGTTGTGACTTGGAATTCCTGAGCAGAAACTGTTGCACGTAACTACGCACCTCCTCATAGTCTGGCTGATGGAAAAAGGTACAGTTCAGATTATAAACATGCCTGCTGATATTTTGCACGCTTATACCCCGCTCACCAGCCTCCGTGAGAATCTTCAATATCTGTTGGTCGTAGGTCAATGCTTAATGCTTAATTCTTAATGCTTAATCTTCACGTAAAAAAAGGCCGGTACGCCGTATAGCACACCAGCCTCTTTCTATTGTTCTTAAATACTCCAGATTAAGCCAGAGTAATCTTCTCGTCAGCAGTAGCCAGCTTACCCTCCTTGAAGAGCCAGCCCAGACCCAGCAGAGTTTCCTCTTCGCTGATCTTAGCAGCCTTAGCAATTTCCTTAACAGTCAGTGCCTTCTCAGCAGCAGCGAGTGCCTGATAAACATCACCAGCCTTGAAACCAGCGTTCTCAGCGTTTACTGCGATAGCGGCCTTAGCTGCCTTCTTAGGAGCAGCAGCCTTCTTTACGGTTGCCTTCTTGGGCTCCTCAGCCTTGGGAGCAGCAGCCTTCTTTGTAGTCTTCTTTTCTGCCATAGTTGTTAAAAATAATTATACGCTTAAAATAGTATCCTATCTTTGCGGTGCAAAATTAACTGTTTTCCCGATTAATTGTCCGTATAACAACTATTTTTAAGAATTAACCACTCAATTCTTGACCTACGTCAAGTGGCGAAAAACTTTTTTGACAGGAATCAGTTTCCAGACTCCTCACTACGAAGCTCTACTTTCAACTGCAGTTCTTCCAACTGTTTGGGGTCCAATTCGCCTGGTGCATCAAGCATCACATCGCGACCTGAGTTGTTCTTCGGGAAGGCGATGCAGTCACGGATAGAATCGAGACCAGCCATGATGCTGACAAAGCGATCGAGACCGAAGGCTAGACCAGCGTGAGGAGGTGCTCCGTACTTGAAGGCATTGATGAGGAAGCCGAACTGAGCCATGGCACGCTCGGGTGTGAAGCCCAGAATCTGGAACATCTTCTCCTGCAGCTTGCCGTCGTGGATACGCAGCGAACCGCCACCTACCTCGATGCCGTTGCATACGAAGTCGTAGGCCACCGCACGCACCTTCTCAGGAGCAGTATCCAACAAGGGGATATCGTCAGGATTAGGCAGTGTGAACGGATGGTGCGTAGCCATCAGGCGCTGTTCCTCGTCGCTCCACTCGAACAGGGGGAAGTCGACAATCCACAGGCACTTGAACACATTCTTGTCGCGCAGTCCCAGACGGTCGCCCATCTCCAGACGCAGCGTGCAGAGCTGTGTGCGTGTCTTGTTGGCCTTGTCGCCACTGAGAATCAGTACGAGGTCGCCATCCTTAGCACCCGTCTTTTCCTTCAGCTTCTGCCAAACCTCTGGCTGATAGAACTTATCGATAGACGACTTCACAGTGCCGTCGCTGTTGAACTTCACATATACCAGACCCTTGGCACCCACCTGTGGACGCTTTACGAAGTCTGTCAGCTGATCCAGCTGCTTGCGGGTGTACTCTGCACAGCCAGGAACCACGATACCACCAATGTATTCAGCCTCGTTGAAGACAGGGAACTCGCCCGTACCTTTCAGTACGTCCATCAGTTCCACAAACTCCATGCCGAAGCGCAGGTCGGGCTTATCAGAACCAAAGCGACGCATCGCCTCGTGCCATGTCATACGCTCCAATGGGGGCAGCTCTACGCCACGCACCTCCTTGAACAAGTGGCGTGCCAAGTCCTCAAAGATCTGCAGCACATCCTCCTGGTCGGCAAACGACATCTCGCAGTCAATCTGTGTAAACTCAGGCTGACGGTCTGCACGCAGGTCCTCGTCGCGGAAACACTTGGCAATCTGGAAGTAGCGATCGAAACCAGAGACCATCAACAGCTGCTTCAGCGTCTGTGGCGACTGGGGCAGTGCATAGAACTGTCCAGGATTCATGCGGCTGGGTACTACGAAGTCGCGAGCACCCTCAGGTGTAGAACCAATCAGGATAGGTGTCTCCACCTCGATGAAGTTCAGAGAGTCCAAGAAGTTACGAATCAAGATGGTCATCTTATGACGCAGCTCCAGGTTCTTGCGCACGCAACTACGGCGCAGGTCCAGATAGCGGTACTTCATGCGGATGTCGTCACCACCATCGGTATTGTCCTCAATGGTGAAGGGAGGCGTCTGACTCTCACTCAGCACATTCAGCTTCTCAGCCAAAATCTCGATGTCGCCCGTCTCCATCTTGGGGTTCTTAGCCTGGCGCTCACTGACGGTACCCGTCACCTGGATACACCACTCACGACCCAACTTATTAGCCTGTTCACACAGGGCAGCATCCTTAGACTCGTCGAACACCAGCTGCGTAATGCCATAGCGATCGCGCAGGTCGACAAACGTCATACCACCCATCTTACGGGTCTTCTGAACCCATCCGGCCAGCGTTACCTGCTGACCAGCATCGGTGAGTCTCAACTCACCACATGTCTTGCTTCTATACATTATTAATATATATTATTCGTTTTCGGCCTGCAAAGTTACTAACTTATTTCGACAGTGCCAAATCATGGAGTAACTTTCTGACTATTCAGTGATAGCATTAGGGTTTCTTTATCTACGCAGGGCGATGTTATAGTTGTAGTATTGTTTGTTGCCAGTAATGTCCTGCAGAACCTTGATAAATGGCGGGAAGTTGACACTTTCCTGTTCAGCGACACCCTTGGTCTGCAGCACCATGAGGTTGTCGACGGGCTCGTGGAAGAAGTCTATCTCAAAATACTGGCCTTTCCAAATGAAGCTACGGCGCGTCTTGCGGATGGTAGAGCGATAGGGATCGGCTTGCTGCAACAGTGACTCGTAAAGGGCATTGCTGACCTGACGCTCTGTCTCCAGATACTCTGTACGCGACACACGCTTCTTGGTCTTGTGGACATTGACCACCTCACCACCCCAGCAGCGACGGCGCAGGCGCACCTCGACACCAGGATCAGCCACCAGGTAGGTCTGCGTAATCTCGCTTTCGATACACTCTGGCAGCTCGCCTGTGAGTTCGACGAGATAGACGCGCTCTTCCTCGATGGGTTGTGGGATGCCCAGCACATTAGAAATCTCCATGATAACGCGGTTCAGCTTGGCATCGAAGTCGTCGTGGTTGTTGATAACACGCAGATGGGAATGACCCGTCCACGACTTATTGACCTTCTTGTCCAGGTCGCGAGCCAACTGCAGGCCTTCCTCGTTGGCCTGCTCATAGCGGGTGGAATTGGTGGCAGTGGTATAATACTGCTCAGCGCCATCGGCAGCAGACACAAGGTGCAACACAGCATCGTAGCGGTCCTTCAGCTCGTTGGGCGTGGTGCCACACTTCTGGCACAGCTCAATCCACATCTCTGGCGAAATATATGCTGAGATATCGAGAGTGCCACGGTCACAGACCACAAAGGTTGGCTTGGTACATGTCTCTGCCAGTCGCATAAAACTATCCTCCAGAGCCAACTGTGTCTGCAAGATGGCCAACTCGCCCTCGTAATAAAGGTTGCGGTTGGGCGTCAGATAGCTCCAGCCTCCCTGACTATACATCGTAGGAACTTCGGGAACGGTAAACACCTTAAAACCCAAGTTAGAAAAATGCTCAATGATGCGTACTAAGGCCGTAGTCTTGCCGGCACACGGTCCACCTGTCAATACAATTCGCTTAACATTACTCATAGTGGTTGTAGAATTTGCTGCAAAGATACGAAATAATTGATAATTGACAATTGATAATTGATAATTATTTTATAATTTTGCAGCAGAATAAACAATAACCATATGAAAAAGATTCTATTTAGCATGATGGCAACTATGGCCACAACACTCATGACAGCACAGAGTTTGCACTATCCGAAAGCAACCAAAGACGGTACCGTAGACGAATATTTCGGCACGAAGGTCGCCGACCCTTACCGCTGGTTAGAGAACGACACCTCTGCACAGACTGGTGCCTGGGTAGAGGCAGAGAACAAGGTGACGAGCGATTATCTCGCTCGTATTCCCTTCCGTGACAAGGTGCTGAAACGACTTACAGAACTGTCGAACTACGAGAAGATTGGAGCACCACGCAAGCGTCACGGCAAGTGGTACTTCTATAAGAACAATGGTCTGCAGAACCAGTACGTGATGTATGTCATGGACGAGTTAGGCGGTGAGCCCCGCGTCTTCCTGGACCCCAACAAACTGAGCACTGACGGCACAGTAGCACTGAAGGGTACATTCTTCTCGCACAACGGACGGTGGATGGCTTATGCCATCTCACGCAGTGGTAGTGACTGGCAGGAGTTCTACGTCATTGACCTGAAGACAGGCCAGTTGACCAACGACCACATCGAGTGGGCAAAGTTCTCTGGTGCAGCATGGAAGGGTGACGGCTTCTACTACAGTGCCTACGACCGTCCCACAGAGGGCAAGGAGTTCTCGAACGTCAACGAGGGTATGAAGATTTACTATCATAAGATGGGTACCCCGCAGTCGCAGGATGTACTGTTTTATCAAAATCCCATGAAACCCAAAGTCTTTTTCGAGGTAGCCACAAACGAGGAAGAGACGCTGATGTATATGTACGAAGCTGGTGCCGGTGCAGGCAACGACCTATATGTGAAAGACTTACGCCAGAAAGACTCACAGTTTATCCAGATGACGGACAACATGGACTACCAGTATAGTCCCATCTACAATGAAGGCGACAAGATCTACATCTATACCAACTACGGAGCTCCTAAGGGACGCATCATGACAGCCGATATCCGTAAGCCTGGAGTCAACGACTGGCAGGAGCTCATCCCCGAACAGAAAAACGTATTGGGTGGTGTTGATGTCATCAATCGTCAATTCATTCTCACCTATGCTCAGGATGCCTGCGACCATGCCTTCATCTATGGCTTGGACGGTAAGATGCGCCACGAGGTGAAGCTGCCTATGGTAGGTAGCGTTGGCTTTACGGGTGACGAAAAACAACCCGAATGCTTCTATACCTTTACGTCGTTCACCATGCCTGGCACCATCTATCGCTACGACATGGCCAAGAACGAAAGCACGCTCTATGCACAGCCCAACGTAAAATTCAAGCAGCAGGACTATGAGAGCAAGCAACTGTTCTTCTTAAGCAAGGATGGTACGCGTGTACCTATGTTCATCACCTACAAGAAAGGGCTGAAGCGTAACGGCAAGAATCCCGTCTACCTCTACGGTTATGGTGGTTTCAATATCCCGTTGGGTCCTGGTTTCTCAGCTACCCGCATCCCATTCCTGGAGCAGGGCGGCATCTATGCACAGGTGAACCTGCGTGGTGGTAGCGAATATGGTGAGGAGTGGCACTTGGCAGGTACGAAGATGCAGAAGCAGAACGTGTTTGACGACTTCATCAGTGCTGCTGAATATCTCATCAGCGAGGGTTATACCTCCAAAGAGAAGCTGGCCATCGTAGGTGGCTCTAATGGTGGACTACTCGTGGGTGCCTGTATGACACAGCGTCCTGACCTGTTCCGTGTAGCCATTCCCCAGGTGGGTGTCATGGATATGCTGCGCTATCATAAGTTCACCATTGGTTGGAACTGGGCCAGCGACTACGGCACCAGTGAGGACTCGAAAGAGATGTTTGAATACCTGAAGGGCTATTCACCGCTGCACAACCTGAAGAAGGGTACCTCCTACCCTGCTACACTGGTGACGACTGCTGACCATGACGACCGTGTGGTTCCTGCCCACTCGTTTAAGTTTGCTGCGACCCTGCAGGAGTGTCATGAGGGCAACAACCCTGTGCTTATCCGCATCGACACCAAGGCTGGCCATGGCGGAGGCAAACCCCTCGCCAAGGTGCTGGAGGAACAGGCAGACATCTACAGCTTCATCCTCTACAACATGGGGATAAAGTATAAGAAGTAAGCTACATACGTTTCATCAATCGGGCAATAGCCCGGTTGAGCGAAACGGTGGGTTCGATGATGTTGTAATCCTGCCAGAAGATGGGATCGAGGAAGTAATCCACCTTGTCGTAGAACGCATCACGCTGGTCGAAAGACTCACGACCACGAATGGGTAATCCCGTGGTGGCATTCTGATCTGTGACCACCATCTCGCAACAGGCGGTAAACGCAGTAGCAAAGAGTCTGCGGCGCCAGTCACAGTTAAAGCGGAAAAAGGTGCGGATATAACTGATACGTGTAACGCCATCCTCATAACGGTAATCCACTAACAGCGACAACTCCTTGGGGCGGAAACGCACACCAAGGGGTTTCTTGACTAGCATCATCTCAGTGGCCTTGTGGCGGTCGCTCATATCCAGCGACAATTCGGCACGGGTAAATGCCAGCGTCTCTTGGTCAATATACAGGCGTCCCGTATAGAGTGCATAGGGCATCTTACGACGAGGGCGCATGCTGACGACAAACTGCTGACGATCACCAATGGTCGTCGGCAGTTCCATTTCTAAATGGTAGCAGTTCAGCTCTTCCTCATTCAATAGCCAATCGCGCTGTTTGACCATGTCCAACTGGATTGGTAGCACTGGACCTCCCGTCACTTTTACAGTCAGCGTGTCACTCTTGCGAGGACTAAGCAAGCGGCGCCCCTTGCGGATTGCCACACGATCATCATTATTGTCATAATCATAGGCTGTCTTGTACATGTCTACCACGCCCTCTGCCACCATGATATAGTGCTGGCGTTTCTGAGCGGTCTCGCGATAAAAGCAATGAAACAGTTCCGGCTGCTGGCTATAGTTCTTGGGAATCTTACTGATAGCCGTAGCCACCAATTCACGGGCATTGCCAGCCATTACCAGCACCTCCTTCAATTGGATAGTAGCAGGCTTCAATTTAATGCGTAATGGCTCGTCCTGCTGCGCAGACAGTCTGACACGTTGGGCACGGAATCCTACATGAGACACCGTAATATTCATGAGTTCCACGTCTGTTTTCAACACGAAGTAGCCGTCGTCATTGGTGACAACAGTATGTCCACCACCCGTCACGCTGGCACCCGCCAGCACCTGGCCCGTTGCGTTGCTGACGACCGTACCACTGACCTGCATCACCCCTTGGGCACTGACACTTATAATGGCCAGCACCACGAATAATATGATGGTCGACACCCTCCTCATGATAGTTTCCTCCTTCAATAAGTTTAAAGAAGTCCCTATCTGTCGTGGATAGGGACTTCTATTACAATCGAAAATATTACTCCTTGTCAAGCAAGATCTTCATCATCTCAACAGCGGCCTTGGCCACAGAAGTACCAGGACCGAAGATGGCAGCCACGCCAGCCTTGTAGAGGAAGTCGTAGTCCTGAGCGGGGATGACACCACCAGCGATGACCATAATATCCTCGCGGCCCAGTTTCTTAAGCTCTTCAATCAACTGAGGGATGAGCGTCTTGTGACCAGCAGCAAGCGAAGAGGCACCAACACAATGTACGTCGTTCTCCACAGCCTCGCGAGCAGCCTCAGCGGGAGTCTGGAACAAGGGACCCATATCTACGTCGAAGCCACAGTCGGCATAGCCCGTAGCAACTACCTTTGCACCACGATCGTGACCATCCTGACCCATCTTAGCAATGAAGATACGAGGACGGCGACCTTCCTTCTCTGCGAACTCATCAGTCAGCTTGCATGCCAACTCGAAGTCCTTATCATTCTTTGATTCTGAACTATACACGCCTGAAATGGTTCTGATTACTGCTTTATAACGGCCTACAATTTCTTCGCAGGCATCTGAAATCTCACCCAAAGTACAACGCAGCTGAGCAGCCTTGACAGCCAGGTCGAGCAGGTTGTTCTCGCTCTTGCGGCCTTCCTTGAAGTCGCGAACACAATCCGTGATGGCCTTCAGGGCAGCTTGGCATGCAGCCTCGTCGCGCTTGCTGCGGACCTCCTTCAGACTCTCCTCCTGTTGCTTGCGCACAGCGGTGTTATCGACCTCGAGAATATCGATAGGATCCTCGTGCTCCAGACGATACTTGTTAGTACCTACAATTGTCTGAACACCAGAGTCGATGCGAGCCTGAGTGCGGGCTGCAGCCTCTTCGATACGCATCTTTGGCAGACCTGTCTCGATGGCCTTAGCCATACCACCTAGCTTCTCAATCTCCTGGATATGCTCCCAAGCCTTATGAACCAGCTCGTTGGTCAGCGTCTCCACATAGTACGAACCTGCCCATGGGTCGATCTGCTTGCAGACCTTTGTCTCATTCTGGATGTAAATCTGCGTATTACGAGCAATACGAGCCGAGAAGTCGGTAGGCAGAGCGATAGCCTCATCAAGGGCATTGGTGTGCAGCGACTGAGTATGACCCAGCACAGCAGCCATAGCCTCGATACAGGTACGACCTACGTTATTGAATGGGTCCTGCTCGGTGAGTGACCAACCAGAGGTCTGAGAGTGAGTACGAAGTGCGAGAGACTTAGGATTCTTAGCACCGAAGCTCTTCACGATCTTAGCCCACAGCAGTCGGCCAGCACGCATCTTGGCAATCTCCATAAAGTGGTTCATACCGATAGCCCAGAAGAATGACAGACGAGGAGCAAAAGCATCCACATCGATACCAGCATTCACACCCGTACGCAGGTAGTCCATACCGTCAGCCAGAGTGTAAGCCAGCTCGATATCAGCAGTAGCACCAGCCTCCTGCATGTGATAACCTGAGATAGAGATGCTGTTGAACTTAGGCATCTTCTGCGAGGTATACTCGAAGATATCAGCGATAATCTTCATGGAGAATGCAGGGGGATAGATATAGGTGTTACGCACCATGAACTCCTTCAGGATATCGTTCTGGATGGTTCCAGCCATCTCCTCGAGCTGAGCGCCCTGCTCCAGACCTGCAACGATGTAGAATGCCAGGATAGGCAGCACGGCACCGTTCATGGTCATAGAAACCGACATCTTGTTCAAGGGGATACCGCTGAAGAGCACCTTCATGTTCTCCTCATTGCAGATAGACACACCAGCCTTACCCACGTCGCCTACCACACGGGGGTTGTCAGGATCGTAGCCACGGTGGGTAGGCAGGTCAAAGGCCACGGAGAGGCCCTTCTGACCCGAAGCCAGGTTACGACGATAGAAAGCATTTGACTCCTCAGCAGTAGAGAATCCGGCATACTGGCGGATAGTCCACGGACGGAAGGGGTACATCATAGAGTACGGACCACGGAGATAAGGAGGAATACCGGCTGTGAAGTCGAGATGTTCCATACCTTCGAGGTCTTCTTTTGTATATACAGGACGAACCTCGATGTGCTCTGGGGTCTTCCAGTTGGCCTCAATACCATTATCTTTAATCCACTTGGCACCATCTTGAGCCTTGATACCAGCGTAGATATCTATGTCTTTAAATTGTTTACGCATCATTCAATTCTCCTATTCTTTAAATACCAAGTTTCTGATTATATTCTTTCAAAGTCTCGAGTACGTTGCACTTTACGTGAACAAAGTTCTCGATGCCAGCAGCCTTCAGGTCCTCCATGCAGGCAGGGGCACCAGCCACAACAAACATGGCACGACCATTCAAATACTTAAAGGCAGGAATAGCGTACTCAGCATACTCATCGTCTGAAGAGCAGATGACTACAATGTCAGCCTTAGCCTCCAAAGCAGCGTCAACGCCCTCCTCAACAGTCTTAAAGCCGAGATTATCAATCACCTTATAACCAGCGCAAGCCAGGAAGTTGCACGAGAACTGGGCACGAGCCTGACGCATGGCCAGATTGCCAATGGTCAGCATAAAGGCGACGGGCACCTTGGTTTCCTCTGTATGGATGCGGAGATCCTCGAAGTCAGCAGCCAAACGGGTACTCTCGATAGCCTTGAAAGGATGCTCTTCTTCCTCACCATGTCCACAGCAGCAACCACAACTCTTCGCCTTCTTACCCTCGCTCTTCTCAGTGAAGTTCGGGAACTGGTTGGTACCCAGCAGGAACTCCTTACGCTTGGCAGCATCACCATGACGCTTCACGTTGGTGGCATTGATATCGTCCTGGATGGTGCCAGCCTTGATAGCAGCAAGGAAACCTCCCTCCTCTTCTACCTTCAGGAATATCTTCCAAGCCTCGGTAGCCAGCGCATCAGTCAGATGCTCGATATAGTAAGAACCTGCTGATGGGTCAACGATACGGTCGAAGTGGCTCTCCTCCTTAATCAGCAACTGCTGGTTGCGAGCAATGCGCTCTGAGAAGTCGGTTGCATCCTCGTAAGGTGCATCGAATGGTGTTACCACCATCGAGTGAACACTACCCAGCGCAGCACTCATTGCCTCAGTCTGCGAACGCAGCAGGTTTACATAGCTATCAAACAGCGTCTGGTTGTACGTTGTGGTAGTTGCATTGATCATCATCTTGCAAGCACAGTCGCACTTAGGCTCGTACTGCTTGACGATCTGAGCCCAGAGCAGACGGGCAGCGCGGAACTTGGCAATCTCCATAAAATAGTTCTCGCTGACACCCATATTAAACTTAATGCTCTTAGCAGCGAGGTCTACATCGACGCCAGTATCTGTCAACTGCTGTAGATATTCATTACCCCATGCCAGTGCATAACCCAGCTCCTGAACGATGTAGGCACCAGCATTGTTGAGTGCATCACTGCCAACAGCGATACAACGGAAGTTTGGATACTCTTTCAGCGTTTCTACAAGCTTAGGACCAAACTCCAGTATCGGAGTCACATCCTTGCCCTTCATGACCATCTTGGCCATGGGATCCCACTCGATAGAGCCGACCACTTTCTCCTTGTCATAGCCTTTCTTCTGGAAAAACTCAACAAGTATCTCAGCGAGTTCTACAGAATGACGCGGACAAGTGGCGAAGTTCACCTCGATGATGTCGCAATAGATGCCCTCAAGCAGCGTCTCAACAGTCTCCTTGGAAACCAGTTTGCCAGGAAGTCTGAAGCCCAGCGAGTCGATACCCTTGTTCAGGATGTCGAGCGCTTTGGTATTAGCAGCCTTAGGATCGTCAACTACAATGTTCTGACGAACATACCACTCGTTAGAGTCCTTCTTGTTACCACGCACGAATGGGAACTCTCCGGGAAGAGCATCGGGGGTTTTCAGGTTCGCCAGGTCTTCACGGCGATAGAAGGGCTGTACATTAAAACCTTCATTTGTTCTCCATACCAAGCGCTTCTGGAAGTCAGCACCTTTCAAGTCGACTTCAATCTTGTCCAACCACTCTTGAGTGGTAGGCGCGGTAAACTCAGTAAAGAGTTTCTCTTTGTTTGCCATAAATGTATTTATTATATAAGTTGTTTTAAGTCGTATCTGTTGCAAAGGTAATAAAATATTCTGAACTAACGAAGAAATTAATAAATATTTCATTTTTATCAAAAAATGTTGCACAAAATTGCGGCTATTGCGCAAATTCTTTGTAACTTTGCACGGAATAATAAAAAATAGGTATGTTATGGATTCATTTCAATGGTTAGAGGATTTATTTACGAGGACTGACTCTGTAGCACATATAGCGCTGCTATATGCCATTGTCATTGCTGCAGGAGTGTATTTAGGAAAAATCAAAATTGGTGGAATTTCATTGGGTGTAACCTTTGTATTGTTTGCTGGTATTATTGCCGGTCATATTGGTTTCACAGCCCCCACACCCATTCTTACTTTCATTCAGGACTTTGGTCTTATCCTGTTTGTCTTCATGATAGGTATGCAGGTAGGTCCTGGTTTCTTTGAGAGTTTCGGTAAAGCTGGCGTTAAACTCAACGCACTGGCAACTACCGCTATTATGCTGAACATCGCTGTGATGTTTGCCTGTTACTACATTTTCTTCGACACCAGTAATTCGAGCAATCTGCCCATGATGGTTGGTACGCTCTATGGTGCCGTAACCAACACTCCTGGTCTTGGTGCTGCCAACGAGGCACTGGGTAGCGTCTTTGGACAGAACGCCCCTCAGATTGCTTCCGCTTATGCTTGTGCATACCCCTTAGGTGTACTGGGTATTATCGGTGCCACTATATTAATAAGGTATATCTGCAAGATCAAGTTGGAGAAAGAAGAGGCTGAGCTGAGCGCCATGGAAGAGACCAGTGCCAACAAGAAGCCTTATAAGATGCACCTGGAGGTTAGCAACAAATACCTGGAAGGCAAGACACTTCTGCAGGTTCACGACTTCCTCATGCGCGACTTTGTAGTATCACGCATCGTACATGAAGGTGAGCTGTCTATCCCCAATCGTGACACCATTTTCCATATCGGAGACCAGATGCTGATAGTATGCGCAGAAGCAGATCAGGAGGCTATAACAGCCTTCATCGGTCCGAAGCTTGACATCGACTTCGAGCAGTCTGACCAGCCTCTGGTGTCAAAGCGCATCTTGATTACCAATCCCAAGATTAACGGTAAGTCACTGGCATCCATGCACTTCTCTAGCATGCACGGCGTTAATGTAACACGTGTCACCCGTCAGGGCATGGACATCTTCGCCAGTGCATCCCTGCCTTTGCAGGTGGGTGACCGTATCATGGTCGTAGGTCCTGAGGATGCCGTTGACCGTGTTGCCAACAAGATGGGTAACTCTATCCGTCGTTTGGATGCCCCAAATATTGCTACCATCTTCGTAGGCATCATTCTGGGTATCATCTTCGGTTCTCTGCCCATTGCCTTCCCAGGCATGCCTGTTCCCATGAAACTGGGTATCGCCGGAGGTCCACTGATTATCGCCATTCTGATTGGCCGCTATGGCTATAAGATACATCTGGTGACCTACACTACCACTTCCGCCAATATGATGCTGCGTGAGATAGGCTTGGTACTCTTCCTTGCCAGCGTAGGTATTAAGGCAGGAGCAGGATTCTTCGAGACGGTCGTACAAGGTGACGGACTGCTCTACGTTCTCACGGGCTTCTTTATCACGGTAATACCTATCCTGATAGTAGGTCCTATTGCCCGTCTGCGCTACAAATTCAACTACTTCACCATCATGGGTATGTTGGCAGGTACATATACCGATCCCCCTGCATTGGCTTTCGCCAACAGCGTCTGCTCCAAGGAGGCGCCAGCCATCGGTTATTCAACGGTTTATCCGCTCTCGATGTTCCTGCGCATCTTCACTGCCCAGATAGTGGTACTCTTCTTCTGTGGATAACAGAGACTAAACAACATAATAATACACGTAAAATTTAGACTGACAAATGAAAAACCTAAGACTCCTAACCGGGGTATTTGTGGCCATGACCTCTCTACCGATGTGGGCTCAGATGGATGCCAGCATCAAGTTAAACGAGGTGATGACACACAACGAAAACAGTCTGATTGATGAATACGGAGCAAGGAATGCGTGGGTGGAGATAGCTAATATCTCCCACTCCACGTATAACATCCGTGGGATGTATCTCACGACCGACCGTTCCGTACTCAACAAACAGATGAGTGTGCCGGAGCGTGTCAAGCGCATGAGCCAGATTCCCAATGGCGACACCCGCACTAATCTGAGTGGCAGACAGCTTGTCGTCTTCCAACTCGGCAGCAATCCCCAACAAGGATCGCTGCATCTCTCTGTGCCAGTAGATGCTACCAGACCTACCTGGATAGCCCTCTACAATGGTAATGCTACCCAACTTATTGACTCTATCACCGTACCCGTTTTAGCAGCAGACCAATCGTTTGCCCGTATCGCAAATAATGGTACCAGAAACGACTGGGAGGTAAAGTCTGCTGACCGCGTGACACCTGGAATACAGAACCAGACAGTAGTCAGCGAGTCGAAGATAGAGAAATTCAAACGTGAAGACCCCTATGGTGTCGGCATGTCTATCATGGCTATGAGCATTGTCTTCTTCTGCCTGGCACTGCTATGGATTACCTTCACCCTCTTTGGCCTATTGATGCGCCACATGGAGACAGCGAAGAAAGTAGTTCACCACCAGCCTATCAAGCCTATTACCAAGACTGTCGAGAAGACCATAGAGGTAGGTCATAAGACAGGTGTCATCCTGCAGGAAGGCTTGAAGACCAAGGGTATTGACAAGGAGGTATATATGGCTGTTATTGGTATGGCTCTGAAACAATATCAGGACGATGTCCATGATGTAGAGTCAGGCGTTATCACCATTAAGTCGAAAGATACAGGATGGGACGACGAGTACTCGCAGATGACTCAGTTCCACTCCCCTATTCTTCCTACCATGCCTCAGAGCATGAAGATTCCCACTGGTCCAGAGTTAAAGTAAAGTATAGAGTTTAATGTTTAGAGTTTAGAGATATGAACAAGTATCAATATAAAGTACAAGGTGTTGACTACGAAGTAGAGATTGAAGAAGTAGAAGGCAACATTGCTAAAGTCAATGTCAACGGCATTCCCTTTGAGATTGAGATGCAGCGACCCATCAATGCTGCCAAGCATCCCACCATTGTCAAACCCAAAGTGGCTGCTCCCGTACAGCCCGCACCCTCTGCTGCTCCGGCACCCAAGCCACAGGCTGCAACAGTCCCTGCTAGTGGCAATGCCCTGAAGGCTCCGCTGCCAGGTACCATTACCAGCGTCAATGTCAAGGTTGGCGACACGGTTAATGTTGGTGACGTTGTCATCATTCTGGAAGCTATGAAAATGCAGAACAACATCGAGGCAGAGACTGCTGGTACTATCACGGCTATCAATGTAACCCCCGGCGACTCTGTCATGGAGGGTTCTGTACTGTTAACCATAGGATAATGCATAATTCATAATTCTTAATGCATAATTATGGGATTCATTCATTTTATCGTAGAAAACTTCAATGAGTTTCTGACCTATACGGGCTTTGCCAACGTAACGGTAGGAAACCTCATCATGATAGTAGTGGGTGCCTTCTTCATCTGGCTGGCCATCAAGAAGGATTTCGAGCCCCTGCTGCTCGTACCCATCGGACTAGGAATCATACTGGGAAACATCCCCTTCCGTGCAGATGCAGGACTGGAGATTGGTCTCTACGAGGACAACTCTGTGCTGAACATCTTCTATCAGGGCGTACGCCAAGGGTGGTATCCGCCACTGATCTTCTTGGGCATTGGTGCCATGACAGACTTCTCAGCGCTGCTGGCTAATCCGAAACTAATGCTCATTGGTGCAGCTGCTCAGTTTGGCATCTTTGGCGCCTACATGTTTGCATTGGCACTGGGCTTTGAGCCCAACCAGGCAGCAGGTATCGCCATCATCGGTGGCGCCGACGGTCCCACAGCCATCTTCCTAAGCAGCAAGTTATCGCCCAACCTGATGGGTGCCATCGCCGTGTGTGCCTATTCGTATATGGCACTGGTACCGCTCATCCAGCCCCCATTGATGCGCCTGCTCACCACCAAGAAGGAGCGTCTCATCAAGATGAAGCCTGCCCGTCAGGTCTCACAGACAGAGCGTATCCTCTTCCCCATCGTAGGACTCCTGCTCACCACCTTCATTGTACCCTCTGGTCTGCCCCTGCTGGGTATGCTGTTCTTCGGCAACCTGCTGAAGGAAAGCGGCAAGACCACCCGTCTGGCCAAGACCGCAGGTGCAGCACTGAACGATATCGTTGTCATGTTGTTAGGACTGACGGTAGGCTGTTCCACGCAGGCCTCTGAGTTCCTGACCATGAACACCATCTACATCTTCGCCATTGGTGCCGGAGCCTTCATCATTGCCACCATGAGTGGTGTCTGCTTCGTCAAACTGATGAATGTCTTCTTGCCTAAAGACAAGAAACTGAACCCGCTGATTGGTAATGCCGGTGTAAGCGCAGTGCCCATGGCCGCCCGCATCTCCAACAACCTCGGACTGGAGTACGACCGCCACAACTTCCTGCTCATGCACGCCATGGGACCCAATGTGGCAGGTGTTATTGGTTCGGCAGTGGCAGCAGGTGCCTTGCTTGGATTCCTGTCGTAGAACATTTAAAAAATACAAATAACAACCAATTAAAATCGGTAATCTTTTTTGATTGCCGATTTTATTTTGTACCTTTGTGCCATTAAATCTAAGACAATGCACATTGCAGTAGCAGGAAATATTGGAAGCGGGAAGTCGACGCTGACGCAGTTGCTGGCCAAGCACTATGGGTGGGAGGCACGCTTCGAGGCTGTCGAGCACAACCCCTATCTTGAAGACTATTACCGCGACATCTACCGATGGTCGTTCAATCTGGAAGTGTACTTCCTGAAGGAGCGTTTCCGTGACTTGATAGACATTGCCAAAGCCGACCACACCATCATTCAGGACCGTACCATCTATGAAGGCGTCTACGTCTTTATGGAGAACAACAAGGCCATGGGTCACCTCTCCGACCGCGACTACGAGACCTTCATGGAGCTCTTCGACCAGATGATGACTGTTGTGCGTCCGCCAGAGCTGATGATCTATCTCCGCGCCTCGGTGCCCCATCTGGTGGGCAACATCCAGAAGCGTGGACGCGAGTACGAGCAGAGCATTCAGCTGGAATATCTGCAGAACCTCAACGAGCGTTACGACGACTTCATCTATCATAAATATCCTGGTAAGGTGATGACTGTCGAGAAAGACCAGCTGGACTACCTCAACAACCCCAAGGACCTGGCGCAGATCATTGACCGCATCGACAGCAACCTCTTCGGACTGTTCCCAGACAACGTCTAATGTTTCATTTTTAATGTTTAATCTTTAATCTACAAGATATGCACATCGCAGTAGCAGGAAACATCGGAAGTGGCAAGACCACACTGACCAAGATGCTGGCCCATCGTTATGGATGGACGCCTCGTTTCGAACCCGTCGACAACAATCCTTATCTGGCAGACTTCTATGCCGATATGCCCCGCTGGTCGTTCAACCTGCAGGTATATTTCCTCAACAAGCGTTTCAAGGAGGTGGTAGAGATTTCGAAGTCAAATGACACCATCATTCAGGACCGTACCATTTTCGAGGATGCCCGCATCTTCGCCCCCAACCTGCATGGTCAGGGAATGATGTCCGATCGCGACTTTGCCAACTACACCGACTTGTTCGACCTTATGATGTCGCTGGTAAAACTTCCCGACCTGATGATTTATATCCGTTCGAGCATTCCCACACTGGTAGCACAGATTCAGAAGCGTGGCCGTGAGTACGAGCAGACCATGCGCCTGGACTATCTGGAAGGACTGTCAAAGCGCTATGAGGAGTGGATCAGCACCTATAAAGGTCAGCTTATCATCATTGAGGGCGACACCTGCAAGTTTGGCGAACGTGCTGAGGACTTCAAGCAAGTCACCGACATGATCGATGCCAAGCTCTACGGACTATTCCCTATGGAGTAGCTGTTGGCTGTTAGCAGTTAGCTGTTAGCCAATTGCCAAAAGCCAAAAGCCAAAAGCCAACTAGCGGCGGCGCCTGCGCTTTGCCTTCGTGCGATGGCGGCGCGCTGTCTTGCGACGCTTGGAAACCTTTTTCTTTTTCACTTCAGGAGGTGCCGTACTCTTCCACGTCACCTGGTCTTCAGCAGTATAATAGGGCACGTCCTCATTGGGATAGCGCTCGCAGTATTTCAGAATGGCATAATAGTCAATGTTGCGTACGCTATGGTTCTCATAGAACCAGATCTCGACAGCTGTCTGTGCTGTAGCAATCATAACAATGTCACGGTCATAATCCACATACCAGCGGGCAAAGCGATGGCTACGCACCGTCGACTCCCACGTGGGTTTACCGTAATGCTTCTGCATCCACTTCATCAGGGCCACATAGTCTTCCTGCTGACTTATTCCCTGTTGCGAACGAGTGGTTAGCACCAGATGGCTGCATCCCGTGGTGTCCTTGTTGGCTGCTATGCTCAGCCAGACATTAAGCCCAGCTATACGTCCTGAAAAGCTATTGCTATAGTCCCGCTGGAGTCCCTTTTCCACCAGTTTCTCCGTTAGCTCATCGGGACTCTGCGACAGTGAGAGTCCCACGAATTCTGTATGTTTCTGAGCCGTTGCCAGCAGTGGGAACAACAGCACGAGAAGTATCTGAAATATATATTTTTGCATCTTTCTGTAAAAAATCAGCTGCAAAGATACAAAAAATTCGTGAATTATTCCTATCTTTGTAGCCAAATATGAAAAAGATCATTATTACCCTCCTTGCCTGCATGGTCTGCATGCTGGCAATGGCACAAAGCGAAGAGATAGTGTTTACGCCTCAATGGACGGCGCAAGCACAGTTCGCTGGCTACTATGTAGCAGAAGCCAAAGGGTTCTACCGTGACGCTGGTCTTAACGTTCATATCAAGCATCCGTCGGCATCCAATCCTTGCATTAACCATTTGAAGGAAGGGAAGAGCCAGCTCATTACCCTGCACCTCATCTCAGCCATGAAGCATATCAATGCAGGTATTCCCCTCATCAACGTCTTACAGACCTCCCAGTCCAACTCGCAGATGATTATCTCGCATAAGCCACTGAAAGGTGTAGAGGGGCTGCGCGGCAAACGCGTAGGTCGTTGGAAGGCGGGCTATTTTGAATTGGGTGTTCTCATCAACAACCAATATAACCTGCAGCTTGAGTGGGTTCCTTTCGTACAGAATACCAACCTATATATCACGGGAGCCATCGATGCCACGATGGCCATGGTCTATAACGAGTATTACCAGTTATTGATGGCTGGTCAGCATATCGACAAGAACCAGACGCTCTACTTCCGCGACCTGGGCTGCAACGTTCCTGAAGACGGTCTCTACACCACTGCCGAGTACTACCGCACCCACGAGAAAGAAGTGAAAGCCTTTGCCGAGGCGTCCAGGAAAGGATGGGAATGGGCCGCCAACCACCCTGAGGAGACCATTGACATCGTCATGAAGGTCGTCCAAGCCAATAACGTCAAGACCAATCGTGCTGCCCAACGCTGGATGCTAAGGGAAATCCTTCAAGTCATGAAGGATGAAAAGAGCGAGCAACGCACCTATCGGCTCAAGGAGTCGTCTTTACAGCATGCCAACCAGATTCTGCTCAAGAATCATGCCATCCAGAAAGCTATCACCTATAAACAGATCACGAAGCCATGAGCACAACCGTTACTACTACCCATAAGCGTTCTCTGGCTAGTCGCCTCACACGATGGATTATGTTCACCGTGTTCCTGATCATGACGTTTGTCACCATCATGATTTATAGCATAGCACTAGATGCGATGGTTGATCAGGCCGAGGAGCGTTCGCAGGGCATGATGACAAAGACCAACGAGAGCATCAATGCCGTACTCAATATTGTGGAAGTAGCTATTGCCAATACCGTTCCGGAAATTGAAGAGCGCTTAGACGCCCCCGATGAGCTCTACGGCATCGTTGAGCGCATCCTTCGTCTGAATCCAGACATTGTCGGTTCGGCCATTGCCTTCGAGCCCAACTACTTCCCCGAGAAGGGTGTCTTCTTCTCACCCTACGCCTACCGCAAGGACTCTATCACCATTGCCACCAAGCAGTTAGGCACCGTCGACTACGAATACCACTACATGGACTGGTACCAGATTCCCAAACTGCTGGGCAAGCCCTATTGGAGCGACCCCTATTACGATGACGGCGGTGGCGAGATGACGATGGCAACCTATTCGTTGCCCCTCTTCGACAGGGAAGGCGACATGTATGCTGTCATAACTGCCGACATCTCTCTGGACTGGCTCACCAACCAGCTGCATGAGATTGACAAGGTCAACAATAAAGCCATCGACGACGTCACTTGGAACGACATGGAGACCTATAGCTTCATCATCAGTCGTAACGGTGCCTATATCGTTCATCCTGACAAGGAGCACATCCTCAACCAGACTTTCTTCTCCTATGCCCTGGAGACCAACGATACCATCGACGACCATATCGGCTATGAGATGATCAATGGCAAGCAGGGCGCTGAGGAATTCAACAACGACGGTACTGATTCCTATATCTTCTACAAACCCATCCGACGTACAGGGTGGTCCATGGCTATCATCGTGCCCAAGAACACCATGTACTCTGACGCATATTTATTGGGAGGTATCATCGTCTTCCTCATGATTGTGGGGCTGGTCATCCTCTATTTCGTCTGTCGCTTTACCATCCGTCGCATCACACGTCCTTTACGACTTTTTGCCGACTCTGCCGATGAGATTGCAAAGGGTAACTTCCAAACCGAACTACCCATTATCAAGAGCAGTGACGAGATGTACGAGCTACGCACCTCCTTCCAACAGATGCAGACCTCGCTGATACGCCAGATAGAAGAGACAAAGACCATCAACGAGACCAAGGGACGCATGGAGAGTGAGCTGCAGATTGCCCGCAACATCCAGATGTCCATGCTGCCGAAGACCTTCCCCGCCTACCCTGACCGTGACGACATCGACATCTATGCCCGTCTGACTCCTGCCAAGGAGGTAGGTGGCGACCTCTACGACTTCTTCATCCGCGACGAGAAGCTCTACCTCTGTGTGGGCGACGTGTCGGGAAAGGGTATTCCTGCCTCACTGGTCATGGCCGTCACGCGCTCCCTATTCCGTACGGTGTCTGCCCACGAGAGCAACCCTGCCAAGATTGTCGACCACATCAACGAGAACCTCGCAGAAGACAACGAGTCGGACATGTTCGTCACCTTCTGGCTCGGTGTCCTCGACCTGCCTACAGGACGTCTGCGTTACTGTAATGCAGGCCACTGTTCCCCCTTGCTCATTGGTTCCGGCATGGGCGAGTTGCCCGTTCTCCCCAATATTCCACTGGGTGTCATGCAGGGCTACAGATTTGAAGTCCAGGAGGCCACTATCTGCTACGGCACCACCCTCTTCCTCTATACGGACGGACTGACTGAAGCCACCAATAAGAACGAAGAGCTTTTCGAAGAATACCGCATGCTGGCCACAGCCCAGCAGATGTATAGTGAGAACCACTATGAGCCGACACGGGTGGTAGACACCATGGAACAGGCTGTCAAGCAATTCGTGGGCGACGCTGAGCAGAGCGACGACCTCACGATGATGGCCGTACAATATAGGAAAAAACAGAAACATATACGTATGCAACACAGCATTACCCTCACCAATGACATCGAGCAGGTGCCATTGCTGGCCGATTTCGTCGACATGGTATGCGAAGAGGTTGGTTTCGACCCCTCTGTAGCCATCCAGATGAACCTTGCCATCGAGGAGGCCGTCGTCAACGTGATGACCTACGCCTACCCCACTGGCACCACAGGTAACATCAACATCGAGGCTCAGACTAATGATGAGCGTCTGAAGTTTACTATCATCGATAGTGGCATCCCCTTCGATCCCACTGCCAAGGCCGAGGTCGACACTACACTCAGTGCCGAGGAGCGTCCTATTGGCGGTCTGGGCATCCATCTGGTACGCCAGCTGATGGACAGCATCAACTATGAGCGCACAGAAGGCAAAAACGTCCTGACGCTACGTAAGAAATTCGACAAGCCCCCTGTTACGCAAGGATAATTGCGCCGTATTAATGTTTTTTAACTGCGGTTAGTAGACCCTACTGTGAGATTTTTAATAATTTTGCAAACAATATATATGTATGGCTTCATGACAGTATGAGCCACCAAGAGAGATGACAGATATCATACTTTCCAGTTTCATCAGCTTGTTTGCCCTCTTTGGCAAAGAAGAACAGGTGGATGAACGACGGGCAAAAGACATGCTCGTCAGCTATCTGCGTCGTCATTTTGGTATCCGCAACATTGACCTCTATCTCGACCTCTACAGCGACATGCGTATGGCCTATGAGATGAGCGACGACCTGGATACGGTGGCTACTGTCAGCGGCATCTGCTCCACCCTCCATGGCAACATCCGCTCTACGGAGGAGTCACTGCTTCTGCTCCGTCTCATGGAGTTCTGCAGCGACGACGGTTTACAGGCTGAAGCCATCTTCAAGACGATGGCTCAGATTTTCGGCATCTCCGAGGAGCACTACAACTGCTATCTGGATTATGTCAACAACAATCCTTCTGAGCATGTCATCCTTCACCGTCTCAGCAATTTCGATGGCGTACTGAAGACGCTCCTCGACCCTGCAACGGGTCTGTTGCTCTTCACCTATATGGGCCATGACACCGTATTGCTCAACGACATCCCCGTGCTTTCCGGCACCTATCAGGTATGGTTGCAGAGCAGCGTGCTGAAGAGTGCCAGCGGCAAGCCCGTCTACTACTCGTCTATCATCAGCAGCTATGGTCAAGGCGAGGATGCCACACAAGCCGTCAGCTTCTGCGGCCGCGACATCAATTTCCGCTTCCCCAACAGCGACAATGGCATGCACAACCTCAACTTCACGTTGCGCAATGGTGAGTTGCTCGCCATCATGGGAGGCTCAGGAACAGGTAAGACCACTCTCTTGTCACTGCTCAACGGCACGCTGACACCTCAGGAGGGCACCATTACCATCAATGGCCATAGCATCACAGAACCCGCAGCGAAGGCGCTCATCGGTTTTGTGCCGCAGGACGATCTGCTCATCGAGGAGCTCACCGTCTACCAGAACCTCTGGTACACCGCCAAGCTGTGTTTCGAGGGCATGAGCGACGCAGACCTTGACCGTCGTGTCATGAAGACCCTGAAAGACCTGGGTCTCGACGCTGCCAAGGACCTGAAGGTTGGTTCACCCATCCACAAATACATCTCTGGTGGACAGCGCAAGCGTCTGAACATCGCGCTGGAACTCATCCGCGAGCCAGCCGTATTGTTCCTCGACGAGCCCACCAGCGGTCTGTCGTCGGCAGACACCGAGAAAGTTATCAACCTCTTGAAGGAGCAGACGCTGAAGGGAAAACTCATCGTGGTCAACATCCACCAGCCGTCCAGCGACGTCTATAAGCTCTTCGACCGTCTGTGGTTGCTCGACAAAGGAGGCTATCCCGTCTTCGACGGCAACCCCATCGATGCCGTTGTCTACTTCAAGGAGGCTGCCAACTATGCTGATGCAGAGACCAGCGCATGTCCTACCTGCGGTAATGTCAACCCAGAGATTGTGCTGAACATCATCGACGAGAAAGCCCTCAACAGCAGTGGCGAACTCTCTGACGAGCGCAAGACGTCGCCGCAGGAGTGGCACGAGCTCTATCTGAAGGCCCAGCAAAAGAAAGGATTGGAGAACGTCCATGTCAGTGCCGTCCCCACTTCCGACCAGAAGAAGCCTGGAGCCCTCAAACAGTTCTTCATCTTCCTGCGTCGTAACATCCATACCAAGATTACCAATACGCAGTATCTGGCCATCGCCCTGCTGCAGGCTCCCCTGCTGGCATTGGTCTGTGGCTATCTCACCCGCTTTGCACCACCCGAGGGCTATAGCATCATGAACAACAAGAACCTCGTGAGCTATTTCTTCATGGCCGTCATCGTGGCAACATTTACGGGCATGAGCGGTAGTGCCGAGGAGATCATCAAAGACCGCGCCCTGCTGAAGCGTGAGCGCTTCCTGCACCTGTCATACGGCAGCTATATCTGGTCGAAGATAGTCTTCATGGCAGCCCTCTCACTGATCCAGACACTGCTGTTCATCCTTGTAGGCAACACCATGATGGGCATCCACGGACTGTTCCTCACCTGGTGGGGCATCCTGTTCACCACAGCCTTCCTGGCTAACCTCACAGGTCTGTTGCTCTCCCAGTGTCTCAGTTCCATCGTGGCCATCTATATCAGCATTCCTATGCTGCTCATCCCCCAGATCCTGCTCTGCGGACTCGTGGTCAGTTTCTCTGACCTCACCCCCAAGAGCACCACGGGCAACGTACCCCTGGTGGGCAATCTCATCCCCTCACGATGGGCCTACGAAGCACTGGCTGTTACCTCGTTCACGGACAACGACTACGAGAAGCACTTCTTCGACATCGACCGCGAGAAGTACGAGAACCAGTTCTATAACATGGGCTACCTCTACGAGTTGCAGTCACAGCTACAGACGCTGCGCGACGAACAGAAGAAAGGCCAGACCGTTGACCCCAATCACTTGGAGGTCATACGCACCAATCTGCCGCGACTCACCGACTATTGCGCCATGCAGCCCTACCAGGGCGACTACGGCTATCAGTCACTCTACGACTATATGCAGCAGGCCGAGCAACTGCTCTCCAAGCGCAGCAACAAGCTGGCGCTGCAGAGAGAGGCCATCATGAGTCAGATGCTGCGTAGCATACAGAAGGAAGGTGTCCAGCAGCTGAAGCGCGACAACTACAACCTCAAACTCGAAGACTGCGTGATTGGTGCCGACCAGCACTCCATGGTCGACGTCGTTGACAACATCCTCGTGCCCCGCACAGGACTCGTCTTTCTGACACCCTTCAGCACCTGCGGCAATGCGCCGTTCTACGCCAGTCAGAAGGTGGTAGGTTCCTGGCATATCAAGACGCTGTGGTTCAACCTCTCCGTCCTGCTCCTGATGAGTCTCGTAGCCATCATCCTGCTACTCACCGACTGTCCGGGGCGCTACGTTAGGAAATGAAAGATGAAAAATGAAGAATGAAATAACGAAAAATGAAATAAACATTATTAATAACTTAAAATTTAACAAGATGAAAAAGTTAACTATCCTGGCTCTCGCAGCCATCGTTTTCGCAGCATGCGGAGGTAACAAAAGTGCAAACAATGAAGCAGAAGCCGACACTCTGAAGAGTTTCGAGCAGGAGCAGATTGAGGCAAGCATCAAGATGCACTTCGACAGCATCGCCTCTGAGTTCAGCAAGATGGAGCAGCCCAGCTTCGTAAAGGAGACCAAGGACGGCATCACTCTTACCAAGGAGGAGAAGCAGGTGAAGCCAACCTATCTGCTTGACGCAGCAGTTGCCGACGAGGCTACTACCCTCGCTGAAAAGTATCGCGTACTCAGCGCCCTGAACGTTGACAAGCGCATTGCCAACCTGTATGAGATGCCCGTTGAGGACTACGACAAGGCCATCACCAAGCTCGCTGCCGACATCGACGATCCTTCCTTCAAGGCTATCGAGGACGCTGGCTCTATCTTCGAGACCTCTTCAGCCCTCTACGACGCTATGAACGAAAACGGTCGCATCAACTACTTCTGGCAGATTGCCTCTGCCGCTCTCATTGAGCAGCTCTACGTTGTCAGCCAGAACAAGGACAAGTTCCTGAGCACCTTCACTGACGAGACCGCAGCAAACGTTACTTTCCGTATCATCCTCATCCTCGACGCTGCCAACCGTCTGTCTCAGTACGATCCTGAGATCCTGCCCGTAGCTTCAGCACTGACTCCTCTGGAGCACCTCAACGCTACCTCTGTCAACGAGCTGAAGGCTCAGATGGACGATATGAAGGCCGAGATCGAGGCTGCCCGCAAAGCTCTCGTGAAGTAATTCAAAACTAACACTACCATGATATTTGACATTCAACAACAACCGCAGGGTATGTACGCCACAGTCAGTGGCCGTCTAGACACCCCCGCAGCCGTCAAGGCCCAGCAGGAGATTAACCCGTTGCTGGAGAATGCCGACAAGGCCATCACCCTTGACTGCAAGGATCTGGAGTATATCAGTTCTTCCGGTCTGCGTCTCTTCCTCACCATCCGTAAGGAAGTCGCTGCCAAGGGTGGAAGCATCGTCATCGAGAACATCAACGAAGACATCAAGAAAGTGTTCATGATGACTGGCTTCTTTAATCTCTTCGACATTCGCTGACAAACCGCGCTGTAGCGTATACACAACAAACAGAGACCATCCCGCAATCTTGTTGGGATGGTCTCATTTGTTTACCAGTTGACGACAGATTTCCTCTGCCCTCAGCCCTCAGCCTTCAGACATCGTACGTTAGGCTAGACCTGTAACTAGTGTACTTGACATTTTTTCAATATTATTTGGAACTTTCAAATATACTTTGTATCTTTGCACACAAATACAGGTAAATATGACTGAGGTACATAAGAAATATCGTCTGACTTCTATGGAAGAGCCCACCGACGAAATGTTGCAGGCTCTGATGGAAGATGTGGCTATGGCAGCACGTGAATCAAGTGCCAAGGCAAAAGCCGAGAAACAGAGACGTTTTTCGGAAGTAGTTCGCATCATAAAAGCCCGACGTTCTCAACGAAAGAAGATACTTAATGACTAACCGCCGTCCTACATTATGTGTAGTTGCAGGCCCCAATGGCTCAGGTAAAACCACAACCACCATTCAATTGCTTAACAATGAATGGGCTGCCGATAGTCTGTATATCAATCCTGACAACATAGCTCAGGAGATGTTTGGTGACTGGAATTCACCTGAGGCAGTATTAAAAGCGGCAGAAAAAGCTACACAGATGCGATATGATTGCTTAGAGCGAGGTCGCGACTTTGTATTCGAGACGGTATTCTCTTCTCCCGAAAAACTGGAATTCCTTAAAAAAGCTAAGGAGGCAGGTTTTTTTATCCGGTTCTTCTATGTCTGCACATCTGATCCTTCAATAAACGTGGCTCGCATCACTCAGCGCTATCTTAATGGCGGCCACGAAGTACCTATTTCAAAGGTTATTTCCAGATACTATAAATCTCTTCTGAATGCGGAGGAAGCTATTACTTTTGTAGATCGTGCATATGTATACGACAACTCCATTGACGATCAGCTTCCTCGTTTGTTATATCGCACAATTGACGGAGAACTCTATAAGCGCTATACCGAAGAAATCCCCAACTGGGCACAAACGATTATTTGACGCCACGAAGGGACAACTGTTGAAGTGTCACACAGGAAACGGAAGCCGATTGACTTCCGTTTCCTGTTTTATTCTAAAAAAAGTACACATAAGGAACCCTTTTGTGTTATTCGTTTACAAAATTAATAATTTTCTACCGATATAGTATACAAATATCGAAAATGTTACATCCTGGAAGATAGATTTTTACTTCATTCCTCATCCTTCAGCCATCGCACGTTAGGCGAGACACTGTCCCTACGGTTCATTGCAAGCAGAAATCTGTGCGGAATATTCCCATATCAAGAGAAAAGACCACTCTTTTTCATAATTTATGTTCATGAATTATTGTATCCTCAATATTTTTGATTATATTTGCGCACAGAACGCTCAATGTTGGGCAAGAATAACTAAAAGCAATATGGAGATACAACGCTATAACAGGCTAAAGATTGTATTAGCTGAGAAAGAAAGAACTGGTACGTGGCTCTCAGAGCAGATGGGCCACAGCATCAGTACCGTTTCACGCTGGATGACCAACAAGGTGCAGCCCTCCGTAGAACAACTCTTCGACATTGCCAAGCATCTTGACGTGGATGTGAGGGAGTTATTGGTATCAACGAAGTAAACAAAGAAAAGTTATGAGAACAATAAAAGGCTGGGCAGAATTCTACTTCAACAAAGGAATCAACGTGATCCCTGATAGCGTCTGCATTTGCAGGCTCACTGGAAAAAGATATAAAGGAGAAAGATACATTTTTGGGGCGCTTGCAATATAAAAATAAAAATTTTGTCGCAGTATTTTATCATGAAGTAGATTCTGACATTTTCTTCGTTGATAGTTTTCACATAAAAAGAGATTAATATATGTGGCCATTTACACCAAAAAACGTTATACGACAGATTATTTTAGAAATAAAAAAATTATAAAAGTAACTAACAATGAGTAACATGAGTAAATTTAGTAAAACTAAGAAAGCCCGTTGTTATTTGGGGCGTAAAATGTTGACCGTCATTATTAATGGTTCTGTTGCCCTTTTCGGGCTGCTTGTATTGGGGAGTTGCAATGGTGTTGAAGTAAATCATGAACTGCTTGATGATGTGGCATTGATTAATGCGAATAGCCCTATATCAGCAGGAAAGATAGGGACAATAAATCGCGCAGAAATCGAGGATAGTTGTATAATATTACATTACTATCTTACGGAAGAATTCAAACAAATTGCCTGGAATGATCCCAAACTCGTATTCGATGAAAGATTACAATATGTAGAGATTGCGTTGCTTGATACAACAAATATACAGGAAGAGCCATTAACGAAAATATATTTCGATGCCTTTAAAAATGGATATTCCATACGGAATCAATACCATTTCCAATTCGACAATGGCATAGATGCTGATATTGCAAAAACGATATTGAAGCCAGATGTTTTCTATAGTAAATATCAAAGAGGTGATATTAAGCAAATATGCACTGAAGCTCTAAAAATCAGGGCAGCGAATGAAAATCGTTTGTACAAGAGTCTAAATCTTCCCGACTCTTTAAAGTCATTTGACATTATTGAAGATAGTATGTTTGTTATAGGGGCCTGTGTCCCCTCAAAGGATTATGTAAATGTCTGGTTTAGTCAATGGGACTTAAGGAAGAATCTATTGAAGTCATTCCAAGATCCATCTATGAAAACTTTTGCTCAACAGTGTTTTGTTTGCGAAAAGGGAATATGCTTTAGATACGTTAGCCATGTTAAGAAAGATTCCTTCGATGTAAAGTTTTCACCAAGACAATTGGAGAATTTGGTAAGTAATTACGACGAGGTAATAAATGAATATAAAAGGATTGATGCTATTGGAAACCCAAATAATTGATATGACGATTAGAAAGACAATGATGAATGAAGTAAAAACCTCAGAATAATATGGAACGACAATTGACATTGAAAGAATATCTGTCAGAAGAGTTCACTTCAAAGTATGGAGATATAAGTGGTGAATTATGGAGACTAAGAAAGTCTGATGGCAGGGTTTATCGTATCCTTACAACCGAGTATCTTTTTAGCGGTGGGCCTGTTCTTTATGTTAGTCATGATTTGGATAACACCCCCCTTTCAAATCTATATGCACAGAGAGAACAACTATTAGTAAGTGTTAAGGATAATAATTCTTGCGTGATATATAAGGATACATGGGAAAATGTTCATTTATTTAGTAGCAATCAAGGTGTCCCCAATCACGCATCAAAAATAGAAGATAATTTGAAATTCATTCAATCCAAAGATGATATCGAAAAACTACAAAAGTATATCAGTTGTGGTTTATTCTATTTTGCTCATGGTTTGATGTCAAAGTCTTTTGATAAAGCAAATATAAACTCTTTATTATCAGATTACAAAAGTTATTTAGGACTACATGATATTCCTGATGCCACCATTCTTAATCTAGGTTCCTTGGAGTGTACAGAGAAAATATATAGAATAGCTGTAGGAACAATTTATGGAACATGGGAAATGCGTTATTTCTTCTATGTTTTATATCTTCAATCCAAGAATGGAAATCTTGAACGTGAGGAGATTATGAAGAAAGGAGAATTCTTGGGCTATTCAGAAACAACGATTATTGATTATATCAAGCAGATGAAGGTTGTATTGGAATCCTCAGATTCTTCATTGTGGGATTCCTCGATAGTGGAGTTTAAGCTTGGCGTGACTAAGCCTTACCATAGAGTACCTCCTAGATCAGTAGCATCTTTTGCTTATAGTATAGAAGATTGTAGTGTTGAAGACAATTCTGAGGTTAATTCTGAAGGAACAGACTGGAGTGGTTATGAAACGAGAGATTATTGGAATATTGAAGATGAGTACATGCGTGATGCTTTTGATGATGATATAGAGGCATATGGTGCTTATTTGGGATAACATATGATTCACTAAAAATGATTATTAAGGAATGGAGAAACATAGTAAAACTATTTGCATTGATTTTGATGGAGTGATTCATGATTACTCTAAGGGATGGAGGGGCATTGATGTGTATGACCGTCCTATAGCTGGGGCAAAAGAAGGTTTGCTTGCATTAAGGAATGCAGGATGGGTCATTATCATATATACTACTCGTAACGACACTCCAAAACTAAGAGAGTTTCTTGAAAGCAACGAACTTGTTTTCGATTATATTAATGTGAACCCTTGTCAGCCAGTGGGAAGCGATAAAGGAAAGATCCTGGCTGACGTATATCTGGATGATAAGGGTATAACCTTCGATGGTGACTGGGAAAAGACTGTTAGCGCAATTCATACATTTACGCCGTGGCAAAGAAAGTGTTAGTCATACCTGATGTTCATGGACTGTCGTTCTGGAAAGAGCCTGTCAACAGATATATCAATGAAGTTGACAGGGTGGTATTCTTGGGCGACTATCTCGACCCGTATTCTGACAATGGGGAGAGTGTGGATACAGATGACATCTTTGGCAATCTGGTGGAGATAGTAAACGTGAAGCTAAAACACAAAGAGAAGGTTGTCTTGCTGATTGGCAATCACGATTATCATTATTTCTCCAAAAGAGCATTACAGGTAGTACGTGCCTCGCGTTGCGACCTGCAAAATTGGCGCAGAAACAACGAGTTCTTTATAGAACACGAAAATGAGTTTTGCGTTGCGCACCTGGAAAGAGTGAAGAATGTGACATACCTATTCTCACATGCAGGACTTACAACGTATTGGATAAACAAAGTAAATCATGTGTTATGGAAGATAAACGATAGAGAGATATCTGTCGCGGATCAAGACATCATTGACAGAATTAACAATCTGCCCACTGACTATGAGGGTCAGAACATGCTCTTTATCGTTGGTAAGCAACGCTCGCTTTTGGGTGAAAAGACAGGTAGCGTGCTGTGGGCAGACATCTATGAGCATTCCATCCCTTATGCACAGAAGGTGTATGGACTCGATAAGGTGTTTCAGGTCATTGGCCATACGATGATTGATGACAGGAAGGGCGATATGGTGGCATTTGATAATCTTGCACTTATAGACTCGAGACAATGCTTCATTATCAGCGACGATTGCGACAAGAAGATTACAACACTCAGAGAATATGAAATCGAGCATGAGAAATAGTGGCAAGAAGGTGATATTCCTTGATTTTGATGGGGTGCTGAACACTGAGAGGTGGCACAGCCAAGCCAGCAGGAACGAACTGAAGGACGAATACGGATATAGGTTCGACCCCGTTGCAGTTGACAATCTCAGAAAGATTGTTGACGAAACAGGAGCGGCAATCGTGATTTCCTCGTCGTGGAAATGTATGGGGTTGACGACGATGCAGAAAATGTGGAAGGACAGACAACTCCCAGGCAAGGTTATCGACATTACGCCCAACTCCGTGAGCGATGAGTTCTTGCTGAATGTAGATCTCAATTATATGGATCTGCTGTCTATACGTGGTCAGGAAATCAAGGACTGGCTTATGAAAAAAGCCGGCTGCGACTGCAAGTATGTCATCTTTGACGATATGAACGATGTACTTCAAGAACAGGAGGCGCACTTTGTCTGGGTTGACCCTGCTGTAGGGATTACAAAGGGAAATGTGGCGCAGGCAATAAGGATTTTGGATGGTGGAATAAAAAATGAGAGATTATGATTAAAACAATTCTTACCATACTCATACTTGGAAGCATCATAATACTTGGAATATATTATCCAATAGTATGGCGGATTATTGGCATTGGACTAATCATTGTCATTGCGTTAATATATCTCTTTATCTGTATCTCAGATAAAAGTTCAGAATCGTCCATGAAGGAAAAGTTTGGCGAGAACTACAAAGAACTGATACAAACTGGAAAGTTGGGCCTTAGAATAGCATGTCCTTGTAAACCAGACATTCGTTATACATCAAAGAAAGAGATTGAGAAACTGTCCAACATCAGCTTGCCAGACTTTGTAATTAAAGAGTGCAAGGAGACGCTGGGGGATATTACAGGTGACTATAGTGGCGAAGCAACGATAGAATTCTGCACAATTATTGATAATAGCATCATTCGGCAGATCAATGATGATATGAGCAAAGGGGATTCTCGCTGGAGAAAAGGAGAAAACGGTGAATATGTATGTGATTTACTGAGACCATACGTAGGAAAACCTGTAACGGATGAATTCTGGACATTGTCTATACATAAAAATATGACTGAAGGTATAGTTAGATATGGAAGAGTATAAAATAGTAAGATCATGAAACATGTATTATTTTATATCTTAATAATTGCACTTTGCGCATGTAACACTAAAGGACAACAATCATTAAGTTCCTCTGTTGCAGAGAGCACGTGTGTTATAAAACTGAAGAATCTCCAAAATGGATATAATGTTTCCTTTATTCGAGAAGAAGATGGTTGCACCATCAAATTCTGCAAAGGAGATTTTGTTAATCTCTATAGAGAAACAGCAAGGCTTCCTCGCTGTCTTAGCGAATATGATAGTGTTTATGGAAAGTACACTGTAGATTTTGACATACCAATAGTAAAGCTTGATACATTAGACATTAATAAGTATAATATAGCTGATATCTTTTTCATGGATGTCAATTTTGATGGTAAGGAGGATTTTATTTACACTGAATTAGGGAATGGTAAACTATTATATGAGTGCTATGACATAGAGAATGAAGTTGTTGAAGGGAAGAAACCAAAGCTAGTTAAACCATTGGAAGAGGAACCATATAACATGTTTGCTTCTGGTTCTATCCCAGAAGCGAGTGACTATACAGTATTTGACTATCAGAAGAAGGAGATCTTTATTTATACCACTAGTGGATGCTGCACATATTACAATACATGGGCAAAATTATTAGAAGGTGGTAATCATGGAGATAAGCCTTATGTAAAAGTAGTAAAACAAGAACGCCACTCTTTCCAAAAAGAAGGTGATGGCGGAATAGAGACAGTCGAGACGTATGTATTGACAAATGACTCCTTGGAGTTGGTGGAGAAGAAAGATATTCCGTTTTAACGATTGAAATAGAGATATTAATATGGCAAACAAGATATTGATTATTGGAGTTGGCTCGGCAGGGGTGATTGCTGCTGATAAGATGAACTTGCCGAATAGCAAGAAACTGTTTGTAGATAGCGATTGTTCTAAATTTAATGGATTGGAACCAGATGGTGAAAAGTTGTTGTTACAATGCAAGGATTTTGGTGAATGTTCTGGTTTTTGTCATTGTTATCATCGGCCAGAGTTTTGCAAGAAAGTCGCCCATGAGTATGAGAATCAAATAAGGGAACTCATTAAAAACGCATTTGAAGATGAAGGCAACAATATTGGGGATTAGCCGTTTGAGAATTGGTACTGATGGGAACGGTATCACTACTTTGGTGGCGTTTCATGGATGTCCATTGTATTGTCATTATTGTTTGAATCCATCCAGTCTTGATTCTGAGGCTAAAGTTAGACAGCTGACTCCAGGAGACGTGATGGAAGAGCTAAAGAAAGATGAGCTTTACTACGTTGCGACAAAAGGCGGGGTTACGTTTGGAGGTGGAGAACCGCTTTTAAACAGTTCATTCATTAAAGATGTTCTCGATTTAGGAGCTAAAGAATGGAATGTGACAGTTGAGACCTCGCTTAATGTGCATCGACAGCATTTAGAATTATTGCTACCCTATATTGACGAGTATATTGTCGATATTAAGGATATGGATTTAGATATCTACAAACGATATACATGTAAGAGCAACGAAATGGTGAGATCAAATCTGAAATGGCTCATTGACAAAGGACTGGCAGACCATATCCTATGCAGAATACCACTTATTCATGGTTACAATGATGAGACGCATCAAGAGAAAAGTAAGGAAGAACTCGCCAAGATGGGTATAAGTAGATTTGAATTGTTCACGTATAAAACAGACAGAGTATGAAAGGTAAAGATAAATGTGAATTCCTAAAGGGAATACGAAAGAGAATGGCTGAACTGAATGGCATACCATACGAGCCAAGAGAATGTACATACGAAGGTGATTGTACTGGTACGTGTCCTTTCTGTGAGAAGGAGGCAGCAGATCTAATGGCAGAACTCAAGAAGAGAGAGACAGAAGGTGTTGAAATCCAAACTGACGATTTCTGCATAGAGGCTATTAATATAATGCATAGGGAACCTAATAGCCTCCCAGACTACTTGTTGGAGAAATTAGCGAATCCAGACACAAGGACTGAAGCATATAAAGAATGGGAATCCCTGCTTATAGAACAAGAAATCAAACGTAGTCAGGAACCTAAGCAGCTTCGCGGCAGTCTTGTTAATACTTCTGAGGAAGATATTGATTTAGCATTTCCACCATTACCTAATATAGATGAGGAAAAGTTGATGAGTATCCTAGAAAATAGCCAACCTCTCATGGGGGATATTTCCGTTCCATACGAGGAGTTAAGTGAAGAAGATAAAAAAACTAGGGCTTTACTTCAAGAGGAGATGGAAAGGGCTGAAAGAGAACGAAAGAGAGGGATATTTGGAAAGATTCTCGCGAATATAAAACGAACTTCATTACAAGGCTTGATTGATGAAGAAGAATAAATATGGGCAAGAAGATACTTTTTATTGGCGTTGGGAGTGCAGGCTGTAAGATAGTGGATAAGGCTATGAAGGACAATCCTGATCTTTTTAATAGCATTGCCATTGATGGTCATCCTATTGGTGGTGAAGAGACATTGTGTCCTTATACCGATTTATTGGAAGGACGCGATGAGCCTGCAGGCTTCATGATGTATAAGAGGAATGTGGAGGAAGTATTGGCAGGAAGGATGGATGAAATAAGGGAATGTATCAAGAATGCGTTTGTTGAGCAGAATGAGAAAGATAATCATTAAATACACTGGCAGAATTGTATGGGGCCTCTTAACTCTATTTTGGGGCTTCGTGACATGGGTTGCATATAATCCTGATGAGAGCTATCATCATTGCGAGGCTGGGCAAAAAGAAATGAGTCCAATCTATGGCGTTTTTATCACCATCGCCTTCTTGATAGCATTCTGTTTCGTATGGTATAAAACAAGGTAATTGTAATTGAGATGAAGAAGATAGTAAAAATAATAGTATGGATGGGAGGTATAATGGCTGTGATATGTATTGCTATTATGTTCATCTGTAATCAGATTGTCGTGAATAATGCTAAAGGGAAAGTATTCTCTGACATCGATAGTATTAAGTATAATAAGGTGGGGCTGTTATTGGGAACGACTCCACAGGCGAGAATAGGGCGAATTACGAACCAGTTCTTCATCTATCGCATCGATGCGGCTGAGCAGTTGTATAAGGCTGGTAAGATAGAAAAGATTCTGATCAGTGGCGATGAGAATAGCCTTGATGGAGTTAATGAGACGGAATGTATGAGGGATTCGCTGGTGGCACGTGGTATACCTACGAATGCAATCATATTGGATGGCAAGGGGTACAGGACGATTTCTTCTGTTATCAATGCGAACAAGGTGTATGGGCTGAAGAGTTTTACCATTATCTCGCAGAAGTTCCATAACGAGCGAGCTATCTACCAAGCAGAGCATCTTGGGTTGGATGTGAAGAACCTGCAGGCGTATAATGCTAAAGATCCCAAGTCGAGGAGAGCGTATCTTACTACGATTCGCGAGTACTTTGCGAGAGTGAAGATGTTTATGGATTTAATCAATTACGATGATAAAACGGAGAGGAAATAACAATAATCTGGAATAAAAACATTAACTTTGCAAACGAAATTGATTATATGGAACAGAAACAAATAGCAGCGACGTATGCTGAGGCAGTAAAGGCTATCAAGTAAGCGATATTGGAAAGTCGCTATCGTGCAGCACGTTTAGTAAACAAAGAAGTGCTGGCTCTTTACTATGCTATTGGTGGGTATATTTCCGTCCAAAGCAGAGCAGCAAGATGGGGTAGCAATGCTATTGGCACTATCTCAGAATTGCTGCAACAGGAGCTGCCTGGGCTAAGAGGTTTTTCTGAGACCAGCATCAAACGTATGCGCATCTTCTACGAGGCATGGTGCAGCCTGTTCGAGAATCGTCCATTGTCAGCGGACGATTTACAAAACAGCATCATTCCTGTAGGCGACAAAGGACATATTGAAATTCGTCCATTGACAACGGACGAATTACCACCAAGGTATACTTCCTGAACCAGAGGAGTTGAGAAAACTAATGTAAATGTAGCCAATGTGTGCGATACATCACAGATATTGAGTAATAGGACGTAGCCTAATACACACTTTTCTGGCTGGTGCCACAAAAGATGCTGCAATCAGTTCAAGAGCGATGAGCATTCTTACAGAGTTACGAAAAAACGAGTGAAATACAAAAGGAAAGCGCACTGTTCATTTTATTTCCGAGGGCCCTGGACTCCCCATAGGTGTGACAGGGGTGTCCCTCGTCACATTTGAGGACAAAATGACTTAAAATAATCAAATATCTTATGCTTTTCCGTCAAAACTCTTGCAG
>CAMJZV010000019.1 GCA_946410305.1 uncultured Prevotellaceae bacterium | reverse complement strand
CTATATTTCAATTATTTCAAAGAACGCTTAGCGATTTTTAGTGGACAGCAATGAGCTTCACATAAAAGTGAATTTTCTATATAGAAAATCACTATCGTCCACGAAAATCCATTAACCCGCATTGCAGTTGCAAAAAAACCAAAGTTAAACTATGTTATAGAATTGACTTCAAATGGCAGCTTCCGGCTAATTTTCTGCCCGTTATTAGCTAAAAAAATCACAAAACGCCCAGCTCCGTCTGAGAAACAAGCAAAAAGGTACACCCAAAAGCACCTCTTCGCTCCATGCCTCGAAATGGAGTTTGATGTATTGACGAAGAAGCATGACTATGGCTACAAGGACCACGTCAAGGCTTCCACAGCTCTGACCTATCTTGTCTATAACATCTTCAGATACGAACGGCTCTGTTGATGCCAGTCTGCTCTCGTGAAGAAGGCTTTGGCCAACATACAGGGATAACTGTGTCCATACATGTCAAATCGTCTAAATCAATAAGCTAATGAGCGGATAAACGAACTTTTTGTAGCCGTAAAAATCAAAAATGGCAAAGCGTATGAAGCTTCCAGGACTCGCTATAGAGCGGCTTTTTGTCGCAAATCACTGCCAAATTAGTGGCACAATAATGGCACAGAGCAACGTAACTCGCTGGTACTCAGTATGTGCTTTAAACTTCAACGAGGATGAGTACTAATGTGATAACGTATTGACTATTAATTAGTTATGCTAAAAATGTGGTTAAGATTTCACTTGACCACATTTTATTTTATTATATTAAAGTAGTACAATTGACATACACTTAACAAAACTATAGTAGAAACTATATAAAAATGTTAAATAATACACATTTTATATTAGAAATGATGTAGTTTAAGAATATTTTCATATATTTGCATGCGAAATAATATAATTTGTATGGAAAAGACAAAGTTATCAGTAGTAGTGAAGGCTTTACGCAAGGAATATGGCCTTACACAGGAAGACCTGGCTATGAAGTCGGGAGTGGGCTTGTGTTTTGTACGAAATCTGGAACAGGGAAAACCAACTTTAAGGATGGATAAGGTCAACCAACTACTTGATTTGTTTAACTACGAACTGACAGCAACGAAAAAGCAATGAGACAAGCTGAGATATTTCGAAAAGGAATCCTTGCAGGTGTACTCACAGAAGATGGAGGTGAGTATCACTTCTGCTATGACGAAGCGTACCTTTCGCGTGAAGGAGCGCAACCCGTAAGTCTGACGCTTCCATTACAAGCGGAAGCATTCGTGAGCCCCGTGCTATTTCCATTCTTTGACGGACTGATACCTGAAGGATGGTTGCTCGATGTGGCACTTCGCAATACCGACATCAGCATTCTTGAGCGCATGTCTCTACTACTGTTATGTTGTAAGGAGTGTATAGGTTCCGTCAGTGTTGTGCCTATCAACAAGGAAGGAGGCGACCATGTGTAAATGTTTATATTGCTACAAAGAGCTGGAAGAAGGCCAGAAAGACTTTCATCCTGGATGTGCACGAAAGTTCTTCGGGACAAAAGATGTGCCCCTACTGGATTATAAGCATGAAGACCTCGACCAATTAGCCGAGCAGGTGATTCGTGCACAGACCTCTCTAACTGGTGTACAACCTAAACTGTCGCTGAATCTCAGCAAACATGATGGTTGTAGCCGTCTTACCATCGTTGGACTTTGGGGCGACTATATCTTCAAGCCTCAGACTGAAAGTTACGAACAGCTGCCAGAAAATGAGGATCTGACGATGCACCTCGCTGAGGCAGCAAAGATTAGAGTCGTGCCTCATAGCTTGATTCGTCTGGCCGACGGGAAACTGGGTTATATCACCAAGCGTATTGACCGCACCAAGAATGGCGAGAAGATTGATATGGAGGATATGTGCCAATTGACGTTGCACCCTACAGAATACAAATACAAAGGATCGCACGAACAGATTGCTAAGACTATCTTGCAGTACAGCAACACACCGAAACTCGACCTTACGAATTACATGCAGTTGCTGCTATTCTGTTTTGTCACTGGCAACAATGACATGCACCTGAAGAACTTCTCACTCTACCGACCAGCAGAAGGTTATCAACTGACACCAGCTTATGACCTTCTGAACGTTGCCATTGCTAATCCGAAGGACAAGGAGGAGCTGGCGCTTACGCTTTGTGGGAAGAAGACAAAACTCCGTATAAGCGACTTCCTGAGTGCAGCAAAGACAATGGGGCTGGAAGAAAACGTTGTGCAGCGTCTCATCACTAGTCTTCATAAGGCACTGCCCAAATGGCAACAGCTTATACAAGAATCTTTCCTCAGCGAAGAACAGAAACAAGCGTATGAGGAGTTTATTGTTTCCCGATTGGACAGATTGAAGACACTATCTGCGGCATCTGTGAGATCTGCGAGAGAATAGAAAAACAATGCATCAGCGGGAACAATACTATCTTGCAGCTTTCATCAGCAAACCTATAGCATTGCCCAGCAGCACGCCTATGCTGTCAGCAAAGAAGTCGAGCCACTCGCCAGAACGCGTGGTGGTGCAGTAGGCCTGAAGGAGTTCTATGAGTCCACCCTGCAAGATCATACCCACAACGGCCAGGAGCACGACTTTACGCCACTCGATGACCTTGTGATGGCGCAGGTACTCAAACCAGATAACGCTGCACGTGCCACCATACATAACGAAGTGCGTCCACTTGTCGATGAACTCGACATGGTCAAAGGGTGTCTCAGGGAAAAAGGGAGTAAGCGAGAGCACCCAGATGAGCAGGATACAGAGGAGCGAGAGTGGATATTTCCTTACAAATCGGACGAAAAAGTACATCTTTTCTTCTATTTTTACTGCAAAAGTAAGAAAAATTTTATACTTTTGCAAGCGCTATGACGAATAATGTGAACGAAAGAGATAATTTCGGCAGTAAGTTGGGGGTGATACTGGCTACAGCGGGCTCGGCAGTAGGTCTGGGCAACGTTTGGCGCTTCCCCTACATGACTGGCGAGAACGGTGGTGCTGTATTTATCATCATCTATGTGGCATGCGTGCTGCTGCTGGGTATTCCCTGCATGATCAGCGAATTCATCGTGGGTCGCCACGGCCACTCTAATACGGCACGAGCCTACAGACAGCTGGCAGGCCATACACCTTGGGCACTGATAGGCTATCTAGGTGTACTGACGGGATTCCTTATCACGGGCTACTATGCAGTGGTTAGCGGCTGGTGTCTGCAATATGTGTGGGCGTCACTAGTAGGACATCTGCAGGGCAACCCTGACTATTTCCGTACGTATTTTGCCGAGCTGAGCAGCGATCCCGTGAAGCCCGTCTTGTGGACGGTCATCATTCTGGGCATGACCTACCTGATTATCGAGCACGGCGTGCGCAACGGCATAGAGCGTGCCTCGAAGCTGCTAATGCCTACCTTATTTATTTTATTGCTGATCATCGTGGTGGCATCGTGCATGCTACCCAATGCAGAGAAGGGCATCGAGTTCCTGTTCAAGCCTGACTTCTCAAAGATTACGGGTGACGTGTTCCTGGGGGCACTGGGACAGGCATTCTACTCGCTGAGCATCGGCATGGGCTGTCTGTGTACCTACGCCAGCTACTTCTCAAAGTATACCGACCTGACGAAATCAGCGTCACAAATAGCCGTCATTGACTGTCTGGTAGCCATCCTGGCAGGACTCATGATATTCCCTGCGGCCTTCTCCGTAGGCGTCAACCCCGACAGTGGTCCGTCGCTGATATTCATCACGCTGCCCAACGTGTTCCAGCAGGCTTTTGCAGCTTTCCCCGTCGTGGGCTACGTCATCTCGCTGCTCTTCTTCATTTTGCTATCGCTGGCAGCGCTGACATCGCTGATGTCACTGCACGAGGTGTCTACGGCCTTCTTCCAGGAGGAGATGCATACCACCCGTAAGCGTGCTGCCATGTGGGTCACCATCCTGACCTGTATCATTGGTGCGTTCTGTTCGCTGTCGCTGGGCGCTGTCGACAGTCTGGTACTCTTCGGTCGTTCGCTGTTCGAATGGTTCGACTTCATCACTGGTCAGATATTCCTGCCCATCGTAGGTTTCCTGACATGTATCTTCATTGGATGGGTGGTACCCCACAAGATAGTACATGACGAGTTCACCAACTGGGGCGAGTTGCGCGGACGCTTCTTCCACAGCTTCATCTTCCTGGTGAAGTACATCTGTCCGCTGGCCATCCTCATCATCTTTTTACACCAATTAGGACTACTTAAATAATTCATAATGCTTAATGCATAATTCATAATACAGAGTTATAGATGGAGCAGAGAGGTAATTTCGGCAGTAAGATAGGCATTGTGCTGGCTACGGCAGGCAGTGCGGTGGGACTGGGCAACATCTGGCGCTTCCCCTATATGACGGGACAGAACGGTGGTGCCGCTTTCCTATTGATGTATGTGGCATGTATCATGCTGCTGGGTGTGCCTGGCATGATCAGCGAGTTCATCGTTGGTCGCCACGCACAGACCAATGCTGCCCGTGCCTACGACAAGCTGTCGGACGGCCGTCCTTGGCGCTTAGTTGGCTATCTGGGCATCATCACCTCGACTATTATCTTAGGGTTCTATGCCGTTGTCGCCGGATGGTGCTTGCAATATCTCTATGCCTCTGTCGCTGGACAGGTGCAGGGTGACAGCCAATATGTGCAGCAATACTTCGTGGCATTCTCCAGCAACGCATGGAAGCCCGTTGTCTGTGGTCTGCTCTTCGTTCTGATGACCCACTTCATCGTGGTACGTGGCGTGCGCAAAGGCATAGAGAAGGCATCGAAATGGCTGATGCCCATCTTGCTGATTCTGCTCGTCGTACTGGTCATCGCGTCGTGCTCGCTGCCTGGCGCCATAGAGGGCGTGAAGTTCCTGCTGAAGCCAGACTTCTCGAAAATCAACAGCAACGTACTGCTCGAAGCCCTCGGACAAGCCTTCTTCTCGCTGTCGCTGGGAACAGCCTGCCTGTGTACCTACGCCAGCTACTTCTCCAGAACAACCAATCTGCTGCACTCAGCAGGCCAGATAGCCTTGCTCGACACGCTGGTTGCCATCCTCTCAGGACTGCTCATCTTCCCTGCAGCAGCATCGGTAGGCATTGGTGCCGACTCAGGGCCCTCGCTGATCTTTATCACACTGCCTAACGTCTTCCAACAGGCCTTTGGCAGTATGCCCGTAGTAGGCTATGTGGTTAGCATCATGTTCTACGCCCTCTTGGTGTTCGCTGCCCTGACATCTACCATCTCGATGCATGAGATTGGCACCGCCTTCTTCACGGAAGAGTTCCAGATGCCACGAAAATACGCTGCATGGGTAGTCACTGTGCTGGCTGGCGTGCTCTGTCTGCTGTGCTCGTGGTCGGTAGGCGCCCTTAATATAGAGGTCATGGGATTGTCGCTCATGGACTTCTGCGACCAGCTGACAGCCAACTTCATGCTACCCTTGGGAGGCATGCTGGCCTGCCTGTTTGTTGGCTGGTATATTCCCCGACAGGTGGTACACGACGAGTTCACCAACTACGGACAACTTAACCACAGCTTCTATCGCGTATACCTCTTTGCTGTACGCTATGTCTGTCCTGTCTGTATCATCTTGGTATTCCTTCATCAGCTAGGCATCCTATGAACCGTAACGACCGTCGTATCGCTCTGACAGCTATCACAGTGGCCACCCTTGCCTTGATAGGCCTGTGGCTGACGGACGGGGAGCAACAGACATCTTTGGTAGGACAGTTGACAAAAGACAGTACGCTACAGGACAGCACCGAATATCGTGGCACCTACCGTAAGCATGCTTCCTCATCGATGATGGTTGGCGAGGTACCCGTGCGCCACACGGAAGAGTTCTATTTTGACCCTAACACGGCAGACAGCACCCAACTGTTACGACTGGGTCTGCCCGCCTGGATGATTCGCAACATTTACCGTTATAGGGCACGGGGCGGCATCTATCGTAGCAAGCGTGACTTTGCACAGACCTACGGGCTTACCAAGAAGGACTATCTGCGTCTGGAGCCCTACATCCGTATCTCTGACGACTATCAGGCAGCCTCAACGCTGTTCTCTAAAGAGGAGCGCGACACGTTGCGCTATCCTGCCAAGCTGAAAGATGGCGAATACATCGTGCTGAACACCGCCGACACCACAGAACTGATGAAGGTTCCAGGCATTGGCAGCTACTACGCTAAAGAGATTGTACGCCACGGCAAGTGGATTGGTGGCTACGTCAGTGTAGACCAACTGGACGAGATTGAGGATTTCCCGCAAACGGCGAAGAAGTATTTCGTCGTCAGCCACCCTACCCCACAGCGCCTGAATATCAACAAACTCTCGCTGCAAGAGTTGCGTCGCCACCCCTATATCAACTACTATCAGGCGAAGGCTATCGTCGACTATCGCCGCCTGCATGGCAACATTAAGAGCCTGCAAGACTTACGCTTCTCGAAAGACTTCACAGAAGGCGCTATTCGACGTCTCGAACCCTATGTAGTATACTAAGTCAACAGACCTGTATTTTACTCAAATTCAACTGTTTCTTGCTCTTTCTGATTGACCTATATCAATAAGTTGCACTTTTTAGTGTAAAAAATACAAGAAAACTTTGCTGTGTGCGAACACATTTGTACCTTTGCATCGTCTTCAGAGGAAGTCTTAAAGGTAAAAGTAAAGATTGTTTCAAGGATTAGGTAAGAAAGATCATTCATATTTTGTTTTAGGTTAGTAGTTTTGGTTATGTAGTAAATTATGTTTCGAGGAAAATGATGAAACATATGAGAGGGGGAGCATCCGTGAGGGTGTTCTTCTTTTTTTATGCAAGGAGCAAGGGGCAAGAGATTACTAACAATCAGAATCTTCTATCATATCCATGACATGTTCTGCACTCAGGGCACGGTCCACACTACCGGCATCGAGCAGACGGCGCTGGGCCTCAGCATAATCCAAACCTAAAAACTCCTGAAGCATACGCGTACCACGGTCGACGAGCTTGGCATTCTTCAATTGCATCTTGACCATACGGTTGCCACGCACACGTCCCATACGAATCATCAGCGACGTAGAAATCATATTCAGCACCATCTTCTGGGCAGTACCACTCTTCATGCGACTGGAGCCCGTTACAAACTCAGGCCCCACAATGGTCTCAATGGGATAGTCGGCGACAGCGGCCAGCGGTGTGTCAGGATTGCTGGTAATACAACCGGTCAACAGTCCATGCTCTTTGGCCTGTTCGATAGCGCCAATGACATAGGGCGTGGTTCCTGAGGCTGCAATACCAATAACGACATCGTCGGCCTTGGGATGAAAGGCCTCCAAGTCGCGCCAGCCATATTCTGCAACGTCCTCAGCCTTCTCTATGGAATGGCGCAAAGCCTGGTCACCGCCGGCAATGATGCCCACCACCCACTCTTCTGATACGCCAAAGGTAGGAGGCAGCTCACTGGCATCGAGGACACCCAGACGACCGCTGGTACCAGCACCCACATAAAACAGACGACCACCACGCTTCATCCTTGGCTCAATGGCCTCTACCAAAGCTTCTATCTGGGGAAGGGTCTTGTTGACAGCCTCAGCAACCAGACGGTCTTCATCGTTGATATGCTGCAACAGCTCGCCTACCGACATACGTTCCAAGTGGTTGTAGCGTGACGGCTGTTCCGTGATTTTACGTTGTAATGTCTTGCTGACCATAGAGTTATTTCACCTCATAACAGATTTTGCGGTGCAAAGGTAATAAAAACAAGAGAAATGAAAAAGAAAAAAGTCCTTTTCTTTTTAAAAGTTGAAAAAGGAGCAAGGAATCTCTTGCTCCTTGCCCCTTGCTCCTCGCTCCTTCTTACTATTAATACGCCTGCTCATGAACACCCTTCACAGCACGGCCGCTGGGGTCATTCATGTTCTTGAAGGCAGCATCCCACTCCAAGGCGATAGCCGTAGAACAGGCTACGCTGGCCTCGCTGGGTACGCTACGGGCAGCACTGTCACTGGGGAAGTGCTCAGCAAAGATGCTGCGATAGTAGTACTCTTCCTTGTTCTTTGGAGGATTGATGGGGAAGCGTTCGGCAGCATGAGCCATCTGTTCGTCGGTAACGGCTTTCGACGTAATGTCTTTCAGCGTATCAATCCAGCTGTAGCCCACACCATCACTGAACTGCTCCTTCTGGCGCCAGGCGACCTCGTCAGGCAGCAGGTCGGCAAAAGCCTCACGGACAATCTTCTTTTCGATGGTTGTGCCTGGACACATCTTGGCTTCAGGGTTGGTGCGCATAGCGACATCCAGGAACTCCTTGTCGAGGAAAGGTACACGTCCTTCTACACCCCATGCCGACAGACTCTTGTTGGCACGCAGACAGTCGTAGAGGTAGAGCTTGCCGAGCTTGCGAACAGTCTCCTCGTGGAAATCCTTCGCTGTAGGAGCCTTATGGAAATAGAGGTAGCCACCGAAAATCTCGTCGGCACCCTCGCCAGAGAGCACCATCTTAATACCCATCGACTTGATGACACGCGCCAACAGATACATCGGCGTAGAGGCACGCACGGTGGTGACATCGTAGGTCTCGATGAAGTAGATCACGTCGCGGATGGCGTCAAGACCTTCCTGGATGGTATAGTTGATTTCGTGGTGTACGGTACCGATATGGTCAGCCACCAACTTGGCCTTAGCAAGGTCGGGAGCGCCCTTCAGTCCTACAGCAAACGAGTGCAAGCGGGGCCAGTAGGCCTTGGTCTTGCTGTCGTCTTCAATGCGGTGCTCGCTGAACTTCTCAGCAATGGCTGAGATGACGCTACTGTCAAGACCACCACTAAGCAGGACACCATAGGGCACGTCGGACATGAGCTGTCGCTTGACGGCATCTGTCAAAGCATCGTGGATGGCTTCCACAGATGCGGGGTTATCCTTGACGGCATCGTACTGCATCCAATCACGGCGATAGTACCACTTCTGTCCTGGGTCTACACTCCAATAGTAGTGGCCAGGCAGGAAAGGCTCGTAGCGCTCACACTGTCCTTCGAGGGCCTTGAGTTCACTGGCCACATAGACGGTACCATCAGCATCATAACCAATATAGAGAGGTATGACACCAATGGGGTCACGGGCTATGAGGAACTCGTTCTTCTCTTCGTCGTAGAGCACAAAGGCAAAGATGCCGCTGAGGTCTTCGAGGAAGTTGATGCCTTTCTCACGGTAGAGAGCAAGGATTACCTCGCAGTCGCTACCGGTCTGAAACTCATACTGGCCGGCATAGCGGCGACGAATCTCCTGGTGGTTATAAATCTCACCATTGACAGCCAACACCTGTTTGCGGTCTGGCGAGAACAAGGGCTGACCACCACTCTCAGGGTCAACGATGCTCAGTCGCTCATGGGCAAGGATGGCAGAGCCACCACAGTAGATACCACTCCAGTCAGGTCCGCGGTGACGGATCTTCTGACTCATCTTCAACGCTTTATCACGCAGAGCCTGTGTCTGCTGCTTGACATTTAATATCGCTACGATTCCACACATATTTTTCGCTATTTCGTTATTACGTCATTACGTTATTTCGCAATTCCTCTTATAGATAAGAGAGGTAGAGGTAGTTGGTCTGTGCCGGATATTCCGCAGCCAACGTATCGATCTGGTTCACAGTAGGCACAATACCAAGTTCCTTACGCCATTTGCGGATAGTAAGACCAGCCTGTTCCATTTTCATGCGGTTCTCCAAACCAATGGCACGACCTATCTGGAAGTCAGAGAAGCCATAGACCTTAGCGGCACGTAGCAACTGATAGATTTCGGGACTACTCAGGTACTCCATGAACTCGCTGGGTTCCATATATTCCGAGACCTCAGAAAGGTGGCTATACGCTTTCAGCTGCTGGTCGATGTCAACGATATGCTTCAACTTCTCAAGGAACCAGCGGTCAATCTTTGTCAACTCATAAATCTGGTTGACGGTGTAACCTATCTGTAGTGCCTTAGACACCACAAAGATACGCATGTCGGTAGGTTCGTGGAGTGACTTGGCAATATCCTGAATCTTGATCTCGTGGTTCTCTACAAAGCCATGCATACCCTGCCCTATCATACGCAGACCTTTCTGCAAGGCTTCTTCGAAGGTACGTCCTATAGCCATCACCTCACCAACACTCTTCATCGCTGAACCAAGCTCACGCTTCACACCATGGAACTTGGTCAGGTCCCAACGTGGAATCTTCACTACTGCATAGTCGAGAGCAGGTTCAAAGAAGGCGGAAGTGGTCTTGGTGACGCTATTCTTCAGGTCGAAGAGACCATAGCCGAGACCGAGCTTGGCAGCAACAAATGCCAAGGGATAACCCGTGGCCTTGCTGGCCAAAGCCGACGAACGGCTGAGGCGGGCATTGACCTCAATGACGCGGTAGTCCTCACTGTTGGGGTCGAGAGCATACTGCACGTTACACTCACCCACGATGCCAATATGGCGAATGATTTTGATGGCGAGGGCACGCAGCTTATGGTATTCAGCATTGGAGAGCGTCTGCGAGGGAGCTACAACGATTGACTCACCGGTATGGATGCCCAACGGGTCGAAGTTCTCCATGTTACAAACGGTGATACAGTTGTCGAAACGGTCGCGCACCACCTCATACTCTATCTCTTTCCATCCCTTCAGCGACTTCTCTACCAATACCTGTGGCGAGAAAGAGAAAGCCTCCTCAGCCTGTGCCAGCAACTGTTCCTCATTATCGCAGAAGCCAGAACCCAGACCACCCAGGGCATAGGCAGCACGCAAAATGACAGGGAAGCCCAGCGAGGCAGCTGCCTTCTGTACCTCCTCGACAGTAGAACAAGCCTCGCTCTTGATGGTCTTAACACCTATCTCGTCGAGCTTCTTCACAAAGAGGTCACGGTCTTCCGTGTCGATAATAGCCTGAACAGGGGTTCCCAATACCTTCACACCGTATTTCTCGAGCACACCACTCTGGTACAGCTCTACACCACAGTTGAGGGCTGTCTGGCCACCAAAGCTGAGCAGGATGCCGTCGGGACGTTCTTTCTCGATAACACGTTCCACGAACTCTGCTCTGACAGGCTGGAAATAGACTTTGTCAGCGACACCTTCACTGGTCTGTACAGTGGCAATATTGGGGTTGATGAGCACACTCTCCACCCCTTCCTCTTTCAGCGCTTTCAGTGCCTGTGCACCGCTGTAGTCAAACTCACCAGCCTGACCAATCTTCAATGCTCCTGAGCCCAAAAGCAGCACCTTTTTGATAGGGGCAAGGGGCATGGAGCAAGGGACAAGAGGTTTGTCTGAGCTCGGAGTAATCTCTTGCTCCTTGCCCCTTGCTCCTTGCTCCTCACTATTGAGCATTTTTACAAATTCGTCAAACATAAACTCCGTATCCGTCGGACCACTGCAAGCTTCCGGGTGGAACTGTGCAGACATCCAAGGATTGGTCTTATGACGGATTCCTTCATTGGAACCGTCATTCATATTCACGAAGAGTGGTTCCCAATCGGCAGGCAGTGTCTTGTCATCGACAGCATAGCCGTGGTTCTGCGAGGTAATGAAACACTGGTTCGTACCCACCTTTCTCACTGGTTGGTTATGTGAACGGTGACCATACTTCAGCTTATAGGTATTGGCACCTGCGGCACGTGCCAGCAGTTGGTTGCCCAGGCAGATACCCATGCAGGGGCGCACCACCTTATTATTGAGGAACGTACGGATATGTTCTACCGTCTTGCCACACTGCTCAGGGTCGCCAGGACCATTGGCCAGGAACAGACCGTCAAAGTCAAGCTCGTTGAAATCGTAGTCCCAGGGCACACGGACAACCTCAACACCACGTCTGATGAGACAGCGGATAATGTTGGCCTTTACGCCACAGTCGACAAGAACAACCTTCTTGTTTCCACCTTCATTATAGCGGATGATGTCCTTGCAGCTCACCTTCTCCACCCAGTTGACAGAGCCGTAATCCTCTTGTTCTGTTCCCTGAGGTTTTGCCTCAGCGCCCTCTATGACAATTCGCCCCATCATCACACCATGCTCACGGAGCACCTTGGTGAGGCGACGGGTGTCAATGCCTGTGATGGCAGGAATCTTTTCACGCTTCAGCCACGATGCCAACGACTCTTTAGCATTCCAATGGCTATATTGTTCACTATAGTCGGCTACTACCAGTGCCTTGGGATGGATGCGGTCGCTCTCCATGAACAGGGGAAGACCATCGCTTCCTAAACCTGTATCGGGCACACCGTAGTTGCCAATCAATGGGAATGTCGTTACCAGTATCTGACCCGCATAGCTGGGGTCTGTCAGACTCTCAGGATAGCCTGTCATGGCTGTGTTAAACACAACCTCTCCGACCGTCTCGGCCTCATAGCCAAATGAGTGGCCATAGAATACCGTGCCATCGCTAAGTATCAATCTTGCTTCTCTCATCATCTGTTATTATTGCTTCTTCTGTTTGTTGTCAATGTAATGGATAAATGCCTCGTTGCAGAGACGTGTGCCACCTGGCGTGGGATAGTGACCAGTGAAATACCAGTCGCCGGGGTGATTGGGGCATGCCTCATGAAGACCCTCAATGCTCTGGAAGACGAGTTCGATAGGTGCCTGCATACCCTCAGGACAGAGCATCTCGACAATCTTCTCGTTAATCTCCTCAACGGTGAAGGGCTCGTAAAGGGCGCGGACACAGTTCTGCATCTGCTCTTTAGGCTTTTCAAGCTCGTGCTTGCATGCCAGATAGGTGTCGTTGACCAGCTGCCACATGCCACGCTCCTCGATGAGGGCCATCGTAGCACGGAAAGCACAGAACTCCTCAAGGCGTGCCATGTCGATGCCGTAGTAGTCCGGATAGCGTATCTGCGGTGACGAGCTGACCATGACGATCTTCTTCGGATGCAGGCGGTCAAGAATCTTAAAGATGCTCTCACGCAGCGTGGTACCACGGACGATAGAGTCGTCAATGATTACCAGGTTGTCCTCGTTGGGACGTAGCGAACCGTAGCTAATGTCGTAGACATGAGCAGCCAAGTCGTTGCGCTCGCTGTTGTCTGCGATAAAGGTGCGCATTTTGATATCCTTCCAAACCACCTTCTCGGTACGTACGTTGTAGCCCTGCTGACGGAAGCCGTCAGTCATGCCGTAGTAGGCGACTTCAGCAGTATTGGGGATATAAGAGAATACCGTATTGGTGACGTCTCCGTCAACGGCTTTCAGGATGGCTGGTGTGAGCTGTTCACCCAACCGCTTGCGCTCCTGGTAGATATCACGGTCTGAGCCACGACTAAAGTAGATACGCTCAAACGAACATGCTGACAACTGCTGTGCGGGCATAATCTGTTCCAGACGGCTCTCACCACTCTTACGGACGATGAGTGCCTGACCAGGCTGCAACTCACAGATGTCATCTGCATTCAGGTCGAACGTAGTCTGTAGCACAGGGCGCTCACTGGCCAGCGCTACAATCTCGTCATCACGGTAATAGAATGCAGGACGGATGCCCCATGGGTCGCGAACAGAAAACATCTCTCCGCTACCCGTCAGACCACACATCACGTAGCCACCATCATAGTGTTCCATGGTGGTGCGCAACACATTGGCCATCTCCACATGGTTGTCGATATAGTCCGTGATATCAGTACCCTCCAGACCCTGTTCCTTGGCCTCCACAAAGAGTCGCTCTACCTCACGATCCAGACGGTGACCCATCAGCTCCAGCGTGATATAAGAGTCACCATAGATGCGAGGCGATTGACCTTGTGCTGTCAAGAAACGAAAAACCTCGTCGATGTTGGTCATATTGAAATTACCACACAGACAGAGGTTCTTAGCACGCCAGTTATTTCTACGAAGGAAAGGGTGGACATACTGTAAACCACTCTTACCCGTCGTCGAATACCGCAGATGGCCCATAAACAGTTGAGCATCAGGAAGGCCTCTACCGAAAATCTCAGTGATTGCATCCTTGCCTTCCGCCTTTTCGCGGAACATATACTCCGTGCCGACTGGAGCGTCAAGGTTCACACAAGCAATACCAGCACCCTCCTGTCCTCGGTTGTGCTGTTTCTCCATCATCAGATACAGCTTACCCAAGGCCCAGTGACGCGTGCCGTACTTCTTTTCGTAGTAGCTAATCGGCTTCAACAGGCGAATCATCGCTACACCACACTCATGTTTCAACTGTTCCATATCAGAAGCATGCTTTGATGAACGACATAAACAAGGGGTGCGGATGAAGTACCGTAGAACTGTATTCCGGATGGAACTGCGTACCGATATACCATCGCTTCTCAGGAATCTCAACAATTTCAACGAGGTCGGCGGCAGGGTTCACGCCCACACACTTCATGCCATTCTTCTCATACTCTTCTTTATACGCATTGTTGAATTCGTAGCGGTGTCTGTGACGCTCGCTGATCAGCGTTTCTTCACCGTAAGCTTCATAGACGCGACTGCCTTTGACGAGTTCACACTCATAGGCACCCAGACGCATCGTACCGCCCATCTGCGTAATGCTCTTCTGCTCTTCCATGATGTCAATGACATTGTGCGGCGTCTTCTCGTCCATCTCGCGGCTGTTGGCATCCTTATAACCAAGAACGTTGCGGGCAAATTCGATAACCATCATTTGCATGCCCAGGCAGATGCCGAAAGTTGGAATGTCATGAGTACGAGTATATTCGGCAGCAATAATCTTACCCTCAATACCACGCTGTCCGAAGCCAGGACAGACGACCACGCCTGCTAAGCCTTCCAGTTGCTTGGCAACGTTTTCAGTAGTCAGATTCTCGCTGTTCACAAAGTGCAGCTTCACCTTCACATCATTATAGATACCTGCCAGATTCAGACTCTCGCGGATGCTCTTATACGCATCCTGCAAGTCGTACTTGCCAACCAATCCGATGTGTACCTCGCGCTTGGCGTTACGCTGCTTGTCAAGGAAGTCGTGCCAAGGCTTCATGGCAGGCGTCTCGCCAACAGGAATACCTATCTTACGCATGATGGCAGCATCCAAACCTTGCTTCTGCATGCTGACGGGCACCTCGTAGATGCTCGGCATATCCTCGCTCTGCACCACGCATTCAAGGTCCACATTACAGAATGAGGCAACCTTCATGCGCACCCCGTCATCCAGGTGACGTTCAGTACGCAATACAAGAATGTCGGGCTGAATACCCATACCTTGCAGCTCCTTTACGCTGTGCTGTGTCGGCTTTGTCTTCAGTTCACCAGCAGCTTTCAGATAAGGCACATACGTCAAGTGTACACAGACTGCATTACGTCCAAGCTGCCAGCGCAGCTGACGGATAGCCTCCATGAAAGGTGCACTCTCGATATCACCAATCGTACCGCCCACCTCTGTGATGACGAAATCCAGCTCTTCGCCCTGCTCATCCTCACGCAGCATGCGACGCTTTATCTCGTCGGTGATGTGTGGCACTACCTGGATGGTTTTTCCCAAGTAGTCGCCGTGACGCTCACGGTCGATGACCGTCTTGTAGATGCGTCCTGTTGTTATAGAGTTGTTTCGTGTTGTGTTAATGCCAGTGAAGCGCTCGTAGTGTCCCAGATCCAAGTCTGTCTCCATACCATCCACAGTGACATAGCACTCACCGTGTTCGTAGGGGTTTAGCGTTCCTGGGTCAATGTTAATGTAGGGATCAAACTTCTGGATGGTTACCTTATAGCCGCGTGCTTGCAGCAGCTTACCAATGCTGGCGGAGATAATACCTTTTCCCAAAGAAGAAACCACACCGCCTGTTACAAAAATGTACTTTGTATCCATAAAACGAATCTATTTTATGGACTGCAAAGTTACAAAAACCATCTTTCATACGCCTATAGCCTCGCTTAGTTTTAATCTATATTTTTAGCCAAAATTACAATCTGCAAGTTTTTTACCAAAATTTCTTGCAGATTGTAACCTTCGTTAAGCACAATAGTATCTATTTGTGCAATTGTCCGCTTTTATTCAATCTCTTTGCACATCATGTCACAAAAACTCTTAACCCGAGTTAAGACCTTCACCCCGACATCCGATTTTCGGTCATGTCGGGGGCTTTTTCATGCGTTTTTCCTAACTTTGCACAAAAAAATTGTCATCAGGGGTTTAGTAAATCGGTTTTCGTGTGTATTAAGAGTGTATGACAGATCAAAGTAAACTCGAAAAGCTGTTCCGACAGCATTACCGTCAGATGTATCGGCTGGCCACCATGCTTCTGCACGACGATGCTGAGAGCAAGGATGTAGTGCACGACATCTTTGCCCATCTACTCCGTGAGTCTCAGGACCTACGGAAAGAAACAGCCGAGCACTATCTGCTTACTAGCGTACGAAACCGATGTCTGAACGTGATTCGTAGCCGAAAGATACAGGAACGGGTGGAACACCTCTACTTGCTTGACCTTGACACGACCATCACACCGACGGAGCGGTTAGAAGAAGAACTGAAAGCCCTATATAAAGGCATCGACCAATTAGAGCCACCCGTTTGTCGCGACATCATCATGCAGCATTTCCGCGACGGCATCACCTTCAAGGAGATTGCCAATCGTCTGGGCGTCAGCGAAACCACTGTCTATAAACATCTGCGCAGTGCGCTTAATCAATTACGTACACATCTTAACAACAAATGAGCGTATGAACAAGACCGATCTATTGCTCCAGATGATGGAACAGCCCCAGCATTATACTGCAGAAGAGTGGCAGGAGATACTTGCCGATGTAGAGTGCCGTGAGCTCTACACGCTGATGTCGAAGACCCAGAGTGCCATTTACGCTACCCGTGCCGATCAGGAAGTCACAGACGACATGATTGATGCCGAATGGCAACGACTGAGTAATGAAAAGCAAGAAGTGAGAAACGAAAAATATTCGCTCCTAAAGTTCGCTGCTATGTTTGTGGGCATTCTCATGCTTTCAGGCATTGCTTTTGCAGCCATCCACATCGCCAGTCATTATAACGCACCAAAGGAACAGGAAACGAAAGTCATCAAGAACTCTCAACCTTCAACTTCCAGTCCTCAACTCGCTGAGCCTGACACGATAGTGGCACCACAGCCCAAGCTCTACGACAACGTGCCTTTAGGAGAAATCTTCGAAGAACTCTCAGCCTACTATAACGTCAAGGTGGTCTATCAAAACGAAGATGCCCCCCGTCTCCGCCTTTTCTATCAATGGAAGCCGGAATATACACTGGAGAAAGTTGTAGAGATGCTGAACAACTTCGAGTGGATACAGATTCAGACCGAGAATGATACCCTATTTATAAGAACCACAGCCATCCCCGCCAAGGATTGCTAAAACGTCTGCCATGATGAAAAGACTATCATTCATACTATTGCTGTGCGCCATTGTATCAGTTGCAAGCGCACAGAAGATCACGCACACCTTTCAGGACAATCCCCTTTCCGAAGCCCTGAAATACATTCAAGAACAAGCCACTGATTACAACATCACCTTTATCTACGATGAACTTGAAGACTTCCGCGTGACTACCAGCATCAAGCACAAGACCGTCACAGAGGCTATCATGCAGATTGTCGGCTTCTATCCCGTCCGGGTCGTGAAGCGTGGCGAGAGCGAAATCTATGTGGAGTGTACCCATAAGACTGAACGCCACTTGACGGGCACCATCATCGACGAGAACCGCCAGCCCGTGCCCTACGCCAATGTTTACCTGCTTCATCCATCAGACTCAACTGTCATCGGTGGAGGCGTGAGCAACGAGGCTGGCGTTTTTGTCATCCCCTACGAACAGCCTGCCGTTCTTGTCCGCATCTCATACGTCGGCTACAAGACTATATATAAACTATGTAGTAACCCTGACCTCGGAACAATACGGATGCATCCTGATAGCTACACGCTGAATGGTGTGGTGGTGCAAGGTGAACGTCCGAAGGTAGTCCTGCAAGGCAATTCGCTGATGATGAATGTGGAGGGCACAGTGATGGAACGGTTAGGTACTGCTGAAGACGTACTTACACGTGTCCCGATGATTGCCAAACGGGGTGAGGGCTTCGAAATCTTAGGTAAAGGCGCACCGCTCATCTATGTAAACGGTCGAAAACTCCGCGACCTGCAAGAACTGAAAAACATCCAGTCAGACAATATCCGCAACGTAGAAGTCATCCAAAACCCTGGTGCCCGCTATGACGCATCGGTGAATGCAGTCATCATCATCCGCACCAAACGGGCGGCAGGCGAAGGATTAGGTGTGGAATTGTCATCGTGGTCACGCAGTGGACGTGGTTATGCCAATAACGAGCGCATCAACCTTACCTATCGCACGGGTGGTCTGGAACTCTTCGCCAATCTTTTTGGGGCATATAACAGAAGAAAGAGTCAGGGCGAGTTCGAACAGACTATCTTTGCAGATACACTGTGGGTGATTAACAATCAGCAGAAGAATCATGTTCGTAATCCTTTCCTCGAAGGACGATTCGGTTTCAACTACCAAATCAATGATAATCACTCTTTCGGTGGATTCTACCAGAATACATATGACTACGTAAAAACCCGCAGTGAGTACGATGATGACCTGCTGGCTGACGGAGTGGCATACGACCATTTACAAAACAGCAGCGTCAGACGCGACAAGAACACCCCCATCCATCAGGCTAATCTTTATTACACAGGCAAAGTGGGGCAACTCAGCATCGACTTCAATGCCGACTACACTTCACGCAGACAGCAGAGTCGTAATCAGCAGCAGGAACTAAGTACTGAGTACGAAGACCGCGATGTGAATACAGAGAGTCAGACACGCAGTAAACTGTTTGCAGAGAAACTATTCGTTACCCATCCGCTGTGGAAAGGACAGATAGAGATAGGTGAGGAATATACCAATACGCGATGGAAAAGCAGATTTGAGAATCAAGAGGGATACATTGCCAATAGCAATAACGAACAGCACGAAAGTAACATTGCTCCCTTCGTGGAACTACGCCAACGTCTGGGACGCTTCCAGTTGTCGGCAGGTCTTCGTTACGAACATGTGGAGTCAGAGTACTTTGTGAGTGGTCAGCGTCGTGATGAACAATGCCGTACATACGACGACCTGTTTCCGTCTCTTTCTGTATCTACATCAGTCAGGAATCTGCAACTGTCTTTCAGTTATGCGAAGCGAACAACACGCCCTTCATATTGGCAGTTGAGTAGCGATGTTACCTACGAGAATCGCTTGAATCTGCAGACGGGTAATCCCTATCTGAAGCCCGTTAAGTACCACAACCTAAACGCGATGGTGATGTGGAAGTGGCTCTATCTGATGACCAACTTCTCCCATTGTGTCGATCCAATTCTCTATACGGCGGGCGGTCTAGAAGATGACTCAAAGGTGAATTTCGTGACTTACTTGAACTACGATCATGCCGACTGGCTTACTATTACTTTGGGTGCACAGAAGAACGTCAAATTAGGTAACGGGATAACATGGACTCCGCAATACAACGTGTCGTTGATGAAGCCCTGGTTCAAGTCCATGTTTAATGGTCAGGAGAAAAGTTTCTGCCATCCGATGCTGACCCTGCAACTGGGCAATATCCTGACTTTACCTCGCGACTGGCTGTTGCAAGCAGACTTCTACATGCACACCCACGGCAACACAGGTTCAAACATCTATGTTGACAGTACCAATCCAATGCTCTCGCTCAGTATCAGCAAAGACTTCTTCCAGCACCGTCTGAATGTTAAACTGACTGGTAACGACATTTTCAATGGCGGCATCAACCATGTCATGCTTTACAGCAATAGGATGATGTTTCGGAAAATGGAGGACAACGATTCCCGTTGCATCCAACTCTCCTTGCGCTACAGATTCAATGTTACCCCGTCGAAGTATAAGGGTACTGGTGCTGGTAATGCTGAGAAGAACAGATTATAAATTCTCTCTCGTTCGGGCAGTCGTCAGCATTCGAGGATCATGGGGTCGGTTCTTCTGATCATTTTTCAAATTAAGTGAAATGCGAATGAGACAAGTAATAAAGCAAAGAGATATCAGACTCCTGAATAAGATCAGGAGAACCGACTCCGTGATTCCGTTTATAGAAAAAAACTCTCCGAAAGTTGCACAATTCGACAACTTTTACTATCTTTGCACCCATAAAACGCAAGATAAGGACATACGGCGGCTATTTTGAGGCCTTCATGGAGACCTTGAAAGAGAAGGAACAGGAGAAAATACAATACGGCCTCCTGTTGTTGAAATCCCAAGATAGACTGCCTAAGAAGTTCGTCAAACTCGTACGTGATGGTATCTATGAATTACGAACCGAATACGGTGGTAACATCTATCGTGTGTTCTTCATCTTCGACGAAGGTGAGATTGTGGTATTGTTCAACGGATTCCAAAAGAAAACGCAAAAGACGCCACAGAATGAAATAGAAAAAGCAATAAAGATAAAGGAGGCATATTATGCAGACAAACAATCACAAAATCGTTGACTACGATGCCGTTCTTGATGCCAAGTTCGGCAAAGAAGGTACTCCCGAACGTGCAAGAGCCGAAGAGGCAGCCTACTCGTTCTATTCAGGTCAGATACTTCAGGATGCTCGCAAAGAGGCTAAGATGACTCAAAGCGAACTGGCAGCGCGTACACAGACCACAAAGTCGTATATTTCGAAGATAGAAAACGGCGTTATCACCCCAAGTGTCGGTGTTTTCTACCGTATCATTGCAGCCCTCGGAATGAGGGTGGAAGTGGTGAAGCCTGTGTATTAAGCATACAGTCCCTTTGCCATTATAAACCAAATCAACACATCCAACAATGGACGTATTGATTTTTCATTCTATATTTCTTTTCAATGACACATTGGGGTCAGGATAATCTGTGACATGTCACAAAGTATCCTGTCCCTGTTGTGATAAAACAACCACTGACGATGGAACAGAAATTCGGGAAAAACAGTATTGACATTGAGGCGCTGCGCGAGTTTTGCGAGCGCGAGGGCAAGGAGGTGACTTACCGCAAGGGCGACCAGCTGGAGCGTGAGGGCGACCCCGCACGTTGGTTCGGTTTCGTGGCCGAAGGGTGCTTCAAGTACATCACGCGAGGCATCAGCGACGAGCGCAATCATCTCACATGGTTCTCGTTTGAGGGCGAATTCGTGGCTGATTATCCTTGCGTCCTGTCAGGCCAACCTTCCCAGGCTACCATCGAAGCCATGATGTCCTGCCGTGTATGGAGGGTTAGCGGTGAGGAGTTGTTTGGCTTCTTCCGTCAGAGCATCAAGAACATGGAACTGCGTGCTGTTATAGGCGAGCACATGCTCAACCAGTTCAAGGCACGCTATCAAGACTTTCATCGTGCCACAGCCCGCGAACGCTATGAGTTGCTGCTGCAGCGTTGCCCCGGCATTGTTGAGCATCTTGACTTACAAGACCTCGCCTCCTTCCTTTGCATCACCCCAAACTATCTGAGCACGATTCGCAAGTCAATCACGTTCGAAGTACAAAAATAGGGCAAAACTCTTTAACTAGTTTAAGACCTGCACCCCCGGCATCCGATTTTCGGTTTTGTCGGGGGCTCTTTCGTGGGACTTTCTGTAACTTCGCACGGAAAAAGCGAGAAAGATGAAAAAAAGTTGGTCTCGCGATTATATATTTTTGCAAAAAGTGGTAATATATAAGTAGAGAACATCAAGCGAATGGAAACAATAACAGGCAAATCATCACAGGCCATACAGGACGAGACGCTGCTCATCCGCCGCATCCTTGACGGACATACAGAGTTGTTCCGTCAACTTGCAGGCCGATATGCCGGGCAGGTGCTACGAATGGTGGCCAGCCTGATTCCTTCGCAAGAAGAAGCCGAGGAGGTAACACAGGACGCTTTGTTGGAAGCCTTTCAGAGCCTTGCACGTTTCGATGCACGACAGGCCAGTTTCCAAACATGGCTCATGCGCATTGCCTACCATACGGCTCTGAAACATTACAGACAGCATCACAAAACCATCACGGTAGTGGAAGTGGAACAACAAAGGCTCGACACCTTTCCTGACGATGAAACCGACGCCCTGCTTGACGACACCGACCGCGTGGAACTCATGGAAAGAGCCATCGAAACGCTGAAGCCCGACGACCAGATGCTGCTCAACCTCTACTACTTTGACAACCGCCCGATGCGCGAAATAGCCTGTATCACGGAACGTGAAGAAAGCTACCTCCACTCGCGGCTGCAATGGATACGCAAAAGACTGGCCATCACCATCAAAAGTCTTGAAAGTGAAGAATCTTTAAGTGAAAAGTGAAGAATGAAGAAGGAAGAATATAAAGACCAAGGATTACGCCAGGCATTGCAGCGCAGGAACGAGTCCGCCGAGCGGATGACGCTGCCGGAGGACTTCACCGACCGACTGATGCAGCGCTTGGAGGAGCCCACCCCAACCCTCCTAAAGGGAGGGAGAAACAAAAGCCTCCTTTACTGGGGGAGGTTGGTGGGGGCTTCCATTGCCGCCAGTGTAGTGCTGTTGCTGACGTTCCATTTTATAAATAATAAAGAAGTGACGAAAGTTGAACAACCGATAGTGGTGAAAAAGACGGAGTCTCAGAGAAGTGAGCCTAAAGCTATAAAAAAGGAACCCATACAGATGGCTAAAGAAGAAAAAGCTGTCGTGGCAAAAACAACTATGATTAATAAGCGGTCAAAAGCCTCCGTTTCAGAGAGTAAGACTTCAATAACGGTTGCAGCTACCGATAGTCTGGATTACTATATTGACAAAATAGAACGCGAACTGGCCCAAGTGGATGAGAGCCTTTACATAGAGCGGATGAACAAGGTTATACGTGCTGACGAGCGACTGCAGCGCATCGTCAACAGCTATATCCTGCACACCCTCGACAAGGAGGGCCGACCCCAGACGGCAGAAAACATGTATAACGTAAAAACAGCAGAAGATGAAGAATAGACTTTTCATAACCATTGCAGTAGTGCTGATTGCTATTGCATGCAGCGCACAGACATCCCGCTCCAGCAACATCAGGGAAAAGCTGAATGCTTTCGTGGAATCGAAAGAGTACGGCGTGCATCGACTCGGTTTCTCAAAAGACGGACTGAATGTTTATCAGTTTGCCCAGCAGTTTGCCATCGGTGAGGAGTTGGACAGCAAATGCTACGGTCCGTTGTTCACGCCCCGGATGTTGGATTTGGAGAAGGCTTTCAGGTCGGAGGCCGTGAATGCCAAGACCATCTATATCCATGATGCAAGCGACGGCGACTCACCTCTGCCAGGCGTTAAGTTCCAGTTGATGACAGACGCCCAACATCCGATGGTGCAATCCGTGACATTCGACCTCAACAAGAATATCCGCCTGATTTCCTTTGAAGAGGCAGACGGCAGGATATATGTCCTACTGCTGATGTGGGACCAGACCGTTGATCCAGACAAGAAAATCGGCGATACATTCCTGATGGACGGAATGATATACGAAATCAGCGGATGGAAAATGAACGACAGACCTTATATCACCCATTATAAACGGCCCAGCGCGTCAGGCACCTTTGTTGCGGGTTTGCAGTATAACGCCCAAGCTAATGCCATGTCTGTCGAAGAGTTCATGGCCAAGGTGAAGCGCACCTGTGAGATATTCCAGCGCGAGACCCCGCAAGGCAAAACGGCAGCAGGGGTGGTGCTCAACAAGACGTGCAATGCATTCAGCGGAAAACTGACCAAAGAACAGTATTTCGACCTGCTGAGCAGCATCCAGCCGTTAGTGGATAGCGAAAAGAATGAGAACCTGAAGAGCATCCTGGGCTATTCCTGCTACATGATTTACAAGAAGAGCGAATTATACGAGGGTGACAGAGAAACAGATGTCACGCATGCACCGACAGCCGCTTCAGAGATCACCACCACGCAGGTATCGAAGACCATTGTCTATAACAGTATGCTGATGAATGAAATGGTGGGAAAGGAGATGGTGGAGTGCCAGATATCCGGTACGGCACCATTGAAAGGCCAAAAAGTGGAAGTGAGACGCAGTATTACCTCCGAACTATTGGGGACGTGCCCTATTACCAACGGCAAATTCTCCTTTAACTGCAAACTGCCGAAGAACGAGGTGTGCCGGATATATCTCGATAACAGAGAAGCCGTTTACTTCTATACCGACGGTAATCCCATCCGCGCAGACATGGAGCACCTGACAGTAAAAGGCAGCAAGGCCAGCCAAAAGGTTAACGATTTCCTGCAGACAGTAGAGCGCGAGCGACTGGCCGAACTCCATGAGACCGACATTCAGAAAAAAGCAGAAATCAACCGCCAGCGCGGCGAGCGGCTTCTCAAGGCTGTCCGTGAAAACCGTGACAATATCATCTCAGCCTATGCGCTCAGTCAGGTCTATACCGAAATGAGCTACGAGGAACTGAAGCCTTACCTCAGTGACAACTATGCCTACTCGCACCACATCCTACTGTCACCAATGCGCGAATACGTGGAAGGGCTGGAGAAGCGCAAGCCCGGCACTCCTTACACCAACCTCGAACTGGTGGACACGAAGGGCCGCCCACATCAGCTAAGCGAATATATCGGCAAGGGATATGTCGTGCTGCATTTCTGGCATGGCCTTGGCGGTTATGGATATCAAATCCTTCCGTCCATGAAGACGATTTACGACACTTACCATTCACGCGGTGTGGAGTTCGTCACCTTGGCCTTCAGTTTCGGTGTGCAAGGATGGCGGGAGGAAGTAAAGCAGCGCGGGCTGACATGGCCGCAGTTGATGCCCAATCCAGATACCAACCCCCGAGACGCACTTACCGCATACGGAATACGTTCCTATCCTGAACTGATCGTCATTGATGCAAAAGGAACTATCGTGGCTTGCCCTCGAAATCTGGAAGAGCTCGAATCAGTTTTAAAAGAGTTGAGATAATTGCGAATTATATTGAAAGTAATGACAGATTTTGATTCACCCCCGAAAAACGGCATGGGGCGCAGCGATGCGTCCTGTGCCGTTTGCAAGATTATGAAAGTTTAACGCCCCGCAGCGATATATTTCCGCAATTACGGCGTATATATAATAAAAAGGTAAAGACATTACGAATATGAACAAGAAATCCATCATCACCATCCTCCTTACCCTCGTCGCAATGGCAGGGCAGGGGCAAGTGAGGTGTCACGTCATTGGCATGGTGGTAGAAGGAACAACGCCCATTGAACTGAGGATATACCGCGACGGCGAAGACCCGAAGAACAGTACATTGCGATCAGTGGTAAAGAACGGACGCTTTGAGTGCGACGTGGAGGACGCACAGATAGAGCGCTGGCACATCGTGGACTTCGGCGAGGTGATGGAGAAGGGCATGACCCTCCGCTCAGGGGAGTTCTTCGTGGAGGACGGCGCGACCGTGACCATCCAGCTCGACGGCGACAAATTCGACATCCAATCCACAGGCAAGGAGTATCAGGCGTGGCACGCTATGGAGCAAGCTGCCGAAGAGAAGTTCATGTCTGCCTATGAGACGTTGGATGAGAACGACAAGCAGAAGATGGCGGAACTGGAGGACGAATACCACCAATGGACGTTTGACTACTACAAAGCCCACCCGATGCTCGGTTTCCTGTTCGAACTCGACGGGCGGCTCAAGGGCTTTCACTTCAATGACACGAGCCTTGCCGCTATGCTTGACATTTACCACCGCCAATACACCACGCTCTATCCTGACCACCCCGTGCATCAGCGTATCGCCGAGCAAGAGGCTGTGGGTTATCAGATTTGCGGGCGAAAGTACAACGACTACGATGTGCGCACAATAGACGGGCAGCAAGTCCGCGCCTCTGAATACTACAAGGATAAGTTGACGCTCGTCATCTGCTGGGCCTCGTGGTGCTCGCCCTGCATCCGCGACGCTTGCGACATCATCCCCATCTACAACGAATACCGCAATCGTGGCCTGAACGTGTTCAGCCTCGCCCACGAATTTAAGACCACCGATGCCATGCGCAAGGCCATCGAGCGTCACACCTTCCCCTGGCCATGCCTCGTTGACCTTGACGACGAGTTCGGCGTATTCCGTAAGCACGGCACTCAAAATAGTGCCCTGTTCCTCATCGACCGCGACGGCACCATCATTGCCGTGCCTAATAACGTGGACGAACTGAAAGCGAAACTCGAAGAGATTTTCCACGATAACAAATAAATTTAAATTAACATGAATAAGAAAACCATCATCACCATCCTGCTCGCCATCGTTGCATTGGCGGGACAGGCGCAAGTGAAATGCCACGTCGTAGGAACATTGGAGACCGACGCGTGGGGCGATGAAGTCATCATCTGCGAGGCAGGGACTGACCTGCGCGTTGTGGACGAACCGCGCTTTCATGTGAAAGCCAAGGATGGACACTTCTCCTACAACATCGAGACCGACTTCCCACGACTCTATGTGGTATTCTTTCTGAAGCAACAAGAGACGGGCAGCTGGTATCAGGGCAAGTTCTTGGCCGAGAACTGCAACGTGAACGTCACGATGTATAAAGACAAACGCATACATATCGTCAGCAACGGCGAGGAAGGACGCAAGCACGCGGTGAAGGACAGCATTGAGGATGTGCGTTTCTGGAACCCCGTCGAGGTGATTGACAATCAGATAGACGACGAGAGCCATAGGGCGGAGTTCTACAAAGCAGACTTCATATCCACTGTTACCAAGGCACGGTCTTTGAATGTGGATAGTCTGCCGCAGACGTATGTCGATTCTATCCGTCAAGTGGTCGATTACTACATGCAGAACAAACGTGCAAGATATACCGACGCTGGCTGGCAGTTGATGCAGCGTCGTGACAGCATCACCGCCAACTTGGTTCCCTTCCGCTTTGCCTACGACGCAGAGCACCCCATGCTTTGGACGCTTTACGATGTACTTGATGCCATCCAAGCCCTCAAGCATGCAGACGTCTATGTGAACTTCGACAAGTCACAGTTTGAGCCATACCTGACGCTCTATCACGACAAACTCGCCAATTACTATCCCGGCCACCCCATTCACGACCAGATTGCCACAGCCGAGACGGCCTATCGCCTACAGCCTGGAAAGCCCTACATCGACTACACCGTGCGTAATATAGACGGCCAGCTCGTTCCTATTTCCACCCTCACGAAAGGCAAGGTAGCCCTCATCGACCTTTGGGCGTCGTGGTGCGGTCCCTGCCGTAGCCACAGCATTGCCATGATTCCCGTCTATGAGAAATACAAGGACAAAGGTTTCACCGTCATTGCCATCGCCCGTGAACGTAATCGCCAAGCGATGGAAAATGCTGCGAAGAAGGACGGCTATCCTTGGCCGAGCCTGTTAGAACTGAACGACGAGAACGGTGTGTGGCGCAAAAACGGAGCAGGCAATGCCGGAGGTGCCATGTACCTCATCGACCGCGACGGCACCATCCTCTCCACCTCCACAGATGCCGAGGAATTGGAACCGCTTATTAGGAAAGCACTAAATATCGAATGAGACATGAACAAAAAATCCATCATCACAGCACTGTTCGCCCTCGTCGCAATGGCGGGACAGGCACAAGAAATCAGAATGAACGAGCCGACAATCAGCGATTATCTGCCATTGTTAAAAGCCAAGGGCTACATCGCATACAGCTTCGACACTAAGGACTTTAAGGACGCATTGGTCGAGCCAATCGTCATGGAATATGTGAAAGGCAAAGAGCCGAGGGCGGTCGCTGACTTCAGCATTACTATGAGTTTAGATGAGAAACTCATCATTGGCTTCGTGCCCTCTGACAATGACTCGACAGCCACCTACGATTTCCATTTCTCCGAGAGCAGAGGCTTTAACAGCCGCCTCCCGTTGATGCCGATATGCAATCCCGATAAACCTGATGACAAGTGGTACGTGTACGAATCGCGTCCATTCGAACTCGTTGAGCCATTCGAGAAGGGGAAGTTCATCCCGCTCGTCCTCTATGGCTCCTATTGGTACGAACCAGAAAATGGCGGTTGCCGTTTTTGTGGCGAAAATGAAATCAAGCCAGACCTCTCGTCGGACATCGTGAAATATATTCCGCACTACTACGTCCTTGGTATCAAACTTAAATAGAACAATGAACAAGAAAACCATCATTGTTATCCTCCTCGCCCTCGTTGCGGTGGCGGGACAGGCTCAAACCTCGTTCGATTTAGGCGAAGGCTGCCTGAACGTCATCGATGTTTCTTATGCGCAAGGTATTGGTGAATATGGCGATGGTGGTCTTTCCGCAAACTATCTACACGAAAAGTTCATTAACGAGCGCTTTAGTATAGGAGCAGGAATTGGATATAGCCATCATAAGAACTACAAGTTTTCAGCTATACCCATTTATCTCAGTACACATTACTTCTTCTTAGACCGCAAGTTTTCTCCGTTTGTTAATCTACGCGTCGGAGTATTCGCCCTATTCAACGCTAAGAATGTAGGATGTAATGAGAAATACTCTCTATCAAAAGAAAAGCAGGGTTTCAGTCTGTTCATGTCGCCAAGCGTCGGTGTGAAGGTGCACATCACTCCGAACTTAGGCATAATGGCTTCGATAAGTGACGAAGCTTATCTCGTAAAAGCGTTTGACGTGAATAAGAACGATTACAAAAGCAGGCTGATTCATAGTATGGGAATCAATGTCGGAGTGTGCTTTCAAATTAAAGGGTGGTAGAGAAATAATACAACAAACATGATACGAGCATGAAATATTTTATCTTAGCTCAAATCCTTTTCCTTACTAGTTTAGTGGGATATGCCCAGCAAGTGATGTTGGCAGACAGCATAACCCAAAATCCAGTTTGCTATGCTACCGTCTATGATGCTAATGGAACTGTAATAGGACGCTCAGACATGGGAGGATGTATTAACCTTCAGAAAGGCTTCGAATATCACATTTCTCATATAAGCTATGAACCCAAGAGTTTCGTTTATAATGATGATAGCATCATTTTCCTATCTCCGTCATTTTATACAATATCAGAAGTCAGTGTTACAGCAAAGAAAAAGAAATATTATCATTGTAAAGTGTTCTTTAGGAGTATAGAACATGTAGATTCATGCCTGAAGTATTATATGGACGGAATACGAGAGTTCTTTATCGACACCAAAAGCAAAAAGGTGCATTGCGGTAATGTCGTCACAAATTACTTCATGTCGAAGAGACAGGACATTGCACAGAAGAAACGAAGCATGATGATTGGCGACAGGTACATGGCTCTTCCGTTTCTTGACAAGAACACGCTCTATGAGGAAACCATGCGTGATAATAAAAGGAATATCCAGTCGGGGGTTGTCTATGCAGATACCGTCTCAATAGGCAGTTGCGAGGTCTTCCCTGACAAAGACGAGATGCTTTTGTCTGTAGATGCTTTATGGCCCAAGAGTACGCTTGTAATGAACCTATTCGGGTACACACAGGTGTTGTCGAAACACAATAAGACGGAATTGTATCGATATGATGATTTCAACGCTCCCTGCGTTTTCAATTTAAAATCTTCCAACAGTTATCGACATCTGACATTGACCCATAAAAAAGAAAACCTTGTAAGGGACATTGATGTTGAAGACATGTTCTACGTTGTCGAATATGAATACACAGACACAAAAGAATTATCCTCGTCAGAACTGTTGCAGGAAGATTATAAGAAGTATTCTGGAATGTTTCCTATACCAGAAAGAATAAGGGAACAGTTAGTTCGAGGAGAAGAGCTATGAATAAGATTAAAAGCTACATATTATTTTTAATTCTGATGACAATGCTGTCGCCAGCGACATTTGGAATGGCACAGACGGTAATTGTCAAGGACAGCATCACCAATGAGCCAATACCGTTTGTGAGTGTCTATTTCGGGAATGACACTGGTGGCTATACGGACGAAAAAGGGATGATTGCCATTCCAAACGAAGCAGCACAGATGCGGTTGTCTCATATCTGCTACGAGACAAAGAATATCTTTAAGATAACAGCCGACTCGCAAACAATCTTTCTTGCTCCGATAAGTATCAATCTTGATGAAGTCGCTGTCAGTGCGAAGGCTCCCAAACGAATAAAGACCACAAAGGTGGGATTGATGAAAGCAAAGACGCAGACCAAGCACAAAGGAGCCAATGGATTTGAGATGGCCTTGTTCATTCCCTACGACAGTACTTGGACTGAGACTCCATACATCCACTCCATATTGGCAAGCCTCGATTATTCCACCCATTGGCTGGTATTCACGGAAATCAAGAATCCCATCTATGCCACTCTCCGCTTTGACCTTCGGCTGCCAGATGCCAAGACTGGGGCTCCCAAAGACGAGTCCCTCATTAACGGTGGTATCATACTCCCTTCCGGTCAGAAACTCGGCAAGGATGGCGTCAGCTTTCCCCGTCCTATACCATTTCCCCAGACTGGTGTATTCGTCGTTGTGGAATGGATAACCACAGCACAAGTCTCAGAATCATGCAATCTTGTACCCTCTCTTAATATGACTTTGGATGAGAAGGAAAACAGAACCTGGAACAAAAAGACATTCCGAGCCATGGATTGGATGCAGGAACAGGACGAACCTACGTATCAGAATGAAGAGGCACAGTTTTTTTATAAAGGCAGGACACCATCTGCCAAACTCGGTTTGAAAATATCAAAATAAGAAATATGAGAAATATGAAACACTACAGAAGATTACAGCTCTTGCTTGTCATGTTTTCGACAGCAACATTCGGGATGGCACAGACCGACAGCACAAAGGTGCAAAACGACTCCATTACTTGGAATAAGGAATTAGAAGGCGTAACAGTCAAGGCTCAGCGGCAATTGATCAAACAGGACATCGATCGTATAGGTTACGATGTCCAGGCCGATGAAGAGTCAAAAACACAAACTGTACTCGACATGCTACGCAAGGTGCCGATGGTAACCGTTGATGGCGAAGATAATATAAAGGTTAAAGGAAACAGCAGTTTTAAGATATACAAGAACGGTCACCTTGATCCCAGCCTTACCCAAAACGCCAAGGAGATTCTGAAGTCTATGCCCGCCTCAATGGTGAAGCGTATCGAGGTTATTACCGACCCTGGAGCACGTGAGGATGCTGAGGGCGTGAATGCCATTTTGAACATCGTCATGATGGATGGCCGTAGCTTTAATGGTGTCACAGGTGGAGTAAACCTCTCCTATAGCACCACAAAAGCACCGAGTATTAGTGGAAACATGACGACACAATTCGGCAAGGCTATTGTATCCATTGACGCTGGTTATAACAAGATGACGGAAGAGAGTTCCGAGAGTATCCGAGATACGGAACGAACCTATCTGGAATCAGGCAGAACGTTGAAATCACATTCAGAAGGTTCTAATCCTGGCGACATTTTCTACACAGACCTTAGTGCCAGTTATGATATTGATACTCTCAATCTGATATCAGCCTCATTCGGCGGCTATTTCTATAAGATCAATGTTCAAGGTGGAGGACCGACAACCATGTACGATGCCAGTCAGCAACCTCTCTATAGTTATAACGAACATTACTGGATGCCTGGCTACAAACATCATTCATGGAATGGACGATTGGACTATGAACACAAGACCAAACGTGAAGGCGAGAAGTTGACTTTATCCTATATGCTTGCCCTGACTCGTCAGCGTACAGAACAGGAAAGTAATTTTACTGAGATTGTCGGCAACCCTTTCAGTTATACAGGCTATCTTATCAACAGCAGGGAGAACTTTACGGAACACACCTTTCAGGCAGATTATGTCAGGCCGCTTTGGAAAGGACATAAGTTAGAAGTAGGCGGAAAATATATTGAGCGTCACAACAACAGTCATTCGACCCAGTCATTTATCCAGTCGCCTCAGCCACCGTCTTTTGATACAGAGTTTGAACATACCACACAGGTAGCAGCCGTATATACAGACTATCAGCTGACATTAGGCAAATGGTCTGCCCGTGCTGGATTACGCTATGAATACAGTTATATGAAGGCTCATTATCCTGATGGAAAGAGTACAGACTTTAGTGACCGATTGAACGACTGGGTACCCCAGGCCAGCATCAAGTATCAGATTAACGATGCCAACTCACTGAAACTGAACTACACCACCAGTATCTCTCGCCCTGGTATTTCCTATCTGAATCCTGCAGTCACTGAAAGTCCTGAAGGTGTTAACTTCGGTAACGATCATCTGACCAGTTCGCATCAACAGTCCCTAACCTTATTATACATGTATGTCTCGCCCCGCCTGACCTTACAACTGGCACCTATGTACCGATTCTACAATGGAGGTATTGGTGATATCCATTATGTCAAGAACAACAAAATCTACAGCACCATCGACAACATCGAACGCATGCGCCGCTATGAAGTAGAAACTTATCTGCAATGGAAACCTTTTGACAAGACAACCGTTGTCTTCAACGGAAATTTCCGCCATGACTGTTATAAGAATCCCAGCCTGCAATTAGAGAATTCCGTTTGGAGTGGATTCTATTATGCGTCCTTAACACAGAAACTCCCATGGAAACTGAGGCTGACCATAAGTAGCTACGGACAGATTGGTCATGAAGCTTATAATGTCTATGGCTATTCCAGTTCTTATTTCAGCTATAGTGCAGCCTTGCAACGCTCCTTCCTCAAGGAAGACCGTCTGACATTACGCCTCTACGCCAATATGCCCTTCAACAAGTATTACCATAACGAGTCTGTCACTAATCAGGGTGATTATACAGGATTCAGAAAGAACGATTACCTGGGGCGCAGATTCCAGATCAGTCTTTCCTACCGTTTCGGCAAACTCAAAGCCAGCGTGAAGAAAACTGAGACTACGATTGAGAATAATGATGTTGTAGGTGGTATTAGCAAAGGACAATAATCAAAGTAATTAGATAAACTCTAAAATGAATATGAACAAGAAAACCATCATCACCATCCTGCTCGCCCTCGTTGCAACGACGGGGCAGGCACAGGAAGAGCGCATCGACACAGTGATCCCCAAATTCCTTTCCAACGGTTATTTCTTCCGCGAAATGCCACAGTTGCCCGACGGTGAGAAAACCATGTCGCGGCTGAAGGACAAGGAGGGCAACAGTGTCATCGTCATCAATGTTGACGCCACGCTGCCCAAGTCACTCATCCGCAAGGCTATCCCTCGCGAACAAGTTCACAACGCCGATCAGTTCCTGAACGGACTGAACATGATGGCCACGGTGACCTCGCTGACACAGGCTGGCGTGAAGGCCGACGGCACATGGTATTCGCCAAAGGAGGGCGAGCCGTTTCCGCAGTTCTCGGAAAGGGATATGGACGGACGAACATGGACGAACGACAGCGTGAAAGGGCGCGTCATGGTGATTAACCTCTGGTACTCCGGCTGTGGCCCTTGCCGTGCAGAGATGCCCATCCTTTCCGAGTGGAAGGAGCAATTGCCTGGCGTAATGTTCTTCTCGGCCACCTACCACGATGCCGAGACGGCCAAGCGCATCACCGACAAGCACCACTTCACATGGACGCACCTCGTCGAGGCCAAGGACATGATGGCATGGATTGGCTATGAGGGTTTCCCCCTCACCATCGTCGTCGATAAGAAGGGCATCGTCCGCCACGCCGTCCACGGCACCAACGAGACGAAGCGCGAGGAACTGTTAGCAAAGATCAAAGAGGCCGAGGCAGAATAAATGCACCCACGAGAACCCGCCAAGCCTCTTCACAATGCTTAAATCGGCGGGTCGTTTTATTTTTATACGATGAGCAACAGAGTCCCCTGGTCTATCTGAAAACACATCGGAAAAGAAATTTGTGGGGAATAGATGGTTCTTGAGAGAAAATTCTGTGGGGATTAGTATATTTTATTGAAAAATATTTGTGGGGATTGAATAATTTTGCTATCTTTGCACCGTAAACAGAGGACTTTATGAAAGAAAGACTGTTCAAAAGAAAGATTTACACTCAATTGCTGAACTGGAAACAGGAATCGGACGGTAAGAGTGCATTGCTTGTTGAAGGTGCGCGACGTGTCGGCAAGTCGACCATCGTGGAAACCTTTGCCAAGAACGAATATGAGTCATACTTGCTGATAGACTTCAACAAGGCATCGAAGGCCATCAAGGATTTGTTCAACGACCTGATGGATTTGGACTACCTGTTTCTGTATCTCCAGACTGCATATCATGTGACACTGAAGCCACGGGAATCTGTCATCATTTTCGACGAGGTTCAGAAATGTCCGATGGCGCGTCAAGCAATCAAATATCTGGTGGAAGACGGGCGTTACGACTACATCGAAACGGGTTCGCTGATCAGCATCAAGAAAAATACTGATGGTATCACGATTCCAAGCGAAGAGGACAGGATACAGATGAATCCGATGGATTTTGAGGAGTTCCGGTGGGCATTGGGCGACGAAGCAACGGTTCCACTGCTACGCAAGTTCTGGGAGCAGCAGCATGCCCTCGGGCCAGCCCATAGGGAGATGGCACGCAACCTACGGCTATATATGCTGGTAGGTGGTATGCCGCAGGCCGTCAATGCCTACCTTGACACCAATAACTTCAGTAAGGTTGATCAAGTGAAGCGTCGCATACTCAAACTTTATGAGGACGACTTCCTAAAGATAGACCCCTCAGGACGAGCATCGGTAATGTTCCGTTCCGTCCCCGGACAACTAAGCCGAAATGCCATACGATATGTGCCATACGCAGTTGTAGGTAGGGTGGACGACGAGAAAATGACGGAACTGCTGAAAGACCTTGAAGACAGCAAGACGGTAAACATGTGCTATCACGTGAACGACCCACAAGTTGGTATGGGGCTTACGAAAAACAAAGACCAATTCAAGATGTTCGTTTGCGACACGGGACTGTTTATCACGCTGGCGTTTTGGGACAAGAGCTTTACAGAGAATATCATTTACGAGAAGCTTTTGGCAGACAAACTACCAGCCAATCTGGGCTATGTATATGAGAACCTTGTCAGCCAGATGCTGGTGGCTGCAGGGAATGAACTCTTCTACCACACTTGGCCACGTGATGAGAAACACTACTATGAGACTGACTTCCTATTGTCTCGTGGAGCAAAGATTTGTCCTATAGAGGTGAAGTCGTCGAGCAGTAAGTCACATGCTTCGCTTGATGAGTTCTGTCGTATTTATTCGTCCAGGATATTGTGGCGATATATGGTGTATACCAAGGACTTCGCAAAGGATCAGGAAACCATTATGCTACCGGCATACATGGTTCCGTTTTTATGATGAAATAATTCCAAATATTCACAAAACCACTGAACATTTGTTCAGACTTTCACCTCGGCAGACACTTTTTAGGTCTCGCTATGAACGCTTTCGTGGGAAATTTAGTAACTTTGCAGCCTAACAACCACTGACGATGGAACAGAAATTCGGGAAAAACAGTATTGATATTGAGGCGCTGCGCGAGTTTTGCGAGCGCGAGGGCAAGGAGGTGACTTACCGTAAGGGCGACCAACTGGAGCGTGAAAACCCTTTAACACCTCGCAGCGGGATATTTCTGCAAAAACGTCGTATATATAATAAAATGAACAATCAAAATAAAAAAATAGACAATGAGATTTATTACAACAACACTTTTGAGTTTATTAGTCTCGCTACAGGTGATGGCGGGAAAAGTGATTAAGAATCCGGTCATTGAATACTCCGCTTCGTGGATGGAGATTACCGAGATTGAACTGACGAAAGAGGCCACAATCGTAAGAGGTGTTCTCAGGCAGGGCTCGTCAATCCTCAACAACACCGTGCTTGCAGACCGCAACACAGGCAAGGAGTTTAAGTTCTTGCGTGTGGAAGGCGTAAAGGCTCAAGAGCGGGCTACTGCCGACGGCACACCATGCACCATATACTTCGAACCGCTGGATGCAAGCGTGAAGGAGTTTAATTATATAGAGGTGGGCAATAATCCATTGGGAAACTACTATGGCATCAGGTTGCAGCCAAAGGCAAAGGCCTCTAAAAAGTCAAAGGTGTTCGACCCTGAATCACTTGATTTCGACTACTATATGAGTCGTCCTTTCACCCCCGACACCGCATGGCACTTCAGCAACAAACCTTACAAGAATGGGGTTCCATCTGGAAAGGCACTGGTTAAGATTTACGTGACAAAGACACCAAGGGAACTTGCAAGTATGCTTCCCGATGTTTCGGCAAGGGTGTCTGATCAGATTACGCGCCACGAGGAGAATGCAGTTGCTTCGATGGATGAAAACAACTGCTACACGCTCGAACTCGATATTCCTCATCAGCAGTTTGTTTATACAAATCCTTTCGGTGATATCTACGTCGCTCCTGGTGACACGCTCGAGATGTTCACCACCATGGAAGGGGCTCCTGATGGCAGAGGACCTCGTTTCAAGACCTTCCGCAGCAACAGCGAATCAGCTATGATAAACACCCTTCTGCCTAATTACTTGGAGAAATATGGCAGGAAGGAATACAACTACAAAGAAGCTGAAGCCATGATAGCGAAGGGTAAGGATGTCACCCAGCCCATGCTTGAGCGTTGGGCTCGTCAGGCCAACGAGATGATTGCCGACGAGGCCTTCCGTCAGGCTCTCATCAACTCTCCGTTGAGCACCATGGGTAAGGATCTCGTTATGATATCGGCCGTGGCCAACAAATGCATTGAGATAGAAGATGTGGCGGATAGCTATGACTACAAGAAGACCATCAACACACAACTTGAAGATGGCAGTTGGAAGAGTGAGCCGAATTCCAATTACGTTCCACTCGACCTGAAGGCTGTCTATGGTACACTTTTGAAGAATAAGGAACTCATCTACAACAACCCTCTTGCCGTGAGCGAAAGCAGCCAGTGGGTATTCGTGAATCGTACGCTCTTCAGTCCGTTGCTTTGGCAATGGGAGACAATAACCAACGAGCAAGGTATTATTGTAAGTCAGCGACGCCGCGATGATTATGGTATGGCGGGTACCTTCATGAACGACCTCCGCCTCTCACAGGATATTGTTAACCATATGGATAATAACCTAAAGGAAGAAAAGTTAGGTCGACTTGATGAACATGGACACCGTGATGGAATACTTGATTACATGGCAAACACAGTCGGTGAGACCTTGGCTGGCATACAGAACGTGCAGGTGGCACAAGCCATCGTAAATGAGTACCGTAACTTCGTAAAGGCTACCGAAACAGGTGGAGACGAAAAAGGTAACAACTGGACAGAAGAGCAGAATGCGCTGTGGAACAAGATTGTATCGCCCTACAAGGGCAACACCCTCTTCCTCGATTTCTGGGCGATGAGTTGCGGCCCATGTCGTGCGGGTATGATGAGTCAGAAGAAACTCGTGGAGGATATGAAGGACGAGGCCGTCAAGTTCCTCTACATCACCACCGAAGACCAGAAAACATCTGGCGAGAAATGGATGGCTGACAACAATATCAAGGGCGAGCACATCTATATCACCAACAACGAATGGAAGCAGTTCGAGACCATGCTGAACTTCACTGCCATTCCTCGTGGTGCCTTGGTCAGTAAGGACGGCAAACTCATCGAGCACGACTTCCACGTCGGCCAGTTCAAAAGCACCGAACTAAAGAAACTCGCAGAAAGATTCTGACAAATATGAATAAGAACATCATCCTCACCCTCCTCGCCCTCGTCGCTCTTACATCAAAGGCGCAAGTGAAGGTCAAAGGTCACGTCGTTAATGAGCGAGGCGAGACAGTAGAATACGTCAGCATTGGCATCGAAGAGGATAGCGTGGGCGTTATCTCCGATGCACAGGGACATTTCGCGCTGACGATACCCGCAGGGCGCAGGGATGATCTGACATTCACACACGTTTCCTATCAGACGACAACGATTCCCTACGCAACTTACGCCGATGGGCACGAACTGACCGTGACACTGAAAGACAAGGTAGTCGAACTGGCCGAGGTCGTGGTCGGTCGGAAAGGCAAGCCGCACACACTGTCGGGCAAGTCGTGGATAAGGACAAGCACGGCAGGTTTTCGTGGTAACTGCAAAGGCGATATAGAATGGGGACCAATCTTCAAGAACAGGAAGGATTATCTGTTGACAGACATCATGGTTTCCATCGACAAATGCGAGTACGAGGAATGTCTGTTGAGTTTCAACTGCTACGAGGTCAGGGACAAGAAGTTTGTCAATGTAATGAACAAGCCTATCTACAAACGTGTTACTCCTGCCGACAATGGGAAACAACTCTACGTCAGCCCAGCGGAGTCCGTCGTGCTGAAAGGCAAGAAGAAATACTGCGTCACTATCAGCGTCGTTGACATGAAGGGCAATGGAAGCCTCTCTTTCCCCGCCAACTTTAAGAGCAGTTATGCCCGGCACAAGGTAAAGGGGAAAATGAAGAAAATCCCTGGTTGTCCGATGATTATCGTGAAAGGCTATGAGGTGGAATAAAAATCAAAGAACATGAACAAGAAAACCATCATCACAATCCTGCTTGCCCTCATTGATGGCAAGTGACAGGTCACTGACAAGAGTTTGACTCAACCAGATTGCCATCCAGCAGATGCAGGTATTGGAAGGAAACAGCGGTAGGATGTTACGGAAATCAAATTGTACATAAAAAGGTACATAAATATTTGGATGATTGAAATAAATATCGTAACTTTGCGCCAAAGAACAAAAGAGATTGAATTATGACAGCACTTACATTTAGCGATTTCAGAAAGAATATGGCCAGTTCATTTGACCTTGTTGACGCTGGCGAGCATGTGTTCATCAACAGGGGTAGCAAGAAAATGTATGCTATCGTGGCTGTAGATGACGACGACCTGACTATTACTCCCGCTATGGCTGCCAAAATAGAGAAAGCCAGGAAGGAGTATAAGGAAGGAAAGGGCGTGTCCCTGAAGACTCACGAAGATATTGACAGGTATTTCGAATCACTGTGACAATGTACGAGGTTAAGGTTTTAGAAGAGGCAGAAAAAGTCATTAAGAAGTGGAAGAAGTCAAATCCACAACTCTTTAAGAAATACCAGAAGATTTTCCATGAGTTAGCAGATCACCCTCGTACAGGTATTGGTCATCCAGAGGCACTAAAAGGCGGAAATGACGTAACATACTCACGTCACATTACAGCACATGACCGGATTATCTACGACATCTATGATGAGACGCTAGTTGTATTAGTCATCGAAACAGAAGGACATTACAACGACAAGTAGTGTATTACACGCTATGTTTACTTCTTCCCATTCTGCTGAATCCTATATCTTGTGGAGCGGATGGCCTCTTGGGTGATGCCCATGATGCGGCGGACCTCGCCTCGTTCCTCTGCATCACCCAGCAGATGCTTTCCAAAATTCGCAAAAACATCTCTTCCGGAGCACAAAAATAGCATTATTACAAAAATTCACTGAAACTAGTTTCAGAGTTTCACCCCCGGCATCCGATTTTCGGTCATGTCGGGGTCTTTTTCGTGGGACTTTCAGTCGCTCGTCTCTGCCGCTTGCCATTGCAAGAACTTTGTGGCTCAAATAACAATTCGTGACCCATTCACTTTATGTCAAACTTTCAAAAAAAGTAAGGATGATGGAGACCCCATGATCTATGACTCCATAATCTATCCAACCAAAAGTAGTGGTGAATTGTTAAATCATAGAAAATAATTGGCCAAAACCTGTGAGGTATCAAAAATAATTCCTATCTTTGTGGCAGATAAACAATAAAACAATAGTTTATGAAGATTAAGGAGATTTGGTTCGATGCCGAACACATATATGGTCGTGATGAGGAGGGGCATGAATACAGTCAGTCTCTCCTTTGGTATCCAAAGTTGCGAACGGCTACCGACGAAGAAAGGGCTGCGTACACTTTCGGGTTCGATGGCATCCACTGGCGCGGACTTGACGAGGACATCAGTTTCGAAAGTTTCGCTTATGACGATACCGAGCCAACGCCCCTGCAGCGATTCTTCCTTACCCACAAGGAAATCAACGTAGCTGAGTTTGCACGCTCCCTTGGCATGAACGCCACCTTGCTACGCAACTACATCAATGGTTTCAAGAAACCTTCTGCTGAACGCGAGAGTACCATCCTTGCCCACATCCACAAGTTAGGCAAGGAAATGATGGCAGCATGTTTCTGAAACGACTAACCGACGAGTGTACAACTAGAAAATGATTTTCAAAAAAAAGCCTCCACGTTCCACAAGCCTAGTGTACAAAGGCGATAGCGGGGATTGACCCTTCCACTTTGCCTCCACAAACCTTCCACATGCATAATAAGGTACGTGCAGGTGTACCGTGCGCAAAGAGGAAGCTGACTTGGTAGTGGGATAGGCTGTCTTATGGTAAAACGCTGAGCACTTTTAAAAAAACGGTGAGCGTTTAGGGTAAAACGCTCACCGTTTTTGTACGAGACTGCTGTCCTAGTGGTAGAGCAAGGCGTGGAGGCGATGTGGAAGCAAAGTGGAACGTCCGCGCGCACCGTCCACACCCGCAAACCACCTATCTATCGGCATCTCTGGCATGTTCGTGGAATGTGGAGGCAATTTTTGAAAACAGATCAGGTGTCAGTCCCTTGATTCACAAAAAAAATGACCTCGCAGATGTAAATTACGCTGCGAGGTCTATTTGCTTCAAGGAGCATTTTCTATTTCAAGAAGGCTGCGACCTTCTGGGCGGTCTGACGGCCGCTGGCCATAGCGCGAACAACGAGCGAGGCGCCATTGGCAGAGTCACCACATACGAATACGTTCTTGGGGTACTCCGGATGCTCTGGCTTCAGGAAGCCCATGGCGAGGAGAACCAGTTCCGCCTTGATGATTTCGGGCTTGCCCTTCTCCACCATGATGGGACGACCACCCTCTGGATTGGGCTTCCAGTCAATCTCCTGTACTTTTACGCCAGTCAGTTTGCCGTCCTTTCCCAAGAACTCCAGCGTGTTGATGTTCCAACGACGGGTGCAGCCCTCCTCGTGCGATGAAGTAGTCTTGAGGGTGCGAGGCCAGTTGGGCCAAGGGTTCTGCGGGTCTTCGGGACCCTCTACGGGCTTTGGCATAATCTCAATCTGGGTAACGCTCTTGCAGCCCTGACGATGGGCAGTACCAATACAATCGCTACCAGTATCACCACCACCGATGACGAGTACATCCTTGCCCTTGGCAGTTACGCGCTCATCTTTACCAAACTCCATACCTGCCAGCACACGGTTCTGCTGCGACAGCATTTCGAGAGCGAAGTGTACGCCCTTGAGTTCGCGACCAGGGGCCTTAAGATCGCGGGCGGTGGGGGTGCCGGTGGCAATCACAATTGCATCGAAAGCCTCTCCCCCCGCCCTCTCCAAAAAGAGAGGGAGCTGCTGTGCCTCAGAGTCCCCACTCCCTTTGGAGGGGGGTAGGGGGAGGCTCACACCATACTTAAACTCGATGCCTTCCTGCTCAAGCAGGGTGATGCGGCGGTCGATAACGGCCTTGTTCAACTTAAAGTTAGGGATACCATAACGGAGCAGTCCACCTGCAGCCTCGTTCTTCTCGAATACTGTTACCATGTAACCCATGTGGTTCAGGTCGTTAGCTGCAGCGAGTCCGGCAGGACCAGCACCAATCACCGCCACCTTCTTTCCATTGCGAACGATGTCTGTATGAGGAGTGATAAATCCCTCTTGGAAGGCCATCTCGGTGATGGCGGCCTCGTCCTCGCGGTTGGTGGTTGGCTCGTGGTTGAAGCGGTTTAGCACGCAGGCCTTCTCGCACAAAGCTGGACAAATACGACCTGTGAACTCAGGGAAGGGGTTGGTGCTATTCAGCAGGAGATAAGCCAATTCATAATCGCCTTTGTACAGGGCATCGTTCCATTCTGGTGCTTTGTTGCCCAGCGGACAGGCCCAATGGCAGAAGGGTACGCCACAGTCCATGCAGCGGCTTGCCTGCAGTTTGCGTTCGCGAGTGTTGAGCGTCTGCTCTACCTCGCCAAAGTCATGGATTCTATCGTGAATCGGACGGTAACCCGCCTCCTGGCGGTGTATCTCTAAAAATGCTTTTGGATTTCCCATTTTTCTAATTGATAATTGAAAATTGACAATTGAAAATTAATAGTCGCGCTGGATGTCGGCAATCTTCTCGTGCAGACGTGCCATCTTCTCTTCTTCGAGCACGCGTTTGTACTCGATAGGTACTACCTGGATGAAGTCCTCGATGTAGCGGTGCCAGTCGTCGAGCATCCGGCCGGCGAGGGCCGAACCCGTATGTAGATAGTGCTGGCGGATGAGTTCGAGCAGTTCTTTGCGGCTGACGCTGTCCTCGACCAGCGAGAGCTCGACCATGTCCATGTTGCAGAAGTAGTCGAACGTGTGGTCGGGGTCATAGACATAGGCCACGCCGCCCGACATACCTGCCGCGAAGTTACGGCCTGTCTTACCGAGCACGACCACGCGACCGCCGGTCATGTACTCGCAGCAGTGGTCGCCAGCGCCCTCGATGACGGCGATGGCACCCGAGTTACGCACGCCGAAGCGCTCGCCCACCTTACCATTAATATAGAGCTCGCCGGAGGTCGCGCCGTAGAGGCCGGTGTTGCCGGCGATGATGTTTTCCTCGGCCTTGAAGTCGTCGCTCCTGCGGGCAGGAGGCAGAATAGAGATGCGACCGCCTGAAAGACCCTTGCCGAAGTAGTCGTTGGTCTCGCCCTCGAGGCGCAGATCCAGTCCCTTCACGGCAAAGGCACCGAAACTCTGACCAGCCGAGCCCTTGAACTTTATCTTGATAGTTCCGTCGGGCAGTCCTTCCTCGCCGTATTTCAGGGCAATCGTACCACTCAGCATGGTACCCACGGCGCGGTCGGTGTTCTTGATAGCGTAAGAAGCCTCACCCCCGTCCCCTCTCCCAGAGGCGAGGGGAGTAGATAGTAATTCCTCAAAATCTGCAAGTATCTGCTTGTTGAGATGGTTGCCAGTAACCTCTGTGTATGCGCCGCGGTCCCAGTAGAGGGGTTTATCGGTCTCTGGCTTGTGGAGAAGTCGACTGAAGTCGATGGTACGCCATTTCTCGGTGACATCACTCCCCTCGCCCTTTGGAGAGGGGACGGGGGTGAGGCTCTCGATGAGCTCTGTGTGTCCGATAATCTCCTTCAGGCTCTTCACACCGATCTCTGCGAGGTACTCGCGTACCTGCTCGGCCAGGAAGGTAAAGAAGTTAACCACGTACTCGGCTCTACCCTCGAAGTGCTTGCGCAGCTCTGGATTCTGTGTAGCCACACCCATAGGACAGGTATTGGTATTACACTTACGCATCATCACGCAGCCCAGAACAATCAGTGGCAATGTACCAAACGAGAACTCGTCGGCACCAAGCATGGCCATGATAATCACATCCTTGGCAGTCTTCAACTGTCCGTCGGTCTGCAGGCGAACCTGATTACGCAGACCGTTCATCACCAGTGTCTGCTGTGTCTCAGCAAGTCCGATTTCTGGCGAGATACCAGCGAATCGCATACTTGATGCAGGGCTGGCTCCTGTACCGCCCTCGGCACCCGAAATCACAATCAGGTCGGCCTTAGCCTTAGCCACACCCGCGGCAATGGTTCCTACACCGCTTTCGGCTACCAGTTTTACGCTTACTGCAGCTGTGGGATTGATATTCTTCAGGTCGAAGATGAGCTGTGCCAAGTCCTCGATACTATAGATATCGTGATGAGGTGGAGGTGAGATCAGCGAGATGCCAGGGATAGCATTACGCGTCTTGGCGATAATCTCGTTAACCTTGAAGCCAGGTAACTGTCCTCCCTCACCGGGCTTCGCTCCCTGTGCCACCTTAATCTGTATCTCTTCAGCATTCACCAGGTACTCGGCGGTTACACCAAAGCGCCCAGATGCAATCTGTTTGGTCTTTGAGCTCAGGCTAACACCATCAACCTCTGTGTGATAGCGAGCATTATCCTCACCACCCTCACCGGTGTTACTGCGGGCATCCAGTTTGTTCATGGCCAGTGCCAAAGCCTCGTGGGCCTCGATGCTCAAAGCGCCAAAACTCATAGCACCTGTTACGAAGTGCTTAACGATGCTCTCAACGGGCTCAACCTCAGCCTCACCCCCAGCCCCTCTCCGATTGGAGAGGGGAGTAGATACTTTCTTGAAGCGAAGGAAATCACGCAGGAAAATGGGAGATTCTTTTTCATCTACTGACCTAGCCCACTCCTTAAACAGTTCATAGTTGCCTGTTCTGCAGGCGATTTGCAGCTTAGCAATCGTCTCGGGGTTCCAGGCATGCTTAATACCATCCTTACGCCATGAGAATTGTCCGTTGTTGGGCAGGTAACCACTCCCCTCGCCCTTTGGAGAGGGGCTGGGGGTGAGGCTTTCCTTGCGCAAGGCAATGGCATCGCGGGCAATCTCCTTCAGGCCTACACCTCCGATGGTGCTCACTTCGGTGCCGAAGTAGCGATGCAGCAGGTCTTCACTCAGTCCGATGCTCTCGAAGATTTTCGCACCACGATAAGAGCGGATGGTAGATATACCCATCTTACTCATTATCTTCTTCAGGCCCTTGTCCACCGCTTTGATATAGTTCTTCTCGGCAGTAGCATACTCCTCCTGAATCTTATGTTTCTTCACTAGATCGTCGAGCACAGCAAATGTCATGTATGGACACAGGGCGCTGGCACCATAGCCCAGTAGCAGGGCAGCGTGCATCACCTCGCGAATCTCACCGCTCTCAACAATCAGGGCTGTCTGCACACGCTTACCCACGCTAATCAGGTAGTGGTGAACGGCTGATACGGCCAGTAGCGATGGGATGGCGGCATGCGTCTCGTCCAGGTCGCGGTCGCTCAGGATGATGTAGTTAACACCCTCGTCTACACTGGCTTCAGCCTGATGACACAAATCCTCGAGCGCCTGGCGCAGGCCTTCCTCACCCTTGGCCATCTCAAAGAGGATAGGCAACTTCTTCGTGTTGAATCCCTTGTAGCGGATGTTACAAAGTATATCAAGTTGTGTGTTGGTCAAAACAGGCTGTGGCAGGCGCACCATCTTACAGTTAGATGCATCTGGCGTCAGAATGTTGGTACCTACGGCGCCGATGTACTCTGTCAACGACATCACCAGTTCCTCACGGATGGGGTCGATGGCAGGGTTGGTAACCTGTGCAAACTGCTGACGGAAGTAGTTGAACAGCACCTGTGGACGGTCTGAGATGACTGCTAGTGGTGTGTCGTTACCCATAGCAGCTACAGGTTCCTGTCCAGCTGTGGCCATAGGGATGATTGTCTTGTCGATATCCTCCTGACCAAATCCGAAGGTCACCAGCTTAGCGTTGAGATCGCTCACGCCGTTGTCCACCTTACGTCCGCTCTTCAATTTCTCCAGCTGTACGCGGTTCTCGTTCAGCCACTCACGGTAAGGATGTGCCTTGGCCAACTTCTCCTTTATCTCGCCGTCGTAGTATATCTTACCCTCCTGGGTATCAATCAGCAGAATCTTTCCTGGCTGCAGACGACCCTTCGAAACCACGTCGCCGGGCTCAAAGTCCATGACGCCAACCTCAGAGGCTACCACCATCATACCGCTCTTTGTAATGGTATAACGGCTTGGGCGCAAACCGTTCCTGTCCAGCATACCACCTGCATAACGTCCATCGCTGAACAGCAGCGCAGCAGGTCCGTCCCACGGCTCCATCAGGATAGAGTGATACTCGTAGAATGCCTTCAGATCCTCAGAAATTGGGTTCTTGTCGTTAAAACTCTCAGGCACCAGAATCGCCATCGCCTGTGGCAACGAGAGTCCACTCATCATCAGGAACTCGAACACATTGTCGAGCGAGGCAGAATCACTCATGCCGTCCTGCACAATCGGGCGCAGGTCCTTGATATCGCCAAGAGCCTCACTGCTCAGCACACTCTCTCTTGCCTTCATCCAACCGCGGTTACCACGAATGGTGTTAATCTCACCGTTGTGGGCCAGCAGACGGAAAGGCTGTGCCAGCTTCCATTTGGGGAAAGTATTCGTAGAGAAGCGCGAGTGTACCAGTGCCAGTCCGCTTGTAAAGTAGTCGTTCGACAAGTCTGGGAAGTAGCGACGCAACTGTCCGCTGGTCAACATGCCCTTGTAGATAATATTCTTTGAGGAAAGAGAACAGATGTAGAAAGCCTCACCCCCGGCCCCTCTCCAAGGGGAGAGGGGAGTAGATGCTTTTGCTAATTCCGCAACTCTATTCTCAATTCTTTTCCTTATTATATATAGTTTACGGTCAAGCTCCGACACATTACTATGTAGGTAATCACTCCCCTCTCCCCTTGGAGAGGGGTCGGGGGTGAGGCTTTTTATGAACACCTGCTTGATGTCAGGCTCCACTTCGCGGGCAGCCGCACCAAGAACTTCAGGATTAGTAGGCACTGTTCGCAGATGCATCAGTGTCAGACTCTCGCGCTCAATCTCCTCGATCATCACGCTCAGAATCTCCTGCTGCGCCTTCTCGTCTTTAGGCAGAAATACCAGTCCGGTACCATACTTACCTTTCTCGGGCACAGGGATTCCCTGAAGCAGAATAAACTCGTGGGGTATCTGTACCATGATACCCGCACCGTCACCGGTCTTGTCGCGTGTCTCGGCGCCACGGTGTTCCATGTTCTCAAGCACCTTCAGTGCATTGTCCACCAGTTCATGACTTTTTCCTCCGTGGATATTTACCACCATTCCCACACCACAAGCGTCATGCTCGTAGTCACTCTGGTAGAGTCCTTTCCTTTTTATTCTTTCCATATTATCCTAACTAAAAACCTTCTTATATTACAAAATCGGGCGCAAAATTATACATATTGTCAGAATAACAAAGCATTTTACGTACCAATTTATCTACATTTTGAGCAAAAGTAACAATTTGTAAGTAAAATATCCGCAATTCATTACAAACTGTTACAAGCAACTAAAAAGTAGAATGAAAGACAGAATAATTGTATTGACATCTCAAAGAATCATTGTAATTTTGCCCTCGAATTCAGAAACAGTCACAGTGACGTTAGTATTAACAAAAGGTAAAAAGGTATGAAAAAGATTGAAGCAATTATCCGAAAGACCAAGTTCGAAGAGGTTAAGGCTGCCTTACTCTCCTCCGACATCGACTGGTTTGAGTACCACGACGTACACGGCATCGGACAGAGCCGTCAGGAGCGTATCTATCGTGGCGTACAGTATAGCACGGATGTCATCGAGCGTGTGGCCATCACCATTGTGTGTCGTGACATATTCCTCGATCCCACCGTGCAGGTAATTCTGAGAGTAGCCCACACAGGCGAAATCGGCGATGGTCGTATCTTTGTCAGCGACGTCATCGATACCTATTCTATACGTACGGGCGAGAACGGTGATACCGTACTGAGGGACAAGAAGTAAAGCCTCCCCCGGCCCCTCCAAAGGGAGGGGGAGACCAAACACAAATATAAACCCCGTACCTCCGTTCGGGTTCCCCCTCTTTTTGGAGGGGGTTAGGGGGAGGCTCATAATTATGAACGAAATAGGATTTTCACTCGATACCGTATGGATGCTATTAGCAGCCATGTTGGTTTTCTGGATGCAGCCAGGTTTTGCGCTGTGTGAAGCAGGATTTACCCGCAGTAAGAATACGGCAAACATCCTGATGAAGAACTTCGTCGACTTTATGTTCGGCTCTCTTTTGTTCTTCTTCCTTGGTTTTGGCTTTATGTTTGGCAGCGAAGGAGCTGGCTTCATCGGCATGCCTAACTGGGGTGACCTCTCTTTCTATAAAGGTGATTTACCCGTTGAAGGATTCTTGATTTTCGAGACGGTCTTCTGTGCTACCTCTGCTACTATCGTCAGTGGCGCCATGGCCGAGCGTACAAAGTTCTCGATGTATCTGATATACAGTGCTGTCATTTCACTGTTCATCTATCCCATCGAAGGTCACTGGACATGGGGCGGCGGCTGGCTCTGCAATGATGCTGCCGACAGCTTTATGATGACTACCTTCGGAGATGTGTTCCACGATTTTGCCGGTTCTGCTATTGTTCACAGCGTAGGTGGTGTGCTGGCCCTGATTGGTGCGTTGGCACTGGGTCCTCGTGTAGGCAAATATGACGAAGACGGCAAGAGCCGTGCTATTCCTGGTCACAACCTTGCTATGGCTTCTCTGGGTGTGTTCATCCTCTGGCTGGGCTGGTTTGGTTTCAACCCCGGTTCACAGCTTGCTGCTTCTGGTGAGGTTAACCGCGTTGCTATCAGCCACGTATTCTTGACCACTAACCTTGCTGCTGTAGCTGGTGGTACTGCTACCATGTTCCTCACTTGGTTCAAGTATGGCAAACCATCACTCTCTCTCACACTGAACGGCGTTTTGGCAGGTTTGGTAGGTATCACTGCTGGTTGCGACCTCGTATCACCTCTGGGTGCAGTCATCATCGGTTTTGTATGTGGTATCGTATTGGTCTATGCTATTGAATTTATCGACCATAAACTTCATATCGACGATCCTGTTGGTGCCTCTTCAGTACATGGCGTTTGTGGTATCCTCGGAACCATCATGACAGGTTTGCTATCAACAACTAACGGTGCCTTCTATGGTTATGGCTGGGGTTTCTTCGGTGCAGAGTGCTTCGGCGTACTCGTCATCGACCTCTGGGCTGCTGCATGTGGTATCGTCTTGTTCTATGGTATCAAGAAACTGCATGGCCTGCGTGTCGACAAGCGCATTGAGGAAGAAGGTCTTGATGTATATGAGCATGGAGAAATGTGTTACAACTAATGTATTAAGAAAGGAATGAGTATGAAAAAGGTTGTCTTAATGGCGATCATGATCGCTACAGGAATGTGTGCTACAGCACAGGAGAGTGTTGAAACGGCTATCAGTGCCGACGTAGTAAATCAGTATATCTGGCGTGGCCAGAACTTAGGCAACGTATCGTTGCAGCCCACACTCGGCGTTTCTTACAAAGGACTATCGCTGACTGCATGGGGAAGTGTAGGACTGGCCAGTACTGCAGACACGAAAGAATATGACCTGACACTCAGCTATACGCTCGGTGGTCTGAACATCGGTGTCACTGACTACTGGTTTAACCAGGGTGGTCTTGATCCAGATGGACGTTATTTCAAATACGATGTTCATGGTACGAACCACGTCTTTGAGGCCAATATCGGCTATGACTTCGGCTTTGCTTCGCTGCAGTGGTTCACCAATTTCTCTGGCAACGACTATAAGGAGGACGGTAAGCGAGCTTACAGCAGTTACATGGAAATCGCTGTCCCATTTAAACTTTCTGGCGTAGAATGGACTGCTACAGCTGGCTCCGTCCCCACAGAATCTGTTCAGTACGGTACAACCGGCTTTGCCGTCACCAACCTCGCACTGAAGGCCACAAAGGACATCAAGGTTACTGACACCTTCTCTGTTCCCGTCTTCGCACAGGTTGTCGCCAACCCCTGTTCACAGATGTCTTACCTGGTTCTGGGTTTCACGCTACAACCATAATCTTCACCAGGTTTCCTTGCCCCCTCTTCCATGTATATAGAAGAGGGGGCTTGGTATGATAAATAGGATTATTTGTTTCAATTGTTAACAATAATCCAACTATTTGTGATAATTTGTTAGTATATATCGATTTGAAGATACAAAAAGTTGGAATCCCTTTTGATTATTTTACTTTTTGTATTATCTTTGCGCCCGATTTATGACAAAAGGATAGCAAGATGAGCAAGATTCCTTTCACCAAGATGCACGGCTGCGGTAACGACTATATATATATTAATGTAGCGCAGTATCCTGTTGATGACCCCGTCCAGGCGGCCATTCGCTGGAGTGATCGTCATAAAGGCATCGGTTCCGATGGACTGGTACTCATTGACAAGTCACCTATTCCTGAAGCCGACTTCTCCATGCGTATCTTCAATGCTGATGGTAGTGAAGCAATGATGTGTGGCAATGCCAGTCGTTGTATTGGCAAATACCTCTATGAGCGTGGACTGACTACTAAAACGGAGATCCGTCTGTTAACACTGTCAGGCATCAAAATACTACTTCTTCATGTGAACAAAGGTATTGTGGAGAGTGTTACTGTGGATATGGGAGAGCCAATATTGGAGAATGCAACACAGTTTATTGCCTCCAGAGGTTTAGATAAAGGAACATTTGTCTCCATGGGCAATCCCCACTATGTCATCTTTACCGATGATGTTGATCAGGTGGGAGAGACCGGCCGTATCCTCGAACAACACCCCGCATTCCCTCAGCGCTGTAACATTGAGTTTGCACGCATTGAGGCTGACGAAAGTATCAGGACAAGAGTTTGGGAACGTGGCAGTGGTATTACGCAAGCCTGCGGTACAGGTGCCTGCGCCACCGCCGTTGCTGCCGCTCTTACTGGCAGGGCAAGTCGTAAAACAAATATCATCATGGACGGAGGTAGACTCAGCATAGAATGGCGCGAGAGTGATAACCATATCTACAAGACCGGTCCTGCTGCGTTCGTTTTCGATGGCGAAATAGAATGACGAAAGATACTTTAAGAACTATATAAAAGAAGAATATGGCATTAGTTAACGAACACTTTCTAAAGCTGCCAAACAACTATCTGTTTGCAGATATTGCCAAGAAGGTCAACGCCTTCAAAGTGACGCACCCCAAAGCCGATATCATCTCACTGGGCATCGGTGACGTGACACAGCCCCTATGTTCTGCTGTGATAGAAGCCATGCACAAGGCTGCCGACGAGATGGGCACTGCCAGTGGATTCCATGGCTACGGTCCTGAACAAGGCTATGACTTCCTACGCGAAGCCATTCTCAAGAATGACTTCCTGCCACGTGGTATCCACCTCGATATCGATGAGATTTTTGTCAACGACGGCGCCAAGAGTGATACGGGCAATATCCAGGAACTCATCCGTTGGGACAATTCCATCGGTGTCACCGACCCCATCTACCCCGTCTATATTGACTCAAATGTCATGATAGGTCGCGCAGGAACGGTGGAAGACGGCAAGTGGTCGAACGTCATCTATATGCCATGTAATGCAGAAAACGGTTTCGTTCCCCAAATCCCTGACCGTCGCGTGGATGTTATCTACCTCTGCTACCCCAACAACCCAACGGGTATGGTTATTACTCGCGAGGAACTGCGCAAGTGGGTGAACTACGCCCTCAAGAACGACACGCTGATTTTCTACGATGCTGCTTATCAGGCTTATATCCAGGATGACAACATCCCCCACTCTATCTACGAGATTCGTGGTGCACGTCGTTGCGCCATTGAGTTCCACTCGTATTCAAAGACTGCTGGTTTTACAGGCATCCGTTGTGGCTATACTGTTGTGCCCAAAGACCTCACAGCAGCCACACTGACAGGTGAGCGCATTCCTCTGAATCCTCTATGGTATCGTCGTCAGTGTACTAAATTCAATGGCACCAGCTATATCTCTCAGCGTGCTGCTGAGGCTATTTATACCCCCGAGGGAAAAGTACAGATCAAGGACACCATTAATTATTATATGCAGAATGCCAAGGAGATGCTCACCACCCTGCGTTCGCTTGGTTTTGAGTGCTATGGCGGCGAGAACGCTCCCTATATCTGGATGCGTGTTCCCGAAGGCTTCCAAAAGGAAGTTGGCATGACGCCGACCTCCTCTTGGAGGTTCTTTGAGAACCTGCTATATGGAGCTAATGTAGTATGTACGCCTGGCGTGGGATTCGGTCCTGCTGGCGAGGGCTACGTTCGCTTCACAGCTTTTGGCAGTCATGAAAAAACTGCCGAGGCACTCAACAGAATAGAGAAGTGGTCAAAATAAAAACCGTTTCTTTTACATATTCCCCACTTTCAGTTTGTAACTAAAAGTGGGGATTTTTGTTTCAGATTGTAATTTGGTGTACTTTTTTGTATTTTTGTTGTCAGTAAATTGTGCGGTTTACTTTCAGAATGTCGTATCTTTGCAGCCGTAAACGAACAAAGTGTAACCAAAATAGGAAAAAAAGATGGAAGCATTAAGATTTCAGGTTGTCGGTGAGGCTTTCAAGAAGAAACCCCTCGACGTAAAAGCACCAAGTGAGAGACCTTACGAGTATTTTGGTAAGAAGGTCTTTAACCGCGAGAAAATGTACAAGTACTTGCCCAAAGACGTGTACGAGAAGATGGTTGATGTCATCGACAACGGCGCTCGTCTAGACCGTGCGGTAGCCGACGCAGTGGCTGCTGGCATGAAGCAATGGGCTGTTGAGAATGGTGTTACTCACTACACTCACTGGTTCCAGCCTCTGACTGAAGGTACTGCCGAGAAGCACGATTCGTTCATTGAGCACGATGGCAAGGGTGGTATGGTTGAAGAGTTCACTGGCAAATTGCTCGTTCAGCAGGAACCTGATGCTTCTTCATTCCCTTCTGGTGGTATCCGTTCCACTTTCGAGGCTCGCGGTTACTCTGCATGGGATCCCACATCACCTGTATTCATCATCGATGACACACTGTGTATTCCCACCGTATTTATATCTTATAGCGGTGAGGCACTCGACTATAAGGCACCCTTGCTGCGTGCCCTGCATGCCGTGAACGTAGCTGCAACAGATGTTTGCCACTACTTCGATCCCGCTGTCAAAAAGGTTACTTCTAACCTGGGTTGGGAACAGGAGTATTTCCTCGTTGACGAGGGATTGTATGCAGCACGTCCTGACTTGCTGCTGACTGGCCGTACCCTGATGGGACACGACTCTGCCAAGAACCAGCAGATGGACGACCACTACTTTGGTGCTATTCCTGAGCGTGTGGCAGCCTTCATGCGTGACCTTGAGATTCAGGCTCTGGAACTGGGCGTACCTTGCAAGACCCGCCACAATGAGGTTGCTCCAAACCAGTTCGAATTGGCTCCAATCTTCGAAGAGACCAACTTAGCCGTAGATCATAATATGATGTTGATGTCGCTGATGAAGCGCGTAGCCCGCAAACACGGCTTCCGCGTATTGCTGCACGAGAAGCCATTTGCGGGCATCAACGGCTCGGGTAAGCACAACAACTGGAGTCTTTCTACCGACAACGGCATCCTGCTGCATGCTCCTGGCAAGACTCCTGAGCAAAACCTGCGCTTTGCCACGTTCATCGTAGAGACACTGATGGGTGTCTACAAGCATAATGGTCTGCTGAAGGCCTCTATCATGAGTGCTACCAATGCTCATCGTCTGGGAGCCAACGAGGCACCTCCCGCCATCGTATCAAGCTTCCTTGGCAAGCAGGTCAGCGAATTGCTCGACCATATTGAAACGGCAGACAAGGACTTCTTGGCTATGTCTGGCAAGCAGGGGCTGAAGATGGACATCCCCGAGATTCCCGAGTTGCTCATCGACAATACCGACCGTAACCGTACCTCTCCCTTCGCCTTCACTGGTAACCGCTTTGAGTTCCGTGCTGTAGGTTCTGAGGCTAACTGCGCCAGCGCTATGATTGCCCTGAACAGTGCTGTTGCTGAGGCTCTGGTTAACTTCAAGAAGCGTGTTGATGCCCGTATTCCTGAGTTCGAGAAGCAGCTGGCTGGCACCGAGCACAGCGCTAAGTTCCATGCTATCATCGACGTATTGCGTGAAGATATCAAGACCTGTAAGCCTATCCGCTTCGATGGTAACGGCTACTCTGAAGAATGGGTTGTTGAGGCAGAGAAGCGTGGCTTGGACGTAGAGAAGAGCTGTCCGAAGATCTTCGAGCGCTACCTCGACAAGGAAAGCATTGATATGTTTGAGAGTCTGGGTGTCATGACCAAGAAAGAACTTGAGGCCCGCAACGAGGTGAAATGGGAGACCTACACGAAGAAGATCCAGATTGAGGCTCGCGTACTGGGCGACCTGTCAATGAATCATATCATCCCTGTAGCTACCACGTACCAGAGTGAGTTGCTGAAGAATGTAGGCAATATGGCCGTCATCTTCCCCATCGACACTGCCGACAAGCTCTCTGCCCGCAATAAGAAGATTATTCAAGAGATTGCTGAGCGCACCTCTGCTATCGAAAAGGGCGTCGAGGAGCTCGTTGAGGCTCGCAAGAAAGCTAACAAGATTGATGGTGAGCATGAAAAGGCCATCGCTTACCATGACAAGGTAGAGCCGAAGCTCGACGAGATTCGCTATCAGATTGACAAGCTGGAGTTGATCGTTGACGATGCTCTGTGGCCTCTGCCCAAATACAGAGAACTGCTATTCATAAGATAGTTATAATACATTGAATTTGTGTGTGGAGGACCTGGTGCTGGTAGCATCGGGTCCTTTTTTCATGTCTTTTTCTTCGTCTTTCGTCCACGCTTAGCTTTCACTTTTCCCTCATCAATTGCATCAAGCATAGACATTTGTTTCTCGTGCAGGTAGTTGTCAACAGTATAACCCTTCTCGGCTATCTTCAAAAGCAGATAGCGACGGGAAAGCCATGCCTGCCGCAGGTCAGGTAGCGCATTGTCCAAGCGACGTGATGCTTGTTTGTTACCTGTCTCCACCTTAGCAGAAAGTTCAATAGGTTTAGTGAGAATATTGCGCAACTGGTCATAGAAATATTCAGCACTACGCTTGACACGTTCCAGGAAATCAGCATCACGCAGTCCCTCAATAGGCATTGACTGAATTTTCTGCTGCCAACGTTCAGCAACAGCAATGACATGATAACGAAGGTCAAAGAGAGCCTGGTCGTGCAACTGCTTCAGCGAGGCATGACTGTGGTAGAAGAACTCCGCAAACAGTCGTACCATCGTCTCTTCTAAATAGAGGATAGAACGGAAATCGAAGAGCTGGAGTAGCAGATAGCGCTCATATTCCTGTTTCAACACTGGCAACTGTCGGATGCTGCGCTCAGCCTCATTCTCCTGCTGTTCAATATAACTGTCAACACGCTCGTCGCTTATAACTGCGCGAGGCTCCAAAGGAGTAGCAAGCACCAGGCCTTCGAGCGTACGACAACGGCTCAGAGCGACATACACCTGACCTGGGGCAAACGACTGATTGGCGTCGATGATGGCGTGGTCGAATGTCAGTCCTTGGCTCTTATGGATGGTGATGGCCCAGGCTAGTCGCAAAGGCAACTGCTTAAAAGTACCTTGCACTTCTGATTCTATCTCGCGTGTCTTCTCGTTCAGCGTATAACGGGTGTTCTCCCATTCCAAGGGTTCCACCTCAATAGCGTTGGCATCGCCCTCGCAATAGACGGTAAGGTGCTTCTCGCTAGCCTCCATCACGCGACCAATGCGTCCATTATAATAGCGGTGTTCACTAGTAGGGTCGTTTTTCACGAACATGACCTGCGCACCAACCTTCAGCTCCAGCGTCTCTGCCGTAGGATAGGAATATTCAGGAAACGTGCCCTTTATCTCTGCGTGATAGTGGTAGGAACGCGCTTGTAACTTCTGTAGTTCTGACTCGTTATAGTAGTTGGCCAGATTGTTATGTGTCGTCAGGCGAATAGCTAACTGGCCATTAGCATTTAGCTGTTGGCTGTTAGCTATCACTCTGCTATTCAGTTGCTCCAGTGCCTTTGCTGATGGATGTCCGCTGCGTACCTCGTTGAGCAGGTTGATGAACGAGGCATCCTGCTGACGATAGACATGCTCCAGCTGAATGGTCACATAGTCTATCTGCTGCAACGCTTTCGAACCAAAGAAATAAGGCGTATCGTAGTAAGGCTTCAGCATGCGTTCATCTTCAGGCGTGACGACAGGTGTCAACTGTGCCAGATCGCCAATCATCAACAGCTGTACACCACCAAAGGGCAGCATGTGGTCGCGGAAACGCCTCAACACAGCATCAATGGCATCTAGCAGGTCAGCACGTACCATTGATATCTCGTCAATAATCAGCAGGTCGATAGAGGCTATGATTTTCCGTTTCTCACGACTGAAGTCGAACCGACTCTCCACCTTCGCTCCAGGAACATAAGGTGAGAAGGGCAGCTGGAAAAACGAATGGATGGTTACACCTCCGGCATTGATGGCTGCCACGCCCGTTGGTGCCACCACAATAGGACGTTTGCGCGACTGCTCTACAACCATCTTCAAGAATGTGGTTTTACCCGTTCCTGCTTTACCTGTCAGGAAGATGCTGCGTCCTGTATTCTCCACAAAGTCCCATGCAGTAAGCAACTCGTTATTTTGTTCCATAGGTGCAAAAGTACGTTTTTTTTATTGAAAATAGCTATAATAAGCCAAAAAATCTGTATCTTTGCATCTGAAAATTTTGCTTTATTAGCAACTATGATGTCAACAATGATAGAACCTAAACTACACAATTATAACTTTGGCGAGGGTGTGAGTGCATTCAGCACCATGCGCCAAGGCGGCTATAGCAAGGGGAATTATGCTGATTTCAATATCAATTGCTATTGTGGCGATGAAGAGGAGGCCATCAAGAAAAACCGTAAAGCGCTCTGCACCCTTTTAGGAATCAGCGATGACTGTTTGCTGATGCCTCACCAAGTACACCAGACGGAAATAGCCATTATTGACGACGACTTCATGCATCATACTATTGAAGAGCGTCGACAGGCACTGGATGGTGTGGATGCGCTGATGACCAACCTGAAAGGGGTGTGCATAGGCGTCTCTACAGCTGACTGCATTCCTGTATTGCTCCATGACCCTGAGCATCGTGCCGTCTGCGCCATTCATGCCGGTTGGCGAGGTACAGTGAAACGCATCGTAGAACATGCTATAGAGAAAATGACCACTGTCTATGGCACTCATCCAAGAGATATTGTTGCACAGATAGGTCCTGGTATCAGTCTTGACAGTTTTGAGGTTGGCGACGAGGTCTATGAGGCTTTCTCTAATGAGGGCTTTCCGATGGAGTCTATCAGCAAGAGAAGAGAAAAGTGGCATATTGATCTGCCTGCGTGCAATCGACTGCAACTCGAGTCGATGGGTGTTCCCTCCGAACACATCGCAGTCTCCCCCATCTGTACGTTTAAGCAGGCTGATTCTTTCTTCTCCGCCCGTCGACTGGGCATCAACTCTGGTCGTATTTTCACTGCCATCATCTTACATCCATAATATATGAAGAAATTCCACTACCTCATCGCACTCCTGCTGCTTGCAATGATCGGTGCCTGCAGCCCACGTAGCGGCAACAACACCAACGACCCTGAAAAGGCTTCAAAGAAAGACTCCGTCAACTGGAGTGACTCTGCACGAAAGTTGTATGGGGTACTAACATATTACTATAATAACAACATCCACGACACACTGGTGATGAAAGTACCTGAGGTACTCGACTTCTGTAGTGAACATGAGTTATGGAACGACTACTACGACACATGGCTGCTGCTGGGTCAGGAATACAACTTCAGCGGTGAGTCGAGCAAAGCCATTGAGGTTGCCCAAGAGATACACGACGATGCGACAGAGCGAAGTAATAAGTATGGACTGACCGTTGCTGAATTCATTAAGGGATTGGTGTACGACAATCAGCTGAATCGCGAAGAGTCTGCACGCAGTTTCGAACGGGCACTGGCCAACTACCCTGCTGATGCTGAAGCCTTCCTGAAGAACTCCATCTACGTCTACTACGTCAATGAGTTAAGAACGATGAATAAGATGGACAAGATGGAGAGAATACTCAAAGAGTGGAAGGATTATATCGATGAGCGCCGCAACGACACGACTATTCCTCGTAAGCAGTTCGACAACTGGCTCTACTACTATCATCACTCATGCTACTTCTATTATATGAAAAAGAAGGACCTCGACAAGGCCGAGCAGTATGTAGACTCCGTGGTAAAGCACATTGAGAGTAACGGCTGGTCAAGGGTGACACGTAATGAGGTAGCAGGCTTACGTACAAAGTTGGCTATTGAGCGGAAAAACTATGTGGAAGCACTGAGACTGAACAACCTACAACTGCCAGAAGCCAAGGATCTCGACATCAATGCTTATTCCGATGTATTGTTACAGCGTGCTATCATCTTGTCGAAACTGGGGCAATGGAAAGAAGCATTTAGCAATCTTGAGAAACACTATGAATTGGTAGACTCTATCAATAAAGAAGAGTCGCGCCAACAACTGAACGAGCTGAACAAGCGCTTTGAACTGGATGAGCTACGCGCCCAACAGGAACGAGAGAAGATACAACACGAACGCGAGAAAATGGACAACGAGCGCCGGCTGATGTATCTGATGTTCATCATCGGAGCTATCGTGATTATTGGCGTCGTCACCTTCTTCTTATCGCGACAGCGTACTGCCAGACGTCTGGCTGAGATTAAAGCCGAACAAGACCGCATAGAGAGTGAGCTACGCATTGCCCGCGACATACAGATGTCAATGGTGCCCAGCATCTTCCCTAACCGCGAGGGGTTGGATATGCATGCCTCGATGACACCAGCACGCGAGGTTGGTGGCGATCTCTACGGCTATGTGCTGAATGATGACAAGCTCTACTTCTGTTTGGGCGACGTCAGTGGTAAGGGAGTACCTGCATCACTCTTTATGGCACAGGTGACTCGTCTGTTCCAGACACTGGCCAAACAAGGACTGCAACCTGCTGAGATCTGCACGCAAATCAATGATGCGCTCTCTGGTGAAGACAACGAAAGCCTGATGTTTGTGACGTTCTTCTTAGGACTCATAGACCTCAACAGCGGACATCTGTCGTTCTGTAATGCAGGACATAATCCTCCCGTCATTGGTGGAACACCATCACACGGCGACTTCCTCCAGATGGAGCCAAACGCACCGTTCGGTCTGTGGCCTGGATTGCAGTATGTGGGTGAAGAGGTTGACAACATCAAAGGACGTCCACTATTCATCTATACCGATGGCCTCAACGAGGCAGAGAATCATCAACAGCAGCAGTTTGGTGACGGGCGCCTGCTCAGCATTCTGCGCAATACTCACTTCGAATCCTCCCAGCAGGTGATAGAAACGCTTGCCAGAGAAGTGGAGCATCATCGCAACGGTGCAGAGCCTAACGACGACCTCACCATGATGTGTATTCGCGTGAGTTGATTCTCATCCTTGAAAGAATAAGCTGACTCCAATAACAGAGATGATGGCGCCAAGGACAGCCTTCAACGTAATCTTCTCGTGGAACAGCCAGTAAGACGGTAGCAGAATGATGATGGGCGTCATCGCCATCAACGTAGAGGCGATACCTGCTGCCGTATACTGCACAGCCATCAGCGAGAAGCCTACACCTATAAAAGGACCAAAGATGGTGGTAGCTGTCGCTACGCTCAGTCCTTTCTTGTCGTGTAGCGCCTCACGTAAAGGCTCCATTCCATCACGATACCAGAGCAACAGCGAGAAGCCAATGATGCCTGCCACACAACGGTAGAAGTTAGCACTGAACGGCACCAGCCACTCGGGCATATCAGCAGACACCACGTAGTGATCCATACCTATCTTGCTCAGCACGAGGCCTACACCTTGACACACAGCAGCACCAATGGCAAAGAGCACACCATTGAGGGGCAGCTTCAAGGAAAAGCCTCCCCCTAACCCCCTCCAAAAGGAGGGAGAACTTCGATGAGCAGTAACCCCCTCTCCCTTTGGAGAGGGCTGGGGAGAGGCTCTTCCTATCACAGAAATGCCAATACCCAAGAGTGTTACCAGCATGGCCACAATACTCATAGCATTCATCTGCTGACCCAGCGTAACCCACGCCATCAGCGCAGCAGCCAATGGGGCAAGCGTCATAAAGAGCTGGCCATATCGCGAACCTATGATAATATAGCACTGGAAAAGGCAGTAGTCGCCAATGACGTAGCCTACCAATCCTGACAGCAGCATCCAGCCACTTGCCTCCCACGAAGCACCTGTAGGTAATGGTTCACCCGTTACCACAACAAACAGCACCAGCGAGAATAAGAGCGCCAGCGCCATACGCAGTACATTGAGCGTCAGATTACCCAGCCGTTTTGAACCAAATTCGCTCAGCAGTGCCGTCGCCGTCCACGAGAAAGCTACACCTATTGATATCAGTTCTCCTAAATAAGTCATAGTCCTGTTTTGTTTGCAGGCGCAAAGGTACAAAGAAAAATCAAGACAACACACATTATTTAATTGAAAAGTTGTATCTTTGCAGCAGAAATCAACTAGACGAAAAACTATGAAGAAACAACTATTCCTCCTACTTACCATGTTGATGTCGCTGGTTAGTATGGCACAGCAGCACCTTTTGGACCAGTCCGCTGGTACCTATTACCCATCAAAGGCAACGCTGAGCCCTCAGCAAAACTGATGAAGACAGTCAAGAAACTATTGCATTAAATAGATGGTATTTAACCAGTGAATAAATAATTTTAGCATTAAAAAAGGGTTCACATTCACGCGTAAGTTATTGATACATTGCGCAATAAGTGTGAACCCTATTTTTTGTGGGTGGCATCTACTCATAAATCAAAATTTATGTTAATCCTACCAACTTCCCATACCTTTTAAGCCTTCTAAATCAGCCATTTATACCTCCTACCCACCTTTTCCTGCATTGTCCGACGGCCGTCGGACATTCATGCGACAGTCGTTGGGCATATCGAGTACAGCTGATACAGCACCAAGAATAGCTAACCCACCGATGGGAACAGCTGATACAGACATTAGGATAGCTAATACGAGAGCTCTCTATTAATTGATTTCACATAGAGCTTAAATCATTGCTGTCCACTAAAAATCGCTAAGCGTTCTTTGAAATAATTGAAATATA
>CAMJZV010000018.1 GCA_946410305.1 uncultured Prevotellaceae bacterium | reverse complement strand
CAAAAGTTTTCGCATTTCATGACAATGCGAAAACTTATACACCTTATTATATATAGAGGACTATCAGTCTCTCTTTCCAAAAATGCGCAGCAAATAGATAAACAGGTTGATGAAATCGAGGTAGAGTGTCAGGGCTCCAAGCAAGGCAACTTTCTGTGCCCCCTCACTAGCATCAGGAGCCTGCAAAAGCATCTGTTTGATCTTCTGAGAGTCGTATGCTGTCAGTCCGACAAAGATCAACACGCCTACATAGCTAAGAATAAGATTAAACATCGTGCTCTTGATGAAGACATTGACGACAGTGGCTATAATCAGACCCAGCAATGCCATAAGCAGTATCTTCCCCCAAGACGACAGGTCTGTTTTCGTAGTGTAGCCAATAAAGGCCATTGCAGCAAATGTTCCTGCAGTGATGAAGAACACGGTAGAAATGGATGATGCCGTATATAGAATAAAAATGTATGACAGCAATGCTCCATTGATGACCGAATAAAGAACAAACATCAGCGTTGCAACAGCCAGCGACAACCTATTGATAGCTGCACTAACTCCAATGACCAATGCAAATTCTGCGATAATCAATCCCCAGAAAAGTGCCTGATTGGTATAGATGGCTTGCATAAGGCCAGGACTGGTAGCCACACCATAGGCCGTAAAACCTGTAATAGCCAATGCCAGTGTCATCCAGACATAGACCTTTCTCATGAGCACAGGGAACGCCTGACTAGCCTCCCATAAACGTTCGTTTGCAGAAGAATACTCCTTCAATTCATAATCTTGATAATTCATTGTCGTTGTTTTTTAACTGGTTATTTCAAGCGGCAAAGATAAACATTATTCCGTCATCAGACAAATCTTTTAGAGAAAAAAGAACAAAAACATGTTAAATAGCCTTTGGCGTCGTACACTCATTAACCAGATAGACGATGCTCATATAAGGTATGCCCGTATTTGTCTCAAGACCAATCTCACAGGTTCGGCTATTGGAATAGCCCACCTCAATATGGTTAGCCTCAATCTGCGGACGGAGCTTACGAAGACCATACTTGTTGAGTTCGGGGAAGGTAAAGCCCCTATCGCCAGCAAAACCGCAACACCCTACCCCCTCAGGTAGGAACACATTGTTAGAACACATCTTGGCCAGATTAATCAGGTCATCGGCCACACCCATCTGACGAGTAGAACAGGTGATATGCAGGGCGATGTGTTTGTCGATAGGATGGAAGTCGAGACGAGGCACCAGGAATTTCATGATGAATTCGGCAGGTTCGTAGAGATGCATCTTATGCATCACCTTTTTCATACGATGCAAACAAGGACTCTGGGCACAGAGCACAGGATACTTGCCCTCTTCACTGGCTTTCCACAAGGCAGCTTCGAGTTCAGCGCTCTTGCGGTCGGCAATATCAAGCATACCTTTTGATTCCCATATCTGTCCGCAACACATACGCTCCATACCTTCTGGGAAAATAACCTCATAGCCAGCCTTCGCCATCAGTTGGATAACCTCATCTACCAAGGCATGAATCTTACCACCATGCTTCGACTGTCCCATAGTCTGGTTAATACAACTGGGGAAATAGACGACCCTCAATGGTAAGTGTTCCTCTTCTTTATGTGGGATACTCTTCTCAATGATAAACTGTGTCAGATCACTGGGCTTCGGCTGGCGTTTCTTCTTCGGCATGGCAGTGGTCCAAAGGGGCAGTCCCATCTTGTTCATGCCACGGGCAATGCTCGTCATCATAGTAGGACCTAGGGTGACATGGGCAGCATGGGCAACATCGAGAACTACACGGAGCCCCGTCTTAATACCTGCCATGTGGTTGGCTGCAAACTCACCCAGTTTATAACCCATCTTCGAATTATTCATATCCATCTGGCGAATCAGGTGTGTCAACTCACCCGTATTGATCTTCATAGGGCATGAGGTAGAACACAGACCATCTGTTGCACAAGTCTGGTCGCCATAGTACTTATATTGTTTCTTCAACGCGGCCAAACGTTCAGGATTGGAACCCGTCGCAGCAAGATAGCGGATTTCACGTTGTACAGCAATACGCATACGGGAAGACAGCGTCAGGCCACACGACATGCAGTTGACCTCACAGAATCCACACTCGATACATTTGTTGGCACGCTTTACCTGTTCAACAGTCTCTTTAGCCGTTGACAACGACGAATCCATGAGGTAATGTCCACCATCTGGTACACTGTCGAAGTCGAAGTTAAGCACAGGCAGCGGTTTCAAACACTTGATGAAGCAGTCTGGATCGTCATTAAAAATGACACCTTGGTTCAGCAGACCGTCGGGGTCGAAGATAGCCTTCAACTCTTTCATCGCCTCATAAGCATAATCGCGCCACTCATATTTTACGAACGGTGCCATGTTACGGCCTGTACCATGCTCGGCTTTCAATGAGCCATCATACTCCTCAACGACCAAACGCGCCACATCACGCATCATCTCGGCATAGCGCGCCACCTCATGCTCATCAGCAAAGCTCTGATTTAAGATAAAGTGATAGTTACCCTCAAAGGCATGACCGTAAATACACGCATCATCATATCCATGGTCAGCAATCATCTTCTGCAACTTGACCGTAGCTTCCGGCAATGACTCGATGGGGAATGCTACATCCTCGATGAGGCAGGACGTGCCAACAGGACGCGTACCACCTACAGAAGGGAAAATGCCCGAACGGATAGCCCAATACTTACCGTAGACCTTAGGATCTTCAGTAAACTCTACTGGAATATAGAGTCGGAACTGCTCTAAACATGCCTTAATCTTCTCAATCTTCTCCAATAGCTGTTCGTGGGTAATCCCCTTCGTCTCAATCAAGATGGCCGTTAGGTGATGATAGTCACCAGACTCCACGCCTTCAATTTTGCCAGCATCTACATCCTGCTTATATCGAAGATAGACAGGATCATCTACCGAACTCAGCGACTTGTAGTCAAGCATCTCAGCACTCTTCACTACTAAGTTCTCGGCACTATACTCCACATCCTCTTCGCCAGCTTTCATCTTCTTCATGGCTACCACCGCCTCACAACTTTCTTTCATTGAAAGGAAGTACACCATGGCAGATGCTTTATATGGATAGTCATGGAGCGTCTTCATCGTCACCTCCGACAAGAAGGCTAACGTACCCTCGCTACCCACCATCGAGTGTGCGATGATGTCGAACGGGTCATCATAAGCTACCAACGGACGGAGGTTCAAACCCGTCACATTCTTAATGCTATATTTATTACGTATGCGCGAGGCCAATGCCTCATTAGCACGTACCTTGTCACGTAAAGCCTCTATCTTACGCAGGAACTCTGGATGCGAGCGGGCAAACTGCTCACGACTCTCCTTGTCACCTGTATCAAGGATGGTACCATCCGTCAGGATGATACGTGCAGAGACGAGCATGCGGTCACTGTTTGCATGGACGCCACAGTTCATACCCGATGCATTATTGATGACGATACCGCCTACCATTGCACTACCAATAGAAGCAGGATCTGGTGGAAACACACGACCATAAGGTTTAAGGATTTCGTTGACGCGACCACCCACAATACCTGGTTGCAGTTTAATGGTATCTTGATTTGTGCCTAACTCGTATTTCTCCCAATGCTTACCTGCCACGATAAGCACCGAGTCTGTACAACTCTGTCCCGACAGTGATGTTCCTGCAGCACGGAAAGTATAAGGCATCTTATGCTTTTGGCACGTCTTAACAATCTTGGAAATCTCCTCCTCGCCATCGCTACGGATGACAACCTTAGGAATCTGGCGATAGAAACTAGCATCAGTACCCCAGCCGAGGGTACGCAACTCGTCGGTATAAATACGGTCAGAGGGCAGGAACTGCTTGAGCTCTGATAAGAACTGTGGATTCATAGCTTTAGTTTTTTGTTACGTGCATTATTTTTGCAAATGTACAAACTTTTTTCGTATTTTGTCACTTTTTTCTAAAAAATCTTCGCACTATTCATTTTTTTTTGTATATTTGCAACCATACTTATATAAAATACAAAAACCTATGACAGCATTAATTTCCGTAATCCCTATTTTGTTACTCATTGTGTTGATGATGGGCTTCAAGGTTTCTGGCTACAGAAGTGCCATCGCTACGCTCATCATAACCGTTTTGTTAGCCCTGTTTGCCGTCCCTGCTATGGGTATCCTTCCAGAGAAATTTGCCGATGCCAGTATCATTGGCATCACCTGTTGGTCGGTAGTAGAGGGAGTGTTGAAGGCTTGTTTCCCCATTATTCTCATCATTATCTGTGCCATCTTCAGCTATAACATCCTTTGTGAGACAAAGGAGATAGAGACCATCAAGACACAGTTTATCCAGATGACTTCTGACAAGGGGCTACTGGTACTACTACTGACATGGGGTCTCGGTGGTGTGCTTGAGGGCATGGCTGGATTTGGTACAGCCGTGGCCATTCCTGCCGCCATCCTTATTGGATTGGGGTTCAAACCTATGTTCTCGGCTGTCATCTGTCTGGTAGCCAACACCGTTGCTGTAGGTTTCGGTGCCGTTGGTCTGCCAGCTACCACGTTGGCCAATCAGGTAGCTGCCAGTGGTACTGCGACACCCGACGAACTCTGCGAGGTGGCCACCTTTATTATATTACAGCTCTCGCTGATGTTCTACATCACGCCATTCCTCATTCTGATGATGACCGACAAAACAAAGATTCTGAAGAACATCACCATCGCACTATTCGTAGGCACTTGCTCTATCACCGTCCAGTTCTGCTGTGCACATTTTATAGGTCCTGAGACGCCGGCCATTCTCGGATCAGTAGCCGCCATCGCTGCCATGCTGCTGTACGACAAGCTATTCCTGCGTCATGAGGCCGAGAAAGACACTGTACAGGTAGAGCACCAACAGTTTGGTGTTGTCAAGACCCTCAAGGCATGGAGTGTCTACGGACTGATTATCTTCTTCATCCTTATCTCCAGCAAGATTGTTCCATCCGTCAACGAGCTACTCAACAACACGCTGGTTACCAAGTTCGAGCTACCCGTCATTGGGAATACGTTTAAATTTGGCTGGCTGTCGAATGCCGGTCTGATGATTTTCCTTGGTGCCGTCATCGGTGGACTGATTCAGGGCATGAGCTTCAGGAAGCTGATGGTGCTTCTATGCAAGACCACGCTCAACCTGCAAAAGACGGTGGTAACCATCTGCTGTCTGGTAGCTATGGCCATGCTGATGAACAATACCGGCATGACCAACGACATTGCCAAAGGACTGGTATTACTGACAGGTGCAGCCTTCCCGTTCTTTGCACCGCTCATTGGCTCTATTGGCACCTTCGTCACAGGTAGCGCTACAAATGCCAACATTCTGTTCGGTAAGCTGCAAGCTACTGCTGCCAGTGACCTCGGCTTAGTCCATCAAGGCACATTCTTCGGTGTCTCTGGCAACGAGACCAACTGGCTGGCTGCTGCCAACTGTGCTGGTTCTGAGGGCGGTAAGCTACTTTCGCCACAGTCCATTGCTATTGCTACCGCTGCCTGCGACATGGAGGGACAGGATGGCGACATCATGCGTAAGACCATGCCGTTTGCCATCTTCTGGATACTGATGAACGGACTGATGGTATTCCTGGGATTGCACGTGATATAGTTCATAATTCATTGTTAATATATGAAAGTCGGTTTATTTATTCCCTGCTATGTGGATGTCGTCTATCCTGAAGTGGGTATGGCTACTTATAAGTTGCTAAAGCATCTTGGGGTAGACGTTGTATATCCTGAGAAGCAGACCTGCTGCGGACAGCCGATGGCTAATGCTGGATTCGAGAAACAGTCCATATCACTGGCAGAGAACTTCGATGACAAATTCAGTGGTTTCGACTATGTGGTTGCGCCCAGCGTCTCATGCACCGCCTTTATCCGTTTCAACTACCCACGGTTGCTCAACCACGACTGTGAGACTGCCAAGCGTTGCATGGATGTGGTGGAGTTCCTGCACGACGTGGTGAAGGTAGATAGCCGCTTGGGCACCTTCCCTCATAAGGTGAGCCTCCACAACTCCTGTCACGGTGTACGCGAGTTGGGACTCTCCTCGCCTTCCGAGCAACATGTGGAGAAATTCAACAAGATAAAAGATCTGCTGGAGTTGGTTGACGGCATAGAGGTCGTAGAGCCTGAGCGTCCCGACGAGTGCTGCGGCTTCGGCGGCATGTTCTCTGTTGAGGAGACTGCTGTGTCTGCACAGATGGGGCGTGACAAGGTGGAACGCCACATGCAGACTGGTGCCGAGTATGTGACAGGGCCCGATTGCTCGTGTCTGATGCACATGGCCGGTGTTGCCCAAAAGCAAGGTCTCAAGATCCAGTTCAAACACGTAGTAGAAATTCTCGCGGCAGGACTGTAAGACGAACACGAATCTCACGAATAACACGAATAATATGAGTACACAGCATAGCAAAGCCGCCAAGGAGTTCCTGAAGAACCAGACCTATGCCCATTGGCACGACGCCACCTTCTGGGCGGTGCGTACCAAACGTGACAACATGGCATACGGGCTGGACGAGTGGGAACAGCTGCGCGAGAAAGCCTCGCAGATTAAGCGGCATACCATCACCCACCTCGACGAATACCTCGACCAGTTTGCCACAGCCGCCGAAAAGAACGGCGCAGAGGTACACTGGGCAAAAGATGCTGAGGAGTTCAACGAGATAGTCTATAACATCCTGGAGAGCCACAACGTTAAGAAGATGGTGAAGTCGAAGTCGATGCTCACCGAGGAATGTGGGATGAATCCCTACCTCGAGGAGCGTGGCATCGAAGTGGTGGAGACCGACCTGGGTGAGCGCATTATCCAGTTGAAGGGACAGGCACCCAGCCACATCGTCATGCCAGCCATCCACCTTAACCACGATGATGTGGGTGAGTTGTTCGAGGAAAAAGGTATCTCTAATGAGAAAGGTAATCACGACCCCACGTTCCTGACCTATCGGGCACGTCTCTCGCTGCGTAATGAGTTTCTCACCGCTGATGTAGGCATGACAGGTGGTAACTTTGGTATTGCCGAGACGGGTGACATTGTGGTATGTACCAACGAAGGTAATGCCGACATGTCGGCCTCCTGTCCAAAGCTGCACATAGCCGCCATAGGACTGGAGAAAGTCATCCCCAACTACGAGTGTCTGGCGGTCTTCCAGCGCATGCTCTGCCGTGCGGGTACTGGGCAGCCCACCACGACATATACCAGTCACTTCCGCAAGGCTCGTCCGACGGCTCACCACATGCACATCATCCTGGTGGACAACGGTCGTTCGGAATGGATAGCTAATCCAGAGCACTGGGAGTCATTGAAGTGTATCCGCTGTGGCTCGTGCATGAATACCTGTCCCGTTTATCGACGCTCAGGTGGCTACTCATATAGCTACTTCATCCCCGGTCCCATCGGCATCAACCTCGGCATGCTCCGCGACCCACAGAAACATAGTGGCAATGTCTCAGCTTGTACGCTATGTCTCAGCTGCCAGACCGTCTGTCCCGTCAAGATCGACCTTGGCGACCAGATATACCAGTGGCGCCAGCAGCTCGACGACTTCGGCACTGCCAATCCACAGAAGAAACTGATGTGCCGTGGCATGTCAGCCATCTACAACTCGCCTAGACTGTATAACTTCGGCACCGGCCTCGCCCATTGGGCCAACTTCATCCCCTCACCCATTATTAACTGCGGCCTTAACCCGTGGGCTGAAGGCCATGAGATGATGAAGTTCCCGAAGAAGCCGTTCCATGAGATGATAAAAGAAGTAAAGAAGTGAAAAAACTATGTCAAGCAAAGAAGATATACTGAAGAAATACAGGTCGAACATTCGCGAACAGTTTGACATGCCCGACCTAAACGATATCCAGGCTGTCACCTACCCCGATCCACTATTGCAGTTTATCAACATGACCAAGAGTGTGGGTGGCAATGCCATCGAAGTAGAAGAATGGCGCGATGTCAACAAGCTTATTCGCGAGTTGTTTCCAGATGCCGTAGAGATAGCTTCGAACCTGCCAGGAATTACCATTGCCACACGCAACCCTGACATAGTAGACGATGCCAACGATCTCAACGGCACCGATGTAGGTATCATTCGGGGTGAGTTCGGCGTGGCAGAAAACGGCTGCGTTTGGATTCCGCAGCAGATGAAAGAGAAAGCCGTCTGCTTCATCAGCGAAAACCTCGTCATCTTACTGCCCAAGTCGCAGATTGTCAACAATATGCACGAAGCTTACCGTCGCATCAAGTTCAACGACTATGGCTACGGCACGTTTATCAGCGGTCCGTCCAAGACAGCAGACATCGCTCAGGTACTCGTCATGGGTGCCCAAGCAGCCCGCTCAGCTACCGTCCTACTGATAGATGAATAGAAAAAAGAGTTTTTCTTTTGGTGTTTAACTTTTTTCTTCGTACTTTTGCAGCGATATGAAAAGAGTAGTTTGCCACATATTTCTATTATTCCTGTTACTAGTAACAGGTTCCACAGTATTATGGGCTGAAGAGCAGTTGCCGCAAAAGCTACAGAAGCTGACTGACGAAGCCTACCGCTGTTATAGTGCACGCGAGACGGAGAATTTCTTTGAGTCCATCAAGCGAGTTAAGGATGCCACGGAGTTCTCTGACTATCAGGAGACCTACTATCGTGCGTGCAGCTATGAGGCTATCTACATGTTTGAATATGTCGACCGCCAGAAAGGCGTCGAACTGTCGCATGCCATTTATCATCATGCAAAAGATAACAGCAGCGATGTCGGCATGTATTTCGCCACTTTCACGCTGGGCACCATCCGCGAGCAGTCGGGTAACAAGGGACTTGCCGAGAAGAGTTTTCTTCAGGCACTGAAGTTGAAGGAGGAATGTCTACCTGAAGAGAGTGCAGCGCCCTGTTACCTAGGACTTTGTGAGGTAGCACTCCAAAGAAAGGACTACGAAGAGGTAAATGCTTATGCCCGTAAAGCGCTCGACGAGCCCAATATTATTCCCATGAACAAGATTACGGCATGGAGTTACAAATGCTTGGCACGATATAACCAAGGCGATAGTTTGGGATTCGAGGAGGCCTATAAGGAGCGTGCACAACTGATAGCAGAACATGGTGGTCAAGGTGGTTTATTTGGTGAACTCATCAACGTCTATCAGGCTAAGAACCGAAAGCAGTGGACACTAGCGCTGAAACGCGCAGACAAGCTGATTCATCAGCAGAACAGATGTGCACAAAAGGCCACTATCTACGAACAAATGGGCGACCTGAAACAAGCTCTCTATTGGCAGAAAAAAGCCCGTGAGGTGACAGACTCTGTCCAGTCGTCAGAAGCACGTTTGCAAATGAACGAGTTCGATGCAGAGCTCTCGCTAACCTATGCTGAAAACGATGCCAAGGAACAGATGATTGCCAAGGAACGCACGATGCTCTTTGCTGGTGGTATTCTTGCTGTCGTCGTCATTGCCTTCCTCTCGTTGATCATCATCCGTCGCAGAATACACATGAGAAACCTGCAGGTTGTCCACAACAAGTTGAAGGAAGCCTACGACCAGCTGGAGGAGACCACGGCCGCCAAGGAACGCATAGAGAGTGAGCTACGCATTGCCCGCGAGATTCAGAAGCGTATGCTACCCCACGTATTCCCACGTCGCAGGGATGTGGACATCTATGCGATGATGACACCTGCCAAAGAAGTGGGCGGCGACTTGTACGCTTATGCTCTGCTGGATGACTTGCTGTATTTCTGTGTAGGTGACGTTAGCGGCAAGGGTGTTCCTGCAGCTCTTTTCATGGCCGAAGTAACACGTATGTTCCGCACGTTGGTGGACGGGCGCCTTACGCCCAACACTATTGCCACTCGTCTGAACCATGCATTAGTGGAAGACAACGACCAAGGCATGTTTGTTACGATGTTCATCGGACTCATCAACCTCAAAACGGGTCACATGGAGTTTTGTAACGCCGGTCATAATCCGCCCCTACTCGATGGCGAATACATGAAGGTGGAGTCAAACGCCCCCATTGGATTGTGGCAAGAAGTAGAATATGAAGGCGAGGAGGTAGACGACATGCACGGCAAGACGCTATTTGTCTATACCGATGGCATCAACGAGGCAGAGAACATCCATAAGGAGCAGTTCGGCGATGACCGTCTAAAAGCCCTATTGCAGCAGGACTGGGGCGATGCCCGTCAGACGTCAGAACAGATACACAAGGCCGTAGAGGACTTTGTAGGCGGTGCTGAACCCAGCGATGATCTCACAAAGATGTGCATCAAGATGAAGTAAACCTAATAGTTATCAAGAGAAAGTATTGAGGAGGTCTGCCACACGGTTGGCCTCTTCTTTTGTTATTATCTGGTTACAGGGAATGGAGAGTTCCTCACGATGGATGCGCTCGGTAACAGGGAACGAAAGACCATTCCACTCTGGATAGCATCGCTGCTTATGGGGCGGAATGGGGTAATGGATTTCGGTTTCCACCCCATTGTCTGCTAGATATTGTTTGAGCTGATCACGACGGGCGCAGAATACAGGGAAGATGTGATAAACAGAGTCGCGCTGGCACTGGGGAATGGTGATGAGCGGGTTACTCACCTTATTAACATATATAGCGGCAATCTCCTTACGGTGCTGGTTGGCAGCATCAAGTTCTTTGAGCTTGGCATCAAGGATAGCCGCCTGCAGCTCATCTATACGACTATTACGACCTAGATAATCGAAAACATACTTTTTGGAAGAACCGTAGTTGCCAAGGGCACGAATCAGGGCAGCCAGTGCGTCGTCATCTGTTGTGATGGCACCAGCATCACCAAAGGCGCCAAGGTTTTTTGTTGGGTAGAACGAGTGAGCAGCCGCATGACCAAGGGAACCCGTGCGCTGAGATCTGTCCTCAGAGAAGCAGCAGCAGCCATGCGCTTGGGCATTGTCTTCGATGAGTTTAAGGCCGTATTTCTGACAGAGTCTCCCTATCCTATCAGTATAGGCACAACGACCATAGAGATGAACTATCATGATGGCTCGGGTGCGAGGGGTGATTGCCTGCTCGATGAGTCGGTCGTCAATTTGGAGCGTAGTGATGTCGGGCTCTACAAGAATGGGCTTGAGACGGTTCTCCGTAACAGCGAGAATGCTGGCAATATAGGTATTGGCAGGTACGATGACTTCATCCCCCTCGTGCATGCCCCCGAACTCCTTATAGGCTCGGAATATGAGTGTCAAGGCATCAAGGCCATTGCCACAACCTATGCAGTGCCTAGTACCGATATACTGTGCATAGTGCAACTCAAAGCGTTTGGTGGCCTCTCCTTTAAGATACCATCCACTTTGCTGCACCTCATCGGCAGTATGCACATAGGGCGCATTAATTTGCTTCAGATCCAGGTATTTCATAGTGTCCATTCATAAGTATCGTAACAGACGGCACGACCGCCAAAACCTTCCTTCTGATAGATAAGCGATTCGTGCAAGTCGCTGCTATGAGGCATATTCGAAGTTCCCAAATCAATATATGAGGCATCAGAGTAAGCACGATGGATAATATGGTCGTAGAGTGCATCGACAGCATGCAGGTGCTTGCCCTTGTCGGATGCCGAGATATACTGCGAATGAACCACACCGCCATTTACATACAGCACCGTGCCTGCAAGAAGTTCACCATCAGCGCTATGGGCCGTCCACAACTGGATATGATCTGGGAATCGATTGTGCAACAACATAATTTCATTGAGGCTGTGAACAGGAGATGATCCGAACTTCCGCATCAGATTGTCAGAAAGAATACGCCAAAAAGCAGCATAGTCATCGGATGAATCCACTGTAATGCCATTGTTGCGAGCCTTGTTGGCTGCATAGCGGCGATCACGCTTCCACTTGACAGGTCGAGCAGGCATAATGGTCGAGGAAATGTCTCGACCAAGAATCCGGGCATGACATTGCAGGAAGATAGCAAAGAGATCCTCTTCCGATGGCAGACGGTGATAAATCCAAGGAACAGCCTTATAAACCACACGACTTAAGCCATCAGCACAGAGGAACGCATTCATTTCATCGAACAACATACAGACTGCAGCTGTCGTCGTCTGTTCAGACATAACCAGTCCTCCATACGAAAGACCTTTATGCGAATAGAGAGTATCACCCTCGCGATTAGCAGGCAGCAACGCATATAGATTACCGTCAAGATAGAACATCAGAGAATAGTCAGCGAAACGGTCAGCGTGGTATTCCACGTAGTTACGGAAGAACAGGAATGTCCCATTCTTCGACTGCGCAACAAACTGATTCCATTCGTCTGCTTTATCTGATGTATATCGTCTAATGTCAAACATTACTTCACGAAATCAACAAACTCATCGTAATCGTAGATATACTCATCCTCATCGAAGAGCTCGGAGGCCAGCACCAAGCAGACAGCACCACTGGAGAAATCTTCAAGCGTACGCCAAATGCCCGTACCAATATACAAGCCTTGATAGGGATGGTTTAGATGAAATATCTCCTTATTGCCCCGTCCGTCATCGACTGTCACATCGAACGAACCGCTGACAGCAATGACTATCTCCTCACAGGTACGGTGAGCATGGCCACCACGGCGCTCACCACTGGGAACATCGTAGGTCCAATAGACGCGAGCGATGTCGAACGGGATGTTCTTCATCTGTTCCGCTACTGTCAGATTGCCACGCGGATCGACAATCTTGGGAAGACTTATCATTCTTGAGTTCATCATACGCGTTTCTGAAGATATTGAGTTACAGGTAAAGTAAACAGACTTTTCGTCATATATGCAACAAAAACAATAATTAGGACCGTCACGCCAATTACCCACAGGGAGTAACGTGCCTCAACATCGAATCCCAACGAAGCCAACACACTCCAAAAGATACGGAGTACAATCCAATGAGTAAGATATATCTCAAATGTAAGAGAGCCAAGCCACAGCATCCATCTTTGATGCAATATTTTTGTCACGTTATCTGTCACGACAAAGACAAAGATAAATACTGGAAGAATCATCCAAAAAAGACTGGCACAGCGTAATCGCAAAGATATATTCTCATAAACGAAGAAGGAGAGGACTACAGCAAGCAACATCGTCAGTTGCAGGGTGGTAATGACAGTAGCAGGAGTCTGATGTAAACCTTCTGAAAGTCGTCTGCCCTTATCAGATGCGTAAAACCGGTAGAGCAATATACCCATACAAAAGTCTATCAACCGTGTGACTGGTGAAGCATAAAGCACTGCATTTACTTTCCAAAGTGGAATGGAAAATGCTAGTATAAAATATCCAATGAGCAGAAACACGATAAGGCACGCGAGCCGTTTCATTGGCATTTGTATCAGCAAACGGAATGCGAGAGCAAATACTGCATAGAAGAACAGCATGTCAGACAAGAACCACGAAGAGCCGTTAGCTACGAAAAAGAAGCTATCATCAGGAATCCAGCTCTGTAGTAGCAACAGGTTAGGCAACCAGCGATACCATTCAAAGAAATGACCTAACCGTGCATCCAGTACTATCATGATACAGAAAGTAACCAGATGTAACGGATAAAACTTCATTAATTGTTTTTTCAACAGTCTACTGGTTGAAAACTGCTTATCAATCACGTAGTTCCCATAGACATAAGATAAGATGAAGCCACTGAGAATGAAGAAAAATGACACACCACACTCACCGCCAAAATCAAAAGATTTGCCGATGATATGTGAGAACACAACCAGCATCACAAATACAAAGCGTAATGATTGAAGTGATTGTATCATTTATTATTCTTTACGTCCAGACTTTATTTTAGTGTTCAAACTTAATATAGGGGTCTGTACCCAGTACAGTCTTTGCCAGTCGCTTAGCCTTGTCTCGCAGAGCATTGACATCGTCGCCCACCTCACCGTAGCAGAGTACAACGCCCATACGGCGACCCTTATGAGCTTCAGGCTTGCCGAAGATGCGAATACGGGTACGGTCCTCTTTGAGAGCATCAACGAAATTATAATCGAGCAATGAGCGGTCAACAGGTGTCTTTGCCTCTTTAGGTGAAAGGATAACAGCCGATGCACCCGCATGCTCCAGATGGATACCAGCTATCGGCAGCCCCATCACTGCACGGAAGTGAAGCTCGAATTCAGAGAGATTGGTGGTGTGACCGAGCGTCACCATACCTGTATCGTGTGGACGTGGAGATAGCTCAGAGAAGATAACCTCGCCCTGCTTGGTCAGGAAGAACTCAACACCCCAGATGCCAGCACCTGTCAGCGCCTTCGTTACCTTGTCAGCCATGAACTGTGCCTGTTTCAAAGCCTCATCACTAATTTTATATGGCTGCCATGACTCACGATAGTCACCAGCCTTCTGCACATGTCCGATGGGAGGGCAGAACAGTGTGGGCCAGCCATGCTGCTGGGTAACGGTGAGCAGGGTAAACTCAGAATCGAAGTCGATGAACTCCTCGATAATCACCTCTTTGACATCACCACGAGAGCCCTCCATGGCCTCTTTGAAGGCCTGCTCCAGCTCACCATCATTGTGGACATAGCTCTGACCATGACCGGACGATGACATCAGGGGCTTCACCACGCAGGGGAAACCAATCTCGTCGGCAGCCTTCTTAAACTCATCGAAAGTCTTCGCATAGAAATACTTAGCTGTACGCAAGCCAAGTTCTTTAGCAGCCAGATCGCGGATGGCACGACGATTCATGGTGAAGTTGACGGCACGGGCAGAAGGTACTACCTGAATGCCCTGCTCCTCGAACTTAAACAAGCGCTCCGTACGGATGGCCTCAATCTCAGGCACAATGATATCTGGCTTGTGTTTGTTGACAACAGCCTCAAGGGCGTCACCATCCAACATCGAGAACACCTCGCGTTCGTCAGCCACCTGCATAGCAGGGGCATTGTCATAGCGGTCGCAAGCGATAACATACTGACCGGCACGCATGGCGGCAATAACGAACTCCTTTCCCAGTTCTCCTGAGCCTAAAAGCAATATCTTTTTCATCTGTTCGCGTACATGTTATCGTAATACTTCTGGTAGTCACCGCTGGTCACATTGTCGAGCCACTCCTGATTGTCGAGATACCATTTCACCGTTTCCTCGATACCCTCTTCAAACTGGAGCGAGGGTTCCCAACCAAGTTCCTTCTGCAACTTCGTAGAGTCGATGGCATAACGCAGATCGTGACCGGCACGATCGGTAACATACGTAATCAGATCCATGTCCTCGCCTTCCTTGCGACCCAGCAGACGGTCAACGGTATTGATAACAACCTTGATAATATCGATATTCTTCCACTCGTTGAAACCACCGATATTGTAGGTTTCAGCAATCTTACCGTTATGGAAAATGGTGTCAATAGCGCGTGCATGGTCAACTACATACAGCCAGTCGCGCACATTCTCGCCCTTGCCATAAACAGGCAACGGCTTGCGGTGACGGATATTGTTGATAAACAGTGGAATCAGCTTTTCAGGGAACTGATAGGGTCCGTAGTTGTTCGAACAGTTAGTGACGATGGTTGGCAAGCCAAACGTATCGTGGAAAGCACGTACGAAGTGGTCTGAAGAAGCCTTAGCTGCACTATAAGGGCTATGAGGCTGATACTTCAAATCCTCCGTAAAGAACTTTTCACCGTAGGCCAAGTGATGCTTACCACTGGAAGCCTTGGTAGTGAAAGGAGGTTCAATACCCTCTGGATGCGTCATCTGCAGAGCACCATACACCTCGTCGGTCGAGATATGGTAGAAGCGCTTGCCCTCATACTTCTCGGGCAGTGACTCCCAATAAGCTTTGGCGGCCTGAAGCAGCGAAAGCGTACCCATCACGTTCGTCTGAGCAAAGGTAAAGGGGTCTTTGATGGAGCGGTCTACGTGACTCTCGGCAGCCAAATGAATAATGCCGTCGACTTTCTTGTCCTGCATCAGCTTCAACACACCGTCGAAGTCACAGATGTCCATCTTCACAAACTCGTAGTTTGCTTTGTCCTCGATATCCTTGAGATTAGCGAGGTTCCCCGCATACGTCAACTTGTCGAGGTTGATGATGTGATACTCAGGGTACTTGTTCACGAACAGGCGCACCACATGGCTTCCAATAAAGCCTGCGCCACCAGTAATAACAATCGTCTTCATATATGATAATGTTTTTAGATTTATCTTCCTAATGTAATAACTTCACAATCACTGAATTTATTGCCTTCAACGGTCAATCTTATCAATGTTCGTTCCTTATGCCACCCTTGCAAGCCTGCAGCGCCCGGATTGATATGCAACATGTTCAGCGTCTTGTCAAACTTCACCTTTAAGATATGTGAGTGCCCAGCAATAAACAGTTGGGGCGGATTGGCATACAACTGACCACGGACAGAGTAGTCATAGTTACCTGGATAGCCACCGATATGTTTCATCAGTACCTCCACATCCTCGCATTTCCAGCGCAGTATTTCGGGATACATCAGTCGGAGGTCTCCACCGTCACAGTTGCCACAGACTGCACGCAACGGACGGAATGCTGCCAGTTTTTCGGCGACCTCCAGCGAACCAATATCGCCCGCATGCCATATCTCGTCACACGGTTCGAAGTAGTGCAGATATTTCTCGTCCCAGTAGGAGTGCGTGTCGCTGATAATGCCAATCTTCTTCATAGTCCAAGGCGTTTACGAATGAATTCGGCTATTAGTTTCTCGGTCTCTACTAGTCCTAACAAACTTGAATCGACACATAGGTCATAGCTCTCAGCAGCACCCCACTTCTTACCTGTATAATAGTTATAGTAAGAGGCACGCTTCTCCTCAGCATCGAGGATATAGCGCTTAGCCTGGTGTGGTGTCACAGAACGCTGTGCCAGCAGTTTATCAATACGACTACGCATTGAAGCGGTGATAAATACCGACACTACGTTGGGCATATCCCGCAGCACATAGTCTGCACAACGACCCACGAAGACACTGTTTCCCTCTTCTGCAGCCTTACGGATGGCATCACTCTGAAACTGGAACAAGCTCTCCTGTGAGAAGTTCGACTTATAGAGACTGGCACCACTCAAGTGAGTTGCCTGCACATTCAATAGGCTGCGCAGGAATCCCTTTTTCTCGTCGTTCTGCTCGAAGAATTTCTCACTGAATCCACTCTCCTTGGCTGCCAGATTCAGCAGTTCGCGGTCATAGTACTTGGCATTGAAGTCCATTGCCAGCATTCGGGCAATGTCATGGCCGCCACTGCCCAACTGTCTGCCTACACAGATAATTACATGTTTGTCTGCCATTCTATATCTCCTTAACTACTTTAACTCCTTAACTTCTTCATATACCACCACAGAATGGGGATTGTCATCAAGAACGATGCCATATCACTGGCAGGCATTGAATACCACACTCCATCCAACTGCCAGAACAGCGGGAATACGAAAGCCATTGGCAACAGCATAAACAGCTGACGCGACAGCGAGAGGAATATCGAGATCTTTACCTTTCCGATGCTCTGGAAGAAGTGAGTAATCGTTGCTTGCGAACCCACCACAAAGAACACCAGCATGTCGAGTTTAATACCCGTAGCCGAGAGTTCTATCAGTGTCTCGTCACTCGTAAAAATGCGCGCTATTTCCCTTGGGAATAGCATCGACAGCGTCCATCCCACCAATAGTATTCCCGTAGCACAGGCAATGGCGATGAATAAGCAACGCACCATACGGTCGTACTTCTCGGCACCATAATTATATCCCACAATGGGTTGCATTCCCTGACACACACCCATCACGAACATAAAGAACATCATTACCACCGAGTTGGCAATAGAATAGGCTCCTACAGCCATATCGCCGCCGTAGTGTACGAACTGATTGTTCATGAAGATAACAATAATGCACGACGTACTCTGCATCAAGAACGGGGATATGCCAATGGATATAATATTGCGCACCAAGTCTTTCCTCAACCGATAGATGCCACGCCTCAGAAAGAGTATCTCTTTCTTGTCGCTAAACAGCCACACCTGCCAACAGAGTGCCAACGATTGCGATACCACAGTAGCCAAGGCCGCACCGCGGATGCCCCACCTGAACCACCATACAAAGGCGATGACAAGCAGAATGTTACAGCCTACCGTAAACAACGTCGCATTCATGGCATGTCGAGGTTTTCCCGCAGCGCGCAGCACCGCATTCAAACCGAAATACATGTGTGTCACCACATTGCCTAATAAGATTACCTGCATAAACTCACGGGCATAAGGCAGTGTTACATCAGAGGCGCCGAAGAATCGCAGAATAGGATCCAAGAAGATGAGGGACAGCAGCATGAAGAGCGTACCAATAATCAGATTGAGCGTCACGGTGTTTCCCAACAGGTTTTGGGCACGCTTGTAGTTGCGCTGTCCCAGATTCACCGAAATACTTGCCGACGAGCCCACACCCACTGCAGCACCAAAGGCTGCACTAAGGTTCATAAAGGGGAAGGTAATGCCCAGACCGGCAATAGCCTCAGGGCCTACTACCTGACCGATAAAAGCACGGTCAATAATGTTATAAAGAGACGATGCAGTCATAGCCACAATGGCTGGCAAGCCATACTGCACGAGCAATTGTCCTACAGGCTTCGTCCCAAGTTCAAGTGTTGCTTGTTTATTGTCCATATATAAATAATGTGCAAAATTACAGCTATTTCTTCGAATAGCCAAAATTATCTCCATTTTTCTTTGTATTTTGCTCACTAATTCGTAACTTTGCAATCCCCAAAACGGCAACTTTATGAAGCGATGGATATGGATATGGTCTTTACTACTGACGGCAACATGTTTGTATGCCGCCAGTCCGCACATGGCTGAACGCGTCAAGTACAAGCCAGGACCGTCATTTATCTATCGTCTTTACCTCACCGACAAGAAAGGGTCTCCCTACACGCTTACCCATCCTGGCCGCTATTTGTCTCGTCGAAGTATTGAACGCCGCAAGCGCCAGCAGTTACCTATTGACAGTACCGATTTGCCTGTAAATCCCCGTTATCTGCATCTCATTGAGCAACAGAATGTCAGCATTATTGGGCAAAGTCGTTGGCAGAACACGGTACTGGTACGTCTAAAGGACAGCACCAAGATTCACCAATTAGAGCAGTTGACATGTGTTGCAAATACCAAGCTTGTCTGGATAGCTCCCGACTCCGTTACGCCAACGGCTCAAAAGACTCCCTACCATGACGACTTTGAAGAGCGCGATAGTATTGGAGGTATCTTCTATGGCAAGAACGACGGTCAGATCAGGCTGTTGCAAGGTCATCGCCTGCACCAAATTGGTCTGGCAGGTAAGAATATGATGATCGCTATTATTGACGGAGGTTTCAAAAATGCAAACCACATACCAGCCTTCCAACAGGTGGACATCTGTGGTTACAAAGACTTTGTCAGTCCTGCTTCCCCCAGCATTTTTGCAGAGACAGACCACGGCACCAAGGTCCTGTCCACGATGGCTATCAACAGTCCTTATTTCTATATCGGCACGGCCCCAAAGGCTTCTTACTGGTTGCTGCGTAGCGAAGACCAGCAGACCGAGCAAGAGGTAGAAGAAGACTACTGGACGATGGCTGCCGAATTTGCCGACTCTGTCGGTTGTGACCTGATTAACTCATCTTTGGGATACCATGAATACGACTATCCATGGATGTCGCACCAACTTCGCCACCTTGACGGAAACACAGCTTTCATCAGCAAATCGGCAAGTCTCCTAGCTAGCAAAGGCATTGTCCTTGTCAACTCTGCAGGCAACTCTGGCATGGGACCTTGGAAGAAGATTGGCGTACCCGCTGATGCCGACAACATTCTGACCGTTGGTGCTATCACAGCCGACGAGCCCCGCCATATAGCTCCTTTCAGCTCCGTCGGTCCCTCACAGGACGGGCGCGTTAAACCCGACGTGGTAGCTATTGGTGCACCCACATTTTTGGTCAATGGTCGTGGTGTAATTATGGAGGACATGGGTACATCGTTCTCTGCTCCTACCATCTGTGGATTAGTGGCTTGTCTGTGGCAAGGAATGCCTGAAAAGACTGCAGCAGAGATCATAGAACTCATCCGCCAGAGCAGTGACAACAGAGAGCACCCCGACAACATCTACGGCTATGGTGTTCCCAACTTCTGGCAGGCTTACATGAAAGGGAAGGTGAAGAATGACAAGTGACCGCTATAGTCTCCGCCAACTGAATCTGATGGTGCGCGATGCCATTGAAATGCAACTGCCCGACGAATATTGGGTAGAAGCCGAACTGTCAGAATGTCGCGAGCGTGGTGGCCATTGCTATCTGGAACTGATCGAAAAGGACGAGCACACCAACACTCCAGTGGCACGAGCCTCAGCAAAATGCTGGCGACAGACGTGGCAGATGCTACAGCCACACTTTGAGCGCGTTACAGGACAACCACTACACGCAGGATTGAAGGTACTGCTACGTGTCTATGCTCAGTTTCACGAAGCCTACGGTTTCTCGTGGATAGTCACGGACATTGACCCCACCTACACCATTGGCGACATGGCCCGCAAGCGTCAGGAGATTATCCGTCAGCTGAAGGAAGAAGGCGTCTTCGACCTGCAACGTGAATTATGCATTCCTATGTTTGCCCAGCGCATTGCCGTCATTTCTGCCGCTGGTGCAGCAGGCTATGGCGACTTCATCCGCCAGTTGGAAGAGAACGACTATGGTTTCAAGTTCGAAGTGCAGCTTTTTCCTGCCATCATGCAAGGCGAACAGGTAGAACAAAGCATCATAAAAGCCCTGAACAGCATCTACAGTCGCATACCTGATTTTGACGTCGTATGCATACTGCGTGGTGGTGGTGCTACAGCAGACCTCAGCGGTTTCGACACCTTGGCACTGGCAGAGAATGTAGCACAGTTCCCTTTGCCAATTATTACCGGTATCGGGCATGACCGCGACGAAAGCATTCTCGACATGGTCAGCAACACCCGTGTTAAGACGCCTACCGCTGCTGCTGCTCTACTTATCGACAATCTGCTACAGGTATTGACACGCATTGACAGTGCCCAACAACGCATCTCGACAGCTATCAACCAACGTTTTGCCACTCAGAAAGCAAGACTGGACAGTCTGCAGACACTTCTTCCAGTCCTGGCACAACGTTTCCTGAGCAATGCCAAGCACCGTCTGGAATTGATAGAGATACAGTTGCAGAGTTACGACCCACAACTGTTGCTTCGTCGTGGCTATAGCATCACACTCCACAATGGCCGTGCCGTACGTGACCCACAGCAGTTGAAGGCAGGTGACGAGATAGAGACAAGAGTAGAAAAAGGCATTATTAAATCAACAGTACAATGAACGAGAATCTGAAATACGAAGAGGCCATGGCTCAGTTGGAAGCCATTGTGCACAAGATGGAGTCTAACGAGTTGAATATAGACGAAATCGCTGCGCAGTTGAAAACCGCACAGCGACTTATCAAGTTCTGTCGTGATAAACTCACGAAGACAGAGTCCGAATTATTAGAAGAACAGACCGAAGCTTAAAGCCTTGAACTGAGGATTCTCGATGATTGTACCGTCAGCAACGGTAATGTCTTTCTTCTTCAGCACACTCATCGGTGAGTACTTGAAGTACAGACCAATGCCACCAGACTTCAGAATTCCCATGAAGTCAACGGTAACAACATTGTAGTCAAAGCCCTTGGTGCTGATTTCAACATCATTATCACCATCTGTATAGTCGTTGTTGATACGACCACGCAAGTTGAAGTTCACCACAGGACCTATTGAGAAGCTGCTCTTGCTCTTCTTGCCAAACTTCTGGGTAAAGAGGAAAGGTACTGACAGACTGAAGATATTGATGCGTGAATTAACATCACTATAATCATCATTGCCTTCTGCAGTATAGTTGCCAAAAGTTACGATATCTTCTTTCGTCTTGTTTATATAGCTCTTACCTGAATGAGGCAACCCATAGGTGCGCCAGTCACACCACAAGCCCGTAGAGTATGTCTGTGTTTTACCCTTCGGCGTGTAACAGTAGCGAACACCAGCAAACACTTCCCCAGATCTGAAGACTGCAAAACCATGACCATTGGGCGTATTTGTCGGAGCGCTCCAACCGATACCCAGGTCAATGACCCACTTGGCATCGTCACCTGCTACTTTCTTGAAAATCTTGGTACTTGTCTTCGTCTTGTCAATAGCCACTGTTGTCTCATAGCGAAAACTTTCGTCATCCTTCTTACCGGTAACCTTAATCTTCTGTACTGAATCGTTAGTCATAACAGTAACCTTCGTGGGGTTGCTGAATGTCACTGTGTCGTTCATCTCCGTGGCGTTAGCAACTGTAGCTACCGCCAGTGCCAACAACATAAAATACTTTCTCATTTTCTCTTTGTTGATTAATACTAACAATATCTTTTGTTTTTCAGCTGCAAAGGTATATAAAAATCTGTACATCTCACACTTTTTACGCGAAATACTTGCATAAATGGTAGAATTTGATTACTTTTGCCACCAATTTGTAATATTGAACAACAAAAATAGATAGACCACAATGAAGAATTTAGATTGGGCAAGCTTGTCGTTCGGTTACATGAAGACCGACTACAACGTACGCTGTTACTATCGTGATGGCAAGTGGGGCGAGATAGAAGTATGCTCCGACGAGTATCTGAAATTGCACATGGCAGCAACCTGTCTACACTACGGACAGGAAGCCTTCGAGGGACTGAAAGCTTATCGCTGCAAGGATGGTAAGGTGCGTATCTTCCGCGTTGACGAGAATGCAGCCCGTCTGCAGTCAACCTGTCGAGGCATTATGATGCCTGAGGTTTCTACAGAGCTCTTCACCGAGATGGTCAAGAAGGTGGTACGTCTCAACCAAGAGTGGATTCCTACCTATGAGAGCGGTGCTACGCTCTACATCCGTCCACTGCTCATTGGTACCAGCGCACAGGTGGGTGTACATCCTTCTAAAGAGTACTGCTTCCTCATCTTCGTAACACCCGTAGGTCCATACTTCAAGGGTGGTTTCTCAAGCAATCCTTATGTCATCGTTCGCGATTACGACCGCTCGGCTCCTCTCGGTACTGGTAAATATAAGGTCGGTGGTAATTACGCAGCTTCTCTGTTCGCCAACAACCTGGCTCACGAGAAGGGTTACGCCTGTGAGTTCTACCTCGATGCCAAGGAGAAGAAATACATCGATGAGTGTGGTGCTGCCAACTTCTTCGGTATCAAGAACAACACCTATATCACGCCAGAGTCAACCTCTATCCTACCTTCTATCACCAACAAGTCGCTGATGCAGGTGGCTGAAGATCTTGGCTTGAAGGTTGAGCGCCGTCCCATCCCTGAGGAAGAGCTGGAGACCTTTGAGGAGGCTGGTGCTTGCGGTACAGCAGCCGTCATTTCACCTATTTCATATATTGACGACCTTGATACCGGCAAGCGCTACTCATTCGGTGACAAGCCCGGTCCTATATCCAAGAAGCTGTTCGACACCCTCCGTGGCATCCAGTACGGTGAAATCGAGGACAAGCACGGTTGGACAACCGTTGTTATTGATTAACGGTTATTGTTGTTAATGGGAAAAGGCAAGCTGGCGAAATTCGCCGACATGGAGACTTATGAGAACGTGTTCCAGTACCCCTATTCGGTAGTGGAGCATGTTCCTTTTGATATGCAGGGTCACTGGCATGAGGAGTATTTCCATAACCAGAACCCCATCGTCTTGGAGCTGGGCTGTGGCAAGGGAGAATATACCGTAGAATTGGCCAAGCTCTATCCTGACATCAACTTCATTGGTGTCGACATCAAAGGAGCTCGCATGTGGACGGGAGCCACACAAGCAACCAAAGAGGGACTGAAGAACGTGGCCTTTCTGCGCACCAACATCGAGATTATAGAACGTTTTTTCGCTCCTGGCGAGGTGCAGGAAATATGGCTCACCTTCTCTGATCCCCAGATGAAGAATCCCCGCAAGCGTCTCACTTCTACATGGTTCATGAACCGCTATCGTAAGTTCCTCATCGATGGTGGTATCATCCACCTCAAGACCGACTCCAATTTCCTTTTTACCTATACGACCTATATGGTAGAGAAAAACCACCTGCCTGTAATCTTCAATACCACAGACCTCTATCATGATGACCGCATCGACGAGGACACCAAGAAGATACTTTCCATCCAAACCTACTATGAAGGCATGTGGATTGAGCGTGGGTTGAACATCAAGTACCAGAAGTTCCGCTTGCCTCAGGAAGGTGTGCTTGAGGAGCCTGACGTAGAAATAGAACTCGACGACTACCGCTCTTACCACCGCGACAAGCGCAGTTCTAAGGATAAAGCGAAGTAAAAATAAAGAAAGTGCCAAGCCAATGCTTAGCACTTTTTTTCGTTTCTACTACTTCCTTGCCTTCTTGTAGGCTTTCAACTCCGCAGGCGTTGCGAGACCAGCCTTACAGCGATATTCCAGTCGTGCCAGACGCATCTGTTCCAAGAAGCGTTCGCTGGTATGCAGACGAGCATAGGCGGCAGACGCTGCCAGGCGACCAGCATCAACATCGCTCTGCCAGTGAGCGCCTACTATTACGCGGCTCTCACCATACATATAGCCACGAGCCAGAATGGTGTCAGCACGATCAGGATTAATCTCTGACAGCAACAAGGCAGAACTCCAGCCGAGGATTGTATGACCAGAGGGATAAGAGCCGTTTTTGCGCAGTGCAGGTTCATCTTTAGGATAAAGTGTAGGCTCATGCATACGCATGAAAGGACGACGACGCATGTAGTATCTCTTAGGTAGCCTGCAAATACTGTCGCAGGTAGCGGTACCATCGCGCAACACCTTATATATCTCCGGGGTCTCTTCCTTTGATATCTTCATGCCAAAAGGCTCACTGAACTCACGGATGATACAGTCCAGACCATAGACAGCATCACGGATAGCGATGGCTGCTCGTTCTTTGTCCTGTCTCATCTGTTTACCCCACATATATTGCATAATGTCGTAGGTGAAGGCCGCCCCCACGGTATCTGGAGGAGCTGGACACCACTTCAACATGTCGGGCATCTCCTTGGCTGTGAAATACGCTTCTACATCACTCTGTGCCTGTGCACATACGGTAGTCATCGCCATAACGGCAACAATCAATAATTTTTTCATCTTCATAATATCCTATAATTTATTATCTGTTTTAGAACTTCACCTGCAGGCGTGTTTCAAAGATACTGACTTCATTGTCGGCAAAGTTGCTGCGGTTGGTCACCTTCGTCCACGAGCCACGTACACGCCATATCATATATTTATTAATGTAGTAGTTGTAACAGAGTGCCCAGTCACTGAGGTAGCCGCCATAGACACCCGCACTGGCATCCGACAGCGACGTATAGTTATACTGCAGACACAGCTCCATGTTACCAGCATCAGGGGTGGCAATGCCGCCATCGGTCATGGTATATTTGTAGTGACTGCCTTTCAGGAGTCCACGCAGCGTGACATAAGCGCCACTGCCACGGAAGGCACTCAACCCGTTGTCGCGCGAGATGCGGTTGTAGAAGTACTGTCCTATCACCGCAAACCTGCCAAAAGAGTACAGGATTTCAGGAGAGAATTTGTACATCACCTTAGCGTCCGTCACGACAGCCTGCTGCGAGTAAACCTTGGCGACACGAGTGGGCCAGCGCGTACTGAGCGTAAACTGCTTGTGACTGAGCGAGTCGGTAGCGTCATAGCGGGCACCCTCGATGCCACCACTGACACCCACATGGAATATCTTCCCAGGCTCCGTGAAAGGATGATAGACCAGACGCGCCATCGCCCCTACCGCCTCATTGCCCGTCACATCAGTGGTCTGCTTCATGGCATCAGTCTCTGCCACCACACTGGCAGTGGCCAGAAACCTGTCATCCATGTGTTCGAACATCAAACCCATCATGCGGTCGTTATTAAACACGGCATTGCTTTGTGGTTCCTCCATGGTCTCCTTGAACGACGAACTGGTGCAGCTCTGGTAGCCGTACTGGTGGATGAAATAGCCACCACGCAGGAAGTTCTGCTTGTCTATGTCGTACTGCAGGAAGACATCCTTCATATTCACCTTACCATAGGCAAAGCCCATGTCAATCTTGCCTTTCCACTGGCCATAAGAAAACGCTACGCCAATGCGCATATCGGGTGTACCTACCCCACCCTTCAGCTTATCCTCTTGCTGCTGTGCATGCACGTAGGCCGCATCAAACAGGATACGCCCAGAAGGCTTCACCTTCAATTCAGGCTCCTGTGCACTGGCGTTGACAGCCATTGCCAGCACCATTATCCACACTACTATCCGTAATTTCATCATGCTTAGATTCTTTCGTTAACAACAGAAATCGAGTGTAAAGATAGGATATTTTTTTGCAAAAAACAAAACAAATCATAAAATAATTGGTGGGTTCGCTTGTTTTTTTTAATTTTGCACCCAAAACTAAAATGATAATGGCACTATATCCGAAAATGATTATGGACGCGCTGGCTACGGTGACGTATGCTGGCACGAAGAAGAACCTCGTAGAAAGTGAGATGGTGGCTGACCAGCCTGCCATCAATGGCAATAAAGTAACCGTCGTGCTGGAATTCCCACGCGACACCGACCCTTTCCTCAAGTCGACCGTCAAGGCCGCTGAGGCTGCCATCAAGTACCACTGCGGCAAGGACGTAGAGGTAGAGATACAGACGGAATTCAAGTCGAAGCCACGCCCTGAGGTAGGCAAACTGCTGCCACAGGTGAAGAACATCATTGCCGTCAGCTCAGGCAAAGGCGGTGTGGGCAAGAGCACCGTATCTGCCAATCTGGCTATCGCGCTGGCTCGTCTGGGCTATAAGGTTGGACTGCTGGACTGCGACATCTTCGGTCCGTCGATGCCCAAGATGTTCCACGTAGAGGATGCCCGTCCCTATGCTGTAGAGGTCGACGGCAGACAGCTCATTGAACCCATTGAGGCCTATGGCGTGAAGATGCTGTCGATAGGTTTCTTCGTCAATCCCGACACGGCGACGCTGTGGCGCGGTGGCATGGCGACCAACGCCCTGAAACAGCTCATAGCAGACGCCAATTGGGGCGAGTTGGACTACTTCATTCTCGACACCCCTCCAGGCACCTCAGACATCCATCTGACGCTGCTGCAGACACTGGCCATCACAGGCTCCGTTATTGTATCAACCCCGCAGCAGGTGGCATTGGCCGACGCTCGCAAGGGCATCGACATGTACCGCAACGAGAAAGTCAACGTGCCCATCCTCGGACTCATCGAGAACATGGCGTGGTTTACCCCTGCCGAACTGCCTGAGAACCGTTACTACATCTTCGGCAAGGAGGGCTGCAAGCAGTTGGCCGAAGAGATGAACGTCCCCTTGTTGGCACAGATTCCACTCGTTCAGGGCATCTGCGACAGCGGCGACAAAGGCGAACCAGCAGCACTGAACAGCGAGACGGCAACGGGGTTGGCATTCATCAATCTGGCGCAGGCTGTTGTCACCGTCGTCAACCGCCGCAACAAGGAGCAGCCAGCCACCAAGATTGTGGGCGTGAAATAAAACAACAACATACTACATTAACAAACTACTATGAACAGATTACTATCAACACTGGCTGCACTGGCGCTAATGACGAGTGCACACGCACAGACAAGGGACTACTCCAAGTATTACCAGAACCTGCCGACGAAGGTGGCACAGGTTTCGGCTCCCATGATTCCTGCCAACGAGGTCAGCCTCACCGAAGTCGGTGGCGTTGGTGACGGTGTGACACTGAACACCGAGGCCTTTGAGAACGGTATCAAGAAGCTGCAGAAGACTGGCGGCGGACGTCTGAACGTTCCACAGGGCATCTGGCTGACAGGCCCCATCCAGTTGAAAGACAACATCGAGCTGCACTTGGACAAGAACGCCATCATTCTGATGTCGCCCGACAAGTCGCTGTTCGTCAATCCCAAGTCAGCAACGAAATGTTTTGCGGGCATCCGTGCCTCGAAGCGTAAGAACATAGCCATCACTGGCGAAGGCATTATCGATGGCAATGGCGACCACTGGCGACCCGTCAAGCGCCAGAAGGTAAGCGACGTGGAGTGGAACAAATATAAGAAGGTCATTGGCGGCGTAGAGAAGGACGGCGGCAAGCTGTGGTACCCGTGGAACGACCTTGGCGGCTACCTGAACATTGCCGACAGCCCCGAAAAACAGGAGAAGCTGCGCAACGACCTGGTACGCTTCGAGAGTTGCGAGAACGTGCTCATAGAGGGCGTCACCATCCAGAACGCTCCTAAGTTCCACCTGCACCCCTGCTTCTCGAAGAACGTCATCGTGGACGGCGTCACCGTGCGCTGCCCGTGGAACGCCCAGAACGGCGATGCCATTGACTTCTCTGACGTCAACATCGGACTCATCGTCAACAGCACCGTCGATGCTGGCGACGACGGTCTCTGCATGAAGAGCGGTGGCAACAAGCCCGAGGCTCCCGCCAACGGTTGCGAGGACATCCTGATTCAGAACAACACCGTCTTCCACGCCCATGGTGGCTTCGTGCTGGGCAGCGAGACCGTGCAGGGCATGCGACGTATCGTGGTGCGCAACTGTCGTTTCAGCGGCACCGACACAGGTCTGCGCTTCAAGAGCGGACTGGGTCGTGGTGGCAAGACCGAGCAGCTGTTCGTCAGCGACATCGTGATGAACGACATCAAGGACGAGGCCATCGTCTTCCAGTGCGATTACGTAGACCGTCCTGCTGGTAGCGACCTCAACGCCGTGCCCACCTTTACCGACACACAGAAGAAGGTGGCGCCCTACTTCCAAGACATCCATATCGACCGCGTGGTGTGCTACGGTGCAGGTACCGCCATCAAGGCCGCTGGCATCCTCGGACTGGACAACGTGCGCAATATCGACATCCAGAACAGTACCTTCATGTACTACGCCAACGGCCAGCAGATAGATCCCAAGACGGCTAAACTCAACCTCACCAACGTCCGCCTGCTGCCAGCCAACAAAAACGTCAAGAAGTAGCACAAGGCACCCAGAACCAGAAGGTGGAGCCATGGCCTTCTCCCTCTGAGGTGACGCCAATGCGGCCGCCACACTTGTCGACGATGGCCTTACAGATGGCAAGGCCTAGGCCTGTACCCTGTACAAAATCGTTGAGTTTAACGAAGCGCTCAAAGACGGCCGACTGCTTCTCTTTGGGAATACCTGCACCTGTGTCTTCACAGTAGAAGCAGAGTCCATCAAGGCGCTGGCGATTAATCTCGCGCGACTCCTTGCGATAACCCACACGGATATGTCCCTCTTGGGTGTATTTTACAGCGTTGGTCACAAAGTTGGTGAGCAACTGCTGGAGGCGTCCTTTATCCAACGCCACAGACAGCGTATCATAGGGATTATCCTTCAGAAACTGCACATTGGTTCCCTGCACGCGTTGCTCCAACGTCTGACAGATATCGTCAAAGACTGGAGGCAAATCGAGGGGTACTGGTTCAATGGCAATGGCTTGTCCCATGCTGCTGGCTTCAAGGATGTCGTTGATAAGTCGGAGCAGCATGTCGCAGTTGCTACGGATGATGCGGATGAACTCGCGGCGCTCGTCAGGACTGTCAACCATCTGCAACAGGTCGCTGAAACCGACAATGGCATTGAGCGGTGTACGAATCTCGTGAGTCATATTGGCCAGGAAGGCACTCTTCAGACGACCAGAGTCGTTAGCCCGTTCCGTCTCCTCACGAAGTTTCTTCTGGGCACGCATCAGGTCAGAGATGTCGCGCGCCAGTCCGAAATACTCCTTGACTTTACCCTCTTCATCTAAGAGAGGAATACCAGAAATAGAAAACCATGTCAGCGATTCAGTAACAGGCGTATAGTTGAACTGATGGATTACGTTGAAGGGTTTGCCATTCATCACCAGTTCGGAAATGACGCGCTGAGCAGCAGGACGGTCTTTTTCATCCATACCTGCCAGATATTCCTCCAACGGCCATAAGTATTCTGCTTGTCGCAGACTACGCGTAAAGCGAATGACACGTTCATACTGGTTGTAGTTCCACACATACATGTCGCTTTCATTCAACAGGTAGCGTAGCTGGTCCTCATAACGATTGATGGCATCGTACGTTTCCTTTAGGTGGCGCTCATGCTCACGCTGCTTCATATAAATGTCACGTTCCGCCGTGACGTCGCGCGAAGTAATAATGTAGTACACCAACCTGTCTTCCTCGTCCTTGACAGGCATAACGCGTGTCTCGATATACTTGTCTATCCCGAAGTCTTGATAGTGCATGCGTCCACAGACGTGGAAGGAAGCGAAAGAGCCCTGCTCGACACAACCCTTGAGGAGGGGGTCTTCCAGGAAAGACGTCTTGCGGAAGAACTGCTCGCGCTCGGGAGTCAACTCCAGCAATTCACGCATGCGCCGGTTCAAATTTATCAGGAAACCATCAGCATCGTGGAACGACATGGCCATCATATTGGTGTCAAAGACCTTCATATACTTATCGGCCAGCTCCTGGTTGCGCTGTTCCTCCTCCAAATCCTTGGTGATGTCCTTGAGCGTATGTACAATATAGCGCGGAACACCATCCTCTCGCTCCACGACAGCACCACCGATAAAGGTTCTCCAGCAGGGTGCTTCACTTGTTCCAGAATTATAACGACGCTGCAGCGACCATGAGTCACAGTTGCCACGCTTCATGCTATCTACCAGTACTTTGAACTCGTCGCGCTCATCGGGGGCGATGCGCTCAATGAGTTCTTCAATGGAGATGCCACTCTTAGGCAGCAGATTGCCATGGATGTTCTTGACATGTCCCAGTATGACATCATACTCCAGCACATAGCAATCGTCCATGTCGAGTGCTTGCATCATGATGCTGTTCAGCTCTGTATTTCGACGCACTGAAGCACGTACACGCAAAGAGAGCAGACGACCCGCAATAAATACGATAATACCTGCTACGGCGAGTCCCACCAAGATAAACGGAGCAATCGGAGAAGCATCGTCGTGGACACGCTCCGGATAAAACCACTTATCATAGATACGCTGCAACTCACCAGCCTGTTCCAGACGGGTGTACTGGTCGTCGATGGCATCGATAACATCCTCTCGATAGCCTATGATGTGCAACTCACCAGGAGCGATATCCTTTACCTCGTCCAGCACTAGACTGTCGATGGACAGCTCCTGAATTTTATTCTCAAGAGGTATCTGTCCCCAGATATAATAGTCACATTGACGGCTTCGCACACGGGAGAGGCCTTCCTTCGGCGACAGATACTGTACATCAAAAGGAATGGTGTCGATTTCACTGATGCGCAAGGCAGCATAGTCGTTCTTCTTGGAACCTAGTCGGACACCACGTCCGATTTGGGAGATACCACTAAAAAGAGGGGTATCCACACGACGGGCCACACGCAAATTGTAGTAGTTGACATACTTTTTCGTCTGCTCATAGATACTGTCTCTATAATAGATAGAGAGGGCGTGCAACAAGTCTGCATGATGCGTCGTAAACATGTCGCTGGCCGTCTGCCACTCCTGCATGACGAACTTGTGCGGAATTTCCAGGCGGTTCAGGATGATGTCAAGCACCTCAACATTATATCCTGCAGGTTCTCCGTCACTGTCGAGGAACTCAAAAGGACGGAAGTCCCAGTCGCAGGCGATAATTAGCGGATTATCCTCCGTAAAGCCAGAGATATCTTTGGCGCTGGTTGCCGAGGGTACGACGGTAAAGAATAGTGCTAATAGTATATATCTTATTGAACGTTTCATGATGTAACTCCTCCCCCTCTTCTATTTCCTGACGATTTCAGTACACTTACACGGAATGCTTACCCACACGATGGTTCCCTTGCCTTCTTCTGACTGAAGGCGGATCTTACCACCCATCTGTGTGGTGATATCGTGGCAGATGGCAAGGCCAAGACCTGTACCATGGCTACCTCCTGACGCCCCAAAGCGTTCAAAAATCTGCTTCATACGATCTTCAGAGATACCACAGCCGGTATCTTGGAAAGCCATGGCGACGCCCTCACCCGTGTACTCATAGCTGACGCGAACCATACCCGTCAACGTATGTGCGCTGGCATTCTCAATAATCTGGTCAATGACAAGTCCCAGATTCTGGTCGTCAATCTCAACCATCAGCGTCTGGTATGGGTTGTCCAAGACAAGGTCGACGCCATCATGATGGCCACGATGCCAGATGGACAAGCAGCGAGCATCGAAGAACTGCGCAAAATCGATGGGTTTTCTTTTAAACTCAATCATGCCGGCATCCAGTCGTGAGAGGAACAGGATGTCGTTGATGAGTTTCAGCAGCTGTGCCGAGTTTTTCTTAATCTGCTCAATAAACAGCGACTCATCCTCAGTAGTGTGAGGTGTCTCGAAGAGTTCTGCAAAACCGATGACAGAGCTGAGGGGTGTACGAATCTCGTAGCTCATATTGCGGAGGAAGGCGTTCTTCACCGTCTCTATCTCCTGCGCCTTGGCACTCTCCTGTGCCAGCAGTTCTTCGGTAGCCTTGATTTCGCTGATGTCACGACATACGCCAAAGTACTCCTTTACATGCCCTTGGTCATCCAAGATAGGGATGAACGACATCAGAATGCTGAGATGCTTGCCACCCTTGATACGGATGAGCGTATTGAACGATGCCTTCTGAGGCTGCAGCGTACGGTTGTCCATACTATTCAGCATGCGCTCGGCCTGACGTTTCGAACTATCGGCAGTGAGTGCCAGCGCACGTGTCTGTGTCAGTTCGTTCTGCTTGTGTCCCACACTGGCATATATTAATAAGGTATGGGTGTCTGGTGAATAACGAGCCATGCGCACGCCACCATTCTGCAATACATAGTTCAGATTGCGGAAGTAACTGTTCATCTCTTCGTTGGCATGCTCCTGCAACTCCAGGTTGTGCTGCAAACGCTGATATGACTTTACCGTATCCGTTACGTCGCGCCCAGTACCAAACACATCAATCAGATGTCCTTGACTGTCACGCAACGGCAAAAGTTGGAGTTCGTAGAACATCTGACGCTTATGGATTGCCGGATTAAAGACGCGATGATCACGACCGACCTCATAGAGTCGGGTGAAGTAGGTTGGCTGCAACTCGTCTAACGAGACCTCGTTTCCTAACACATCGACCAGATTGACACGGTTTCTGATGGCTCCTTCCTTGCCGCCAGGGAAAGAGAAATCAGCCTTCTCATTCATGTCGTATATAAAGCCTTTGCTGTCATAGACGATGGTGTCAACCATAGCAGAATGGAATACTGACTGATAGCGCAGCATGGTATCCTTCACCTGCTGCTGGCGCACACGGTCGGCGGTTATGTCACAGTAGGTGCCAATGATCTCAGAAGGTTTTCCCATTTTGTCGCGTCGTAAGACAGACATGATGATAGACAGGATCTGAGTTTCGCCAGTATCCACATGCTTAGTACGAACCTCATTATGTGTCCTCTCCACTTTGTCTTCAGCAATCTGTAGCAGCAGATTGCTGAGTTTTTTCACGTCCTCAGCCTGCATACGGTTGAAGAAGATTGTTGGTGGCTGGTTCTCAACCTCTATCTCGCCCTTTTCATTATAGACGGTGACCGTTTTCTTCTCCACATTAAACGTCCATACATGGACATTCCATGTGTTGAGGATATGGGACAGACGGCTGTTGCTGCGCCGAATAGCCTTCGTCATCTTATCCTCACGGAAGCGGTAGAGTGCATAATACCCCACAGCGGCAAGGAAAACCAGAATCATAGCGCCTATGACGAACCAAATCCATACAGGAATACCCGTATCCTTACGTTCAGGATAGAACCACTTATTCTGGATGGGCTGCAACCTATTCTCAGCCTCCAAGCGTGAATAGACATGATCGATAACATCCAGTAATGCCGGATGCGAGGAGAAGAACCTATACTCACCATGCTCCATCTGAACAGGAGTCAACTCCAGGTCGTCGAAGTGCAGGGTGCGCATAAGCCATTTCAGTGACAGGGTGTTCCACACAATCTGCTGATTGGGGGTATTATGAACAAATTGCACTGCATCGCGCATGTCACCGTAGGGCACTATCCTATCCTCCAAACCGTTATCCTCCATCAAGTGGTGGGCAAAACTGCCTTCATGCACGATGAAATGGTTATGTTTCAGGTCCGCTTCCTTCTTGATGCGGAGAGGGTCGCCTTTACGGCGTAGCACGCTATGCGTGAATATCTGGACGACCGTCTTTCCCGTCATACCGTATTCCGTGTGGTAGTCAGCATCCATCGCCAGCATCAGGTCAGCATCGCCAGTCTTTATGTCCATCAAAGCCCTTGTGGTAGGTTTCAGCTTGATGACAAGGGGTATATCCAACTCCTCACATATGAGTTTGATGAGATCGATGTTATAACCCACAGCCTCACCATTGGCATTGAGGAAGGAATAGGGCCAGAGATCCCACGCATCCTCATAGACCAGCGGATGCTCATAGTCGAAGACTCTCGTACTATCGTTGGGCAGTGCGTGCATCGGCGCAAGCACCAGCAGGCAGAGAAGGGTCAACAGAATACGATAACGTTTAATCATGGTTGATTGTTCTTACTTTTTCATTTCAACACAAGGTATCCACATCCAGAAGGTAGAGCCATGGCCCTGGCCTTCGGACTCCATACCGATAGAGCCATGACAAGCATGGGCAATGGCCTTACAGATAGATAGTCCCAGACCGGTACCCTGTATGTAGTCGTTTAGTTTGAAGAAACGTTCAAAGAGTTTGTCTTGCATCTCCTTGGGAACACCGTCGCCAGTATCCTCACAATAGAGATAGAGACCTTCACGGCTCTCGCCATTCTCTTCGCGCCACTCCTTACGATATCCCACCTTGATATGTCCTTGGTGGGTATATTTTACTGCATTGGTTACAAAATTGGTATAGACTTGACGAATACGCATCTCGTCGATCATCGCCATATAAGTAGGATACGGATTCTCCTTGATGAATACTACGGTAGGCTCGCGCAGACGCTGTTGCAACTGTTCACAAAGCTCATCGAAGAATTTAGAGAAGTCTATCTCTGCAGGTCTTATTTCCACGCTACCACAGTTATCCAGTGAGGCTGCATCCTGAATATCGTTGACTAGACGCAACAGCATGTCGCAGTTGTCCATGATAAGACGGATCATCTCCTGACGTTCTTCTGGAGTAGAGAGTAACGGCAATACATCAGAAAAACCGACGATAGCATTCAGTGGTGTACGGATTTCATGGGTCATATTTGCCAAGAACACACTCTTCATGCGACCCGAGTCGTTAGCACGCTCTGTCTCACGTTTCAGCTGTTCCTGCTTCTCCATGAGCTGGTGAATATTACGCCAAACGCCAAAGGCACCTTTCAGGTTACCCTGACTGTCATATTCCGGAATACTATTAATCTGCACCCACTGAGGTTCAACATCCCTCTGTGTCACCCTCGGATGCATACGTCCCATATAGCTAAGAGGTTTGGCGATAGCCTTGGCGGGATCGTCCAGGGCGCGCACAAATTCGTCCTCCTGATTATAGAATATACTCTGCAACTGCTTCAGTGTAAACTGTCGCTGTACCGTACTCAATCCACTGTAGAACTCAATTACATCACGATCCAACGTGATGCGCCAAGCCTGCAAACCACAGGTTTCCATCATGTAGCGCAGCTCTTTCTCATAGAGCTGGATAGATTCGTTAATCTTCTGAATCTCCTGGTCATTCTTCTTGGCTTGCATATACAACCTACGCTCCTCTGAAATGTCACGGGCAGCAACGGAAAGATAGACAAGTTTGCCTTCTTCGTCATAGATGGGATGGACGCCGATTTCCAGATAAATATACATCTTACGCTCTGGAACGACACTTAGCGAGCAGGCGAGATATTCGTTAGGATGATAGCGGTCGAGCACCTCGTTGAAAGGAGCCATATCAAACAGGTTCATCTTCGAGAAGAAGGCGTCACTCTCTTCACTATCGAAGTGACAGATTTCACGCATCATCTTGTTGGCAGCTAATAGCCAGCCCTCAGGCGAATAAAACGACAGTCCGACGATAGAGTCTTCGAAGATTTTTCTATATCGCTGGGCAAGTCCTTCTTCTTCCTCTTGCTGACGGTGTATATCCGTCTCGTCAACCAACACACTAATGATGCTTACAGGTTTATCCTTTCCGGCAACATATTCTGCAACACTATTGTTACGAATATAGAGCCATTGAGGTTCGCCAACGCCATAATTGATATCCCATCGATAACTATACTCTACAGACTTTTGCTTACCATCTATCACTTGGTAGACAGTAGCCAGCACCCGTTCCACATCTTCTGGATGAATGTACTTTCTGAAGTCTTCAGCCTTCAACTCCGTCTTGATGAGCAAAGTACCTCTCACTCTCCGAATAATGCCACCAGGAATATCATAGAGGACGACATCATTATCTGCAATTTTCAGAGCCTTCTCCATCATCTCATAAGTAGAGGTAGCTGAAGCTATACTTTGTCGGACGCGACGACGCACACGGTGATTTTGTACCAACACGGCAGCCAGTGCAAGCAATACTACGATCAATAGCAGTAAAGGCCATAGCGCTGCAAACGATACAGCGAACAACAGGTGATATATCATAGTCAGTATTGTCATAGCAGCATATTTTCTGTGGTGTTTGAAGTAATTTCCTCACGTCGTCTTTCTACGGATTGGGCCTCACAAGGAATAGACACCCAGGCTGTAGTTCCCTGATGCAGTTTAGAATCCATCTCAATGGAACCTCCCATCTGACGGACAAGGGCCTGAACAATAGGCAGGTCAAGACCCGTACCTAATAGCTGATCATCATAATCGTGTACGAAACGGTCGAAGATGTGTGCCATGCCTTCCTCTGGAATACCTTCTCCTGTATCTTCAATGGTAATAAGGAGTTCGCCACGACGATATTCGAAACGGGCCTTGGCATAGCCATGCTTCAAGGTCAATGTCGACATCCAACAGAGTTTCTCGATGACCTTTCCTAGGTGTTCCTCGTCAATATTAATGACCAGACTGTCGTAAGGATTGTCAATAATCGTTTTCACCTGTGGATCAGCACAACTCCATCCTAGCTGGCAATGGCTGGCAAAAACCTGTGCGAAATCGATAAAGTCCTTATGGTATTCCACCATATTAGCATCCAAGCTGGACAGTAGCATCACATCGTTGACCAGCTTCAACATATTATTGGAATTGGTCTTGATCTGTTCCACGAAGGCTGGTTCATCAGCCTCATCATGAGGTGTATTAAACAATCCCGCAAAGCCTACCACATTGTTCAGCGGCGTACGAATCTCATAGCTCATGTTCGAGAGGAATGACTGTTTCAGCAGCTCTGTCTCCTGCGCCTTCTTAGTCTCTACAGCCAAGCGGTTCTCCATCTCTACCATATCGGTCATCTCACGACACATGCCATAGTAACGCTCCACTTTACCTTCTTCATCGAGCATGGGAACCATATTGAACAACAACCATATCTGGCGACCTTTCTTATCACGGATCTCTGTCTCGATATTGACATTAATATTATAAGGTGTCAAATGGTCCATACGGTTCAGCACACTGGAAACAGTACGACGGAAGCGTGGCGTAGCCAGACGAATACAGCGCAACTGAGAGAGTCTCATCTGGGACTTGGTGATATTGTCTGACAGCTCCATCGTAAACGACTTCGGATAGTAGTTTACCATTCGTATGTTACTGATACGCAGCGCATAGTTAATGTTGGAGATATAGTTCTGGATGCTCTCATTCACCTTACGCAATTGCTTGGCACCATCCTTCTGGCGATGGAACGACACCACCATCTCCGTAATATCACGACCAGCCATATAGACACCCTCCAGTTTGCCATTAGCATCACGGATGGGGTTGATGGTGGACTCATAGTACATTTTCTTATCAGACAAGCCAAACTCGTCCGTATAATACTTCGGGTCGTTATAATTGCTAAAATCAACAATCGACGAGGTTTGTGTATTATTCATCGTCTCTATGTCCACATCAGCAAAGATGGGATTGTTCTTCAGTAGGAATTCGTTTTGGAGTACAAAGTTCCTATCAGTAACACCAAAGGCCTTGCACGCTCGCTCATTGATGTCGCGCAACACGCCATGATTGTCGTAATAGACAATATCAATCAATGACGAGCTGAATACCGTTTGATAGCGCAACAGCAACTGGTTGGTCGACTCCAGACGACGATATTCCTCTGTCACATCATGCTGGATACCCAGAATACTGGTAACACGACCCATGCTGTCGCGACGGTCAACAGACACCGTTACCTCATAATGGCGCAGGAAGGCTTCATCTTTGGCATTGCTGACCAAAGTGACGACAGCACTGTTTTTCTTACCTTCAGAGATGTCAAAGATGGTTGAACGCAACCGTTCAAAGTCGTCACGGTCGAAGAACTGAGCGAAATCAATGGGGTTATAGCGCTGTTCCATCGAACCTTCTTCAGAAAGAAAGATATAATGACGGGTAGCAGGCAAATACTTCCAGATGCGTAAGCGTCCAGCTTGCAAAACCAGCGCCAGGTGGGCGTTTTGCTCTTTCTGACGGGCATTGGCCTCTTTGGCACGTTTCAGGTATACCCAGTTGTAGGACACCACAACCAGAATCACCACGACAAGAATTACCACTACGCAGAGTACGTAATGATGGAGACCCCATAATGATATTTCACTTATCTGCTCAAACATTCTCAGGCTAATAGTATCATAGGTTTATGTAGGCAAAGGTATAAAACTTACGGCACTTTACAAAATTTTTTATAACTTTTTTCATAAAATGCTTTGCATACTCGGAATTTATGTAGTATCTTTGTGGCAGATATCACATAAACAATAAAAATATGATTGACGTAAAACAGACATTAGCAGATGCCGAAGAGCGCATGCAGATGGCTGCCATGTTCCTGGAAGAGGAGCTAAGCCGTGTACGCGCCGGCCGTGCCAACGTAGCCATTCTGGATGGTGTACGTGTAGAATCCTATGGTTCTAAAGTTCCCCTGAACCAAGTAGCCAACATCTCGACTCCCGATGCTCGCACCATTGCCATCAAGCCTTGGGACAGAAAGCAGATTCGCGACATCGAGAAGGCCATCATGGACTCTGATGTGGGCATCACCCCTGAGAACAATGGTGAGATTATCCGTCTGGGTATACCCCAGCCTACCGAGGAGCGTCGTCGTGACCTCGTCAAGCAGTGCAACAAGATTGCTGAGAAGGCTAAGATTGAGGTGCGCAACGTTCGTGCTGACATCAAGGAAAAGCTGAAGAAAGCCATCAAGGATGGACTCTCTGAGGACTTGGAGAAGGACGCCGAGGCCGACCTGCAGAAGTTGCACGACAAGTATATCAAGAAGCTTGACGAGCTGATGGAGGCTAAGAACAAGGAAATCATGACCGTATAAGCGCTTCGCTAGTGAAAAGTGAAAAGTGAAGAGTGAAAGGTCTCGTTATTAAGAATACCGGAAGCTGGTACACCGTCCTTACGGACGATGGCCAGCTCCTTGATTGTAAGGTAAAGGGCAATTTCCGTATCAAGGGAATCCGCTCTACGAATCCTGTGGCCGTAGGCGACAGGGTCACAGTTAACGACGAATGCTGGATTACGGAGATTGAGGATCGCAAGAACTACATCATCCGCAAAAGCATCAACCTCTCTAAGCAGAGCCACATTCTGGCAGCCAATGTTGACCAGGCATTGCTCATCGTCACCGTTGCCAAGCCAGAGACCAGCACCACGTTCATTGACCGCTTTCTGGCCTCTGCCGAAGCTTACCGTGTACCCGTCATCCTTATATTCAATAAGGTAGACCTGCTCAACGATGACGAGCGCAACTACCAGCAGATGATGGTCAATCTCTACGAGACCATCGGCTATGAGTGTCGCATCGTCTCAGCAGAGACGGGTGAAGGCATCGAAGAGCTACGTCCTCTGCTGGATGACAAGATCACATTGCTCAGTGGCAACAGCGGTGTGGGCAAGTCAACGCTCATCAACCGCCTCATACCCCATGCCAACCAACGCACCGCAGAAATCAGCGATGCTCACCAGACAGGTATGCACACCACCACCTTCTCTGAAATGATTAGCCTCCCCCCTGCCCCCTCCAAAGGGAGGGGGGGACTGGAATCCGCTCAAACTTCCCCTCCCTTTGGAGGGGACTGTGGGGAGGCCGGTGATAGCCAGAAGGGGTGGCTCATTGACACTCCAGGCATCAAGGGCTTTGGCACCTTCGACATGGAACGCGAAGAGTTGACCAGCTATTTCAAAGAGATATTCGAGTTCTCCAAGCAATGTCGCTTTTCCGACTGCACCCACACCCATGAACCGGGCTGTGCGGTGCTGAAAGCTGTCGAAGACCACTACATTGCCCAAAGCCGTTACCAGTCGTACCTCTCGATGCTCGACGACAAGGACGAAAACAAATATCGTGAAGCCTATTAAGCCCATGAATCTAAACGACAAGCGTATCGCAGTATTGCTCTCAGGTGGTGTCGACTCCAGCGTAGTGCTCTATGAGCTGGCACACCGGGGCTTACATCCTGACTGTTTCTATATCAAGATAGGTCCTGAGGAGGAAGAAGAGTGGGACTGCTCTTCCGAGGAGGACTTGGAGATGGCTACAGCCGTCAGTCACAAGTATGGCTGCAAGTTGGAGGTCATCGACTGCCATCGTGAGTATTGGGATCAGGTGACGCAGTACACGATGGATAAGGTGCGTGCAGGACTGACCCCCAACCCTGACGTCATGTGCAACCGCCTCATCAAGTTCGGCGCCTTCCACGAGAAGCGAGGTCACGACTACGACCTCATTGCCACAGGGCACTATGCGACTACGGAGATTGAGGAGCAAGGAGCAAGGGGCAAGGAGCAAGAGGATAGTTTATGCTCAGACAAATCTCTTGCCCCCTGCTCCTCGCCCCTTGCCCCTAGAAAGTGGCTCTGCACCAGCCCCGACCCTGTCAAGGACCAGACCGACTTTCTGGCACAAATCTACGACTGGCAACTGGAGAAGGCGCTCTTTCCTATTGGTCACATGATGAAGGAAGAAGTGCGCGAGATTGCCGAGCGTGAGCACTTGGTCAATGCCAAGCGCAAAGACTCTCAGGGCATCTGCTTCTTGGGCAAGATCAACTACAACGACTATCTGCGTCGCTATCTGGGAGAATTGCCTGGCGACGTCGTAGAGCTGGAAACTGGCAAGCTCATCGGCAAGCACAAAGGCCACTGGTTCCACACCATCGGACAGCGAAAAGGCATGGGACTGGGTGGAGGCCCCTGGTTTGTTGTCAAGAAAGACATTCTGCAGAACATCATCTATGTCTCTCATGGCTACGACCCAGAGACGGCCTACAAGCAGGACTTCCCCATCATGGCGTTCCACAGCATCAATGGACAGCTGCCGCCAACAGACATCACGCTGAAAATCCGTCACACCCCAGAGTTCCTGCCAGCAACCCTAGAGTCACTTGGCGACGGACGCTACATGGTCCATGCTGCCCAACCGATTCATGGTGTGGCACCTGGTCAGTTCTGCGTAGTCTACGACGCCCATCACCATCGTTGCTATGGTAGTGGCGAGATTACGGTGTAAGTCACAACGATTTATAAAAAATTATATTTTTATTCTTTCTCCTTTTGAGTTTTTTCATTACCTTTGCACGTATGAACAACACAAAATGGAGTGAGATAGTCATACTGGTCGATGCCGAGTATGTTGACAAGGTTGCTTTCGACTTGATAGTAAACTTTGAGCGCATGCTTGGACGCCGTATTCCACAGGCTGATATGGCCCAATGGCTGGAGTGTATTGCGCTGGATGGCGGCTTAAGGCCTCAACCTTCAGACACCAGCTCTCAGACATCGATTCAGGTGGTGCTGATTCACGACAAGGGACATCAGCAGATGGACAATTTCCTGCCTGGCAAGTTTGCCGACCTTGACGGAAAGGCTTTCAGCGGACAACTTGGCGAGTTTCTTATCAGCTGTGTACAGGTAGAAGAGATGGTTACCAAGGACGACCTCTATATCGACTCGCTGCAAATCATAGCCAACGCTGCTGAGGTAAAACGACTGATGGTGGTTGCCGACAGCGACCGTATATATAATAAGGTACGCGAAGCACTACGCAAGGCTGACCCTGACAAGCACATCACCGTCTTCGCCATGCAACCCATGACTAACGGCAATTTCCGTCAGGAAATCTTGGGCTACTCGCTGATGGCAGCATTGGGTATTAAGTCAGCAGAGCTGACAGGTGCAAGGGGCATGGAGCAAGGAGCAAGAGAGATGTAAATTGACAATATTAACAAGGGCTGCATTAGGCTTCGGGGAATCTCTTGCCCCTTGCCCCTTGCCCCTTAAAAACTAAAGACAATGGCAAGAGTATTAATGATTGGCGCTGGTGGCGTCGCAACAGTGGCAGCATTCAAGATTGCTCAAAATGCTGACGTGTTTACTGAGTTTATGATAGCATCGCGTCGTAAGGCAAAGTGCGACAAGATCGTAGAGGACATCCATAAGGCAGGCTATAAGCTGGACATCAAGACTGCCCAGGTGGATGCTGACGACGTAGAGCAGCTGAAGGCTTTGTTCAACGACTACAAGCCCGAGCTGGTCATCAACCTGGCCCTGCCCTATCAGGACCTGACCATCATGGATGCTTGTCTGGCATGCGGCTGCAGCTATCTCGATACCGCCAACTACGAACCCAAGGACGAGGCTCACTTCGAGTACTCTTGGCAGTGGGCCTATCGTGAGCGCTTCGAGCAGGCTGGCCTCACAGCCATCCTCGGCTGTGGCTTCGACCCAGGTGTAACCTCTATCTATACGGCCTACGCTGCCAAGCACCACTTCAAGGAAATTCAGTACTTGGACATCGTCGACTGCAACGCTGGCGACCACCACAAGGCTTTCGCCACCAACTTCAACCCAGAAATCAATATCCGCGAGATTACCCAGAAGGGACTCTATTGGGAGAACGGCAAGTGGGTAGAGACAGAGCCACTGGAGATTCATAAAGACCTCACCTACCCCAACATCGGTCCTCGCGACAGCTATCTGTTGCACCATGAGGAGATTGAGTCGTTGGTCATCAACTACCCCACCATCAAGCGTGCCCGCTTCTGGATGACCTTCGGTCAGCAGTATCTGAAGCACCTCGAAGTGATCCAGAATATCGGCATGAGCCGTATCGACGAGGTGGAGTACGAGGCTCCGCTAGCTGATGGCAGTGGCGTAGCAAAGGTCAAGATTGTTCCTCTGCAGTTCCTGAAGGCCGTGCTGCCTAACCCACAGGATCTGGGCGAGAACTACGAAGGCCAGACCTCTATCGGCTGCCGCATCCGTGGTATTGGCAACGATGGCAAGGAGCACACCTATTATGTCTATAACAACTGCTCTCACCGTGCTGCCTACGAGGAGACGGGCATGCAGGGCGTCTCCTACACCACTGGTGTACCAGCCATGATTGGCGCCATGATGTTCTGCAAGGGTCTGTGGAAGAAGCCTGGTGTTCACAACGTCGAGGAGTTCGACCCCGATCCATTCATGGAGCAGCTCAACAAGCAAGGTCTTCCCTGGCATGAGATTCATGACGGAGACCTCGAGCTCTAATAGGGGCAAGGAGCATGGAGCAAGGAGCAAGAGAATAGAAACGACACGCACTAAACTCATATGAACGACTTTTTTTATCGGAAGCTATTGGTTTATCAACATGCGCTTATATTTGTAAAAGAGATATATGCGCTTACAAATAAATTCCCGTCTGGCGAGAGACATTGCTTGACAGACCAGATAAGAAGAGCAGTCATTTCTATTCCATCTAACATTGCAGAAGGAATGGGTAGAAAATCCATTAAAGAAAGAATTCATTTCCTTGAGATTGCGAACGGCTCATTGACAGAAACAATGTGTCAAATTGAAATTGCCCATATGCTTGCTTACATTTCAGACAACGAACTAAAAATGAATGAAGAAAAGGCCACTGATATATCACGATTATTGGCTGGATTGAAGAAATCTTTAGAAGAAAAAAAAGGAATAAACCAAATCAATAACAATTAGGCAGGGAAAGGTATATTGGCCAAGACTAACCTCTTGCACCTTGCCCCTTGCCCCTCAAAAGACATAACAATGGCAAAGAAAGAAGAAAACAAAGAGCAGCTGACTCCCCAACAGGAGAAGATGAAAGCCCTGATGGCTGCCATGCAGAAGATTGAGAAGGACTTCGGCAAGGGCAGCATCATGAAGATGGGCGACGAGAAGATAGAAAACGTAGAGGTCATCCCCACTGGTTCGATAGGTCTGAACGCTGCACTGGGCGTTGGTGGCTACCCCAAGGGACGCATCATTGAGATCTATGGCCCTGAGTCATCAGGTAAGACGACATTGGCCATCCATGCCATTGCCGAATGCCAGAAGAATGGCGGCATTGCAGCCTTCATCGATGCAGAGCACGCCTTCGACCGCTTCTATGCTGAGAAGCTGGGTGTAGACATTGACAACCTCTACATCTCTCAGCCCGACAATGGTGAGCAGGCTCTGGAAATTGCCGACCAGCTGATTCGTTCTTCAGCCATCGACATACTGGTTGTCGACTCTGTCGCAGCCCTGACTCCCAAGAAGGAGATTGAGGGCGACATGGGTGACTCTGCCGTTGGTCTGCACGCCCGTCTGATGTCACAGGCACTGCGCAAGCTGACAGGAACCATCGCCAAGACCAATACCACCTGTATCTTCATCAACCAGCTGCGCGAGAAGATTGGTGTCATGTTTGGCAACCCCGAGACCACCACGGGTGGTAACGCTCTGAAGTTCTATGCCTCTGTCCGTCTGGACATCCGCAAGGTGACAGCCATCAAGGATGGGGACAACATCATTGGCAACCAGGTACGTGTCAAGGTGGTGAAGAACAAGGTGGCTCCTCCCTTCCGCAAGGCAGAATTTGAGATTACCTTCGGCGAAGGCATCTCGAAGGTTGGCGAGATTGTCGACCTGGCTGTAGAACACGAGATTATCAAGAAGAGTGGCTCATGGTTCTCGTATGGTGAGTCGAAGTTGGCTCAGGGACGCGACGCTGTGAAGGCTCTGCTGAAGGACAACCCCGAGCTCTGCGAAGAGTTGGAAGCCAAGATTATGCAAGCTATTAGCGACAAGGCATAACACCCCTACGACAACATACAAAGAAAGCGCCCTGACAACAATCGGGGCGCTTTTCTGTATATTGCGAGTCTGTTTAGAACTCTCCTGAAGCTATTTGCTCCAATGGCGTACCATTCTGTTTAGTACTGCCACGACCTGCCATACTCTTGGCTGAACGCTTGCCCCTGTTCTTTTTATTGACGGGTTCGTCGTTAGCTCTACGGGCTTTAGCTTTGGTGACATAGCCCTTCTCGTCAAACCACACGTCGAGGATGACATCGTTCGAACGAGTATACATCCACATCTCGCCACCCTCAGCATCGAAGACCTTCTTGAAGGGTTCACCCATAGCCAGCTCTACCTCTTCCTTGGTCATGCCATTGATGACACGACCCTCACGGATGGCAGCACGCGTCTCTTTGCTGGTATTGCGAGCCTCGCCTTCACCCATGCCAAACAGATAGCCGAAGAAGTCGTCACGGGCACCACTGGCACCACCGGCAATGTCGTCCTCGTTGAACACGACGTCCTTATAATAGATACGGCGGCTATCCGTCTCACGCATGGTCAGCGTATAGTATTTTGAATTCCTGACAGGCGTAATCTCGTCGATGATGAAACCAGTAAAGCGTGGCACCTTCACATCACGCACCTTACCAGAGCCCTTACTGCTCATGCTGGTGACAAACTTGGTATGCACGGTCTTGTTCAGGTATTCGCGGATATTTGACGATACTGTCATATTGGCACCCAGGAACTCGAAAGAGCCCGCAAAGCTGTATGTATCCACGTCATAGGAGAAGCCCTCCTCGCGCAGACCGCTATTGGTCATCGACATCGCTACGTTCTGGTAGAACTGGTTGCCGTTCTCGTCTTCCACGATAATCTTGACTGGGTAGGAACGGGTACCTACACCGATAGCCTTGACAGTCACCAGCATGTTCTTGTCGACGACGACATCGCGATAGCCATCACCGTCATATTCCGTATCCACACGGAAATTCTGCGTACGTGTCAGCAGCGGCTGGTTCATCAGCAACTCACGAGCCTTGTCGACGTCACCCAGATAGGCCAGCGTTGGCACGCCAGACTTCGTATAGCAATAGTCCTCAAACGTTCCCCAAGGCTGTACGAAGTAATAGTCCTTGCCATTGTCTTCACAAGTGAAATTGATGTGCACGCGACCATTTGGCAGCATCTCATGGCCCTTATATACCATAATATAATGGCGCAGCGAGCCATTGCCCACCTCTTTCTTCGTAGCGGCGTCATAGAACGTATTGACCAACAGGTCAAACTTCTCAGGAACCACCATGAAGCGCATGCCCACCTTCCAGTCGCACATGCTGTAGTAACGGAAGTTCTTGCCCATGAAGTCAGTAGGCTCCGTCTCGTCAGTGTCCTGGTGAGATCTTTCCGCTGCTTCCCTCTTTACGCCTTTCGTCTTTACAATATAAGGATTGTCTTGTGCCATTACTGTCGACATGACAAAAGCCATTCCAGCTATCAATAGTAATTTTTTCATGATCACGTACCTATAGTTCTACGATTAATGGTGCAAAGATAGGAAAAATATTTGATACTTGTGCCAAAATGTCACCATAATATTGAAAAAAATTTGTTTTGGCATACGCTTTGCTATCTCCCTACTGACAAATCATGCATATTAACAATTAAAAAATATACTATTATGGGAAAGATTATTGGAATTGACTTAGGAACTACCAACAGCTGCGTTGCCGTATTCGAGGGTAACGAGCCAGTAGTAATCGCCAACAGCGAAGGCAAGCGTACAACACCTTCTGTCGTTGGTTTCGTGGAAAATGGTGAGCGTAAGATCGGTGACCCTGCCAAGCGTCAGGCTATCACCAACCCCAAGAACACCGTTTACTCTATCAAGCGTTTCATGGGTGAGAACTGGCAGCAGACAGAGAAAGAGATTTCTCGCGTACCTTATTCAGTAGTGAATGAGGGTGGCTATCCCCGTGTAGACATCAATGGCCGCAAGTACACTCCGCAGGAGATCAGCGCCATGGTGCTGCAGAAGATGAAGAAGACCGCCGAGGACTACCTCGGACAGGAGGTCACAGAGGCTGTGATCACCGTTCCTGCCTACTTCTCTGACTCACAGCGTCAGGCTACCAAGGAGGCTGGTCAGATTGCTGGTCTCGAGGTGAAGCGTATCGTCAACGAGCCTACAGCTGCCGCTTTGGCATATGGTGTTGACAAGGCCAACAAGGATATGAAGATTGCCGTCTTCGACCTCGGTGGTGGTACGTTCGATATCTCTATCCTCGAGTTCGGCGGTGGTGTGTTCGAGGTACTCTCTACCAATGGTGATACCCACCTGGGTGGTGATGACTTCGATCAGGTTATCATCGACTGGCTCGTTCAGGAGTTCAAGAACGACGAGGGTGCCGACCTGAAGAGCGATCCTATGGCTATGCAGCGTCTGAAGGAGGCTGCCGAGAAGGCCAAGATCGAGCTGTCTTCAAGCACCTCTACCGAGATTAACCTGCCTTACATCATGCCTGTAGGCGGCGTTCCCAAGCACTTGGTGAAGACGCTGACACGTGCTAAGTTCGAGCAGCTGGCTCACGACCTCATCCAGGCTTGTCTGGCTCCTTGTCAGAAGGCTATGGCTGACGCTAAGCTGAACACCTCTGATATCGACGAGGTCATCCTGGTAGGTGGTTCAAGCCGTATCCCTGCTGTTCAGACTCTGGTTAAGAACTACTTTGGCAAGGAACCTTCAAAGGGTGTAAATCCTGACGAGGTTGTTGCTGTAGGTGCTTCAATTCAGGGTGCTATCCTGAACAAGGAAGGCGGCGTAGGCGACATCGTACTGCTCGACGTTACTCCTCTGACACTGGGTATCGAGACCATGGGTGGTGTCATGACCAAGCTCATCGAGGCCAACACAACCATTCCTTGCAAGAAGAGCGAGACCTTCTCTACCGCTGCTGACAATCAGACAGAGGTAACCATCCACGTCCTGCAGGGTGAGCGTCCTATGGCTTCACAGAACAAGTCTATCGGTCAGTTCAACCTCACAGGCATCGCTCCCGCCCGTCGTGGTGTTCCTCAGATTGAGGTAACCTTCGATATCGATGCCAACGGTATCCTGAAGGTTTCTGCCAAGGATAAGGCTACAGGTAAGGAGCAGGCCATCCGCATCGAGGCCTCTTCTGGTCTGTCACAGGACGAGATCAACCGCATGAAGGCCGAGGCTGAGCAGAATGCCGAGAACGATAAGAAGGAGCGTGAGCGCGTTGACAAGCTCAACCAGGCAGACTCTATGATCTTCCAGACTGAGAACCAGCTGAAGGAGATCGGCGACAAGATTCCTGCAGAGCACAAGCCCGCCATCGAGAATGCCCTCCAGCAGCTGAAGGATGCCCACAAGGCTGGCGACGTCGCCGCTATCGACACTGCCATCGCAGCCCTCAACACCGCTTGGCAGACTGCTTCACAGCAGATGTACCAGGGCGCTCAGGGTGCACAGCCAGGTGCCGACCAGTTTAATGGCGGTCAGCAGGCTGGCGGACAGCAGCAGGGTGCTCCTAAGGATGACAACATCCAGGATGCTGACTTCGAGGAGGTTAAGTAATACAGAACACTTCTATTCATGATAAAGGCTCACAGGTTAATTCCCGTGAGCCTTTCTTCATTTTTCTATCAGCCAGTATTCCATGTGCTTGGTTTTGCGCTTGCTCTTGAAGTTGAACTGGACATCGTTCAGGGCATTGCCAATCTTCTGGAAAGTGGTGTCAGTATCGAAGTTAGGATAGCGTGAGGCGAGGAGCTGACTGATGTCGCCCAAGCTCCACCATCTGGCATGTTCGTTGTCCTTTGGCCGGCGGAAGGTCTCCCCTATCATCTCCACCAGGTCGTTCAACCGCTGGAAGGGCTCGTTCTCTTCTATCAGCGTTTGTATCTCTTTGTCGTTCAGCCAGAAGCGTTCCTTGTTATTAAAGAGGTAGAGTGCTTGGGCGAAGAGCTGTTCATGCTCCAGATTGTCCTCGAAATTGATGTTTCCTGTCACACCCACACAGACGAAGCGGCGGCTTCCCGTGGGGTCAACGAGGGGTTTCGGCTGGTTGGTGGTGCCGATGAACGACGTATAGCGGCGATAGAACTGGATGGTCTTGCCGTAGGGTGGACGGAACTTGACGTCACTCGACGACAGCAGGTATTTCAGCACAATCTGCTGCGAGTTGGTGGTCTTGTCGAACTCATCGATGTTGATGAGGGCAAACGATGTCAGCGCAATATTCAGGTCAAATTCGTTCTTGAAGTTCAGCTTGTCATTGTAGTAGTCGCGCAACGCTGGAGGCAACAGAATCTTGCAGAAGCGCGTCTTGCCACAACCCTGACGACCTATCAGCAGTGGCGTCAACGCATTGCCAGTCAGCTGTTTATCACTCTCACGCCACTGGGCGACCATTCCCACCAGCCAGCAGCGCAGATACTTCTCCCAATGCGGCTGATTGGTGGGCACGCGTGCTGCCAGTTCCTTGATGCGGTCTTGTCCGTCCCACGCAGGCAACTTGTCGAGCCACGCATTCACAGGATCATACTGCTGGATGCGTGTCGAGTCGATAAATCGGTTCACGTCCCTATCCCACGACTTCAATCCTAACTCGGTGGCCTTCAGCGTCATATCGTTACGTACAGCCTCTGTCAGCGGCTTGAAACGTTGGTCGTCAGAGAACTTCTCACGATACTCCGCCACACCGGTCAGCAGATTCTTACGCATCTCAAAGTTCGACTCCAGGAATATCTCCGTCTTCATGGCCTGTATCGTATCTTCCGGCACACTCTTCAGCGGGCGTATCTTTCGTTTCTTGCGATAATCCTCCTGCTCAGCCACGCTATATACCGTCTGGAAGATTTTCTCTACCAACAGCCTGTCACGATTCAGCACAGGATGCTCCAGCGTCAGCCCTTGTGCATGAGCCAATGGAATGCCCTGTTCCAAGCACATCGAGGCTATCCGCATCAGCAGCGTCGCCTCCTTCTCCTCGTCGGGCAGGTCGAAATAGCGTCCCAGCACCGTCTCCACGATGAATGTCCAGTTCAATTGGTAGGTTCGCGTCAACGTTCGTCCAGGCATCAATCGATCCTCCTCGTGACTGATCTCCACAGGCTGAGGCAACTCGTGACGCTCTGTATCGGCATAGAACGGACGGGCATCCGCCTGATACCCCATCTCAGGGTCAGCACTCATATACACCGTTCGGTCCAGTCGTGGCTCCAGGAATGGGATGTCGAAGCCAAACTGGTTCTGATAGGCCCTGCGTGCCGTGTTATATATATTAAGGTGGAACTGGCGCATCGCAGCCTCATCCTCAGGCAGTCCGCCACCATACAACTCTCCTCGGCAGACTATCTTCACACTCCTACCCGATGCCCCCAGAAAACACATCAGCGTCTCTGGCAGTTTTTTTGCCAAGCCCCTGATTTCCACCGCTTTCTCATACGTCGGCAGATTGTTCACCTCCAGCACTACCAACCCGTTATAGTGCTTCATCAGCCACTGTTCTTTCCTTTTCTGGTAATCAGCGGCAAAGCATATCCTGGGCATGCGGATGCCACCCTCCCAATTCGTTGTAACCTGTCCGTCGTCCAGTCGCTCTACCTTCATCAGATGGTACACCTCTCTGAATTTCTTCACAGCGGTCTGTACCTCACCCTCTTTGATGGCAGCCACCAGCCCGTCCAGCGTCAGGTGATTAATCACTTCCTTCGTTCCCGATTTCTTCAGTAATGTAATATTCATATCGTATCTCAAGGTTTATGTTCTTTCCTAAACTTTTCAGACTACAAATTTACGAAATATTCTGCAAATAGCCAAAGCATTTTTGCAGAAATTTTGAAGAAGATTTTCTATATAGCATACATGCCTACATAATTCTACCATATCTCATTGTAATATAGAGTATTATCGAAATTTTAGCCTACATATAACCTACACAATGCCAACATTAAGCCTACATACAAACCACCATAATTGTACAACTAAGCCAGCGTTGAGTACAGCTAAGCCAGCGTTGAGTACAGCTAAGCCAGCGCTGTGTACAGCTAATAACGGCAAAATTCTCTAGAGAATTTTTGCCGAGCACAGCTATCTCATCCTATTCCTATCGCTATTTTTCCAAAAATCATGTAGGTTTATGTAGGCTGAGTGTAGGCTTTGTGTATGATAACTTTTTGTTATATTATTGAATTACAAAGACATACAACGTAAACATGTAGGCATGTAGGTAGGATGTAAGCAATATAAAAAAATGTACTTTGATTTTTTTTATTTATATAACCGCTTTGCATCAGAGCTTTTGAAACAGACTGCCCAGAAGCGCTTACGTGGAATATGGCAGCACCAGCGTAATGTCTCATATTGTCTATTTGGCAGTAAGAAACATCTGATGACCAAATTGTTCCAGATTTACTTTTGCTTTGTCGAGTGTGAACGGATTATCTAATGTTTATGTGTCGCCAGACAGATAATCCTTGGTGCAAATTGATTCAAAAAGGCAGGGAAAAGAATGGCACTTTAATGTAAAATGACGATTTCTTAGGCTAACTTTATTCTTTTTCTTCAAAAAAGTTTGGTTATTCCAAATAAAAGCAGTATCTTTGCACCACCAGAACCCGCCAAGCCTCTCAACGATGCTCAAATGTGCGGGTCGTTTTATTTTTATACAATGAGTAACAGAATCCCATTCCAGAAGCCTTACACCAGTGCGCACGATCTTGTCTGTCTCTTGCAGTCAAGAGGTTTGACAGTTACAGATACTTCCAAGGCTGAGAGTTATCTCGAATATATTGGCTATTACCGCCTGTCAGCCTATATGTATCCTTTGCTACAGATGCCGAAGGAGCAACATCGCTATAAACCGAGCGCAACGTTTAGTCAAGTGATGATGCTCTATCGTTTCGACAAGAAACTTCGACTGCTTATCTTCAATGAGATAGAAAAGATTGAGGTTGCTGTGCGAAGCGCAATCGTCAATATCGGCAGTGCCATGACGGGTAATCCGTTCTGGATGACTGATTGCAGCAATTTCATTGATGCAGGGAAGTTCTGTCGTACAATGGACTTGATTGATGCCGAACTTCATCGCTCACGCGAAGATTTCATTGTTCATTTCAAACAGACCTATTCTGATGCGTACCCTCCAGCCTGGATATTGGCAGAAGTGCTTCCCTTCGGAGTTATCACCAATATATTCAGTAACATCAAGGTTGCCCGAATCAAGAAAAGCATTGCTCGTAGATTTGGCTTGCAGGTGGCACCTTTTGAGTCGTGGCTTACCATTGTTACTCTAACCCGCAACTCATGTTGCCATCATGCCCGTGTGTGGAACAAGCAAAACACCATACGTCCAATGCTTCCAAATCGAATGGCTGGCAGCTGGATAACTCTGCCCACTGATACACTCCGCATCTACTTTGACCTTTGCATTATCAAGTATTTCCTAAACATCATTTCGCCGAACAACGATATGAAGGCCAAGATTGATTCACTTCTTGCCGACTACCCGGCCATTGATACCGTAGCAATGGGCTTTCCCCGTGGGTGGGAGAACGAGCCCCTGTGGCGATAGGCACAATTATACAAGGCGGGCGAGGATGGAAATTGAAATGCTACAACTTGACAAAGCCGGCATCAAGGTAGCTCAATATATGACAGAGTTACCTCCTCGTGAGGTGCTGCAACGCCAGATTCAGAAGTCCCTGGAGATTGCTAAGGCCCGTTTCGAAAACTTGATAGAAGAAGAGTAAAAAACGAAAAAAAAGGCAAAGCTGATCACCGAAGAATTCATCAAAGGTGACGGAGGGAACTTTGATTCACGCTAAGGAGTTGTATCAGTTGACCTGTCCCTCGTGATTTTTAGAAACGAATACTCTTACGTTGAAAAAAATGACAAAGTTGACAGATTTTTAATGTAAACCTTGCACATTATAATAAAAAGAACTATCTTTGCACGACTAAAAAGTGTCAATGTTGACAAAAATTAGGAATGACATGATAGAGATAAAAAGAGACAGGTATCTAAGGCAGTTGATAGAAAGCCGTCAGAATGGCTTTATCAAAGTGATAACAGGAATCCGCAGATGTGGCAAGTCATATCTGCTGAATGTTCTGTTCTACCACTACTTATTAGATAATGGGGTGGCTGATGACCATATCATCCGCATTGACCTTGAAGACCGCATGAACAAGGAACTGAGAAATCCAGACACTATGCTCCACTATGTTCATGACAGAATCAAGGACAAAGAACTGTATTACATCATCATTGATGAGGTGCAGCTGATGGATGAGTTCGTTGATGTATTGAATAGTTTCCGTCATATCGATAATGCCGACACTTACGTGACTGGCAGTAACTCCCATTTCCTATCATCAGACATTCCTACGGAATTTCGTGGTCGTGGAGAGACGATACACGTGAATCCACTATCCTTTGCTGAGTTTTATTCTGCTAAAGGTGGGGAGAAGCAAGAAGCATGGCGTGAATATTATACTTATGGCGGTTTACCTCTCATTCAATCTTTTGACACTGAGCAAAAGAAAATCAACTACCTAAAGAACTTATTTGAGACTGTTTATTTAGCAGACATCATTGAGAGGCACAAAATTCAAAATGAGAATGAGATGCGTGAATTGGTGCTTATATTGGCTTCGTCCATTGGATCCTCATGTAATCCGACAAAACTTTCAAACACTTTCAAAAGTGTCAAGAATGTCAACATCACCAACAAAACTATTTCTAATTATCTCACCTTTCTTTCTGAATCGTTCCTGCTGAGCAAAGCTATACGTTATGATATAAAAGGTAAAAAATACATCAATACACTCTCCAAATACTATTTCTCTGATATAGGTCTAAGAAATGCCATTCTTGACATGCGCCAACAAGAGGAAACGCATATTATGGAGAACATCATTTACAATGAGCTAATTACACGTGGTTATAGCGTGGACGTTGGGATGTTGGAAATTAGAAAGCCAGACAAAGATGGGAAATGGTCTCGTACCCAACTAGAGGTGGACTTTATTGCAAGCCTAGGCAGTAAGAAGTATTACGTACAGTCGGCTTTGTCCATTCCTAACAGGGAGAAAGAGATACAGGAATCTCGCTCTCTGATGAACATCAATGATTCTTTCAAGAAGATTATCATTGTGAAAGACCACATCATGCCACGTCGCAATGAAGAGGGCATACTAACAATAGGTCTTTTCGACTTCTTACTAAAAGAAGAAAGCCTTGATTTATAGATTTCCATTCTTTCGAGATAAAAGGGTGATAATCCCAAAAGTTTTTGTATATTTGCACCATAATAATAAGCATACAAGTTATATGAGCAACAAAGAACCTGGCTACGTTTACATACTGACCAACCCTAGTATTCGCAAGGACATGTCCACCTTTATAGATTAAGCAGGTTCAAATCTGCTTAATCTATATATTCAATGCAACGCACAGAGAACCAGAGACTTGTCACTATATACCAAAACCGAAGAATTGCTTTTTATCTCCTATATAATTACGCTAAAGAAGAAATTAGAAGAGTAGTTTTTCCTCATTTTCTTTTATTTTTCGGATTCTTTTTGTAAATTTGCACCTGCTATCTGCCCAACGTGGCTGAGAAACACATTGAGATGTGCGGAGCTGCTGGGTGGAGCACTACATATTAGAAGGCGTTACTGACGCTTTGTTTTTGGACAATCGAACTACCACATCGACAAGAGATCAAAAACATTGTAGAGGTGACTCCACGGGGTGTGTATTAGCATCTCCGTAGTGTGCTGCGAGGCTTCATGCCTCAGGCACACTTTACGGTGTTTCTATATACTCCAGCGTTGGTGTTTACTCTGTCTGTTTATCTCTATGGCTGTGGTAGGCCAGATTGTCGAACAGGCAGATGTTAAGCACCACGTTTTTTGTATGTAGTTATCAACATAGTATAATCCATCTGACTTTGGGGTGCTTGTCAGAACAAATAGAATAAGAAGACAGTAAAGAGAAACTGACTAAACCATACTGACGAGCATCATTTCGCTTCTGACAAAAGAGAACTGGAAATCTAACTAACGCAGGAAGCAGAAAAGACGCAATGTACTCGCACGGAACAGCGTGAGGGACTTGTTATGCTTTTCTTGCAGCGTTTCCAGTCGCTTCTTTTGGGCACGACAGTCCCTTGCGCTTTTCTTTCAAAGGTGCAAGGGGTTTTTCGTGTCAGGAAACAAATATGAGCGATACTCTGTTTAATGATAAAGGACTAAACTCTTTTGGTGTTGATGAACAAATAGACAAAGTCGAAGAATCGACAATACCTATTCCCTTTGATGATGAGCCTTTGCATAAAGAAAAAAAGTTCAAGCTTCTTTCTTTGTTCTCTGGATGTGGTGGCATGGATTTGGGATTCGAAGGTCACTTTATTGCCAATAAGAAATCATTTGCTTCAGACAGTCCTTACATTGATCATCAGATGAATGATGAAAACTGGGTATTCTTAAAGAAAACGCAGTTCCAAACTGTCTTTGCCAATGATATATTACCTGAGGCAGAAAAGGCTTGGATTGAGTATATGAGTCGCTTTGGTTATAGCGAGAACGTGTACCATAACGCTAGCATCGTGGAATTGGTAAAGATGCATCATCAAGGTGCAGATATTTTTCCCAAGGATATTGATGTCGTAACAGGAGGTTTCCCCTGTCAAGACTTTAGCGTAGCTGGAAAGCGACAAGGTTTTAACTCACAAAAGGATGATTGGGGAAAGAAACGTGCAGAGAACAAACCAACAGAGGAAAGTCGAGGTAAGCTATATTTCTGGATGAAACAAGTAATTGATATTGTACACCCGAAAGTATTTATTGCCGAGAACGTAAAAGGACTTGTTAATCTTGGTGACGTGAAGAATATCATCCAACAGGACTTTGCAAGTGCGGATGGAAACGGTTATATAGTTTTATCCCCTCAAGTTCTTCATGCAGGCAACTATGGAGTTCCAGAATCAAGAGAGCGTGTTATATTTATTGGCATTAGACGAGATGCATTGAAAGCTGAGGCTCTTAAGGCATTGGAATCTGATATTGTGCCAGACGAGTATAATCCATATCCTAAACCAACACACGCAGGAACCATTAAGGACGAAAGTCTGCTTCCTAAAGTTACGACATATGACGTTTTGAAAGATTTGGATGAACCAGAAAACTCGCTTGACGAGTCACAAAGGGTTTACTCAAAAGCGAAGTTCCTTTCTAATGGCAGCCAAGGACAAATAGAGATAAAACTTGATGGACTTGGCCCAACTATTCGTTCTGAGCATCATGGAAATATTGAGTTCCGTCGACTCTCTGCTGAACATGGCGGAAAACATTCAGATGAATTAAAGGCAGGATTAAAAGAAAGAAGATTGACACCAAGAGAGTGTGCTTTGATACAGACATTCCCACCAGATTACCGATTTGTTATCAAGAAGACTTCTGGCAATGGTTATCATGTCAGTTCTTCTGGAGCATACAAGATTATCGGTAATGCTGTACCCCCTGTTTTAGCATATCATATTGCTATGAGATTACAAGAACTATGGCCTAAATATTTTGAAGATGATTAATAGAGACGAAAACATCATTGCTATTCATAACAGAAGTATAGACGAAGCCAATAGAGCTTTTGCCGACTTCATGTGTAAGACTGAAGCCTGTTTTAATGAAAAGTCTAGAAGGAACCCTGCTCTATTTCGAGACTGCTCTCCTTCGGAATTAGAGAAAGTTACCGAGCGGATACTTAAAGAAGTATGTCATTCAACTCCTTTTCGAGAGTCTGACATATCCTTAGTCGCAGGACACACCTTTCCTGATATAATGACAACTAGCATGTATGGGGTTGAGGTTAAGTCAACAAATAAGGACAAATGGACTTCAACAGGAAGTAGTATTGTCGAATCTACAAGGAGCGAGGATGTTGAGAGGATATACATGCTTTTTGGAAGTTTAGGTAGCACTCCGCCTTCTTTCAAATGCAGGCCATATCAAGAATGTCTTAAAGGTATTGCGGTTACTCACTCGCCACGTTATCTTATAGACATGATGCTAAATGACGAAGAAAACATCTTCCGTAAGATGAAAACGGATTATGACACTTTTCGTCTGATGGAAGAAAACGAGAAGATATCCTGTGTTAGGAAATATTATATCCAGAAAGCCAAAGAAGAACACAAAGTTGAAATGCCATGGTGGATGGGAGAAACTGCAAATGTGAACTTATCTATCTTCAGTGATTTACCAACTACCATCAAAGAGGATTTAACAACAAGAACCTATATACTATTCCCTTTGGTTTTTTCAAGAAATTCTTCTATCGGTTACAAAGAAGTCGCCTTGTGGTTATGTAATCACTACTCAGTAATATGCCATAATATGCGCGACTCTTTTTCTGCAGGAGGAAAAATGACAATTCTCAATGGCAAACTTCTTAAGAAACCATATCCTCAGGTAGTGCAAAGACTTCTGGAAAGACAGCAACAAATAAAAGCCCTTCTTGCCCACCCTGATAATGACCTTCTTATGGATATCAAGGAGTATTGGGATTTTCCATATGATCCCAAACATCTCTTCCAATCATGGTTAAACATTATCGCAAATACATTTCGTAATAATCCTGATTTGGAGTTTATTGACATTAAGGAGCTTATTAAAACAAATTCCGTTCCTTATTAATTATGAAAAAGAACTCTCATCATAATAATATGGCATTTGTCAAGTCAAAAGACACAAAGCCAGAGATGATTGTGCGCAAAGGACTATGGAAAAAAGGATTCAGATATAGATTAAACCACAAACGACTACCAGGACATCCTGATCTTGTATTGCGAAAATACAGAACGTGCATCTTTGTGAATGGGTGCTTTTGGCATGGACATTATGTTGAACTTGACAAGATGGAAAGTACAAAGTGTTGTAGAATTCCTAGAACCAATCGTGATTTTTGGGTGACAAAGATTCGCAGGAACAAAGAACGTGATAAGGAGGAGCAGCGGAAACTAGCCAAAATGGGATGGCACTGTATTACCGTGTGGGAGTGTGAGTTAGTACCAGCCGCTCGTGAACAGACAATAGAATCTATCATCTTTACCCTAAATCATATATACTTACAGGATCATTCTGTTCAGAAATCTCATGAGATTAAAGAGAAAGATAACGGAGTATTAATGGCTGCAGAAGAATAAATCAAGGGACTGTTCCCCAAAGCCTATTTCTCTTTTTAAAATTTGGTAATATCCGAAATAATAGGTATATTTGCACAATAAATATAACACTTGTTCATCGTATGTTAGGATTGCTCGTTTGTTTGCTAATTATGTTTTGGTTGCTGCGGAAAGTGCTTGACTGGCTAAGCACAGGTGGCAATAAAATGCGATGCATTGAAGGTGGATGGGTGGAAGATGATTCTAGTATTCTTGAAAGGTTCCATCTCTTGTTTCAACCTGAAGAAATAGAAACTCCGGAATATCAGCGTGCCATCAAACTAAAAGAAGGTGACAGGCTCTTGTTTGAATACGATAATCCAGAATCAATGAATGATGAGGACCTTCGTGTACTTACAGTTGAAGATCACGTTTTCATTGGTCACCCAAAAGGTGTTTGTCCTAATTACGTTAATTTTTTAATCAATGCCCGCCATTATACACTTGAAATCGTTGTAACGAATGTCTTTGTTTGGGAACATTCAATGTCAGATACAGAGCAATGGGGCCAAATGATTATTCATGCTGTAATTAAAAAAGCGGACGACAATAACAGAATTGCACTCCGTCCTTGCAAAGAGCAGACTGCAGGAACGGAGTGCTAATAATATATAAGGTGTCAGCTGACGATGACGAGTTTGTTACCTTGCATGCCGTATCTGACTGGATGGGCGAAGGAGATTGCCTTACCATCATTGACTGACGAGACATCAATGCCTCGCCGTTGGAACTCGTCAATGAGTGCCTGGTCGTGATAGGCACGCATTCCTACCCAGCCTCGCTTCTGCATCTATTTATTGCTCCCTTTATCTTTTTTAACAAAAATCGCACAAGAATTACAGGATCATTTCTTGTAATCATTTCGAAATAATTCATTAACTTTGCAAACGAAATAATGTATGGCACTAGCAATAAACATAGAAGATCTGCTGAATAAGCAGAAGATCGAGTCCAACAGGATTGAGTTCAAGAAGGGTTGGAATCCGGCAAGCATATACCATAGTGTTTGCGCTTTCGCCAATGACTTCGATGATCTTGGGGGTGGTTACATCCTTGTAGGTGTGGATAGTGATGACAAAACCGGTATGGCTATCCGACCCGTGGAGGGTGTACCCGTTGAGAAGATTGACGGTATTCTTCAGGAAATGGTGGGCTATAACAACAAGATGTCACCTTACTACATGCCCAGAACGAGCGTTGAAGAGGTGGATGGCAAGCAAGTACTGGTGATATGGTGTCCTGCTGGCATCAACAGACCATACTCCGTACCAGAGAACGTAACAGCAAAGAGCGGCAGTAAGGAGTACTTCTATATTCGTAGCGGGACGAGCAGCATCATTGCTAAGGGTGAGGTGCTGGATGAACTGCGTGAGTTGGCCTGCCGTGTACCATTTGACGAACGAGGTAATCCAGACATCAAGTTAGAGGACATTTCTACGCTGTTGCTCCGCGAGTATCTGGTAAAGGTGGGTAGTAAACTTGCTAACGAACTATATGAACGACCGTTGAGCGAAATTTTGGAACAGATGGACTTGTATGTTGGGCCATCAGAGAATCGTATGCTGAGGAATGTGGCTGCTATGATGTTCTGCGAGAATCCCAGCAAGTTCTTCAAGCGGACACAGGTGGAGGTTGTTTTCTTCCCTGAAGGTCGGTTGGTAAACCCTAACAATATCTACGAAGCTCCTATTATTACAGGCTCCGTCACACAGATTATCGAGCGGACGCTGGAGTATCTGAATCGCATGGTGGTGATGCAGACCATCATCAAACCAAAGAACGACAACCACAGTATCAAGTTCTATACCTATCCATACCAAGCATTAGAAGAGAGTATTACGAACTCGCTTTATCATCGCGATTATCGGGAATGGGAGCCTGTAGTGATAACGGTAGAACCGAAAGGTATTACCATACAAAATGTGGGCGGCCCAGATCGTAGCATCCCTGCAGCAGATATCAATCGTGGTGAGTTGCTTATTTCTAAGCGGTACCGTAACCGTCGTTTGGGTGAATACTTAAAGGAACTGGAACTGACCGAAGGACGAAGCACGGGTATTCCTACCATCCAGAATGTACTGAAGGCCAATGGCTCGCCTCGCGCCAGTGTCGTTACAGATGAAGAACGCACCTTCTTCCGCATTACCATCCCCTGTCATGAAGGTGCAGGCAATATCATTGCTGACATAGCAACAAGAGAAAAAACACCAGATAGTTCTCAGGAAGTAGACAAGAATATCCCCGATGTCCTGAAGGATATCCTAAAAGATGTCCAGAAAGATGTCCTAAAAGAACTATCTGAAAGACAGATAGTTATACTTGAACTGATATACACATCGCCAGAGGCGACTTTAACAGAAATGTCCAGAAAGCTTAAGGTGTCCGATAAGACTATCCAACGAGAGTTTACAGCAATTAGGAAACTTGGCATCAATATCGAACGTCAAGATGGACGCAAGGAAGGTAAATGGGTTATCAAAATTGGGTAATAGCAAATGGAGTTTAGCGAGGAACAACTGATATGTCAGGTGACAGGTCCTTGACATAACGGACATGTTACTCCGTTTGATACTCAATCTCCCTGATAAACAATTCGTCTGGCCCCATTTCATCCTTGGCGCACATATACTGAACAATCCAATTGCCATGTTCATCGTATTCGTAAGTGAATTCCGACATTAGGGTATAATGGGGCGTGTCTGAAAACTCATCAAATAGTCCATCACCATAGAATGCTTGCTCCATAAGGATTATCTCGCCTCGCTCGTTATAATAGTTCTTTTCCAGCCATGAAAGTTTGCCGTCTTGGAGTGTTCGTTTGATAACGGGTTGATTGTCAAGGTCGATTTCCTCGTGGAGTATATTGGCAAGTTCTTCAGCATTCTTTTTGTAGACTGTCCATTTTTCTTCAGGTTGATTAAGATCTGTTACCATTACCTCACGTTCTGGCTTACCAGTCTCATCAAAGTAGGTGTCAATAGTTGAGTCTAACTTGAATTTCTGTCCATTATATGTAGCTTCTACACCACAACTTTCACCTGTAGGATTGCAGATGTTATTCATCACATCATATAGAGGATGGGATGCAAAGAACCTTTTCTCACGGATATGTTTGAATTTGGGCATCTTGTTTCAGCGATAATGTTGCTTATTGTGTGCAAATGTAGCAATAATAAACGACAATAAGTAAAATAGAATCATCATTTATGTATGTCAGGGTCAGTGTGACATATTAGTTCCTTTAAAAAAATCGTCTCTATCCTCACGGACTGAAACGCCAGGTTCGGTACCTATTTCACATAACAACTACACCTAATACAGGGGCATCCAACTGGTGATGCAGTATTTGTCTTCTCCTGTCAGACGTGACTCGGCGACGATTCTGACGTTTTCTTTTATCGACTCGGAGTAGCGCCATCCGATGATTTCGCGTATATAGCAATTAATCGTGGCAAGGGAATAGGTGGCAAAATCTGCCTGTTTGGAGTAAGTGATGAGGAACGAGCGGTAGTAGGGCGAATTGTTTTCTGTAAAGGTTTTGACTTCGTCATAACATACAAAGCCTTCATACATTCCTGCAGCATCCAGATTCCACAGGAACTCCTCGGGGTACTCGAGGATTTCGGCATAATTGCTCCCTTCGCGCTTCACCCAGCGATAATCCGTCAGATTGCGCTTGGCATGAGGCGGAATGGCTATCATTCTTTTCGTGGAAAGCGGATCTGCACATTTGGTGGAGTCGTAGTAACAGTATCGGCTACCATCGCTGTCCATTCTGAAACAACGGCTTCGGTCGATATAAATGGTGTCGGAGGTCTTGTTCTTGATTTGCACGAAATACACGCGGTCTTCCTTGTCGTTATAGACGGGATTGTCGACCCATTCCTTCAGGAAGTTAATCTCGATGTCGTCGTTGGACATCAGCGAATTGTCTTTGACACCGAAGATGGCAGTAAAGTCTTTCGATTTTCTACGGTAAAGAGTCTGTCCCAGCGTGACACGGAAATGGCAGCGGTTGTACCTGTCGATTACCTTCTGGTTCTTTTTGTCTGGTCCAACATAAACCATCTGCTGCAACTGTTGCTGCGCCACAGCAGTCGTAGAGCATAGCAGGCAGAGCGAGATGGCCATAAGCATTTTCATCTTCATCCTCATACGATTTGATTGATTAGAATCTATACTGCAACTTGACGTTTGCGGCATGTCGGTTTACCATTGTCTCACTACAGAATGCGTCAAACATATCATGCCAGTCAACGCCCAGAGTCCATCTCTTTCCAAATGGTTTGTTCACGGACAGGCAGCCATAGACTGGCGTACCATACAGCTCACGTGTTGGTGACTTCTTGGTATAATATACCACCTGCATCCCAATCTGCCAGTCGCAAGGAAGATAGACTGTCGGAGCAAATCTTAGTGAAGCAGAGGTACCACTACGGGCTATATAGAGATTAGAGCCACCCGTCAGAGTCAGTCCTTTTGTTTTCCAATAAGCAGAGACATCCAGTTCCGTAAAATTCTCTTCGTCTTCAACGGCATAATAGCTGGCCTCCGTCTGTACTGTCAACTTCTGCTTACTATAGGCATAAGCCAGCTTCACCTGATGAATATCCCATTCCTCCAGCAAGCCCTCGGCCTTCATCCATTCTTCATCATAAAGCGTGCTGGCATCCATAAAAAGTACCAAGTAGGAAGGATTATAGTATTTGCGATAATAGCCCAACTGGAGCTGATTGCGGTTGTCAGGCACAAAGACGATGCAGGCGTTCGTGTTGTTGCGGGTGTCAGAATGCTTTTGGCTGATTCCGCCTTCCTTCAGGTTATAGTTATAGAACATCACACGGTTGCCAACTGTCAACTTCCATTTGGGCAAGGAGTAGGTGAACTGCAGATAGATATCATTATTGAAGACATCCCAACTCCTGTCCGTATCCTTTTCTCTGGTCATCAGGAAATCACCCTCAACACCCAGCATCATGGACAGGTGCTCAGAAAACAAAGGCGTATTCAGCTCAGCAAGATACAATGGCAACTTGTTGGATAAGACTGGATCACTATTATACTGATAGCCGCCCACGACGAGCAGTTCTGTACCCTGGTCATTGAAGGTGTGGAAGTAGCGTGCTCTGCCCATAACTTTTCGCGACATACCAGAGGGATGGTCAAGATACTGCTGAGTGAAATAGGTCAGCAGCCGGTTCCTGTCGTCAAAGCGGTTCGTCATATGTAGCGTCAGATACTCCTCATTACCATTCTGATGGCGATAAGACGCATTGGCATAGAGATCAGTGCGCTGACTGCCGTATAACGCATTCACGGAGCCTATACCTGCCACGTCCTTTCCGAAGTCTCCCTGTCCTTCCACGAAACCCGTCAACCGCTCAGGCATCTTCATATTAATATCCAACACCCTGCCCATTCCGATGGTTCCCTTTGCTACACCCGTATTGTCACAAACCTGAATCTTAGCAATGTCCTTGGCTTTCATCTGACTCAGAATCGACCTCGTGTCACCATTCATCGGGCAGTTGTCAATGCGAAGGTTATAGCTGGAGAGGACATCCTCATAACCACCTATCAACAGTTCTGGCACCATCTGGAGAATATCCATCAACGACTCTTCTCCTGTCAGCTCCATTCGCTGAGGATAAATCATCGTTCTGTCTGCTTTAATCTCTACAACAGGCAAGCTTGTGTCTGCAAGCGTAGAGACTGACAAGAGCAGAAAGCTGATCAATATGAGAAGTTGTCGAGGCATACGAGTTATTGAGCAGACTTATTTTCAGTACATGACGATGACCTTAGAAGAAGTTCAGGAAGAGGGTAATCATTCCCGTATTGATCAGATCGGCGAACATGGCACCGATGATGGGAACGATGAGGAAGGGCTTGACGGTATAGCGGTATTTATAACATACTGCACTCA
>CAMJZV010000017.1 GCA_946410305.1 uncultured Prevotellaceae bacterium | reverse complement strand
CAAATGTATAAATTAGTCGCTTGATGAATGAATATTCACTTGCGAAAGTTCAGTATTTTATCAGCACTATCTGTTCTAACCCATAACATAAAAGCATACATCTGAGAATCTGGAACAGTAATCGGTTTACGACAACGGGGGCTATTTATGTCTTTACAATAATAATGATGAAAGTATGAAAGTGGAGATTTCCCTATGTAACAACGCATTTCATTTTCTGTGCTATGTACAAATAAGGTGTTAGGAATCATACTTACCTCAACTATAACCTTTTTGTTTCCGTATGTTCTTTCTTGTTTCCATTTTGGACAAAAAGCTTCTATACCTTTTTCCTGTAAATAATCACATGCTTTTTGCTCTTGACCATAAGATGCACGCATCAGAAACCATTTTTGTTCCGTTTGCTTAGGGGTATAGAGAGGGGACACCCCTTTACAAAAACTTGTATCGAGGATGATAGAATTTTCATTGAATTTTCTATAGTTGGAGCTACCTTTACCTATAGCATGTCCATTGCTCAATGAGACATGCAATTCAGCATTCATCTGGGTAATCCGTAAAATAATAGAATGGAGATAATCACTCCACAAATAGGAACTCGATGTCGTCATACTAATATTTACTGACAACAGAGCATAAAACTTGTTGCAAAAGTAAAGATTTTTTACCACTTTTACTAATTTTCTTGCACTTTTTTTCTGTTGCATACCAAATTTTGCAGTTATTAACACAAAAATGGTGTACATTTGAAAAAACGTGCAATTATCGGAAGCATATTCGGTTCTGCAACTCTTAATTGTTCCTTGTTTTGTTAGCAACACTATCTGTTCTACAACTTTTTCTGGTACTGTTACACACAGTAATATAACTTGAATTCGATAAGTTTAAATACGCTGTACAAGCTTTATAACATGCCTATACAGATTTTTTCAACATTTCTAAATTATTTCGTAGTTTTTTAATAACATTTTCGTTTCTATTAGTAGAAAGTGGATTTATTCCTAATAAAGACTGAACAGGAAGAATGATTCACCCAACTCGTTTGCGAGTAAAAGTCATCAGAATTAATTAATAACTTAAAAGTAAAAGCAATGGAAAATAACAGCATTAGTTTGGAACTTGAGGAGATGCGCCTCCAGATGGCAACTCTTCAGCAGCAACTCAACGAACATCTGAAGTTTGATGAGGAGTTGCTTCAAAAGAATATTATAAAGAAAGCAAACAACGTGAGTTCGATGAATTAGCTTTACAACATCGTTAGAACAAACAACAGTTTGCATGCTTATTGTAGACTTTTTGTGGGAAGAAGCAAGATGCAATCAAAGCCACAAGCACATTTACCATAAATTTATCGGAACGCCAAGTTATTCAAGCACGTTATTCTTCACTGAACGGATATAATCAATCAGGATGGTCGGGTCAAACGCCTTGCCATCCTTTTTTGTTGTCAGATGCAAGTGTTCACCAGTAGATGCTCCTGTATTTCCTGTTAATCCCAACGGTTCTCCAGCATGGAGGTAATCATTGGTCTTTACATATTGTTCTGACAGATGGCAATAGCTGACCGTGTAGTTAGCTGTCTGTACTGTCACGTATTTCCCGGAACGGTTGTCATATCCCACCCTAAGTACCCTGCCTGGTAGCATCGACAGGACATCCTCATGTCGAGCATGAAGGTCAATGCCATTGTGCATGATATACTTATGATACACAGGGTGCATCCTCATTCCGAATTTCGAGTTAATTTGTATCTTCTTCAGCGGAAAGGACACACTGAGGTACGTCCTCAGTCTCTCTTCTTTCCCTTCCATCCTATCGGGAATATCAGTAGATGCCGTATCTGACGGCAAAACACTATCCTTCGGAGCAACTGTTTGTTCTGAAGGATTCTTTATTGTCTTGATTGATGGGCGACTTGCAACATCACCGATGGTATTGAACTGTGCGAAACTTGTAATCGGAACAAATGCCGATGTGAGTATTACGAGTATTGATTTTTTCATGGTGCAAAGTTAGTGTTCTTGTGCCACTTGGAAAAAAACCATCAAACAATACCTTACGATTATAACATTTGATAAGTTTTGAGTATGATTTCTTCTGCAAAATTATACTCAAATGTTATCAAGACTCAAAATCGACCTGATTTAGTATTTTCTTCAGCTAAGATGAATAATTATGGTGTACCTTCGCAGCCAAAATTGTTTCATCAACTGATAAAAATTGAAGAAAATGCAGTTTACCGAGAACGAAATTCCATTCCAGACCCTTGACCGTTTGGGTCTGACCCGTGAAATGATTGAAGACCTCCCTGTCAGGATTACCAATGACATTCTCGAAGGAAGACGCTCGCCCGTACTTCCTATTATGGTTGTTGACAATGACGGCAATGAGGTCAAGAGTCGTAGCCGCTTCAAGCTCATCCGCAAGGAGGACGGCGATGTTGATGCTCTCTTCTATCCTGAGATAGAGAAAGCGGATCTTAGACTGTTCTCTGAGCAGAGCCGTACTTTGTTAGAACAAGGCAAGATTATCGTTGGCACCATTCCAGACAAGAATGGCAATATGGTACGCTCCTTTGTACAGATTGACAACGAGACCAATCAGGTATTGTCTGCCCCAGTTCAGGTTATCGCCCGTAACCTCCAGTTCATTTCAGAGGATATCCATCTGAGCGAAGCCGAGTTCAACAACCTCCAGAATGGTGAGCCTGTCACCTTCGTCCGTGACGACGATGACGAACCTATCACTGTTGGTATTGACCTTAGCAACCGCACTGGAGTACGTGTATCTCCGGGCGATGCCAAGATGTGGAGCGAACAGCGAACCCGTGATTGGGACAAGTTCACCTTCGGCATCTACGGCTGTTGGGTCATGGGTGAAGACGGCAATCTTGATTACGTCAAGGAAGAGGACTACACCGATGAACTCTGGAATGAGCAGAAAAAGGCAGGTCTCAGAAGCATGGGACACATGCGCTAATCAGAAACGAAAACCCTAAAAAGAAAGGACAATGGCTACAAACAAGTATTATTCCGAAAGCGAGTTGGTTCAGAAGAAGCAGAGCGGCGAATTTGGCTGGCTTGACTATGTGAACCATCACTCCAAAGAATGGCAGAACGAATATGCTGACTTCTGCAGAGAACGCGGACTGTCTGTTGGCGATGAGTCGGCAGAAAAGTTCGTTGACTACAAAGGAGAAGAACTTGAAAAGGCACTGGCTGATGGCAATGCCTGATTGTTGAATCTAAACAACACTATTATGTCGATACGTTCCAATTCTCTACCACTGAGAGGCGATTTGTCGCCAGAGCTGCAAGACATCCTCAGACGGAATGGTATGCAAGCGCACATCATCCGTCAGGGCGATGGCTTCCAGTTGGCAGTTCAAGGGCATGACTCTCCGCTTCTCACCTATCCCATCTCTGCCCAGCAGATGAAAGCCATGACAGACTGGGGTACGAATTATGCCAACAAGAATGCCTACAACACCTTTGCGGCACTTGTCGGCAATGACTTTTATGTTCCAAGGAACTTCGTACATGCCCGTAATGCCAACGGACGTGTTGCCATGGGACTTCACGGCTATAGGATTGGTGTCGGTGAGTATGGCCGTATGGCTTGGGACAGACGTGGGCTGCATCCCATGTGGGGACTGCATGACCGTTTCTTCTTGGGCTGGACACCTCGACAGCAAGCAGGTTTCCACATGCGACGTGTCGGTGGTGCGCTCTTCATGCAGGGTGCTCCAATGGTTCCAGACCGTCCAGACGGACGTATCAAACCAGGAGAGTTGCAGAATGGAGGTTACGGCTTCTATTATAAAGGACAGCAGACTGCCGTGCAACCTCCGAAACAGGATGTACTGGCTGACCTTCAGACTGTCATCACTCCTATGGAAGTGGCTCCACGTAAGCAGGAGCCAGCCAAGCCATATAATGAGCTTATCACCTCGAAGGTGTATTTCTCCAATGAGAAGTTCAAGGAGTGTCTTGACAGTCACGGCATTGTGATTGATCCTGAGAAGAAGACTCTCACCATCCAATCCTCTGCCACCAAGCAGGATTTCGTCTATGACCTGACTGAGGAAGAAGTCAAGAAGCTGACAAGCAACTCCATCAAGGAAGTGCCTGTTCAGCAGCGTCTCGACATTCTCAACAATGTCATCAAAGGCGACTTCAGCGAGAAGATTACGATGGATATGCTCAATTCCAAGGAGCAGATTGGCATTAAGCTGAAGCCAGAAGTCGAAGCAGAACTGAATGACCGCCAGACACAGATTCTGGAACAGGCTAATATTCCCCTGACTATGGACGGCAGACAGGTTCAGTTAGAACCAGAAGACCGTTCCGTTGCTCATGTTGACGGCAATGCCCTCTATGAACTCAATGAGGGCAAGGCATGGTATCGTGAGGGAAAGCATGGTCGTGAAGTCAATGTCGATGACATCAAGGTTGAGCCAGTCAGGAATGAGAAGGGCGAAATCGAGAAGGATGCCAAGGGCGAAGCCAAATACCGCATGACAGCGGTCATCAACGGTGAGAGCATCAGCCATGAGATTACTCAGAAGCAGTATGATAAGTTCATGGCCATCGATGACTACCATCGCATGAAGCTCTTCTCCCACATCTTCAGTGAGGTGGATATGAAAAACATTCCTGGTATGAATACCAGCTTGGGCGCAAAGATCGGTGGAGCCTTGCTTGCCGGACTTGCCATCACACATGAGCTGACCCATGACTTCCACCATCACAGTGGGCCTTCCATTTTCATGGAGCATCATGGGCCTGACAGACCTCATGTGTATTTCAAGCCTGGTGTTGACTCACCGCAGGAGTTGGCATCGAGGGCTTTTGATGCAGGACTGAATGCTGGAGAACACGGCGTAGGATTAGGACACACAAGGTAAAAGGATTTTTTCAGGATAACAAAATGGCAGAACTCACCTACGACGATTTCAAAAACAAGCTCAGTATTCAGGATGTGCTGATAGACGCTGGCTACACGTTGAACAGACGTGACGGCTTGCGCTATCCGTCGTATGTAAGGCTGGACAGCGAGGGCAGACGTATTCGTGGTGACAAGTTCATCGTCACTGCCAATGGCCTTTGCTGTTTCCAGCCGCCTACGCGGAAGAACTACAACGTCATCAGCTTCATCAAGGAGCATCCAGAAATGTTCTCTGACTACACGGCTGGCATGGATAAGGACAGACTCGTCAACCTTGTCTGCAACAGACTTTTGAATAATCCTATCGAGGAAAGGGAAAAGAAGATTATCAATCCACAGCGTGACCTTCCACCTTTCAAGATAGACGATTACAAGCTGCATCGTTTTGATGGCAATGACAGGGAAACGCAAAAGCCGTTCTATCCATATTTCCAGCCAAGAGGTATCAACCTCAGTACGCAGTATGCCTTCCATCATCATTTTGTCCTTGCAGAACGCACTGTAGGCGACCAGACCTATAAGAACCTCTCCTTCCCCATGACCATTCCTGGATCTACAGACGGAAAGATTGTCGGTTTGGAAGAAAGGGGAAGAAGAAAGCAGGACGGCACATCCTACAAAGGCATGGCCAGAGGCTCCAATGCCAGTGAAGGTCTTTGGATTGCCAGTCCGATGGGCACCAAGCTACAGGATGCCAAGCGAGTCTTCATCTTTGAGAGTGCATACGATGCAATGGCTTTCTATCAAATGCTGGCAGGTAAAGACAGTAACCTTACCACACAGGAAAAGAAGGAGCTTATCGGTGGAGTCTATGCCTCTACAGGCGGTAATCCATCAGCAAAACAGTTTGAAGGATTACTGAGAACTGCCAAGGATGCCACTTTTCACATGGGCTTTGACATGGATGATGCCGGAATGAAGTTCGCAGACATGTTCAGGGATTTGGCAGAGAAAGCCAACGTCCCAAGTAACCGTGTCGTCCGTGAGGAAACAAATGACGGCTATAAGGACTTCAATGAGGAGCTGCTTGCCATGATCGAGCGTAAGAACCATCCGCTGGCAAAGGGCAATGTCCCTGAAGAATACAAGGCTTACGTGGATTCCTTCAGAAAAGGAACGGATAACATACCATCCACGAAAGATGTGCTTCATCCGAATAGTGAGCAGATTGACCTTCTTCCGAAGTCAGTCCAGAAACTCTATGCCAGATATGAAGCCCTGTATGAAGATGCCTACGAGATGCGTTCTTCCAGACTTGTAGCACCATGCGACAAAGAGGAAGCCATCAACCAAGCATCGGAGGCATGGAAGACTTTCAAGGAGAGTCTTTGCAAGGCTCTTGACATCAAGGAAGACACGGCGGCACTTGACGTGGAATCCGAGGATGTTGGCAATGACAAGAAGATACAGCATGACGTGGACTATACCACCAGTGTTGACGAGCAAGGCAATGTTGCTATGGAGGTAGAGACATCAGACCAGGAAGAGCGAAGACATTATCATCGGTAACTATGGAACAGGTAATCAGACGCTTCAACATCATCACGCTTCGCCCACATTGGGCGCAGTATATCATCAGTCAGGGATTGATGTTCCTTGTCAGTATGGTACTGTTCCTTGTTGCCGGACATGAAGCCATCACCTTCAAGGCTCCATTCCTGATACTTGGTACCATCACAACACTTATGATGCTTTATGGCTGTCTGTATCTGTGCAAGCTCAGGTTCATTGTTTCCTCTGAGCAGCTTATCATCCAGCATGGCATCTTCCATAGGACAAGCGACTACATTGAGCTTTACCGCATCGTGGACTTCAGCGAGAGCAGGGATATACTGGAACAGTTGTTCGGGCTAAAGACCGTCAGCATCTACAGCGGCGACAGGACAAATCCCAAGCTCGACATCTACGGAGTGAAAGAAAAGCTCGATGTGGTGGCTATCATCAGAGAAAGAGTTGAATACAATAAACGCAGAAAAGGCATTTATGAAATCACCAATCGGTAACATCTATCCTATGAACAAAGACCGATGGCATTTTGACCAACGGTGGTGGACAGTCGCATTTATGGCATTTGTCCTTTTGTGGTTGAGTTTCGGGAAAGCCCATGCCCAGATAACTTCCAGCAATCCTTTGGAATATGTCGCACTGGCAGAAGGCAATGAACTCATCAATGGTCAGATCAAGACCCAGATTGATGACCAGCAGAAGACCGCACTGCTTCAGAACGGCATTGCAGCCGAGTTTACGATGATCCACAAGTGGGAAAAGAAGTACAACTCCTATCTGAAGACGGTGGACGGCTATGCCAGTACATTGAAAGCCTGTACCACACTATATGATGACGGTGTACGCATCTTCATCAATCTCTGTAACCTGAGAAAAGCGATGGCCGACAATCCGCAAGGTATCGTTGCCACCATGTCGATGAATAACCTCTACATAGAGACGGCCACGGAACTTGTGACCATCTACACGACATTGAGGGATGCCATTGCCAAGGGAGGTACAGAGAATATGCTTACTGGAGCAGAGAGAAGCAAGACCCTTTGGGCACTCAATGACAGGCTCGATGCTTTCAATAAGAAACTCACCAAGCTCTATCTATCCATCCGCTACTACACCATGACTGATGTATGGAACAGTGTAACCGCCGGAATGCTTGACCGTACCAATGGGGAAATAGCACTACAGGCCCACAGACGATGGATAAGATGTGCCAGAGCTGCATACTAAAACGGAATGAATCATGTTGAATAAATCTTTCTTTGTCATAATCATGCTGACTCTCGCCCTCCCCTTCGGGGGAGTTGGTGGGAGTATGCTCCATGCGCAGGGCAATGACCCTGTGCTGGCAGGAATGATTGCGCTCTATACGGACAAAGCCAAGAAAGAGCTGAAGCAACAGGAAAAGATGATGCTGCTGGAGGCAACAGGCCATATCTGGATTACCGAGGAGGTCAATGCTACCACAGACCTTCAGAAGGAGTTCAACAAATACCTTGATGACTTTCACAGCATCATAGCCTATGCAGCACAGATATACGGCTTCTACCATGAGATTGACAGGATGGTTGACAACCTTGGAAGTTTCAGCCATCAGCTAAGTGCTCATCCCACGAATGCCCTTGCAGTGGCACTTTCCGCTAATCGTAACAAGATCTATCGGGAGATTATCATGGGAAGTGTGGATATTGTCAATGACATCCGTCAGGTCTGTCTCGCCAATACCAAGATGACTGAGAAGGAACGTCTGGAGATTATCTTTGGCATCCGTCCCAAGCTCAAACTCATGAACAAGAAGCTCCAGCGTCTCATCAAGGCGGTGAAATACACGTCCCTTGCTGACGTGTGGGCAGAGATTGATTACAGTGCCAGGAGCGAAGCGGACAAAGCCAGTATCACAAGGCAATGTATGGAACGCTGGAGGCGAAATGGCAGAAGATAATTGATTGTTGAACTTAAAGAGCATAGAATATGAGTTGGAGTTCATTACTCAAAGCAACATTTAAGTACGGTGGCCGTGCAGCCAAGGCAACGGCTTCATCCGTTGGCAGTGCTGTCATCCATCCTCAGAGAACCATCAAGGGACTCGGCACAGCCACCAAGACCGCTGCTGTCGGCGGTGCTGCCGCATACGTCGGTTGGGAAAAGCTGACTACAGACAAAAGTGTCGCCCGTATTGTTGGCGATGCTGTTGTGGGTTCAGATACCATTGATACGGTCACTGACAAGGTTGATGGCGTAGCCAATACCGTAACCGAACTGAAAGATTCCGTAGGCGGTGCTGTCGATACCATGAACAATGCCATGACCAGTGTGGATAGTAAGTGGAGCGGCATGTCAAACTTCCTTCGTGGTGTGTTCTCTGGCAACGGAGGTGATATGTTCAGTAACTTCTTCAGTAACCTCGGCAAAGGCAACGTGTCAGGTCTCAGCCTTGCAGGACTGGTACTTTCAGCCTTGCTTGTCTTCGGACGTTTCGGATGGCTCGGAAAGATAGCCGGAGCAGTCCTTGGCATGATGATGATTGGCAACAATGCCAATATGAGTCAGGTGCTGGGAGGTGGACAGCAGAAGCCTTTAGCGCAGGACACTCCACAGAGGGAGCTACCGAAGCCACAGGCACAGGTCATTCAGGTGGATGAACCGCCAAGGGAACAGATTCACAGGGGCAGATAATCAAAGACTAATTTTCAAGGATAACAATATGCAGTTTACACATGAAATGATACTCCAGTCAGACAGCGGCTACTGTATGCCGTTTGAGGAGAAGAACAAAGATGTAGAGATGTCGCTCGGTTACGGCAAGCAGAAGCATCCTAAGACAGGAGAAAAATTCTTCCATCACGGGATTGACTTCGATGTCAAGCACTACCTCCTTTCAGCCGTTGCAACAGGTAAGGTGTCAGGATTGGGGAATGATGCCATTCATGGTATCTATCAGGTCATCCGCTACGGCAACTATGAAGTGACCTATTCCCATCTGAGCAATGTCTTTGCCAACTACGGACAGGTGGTAAAGGCAGGTCAGGTGGTTGCTGTGAGTGCCGACATGCTCCACATGGAAGTCAAGTACAATGGCGAGGAAATGAACCCTTTGGAATTTCTCACCATGATTTACGGCAACCTCAAAACGATGGAGCAGCAAGGTCAGGTAGGTGCCGTGCCTCAGTTCGTCACCATCGACATGGACGTGCATACCATGTACGACAAAGACCAGAAGGAGATTGAAGAGCTGATGATGCGCTTCTTCCCGGACTACATGAGTGACATGAGCAATGGCCTGTACTCCATTCCTGAGCATACGGAACTTGCGCTTCGCAACATCTTCACGATGTCAGCGATGAAGAACTACTTCTATGAGACCGTGCCCAGCATGGCTAATCCTTTGGGTATGGGTGCCAGGAGCATCCCATTGGCTGAGAAAGTGCAGAACCTGCTGATAGCCGATTTCCTCAACTATCTGGCATTGAGGCATCATGTCTTCCTCAGTACGATGTCCGCACTCGAAAAAAAAAAGCTGAAGACAGAGCCGTAGCCAGTAGCGGACTCATCGATCCGCTGGCAGAGCTGGAGATTGACGTGCAGAGCTTCGATATACCAAGACTTGTGAGTGTCTATCCAGACAAAAGCGGAATCCGATGGTGGACAAAGGCATGGTTCAACAACAGCGAGGCAGGTGAAGCTGCCATAGAGATTGACCGTATGCTGGCAATCAAGTTCATCAATGACAATGTAGATAAGGACGAATGGTTAGAGGAATACTTTCCAAAACAAATGGAAGTCTATCATCACACCATAGAACAGACAAAAGAACAGATAATGAATCAATTGAACATATAAACAATGACTGAACCCAAATAAAAGTAATGACAGAAACGAGCAAAGATAAGTTATTCAAAACGAAAGTCTTGCCAATAATGGACAAAGTAATGCGAGACCTTCGGTTAAAGCAGTCTGAAGAGATGGCCATCCATACCAGCAGCTTGCCATATATCATGGCTGGAGCAGCTGGGCCTGATGGTGGAATGTCGGCACAAGCAGCCAGTCTTGCCTCTCTCAGATACACGGGGAAGTGGAACTCCAAGCATACTGAAGACTACGTTCAGATGGTGAAGGATGAGCTGAAAAAGCAGCACATCGCCGTCACTCCAGAGATAGAGAAGATGATGATTGAAAAGATGATCAAGGATGAGATTCCGAAGTCATCCATTGACTATATCATGCGCAAGGCTGCAACCAACACCATCTTCTATCTTCCCCAGGCACTTAATAAATCGCCACTGGAGAACCATATCACGGCACAGGCTGAGAAGAGATATAACCCATCCACTTTGGAAAAAGGAACAGGTTATGTCTTGGGAGCAGCCGCAGACTATATGACGATGGGCGGTATCGGTGGCAGTTGGTCAGGAGCAGCCAAGTTTGTTGGTGTTGACCTTGCCTTGAATGCTGCCATCGACAAGGTGGGAGCAAAAGAAACCGATGATGTTCCCTTGATTATTGCGCCCGAACATAGAGCCGAATACAAGGCTACTCAGGCAAAAAGGAATCAGGAACAACCCAAGCTAAAACCAAATCCTCAAAGAACTCGACGAAGTTAGTTATAGTCTTGTCCTTGCCAGCATATAGGCTATAGAGCTTTTCTATAGTAAAGCCGCTATCTCCTTCACGAGACCTGGCTATGTCACGGATCTTAAGCTCTATCTCATTAAGAGCCATGTTGATGGTTCGCGCACTGGGAGTACGACCTATAACACGGTCGGCATTATTGTCCCACATATTCCGGTTTACGAAGAATCCTGTAGAACCGAAATATCTTTTCTCACCATTCAAGAACACCCTTATGTTAATGGGGGATTCTCCTAGTCTGTTAAAGTAGTTCGCTCTCAGATAGAACGAGATTTTCAATTTTGCCTTCATACGATAAATCCTTTTTATGCAGTTATTCGTGCCCCAATGGATTCCTTGTGTTACAGAACACGCTTAAAATCAAACCACTTTCGCATGCCCGAAACAAACTGCAAAGTTAAACATAAATATTTAACGCTCAAAGATTTAGCGAAGTCAATATCGTAGTCATTTTGTAGTCTTGTGTTACATTTTTCTGTAGCACAAAAAGTGTAACACTACGTGTAACACAAGACTGACTAACAGATGACTATTTGACCCCATGTCAGGTAGTCAGAAGATGGTCACGCCATCATTCAAGAGTAGAGAAGGGGACTTTTAAGGCAAAATAAAAGCGTTGTAAATCAAAGACTTACAACGCTTTTCTGTTTTTTTGGCAACTTAATGACCTGTTTGGGTTGAACTTTGATTGACTACCCTAAAAGTCATCAAATTTGCTCTTTGCGGAGAGAGAGGGATTCGAACCCCCGGTACCTCTCGGTACGGTAGTTTTCAAGACTACTGTAATCGACCACTCTACCATCTCTCCAGAGGGTGATTTTCTTGAAATCGGCTGCAAAGGTACGACATAAAAATGAAATTACCAAATTTTAATGTAACTTTTTTGCAAGATATGTATAAAATGAGTAATTTTGCAGCATGATTTACCCGAACAACTATGAATCCAAGATAGGATTTGACACCATACGGCACTTGCTGAAAGAGCATTGTGTCTCGACATTAGGCAAGGAAAAAGTCGATGAGCTTAGCTTCAGTGACGATGCTGGACTCGTGAACGAGCAGATGGCACAGATTCGTGAATTCCGCAGACTGACGCAGGCTACGGAGAAACCGGAGATGAACTATTTCTTCGACGTACGTGAATCAGTGACCCGTATCCGTATGGAGAATACGCATCTGGAAGAAGACGAACTCTTCGACCTGCGACGCTCGCTGGAGACGATTGGTGTGGTGGTAACATTCCTGAACAAGAACAATGGTGACGATGAGAATCCAGAATACACATACCCTGCCCTGCACCGTTTGGCAGAGGATGTGCTGACCTTCCCTGCTATTATCCGCCGCATAGACTCTATATTGGATAAGTTCGGGAAAATCAAGGACTCGGCATCAATGACGCTGGCAGGCATCCGTCATGAGATGGAACAGACGGCAGGCAGCATATCACGTACCTTATATACTATTCTGCACTCGGCTCAGCGCGACGGACTGGTAGCACAGGACGTAGCCCCTACCCTGCGTGACGGTCGATTGATGATTCCCGTGGCTCCAGGACTGAAACGACGCATCAAGGGTATCGTTCACGATGAGTCGGCTACGGGAAAGACCGTATTCATAGAGCCGGCCGAGGTGGTGGAGGCAAACAACAAGATTCGTGAGTTGGAGGCTCAGGAGCGTCGCGAGATTATTCGCATCCTGACGGTTTTCTCTGACGAGTTACGCCCGCATGTGCAGGAGGTGCTGACCTCATACCACTTCTTAGCAGAGATAGACCTCATTCACGCCAAGGCGGAGATGGCCGAGCAGATGCAGGCGTTTGAGCCCGAAGTAAAGGCGGAGCCACACATAGACTGGATTCGTGCCATACATCCGCTGCTGCAACGCTCGCTGCAGAAACAAGAAAAGAAGGTGGTGCCACTGGACATCATGCTGACACGCAACAAGCGACTCCTTATCATCTCAGGCCCCAATGCGGGTGGTAAGTCTGTATGTCTAAAGACGGTAGGATTGCTACAGTACATGGTGCAATGTGGATTGTCAATACCCATTGGCGACCGCTCTACTGTGGGACTCTTCCAGAATATCATGATAGACATCGGCGACGAGCAATCGATAGCCGATGATCTGTCGACCTACTCCAGTCACCTGCTGAACATGAAGAACATGATGAAGCAGGCGAACAGCAGCACACTGCTGCTGATTGACGAGTTTGGCGGTGGCACAGAACCCACCATCGGCGGAGCCATTGCTGAAGCTGTGCTCAAGCAGTTCTGGAAGAAGCAAGCTTTTGGCGTTATCACCACGCACTATCAGAATCTGAAGCATTTTGCCGAAGACCATCCTGGTGTAGTGAATGGTGCCATGCTTTACGACCGTCATCAGATGCAGGCACTGTTCCAGCTGTCGATAGGTCAGCCCGGCTCCAGCTTTGCCATCGAGATAGCTCGCAAGACGGGCATTCCTGAGGAGGTCATCAGCGACGCCTCGGAGATTGTGGGCAGCGACTATATCCAGAGCGACAAATACCTGCAGGACATTGTCCGCGACAAGCGCTACTGGGAGGGCAAGCGCCAGACCATCCACCAGCACGAGAAGTCGCTGGAGGGACATATCCAGCGTTACGAGACCAATCTGGAAGAGATAGAGCGCGAGCGTAAACAGATTCTGAATCGTGCCAAGCAACAAGCTGAAGAGCTGTTGGCAGAGGCTAACCGCAGGATAGAGAATGCCATCCGCGAAATCAAGGAAGCACAGGCAGAGAAGGAGCGCACCCGCGAGGTTCGCGAAGAGTTGCAGGAGTTCCGTGAGCAGGTACAAAATGATGATACACGCGGACTGATGAGCGAGGAAGAATTTGCCAAGAAACTACGTCAGATGGAGGAGCGCAAGGCCCGCAAGGCACAGCGCAAGGAGAAGAAGGGCGAAGAGCAGAAAGCTGCCAGCGAGAAATTGGCAGCTAGAGCGCGCGAAAGCCTGAATCCTGAGAACCGTCCATTGGCTGCTGGCGACAGTGTGCGCATCAAGGGCACCAACAGCATCGGTGAGATTGAGAGCATTCAGGGTAAGCAGGCTACCGTCATCTTTGGAGGTCTGCGATCAAAGGTAAAACTGGAACAGCTAGAGAGAACTGACAAACGGAAAGAAGAGCCGAAGACGTCTGCTGACAAACATGCCCATCTAGCTATTCAGACCAGTCACATGACACGTGCTACGATGGAGGACCGTCGTCAAAACTTCCATCAGGATTTAGACGTAAGAGGTATGCGTGGTGACGAGGCACTCGACACTGTGATGCACTTCATCGACGACGCCATCCTGATAGGATTGAGTCGGGTACGCATCCTGCACGGTACAGGAACAGGCATACTTCGTCAGCTCATCCGCCAGTATCTGGCCACCGTGCCCAACGTCAAGAAAGCTAAAGACGAACACGTCCAGTTTGGTGGTGCGGGTATTACGGTGGTAGATTTAGACTAATAACAAAAGAAATGAAGCGATGCAGTTGCATCGCTTCATTTCTTTTGAGCCTCTTGTCGGATTCGAACCAACGACCCCGAGATTACAAATCACGTGCTCTGGCCAACTGAGCTAAAGAGGCGGGTGGGCAGCTATCTGCATCGCGCCGCTACAACCAAGTACCCTTGCTATGTTCCCATCCTGGGGGATTCCGAGGGAGCTGGCCGTACAGGACTGCCCGTTTTTTGCGGCTGCAAAGGTACGCATTTTTCCCCTATCCGCCAAACATTTCTGCAAAAAACTTTTTTATGTCCCAAAATATGCTTAACTTTGCACCCGAATTATGACACCAGAAGAATTTTATCAGCTGAAAGCATTTGCACGTCAGGACGGCGCTCTGCTGTCACTGTTGTGGATTAGCAGTTTCGCTTGCTATATCCTCGGCATTGCCACCCCCATGCTGGGTACGGTGGCGCTGATGTTGATACTTGCATCGCCCTTCTTTGCCGCCAACAGGCTGCGTCATTTCCGTGATGGCGCACGTGAAGGAGTCATCAGTTTCATGCGTGGCTATGCCTATACGGCGATGACATTCTTCTATGCTGCTCTCTTGCTGGCAGCTGCTATGTACATCTATTTTGCCTTCATCGACAACGGCTATCTACTGGGCACCATCCATCAGTTCTTAGGCACGAAGGAAGGCAAGCAGTTGTTGGAACTTTATGGTATGGCCGACCAGATGCAAGCCAATCTCAAAGCATTGGCAGAGATGCGTCCCATTGACTATGCCGTCAACATGTTGTCTGTCAACATCACCATTGGTTTGGTACTGGGACTACCCATTGCTGCAGTGATGAAGAAAGAAGCAGTTAATAGTAAATTGTAAATAGTCAAACAGTAAATTCACAAGATGGATATATCAGTAGTAATACCTTTATATAATGAGGACGAATCGCTTCCTGAACTGTATGCGTGGATAGAACGCGTCATGAAGGAGAACAAGTTCTCGTTTGAGGTTATCTTCATCAACGATGGTTCTACCGACCGTTCGTGGGAAGTAATCACCGAACTGTCTGAGAAGTCAGATAACGTAAAGGGCATCAAGTTCCGCCGTAATTACGGCAAGAGTCCTGCTCTGTACTGCGGTTTCAAGGAAGCCCAGGGCGACGTGGTTATCACAATGGATGCTGACTTGCAGGATTCTCCCGATGAGATTCCCGAGCTGTACCGCATGATTATGGACGAGAAATATGATCTCGTTAGCGGCTACAAGCAGAATCGCAGTCAAGGCGACCCGCTGTCGAAGACCATCCCAACCAAGCTCTTCAACGCAACGACCCGTAAGGTGAGTGGTATCAAGAACCTACACGACTTCAACTGCGGTCTAAAGGCCTATCGCCGTGAAGTGGTAAAGAACATCGAAGTGTTTGGTGAGATGCACCGTTTCATTCCCTATCTGGCTAAGAATGCTGGTTTCGACAAGATTGGCGAGAAACCCGTACACCACCAGAAGCGTCAGTATGGCAAATCGAAGTTCATGGGGTGGAACCGTTTTGTTAACGGCTATCTGGACCTAATGACGCTGTGGTTCTTGGGCACATTCGGCAAGAAACCCATGCATGTCTTTGGGTTCCTGGGCACTATCGTATTCATCATAGGTTTCTTTGCAGCGTTCTTCTTGGGCGCACAGAAGGCATGGGCACTCTATCAGGGCGTTCCCATGCGACTGATTACCGACTCCCCCTACTTCTATATTGCACTGACCATGATGATGATTGGTACGCAGCTGTTCCTCGCCGGCTTCCTGGGCGACCTCATCAGCCGCAACAGTGCAGGACGTAATGATTACCAGGTTGAAACAACCATCAGATGCGAAAAATAGTCGTTGCCATATTCCTGCTAGCAGCTGTCGTTTCTTGTGTCAGCATTGACTGCCCTGTACAGAACAAGGTAGAAACGCTTTATGCGCTGAAGACACCCACAGGCACCACTGACACCATGGGAGTCGACACACTGACTGTCTGGACTCATCGCATCAATTATACTGATAATAAGCGAGACTCCATACTCATCAACCGTCTGTGTGGAACAAAGGCAACATCCTTTAGCATACCCATCAGCCACACCCTGTCTGAAGACTCTATCTTCACACTGCTGAAAACGGAGGACGGCATCGACGAATGGTTGGACACTATCTGCATTTACAAGGAGGACTATCCTCATTTCGAATCTGTCGACTGCCATGCTACCTACTTCCATCAGATTACTGAGTTGAAGACAACCCACCACGGCATCGATTCCATAACTATCCAAAACCGCGAAGTAAGCTATGACAAAGTGGAGCATTTCTTCCTTTATCTCAAGGCTGACCGTTAGTCTGCTATTGTTGCTAACGGTTGCGCAGCAGGCCGAAGGTCAGAAAATCTTCAGGCTGGAGAAAGACTCGATATCTTTCTTCCGCGGCTTTGCCTTATCCTTTGACCTTGTAGGTCCTGCCAAACTGATGCTGGGCGACTATGGTGAATATGAGGGTGCTCTGCGCATCAATCTGCACGACCAGTGGTTCCCTGTCTTTGAGTTGGGTCTGGGTCGTGCCAACCACGAGGATGACGAAGTCACACATCTGACGTATAAGACGACAGCCCCCTATTTCAGAATCGGTATGGACTGGAACATCAAGAAACAGAAGCACGACCCCTACCGCATCTATGCAGGTTTCCGATATGCCTTTACCAATTATAAGTGTGACATTCTCCACGCAAAGGGGTTAGAAGACCATGTTTGGAATACTAAATCAGAGTTTGGTGCCGAGGACATCAGTTGCAATCAACACTGGCTGGAAGGTGTATTCGGCATCGATGCCTCAATCATAGGTCCTTTCCATCTGGGATGGACAGTGCGCTACAAGCGACGACTCTACCACAAGGAGGGCGACATCGGTAACTCGTGGTACGTGCCAGGCTTTGGCCTTAACGATTCCGATAATATGACCGTCAACTTCAACGTGATTATTGACATCTAAAAAAACAAATAAAAACTACTATATGACTACTAATCGCAATAAACGACTACTTTGGCAAATACCCTTTCTAGTGCTACTCATCGTGGGGACCGTCCTCATCATCCGTCAACAGCACGCCATGCCTTACCAAAAGTGTGCTGGTACTGTTTTCGGCACCACTTATCATATCACCTATCAGTATGACGACGACTTACAGCCAGAGATAGAGGCAAAGATGCAGGAGGTTGACAACTCCCTGTCGATGTTCAACAAGGAGAGCACCATCTCACTCGTCAACAACAACCAGCACCCCAAGCTCACCCGCATGTTTCTGGAAGTATTCCAGCAGGCTCAGCAGATTAGTGAAGATACCAATGGAGCTTTTGATATCACCGTTGGTCCATTGGTCAACGCCTGGGGTTTTGGTTTCAAGAATGAGCAGCTGCCCGACAAGCATGCCGTAGACTCGCTGATGGCTATCATCGGCTACCAAAAAGTACGTTATGACGGCAAACATATCATAAAGAGCGACCCACGCATCACCCTCGACTGTTCAGCCATTGCCAAAGGCTACGGGGTGGATATTGTAGCCCGCCTGTTGGACGAGAAAGGCATCAGCAACTATATGGTAGAGATTGGAGGCGAGGTTGTCACGCGTGGCATCAGCGAGAAGCGTGTGCCCTGGAAGATTGGTGTCACCAAACCTACCGATGACCCGCTGTTAGAAGGTAACGAGTTGCAGACCGTACTCAACGTCACCGATAAAGCCATGGCCACCAGTGGCAACTACCGCAACTTCTACTACAAGGGCAAGCGCAAATATGCCCATACCATCGATCCTAAGACGGGCTATCCCGTGCAACACAACATCCTCTCGGCCACCGTGTTGACCAACACTTGTATGCGCGCCGATGCCTATGCAACCTCTTTCATGGTGATGGGTTTCGAGGGTGCTAAGAAGGTGCTGGAGCGCAATCCCGACCTCATGGCCTATCTCATCTACGACGACAAGGGCGAGACCAAGGTGTGGTATTCGCCCAGCCTACAAGACAAAATTGCGAAGTAAGAAAATTCGTATAATTCGTGGTTAAGCTATGGAGATTTATGACCAGTTGTTACGCTTCCCGCTCTTTCAGGGCATGAGTCACGCCGACCTGATGGAGGTGGTAACCCATACCAAGCTGGGATTTCTCAAGCTTCCCGCAGGAAAGTTTCTTGCCAAGGAGGGCGAGAACTGCACACACATGACCTTCCTCACTCACGGTAGCCTACAGTGTGAGACTATGAGTGACGACGGTGGCTGTCGCGTCATAGAGACCGTCAAGGCTCCCTATATCGTACAACCCGACCGTCTCTTTGGCTTGTCACAGCGTTACAGCACGACGTTCAAGTCTGATTGCTCATGTAACTTCATCACCATCGACAAGCAAGAGGTACTCCTACTTCTGGAGACGCAACTGGTGTTCCGTCTGAACCTGCTCAACATCATGGCAACAGAGAGTCAGCGCACACAACGACGGGCATGGCGTTCAGCACCTAAGAGTCTACGCGAGCGATTGGTACGCTACTTTTTCTCACGCTGTCTCTACCCTGCAGGCCCCAAGACTTTCTATGTCTTGATGAAACAGATTGCCGACGACCTTAACGACAGTCGTCTCGACATTAGTCATGCCCTCAATGACATGCAGCGTGACCAACAACTGACGCTTCATCGTGGTCGCATCGAGATACCATTACTCGAACGACTGTTGATGTAAATAAAAAAATACTAATTTTTTTTGCGTTTCGCTCTATTTGCACTACCTTTGCAAGTTGTAAGAGAGAAAACGTTAGTATGAATCCTTTTTTTGAACCCTATAACACACCGCACGACACCGTGCCCTTTGACCGTATCCGCCTGGAAGACTTCGAGGAGGCTTTCATGGAGGGCATCCGTCGTGATAACGAACAGATAGAGAAGACCATCAACAACCCTGAGAAGCCCACCTTCGACAATACCATCATCAATACGGAGGAGGACGAGGGCTATTATGACCTGCTATCACGTGTCAGTACGGTATTCTTCAACCTGCTGAGTGCAGAGACCAACGATGAGATGGATGCGCTGGCACAGAAGATGCAACCCATCCTGACACAGCATGCCAATGACGTGCGCCTGAACCCACAACTCTTTGAGCGCATCCGCAAGGTGCATCTGCATCATCGCAAACTCACCCCTGAGGAGAAGATGCTGCTTGACAACTGCTACGAGGGATTCGTGCGCTCTGGTGCCCTGCTCGACGAAGACGGCAAGCAACGTCTGCGCCAGCTGACAGAAGAAGCTTCGATGCTCTCGCTACAGTTCTCGCAGAACCTGCTGAAGGAGAATAAGGCCTTCCAGTTGCATATCACTGACGAGGCACAACTCGACGGACTGCCCGAGACCGCTCGTGAGGCAGCAGCACTCACCGCACAGGAACAGGAGAAGCAGGGCTGGGTATTTACCCTCGACATGCCCAGCTACTCACCCTTCATGACCTACTCGACACAGCGTGAACTTCGCAAACAGATGTATATGGCACGCAACACGGTGTGCACACACGACAACAGCGAGAACAACCTCGCCATCTGTCAGCGCCTCATCAACCTACGTCGTGAGATTGCCCAGTTGCTGGGCTACAAGACTTACGCCGACTACGTGCTGAAGCGTCGTATGGCCAGCAACAGCCGCAACGTCTACCGTCTACTCGACGACCTCATCGATGCCTATAAACCTACGGCCATCAAGGAGCGTGAGGAGCTAAAGAAGAGCCTCCCCCAACCCCTCCAAAAGGAGGGGGGCATGAAGCCCTGGGACTCGGCGTTCTATACGCATAAGCTGCAGATGAAGAAGTACAACATCGACCAGGAAATGTTGCGTCCCTACTTCGAACTGTCAAAAGTGATAGAGGGTGTCTTCGGACTGGCCACCAAGCTCTATGGCATCACCTTCAAGGAGAACAAGGACATTCCCGTCTACCACCCAGACGTCAAAGCCTACGAGGTATTCGACAAGGACGGCAGCTACCTGGCTGTATTCTATGCCGACTTCCACCCACGCAAAGGCAAGCAGGGAGGTGCATGGATGACAGAATACCAAGGACAGTTCATCGATAAGAAGGGCGAGAACGTCCGTCCGCATGTCAGCGTGGTGATGAACCTCACCAAGCCGACAGCCGACAAGCCTGCCCTGCTGACACTGGGCGAGGTAGAAACCTTCCTCCACGAGTTCGGCCACTCCCTACACGGCATGTTTGCCAACACACGCTTTGAGTCGCTCAGCGGTACCAACGTATGGTGGGACTTCGTAGAGCTGCCCTCGCAGTTCATGGAGAACTACGCCATAGAGAAAGACTTCCTACGCACCTTCGCCTTCCACTACCAGACGGGCGAGCCCTTGCCTGACGAGCTCATCAGCCGCATTGTCAAGAGTCGTAACTTCATGGCGGCAACAGCCTGTCTGCGCCAAGTCAGCTTTGGCCTGTTGGATATGGCCTACTACACGAAGAAAAACGAATTCACCGACGACATCATCCCTTTCGAGAAGAAAGCGTGGAAGAAAGCCATTATTGGCCGTCAGCTTCCCGACACCTGTATGACCGTACAGTTCTCGCACATCATGGCAGGGGGGTATGCTGCCGGTTACTATAGTTACAAATGGGCCGAAGTGCTCGACGCCGATGCTTTCAGCGTCTTCAAGCGCCACGGCATCTTCGACTCCAAGACTGCTCAGCGCTTCCGCGACGAGGTACTCTCGAAGGGAGGCACAGAACATCCTATGGAACTCTATCGCCGCTTCCGCGGCGGGGAGCCAACCATTGACGCATTATTAAAGAGAAATGGAATCAGAAAAGCAAAGAAAGTTTGACCAGCGCTATCTGGAGATGGCCCGCATCTGGGCAAAGAACTCGTATTGTACGCGCCGACAAGTGGGTGCATTGGTGGTCAAGAACAACATGATTATCAGCGATGGCTATAACGGCACACCCAGTGGTTTCGAGAATGTCTGCGAGGATGACAACGGCATTACCAAGCCCTATGTGCTACATGCTGAAGCCAATGCCATCACTAAGCTGGCACGTTCGAGCAATAACTCCGAGGGTGCCACCATCTATATCACTGCCTCGCCCTGCATTGAATGTGCCAAACTCATCATCCAGGCAGGCATCAAGCGCATAGTCTATGGTGAGAAATACCGCCTCACCGACGGCATCGAACTGCTGGATCGTGCAGGCATCGAGGTCGTTTATTTAGGAGAATAATCGAAGCATCGAAGCATCGAAATATCGAAACATCGAAAAAAAATATGAATCAGAATAAGAACCGCTTCATGCCCCTGATGATGGCGCTATGCATAGTCATCGGCATCCTGATTGGTACATTCTATGCCAACCACTTCTCGGGCAATCGTCTCAGCATTATCAATAGCAGTAGCAATAAGCTGAACTACCTGCTACACATCATCGACGACCAATACGTCGACACCGTCAATGTCAACGATCTGGTAGAAAAAGCCATGCCGCAGATATTAGCCGAGTTGGACCCCCACTCTGTCTATATCTCTGCCAAGGATGTACAGCAGGCAAACGACGACCTTCGCGGCTCGTTCTCTGGCGTAGGCATCGAGTTCATCATTCGTCAGGACACCCTCCGCGTACAGCAGGTCATCAACAATGGTCCTGCCGAGCGAGCTGGCGTCATCGCAGGCGACAAGATTGTCACCGTCGACGACAAGCCTTTTACTGGTAAAACGCTGACCAACGAGGAAGCTATGCACCGTCTGAAGGGTCCCAAAGACACGAAGGTCAAACTAGGCATTCTGCGCTATGGCGAGAAGAAGCTGCGCAGCATTACTGTTACCCGTGGCGAGATACCTACCAAGAGTGTTACCGCGACCTATATGCTCGACGACCAGACGGGCTATATCCGCATCAAGAACTTCGGCGAGAACACTTATCCCGAACTGCTCATCGCTCTTGCCAAACTGTCGCAGGAGAGTTTCCAGAGCCTATGCATTGACCTGCGCGGCAACACGGGTGGCTACCTACAGTCAGCCGTACAGATTGCCAACGAGTTCCTACCCAAGAACCGCCTCATCGTCTACACCCAAGGCCGCAAGTCGCCCCGTCAGGAATATCGTAGCGATGGTCGCGGCAGCTATCAGCAGATACCACTCGTCGTTCTCATCGATGAGACATCCGCCTCGGCCTCTGAGATTCTCGCTGGTGCCATTCAGGACAATGATCGCGGCACCATCATCGGACGTCGTTCTTTCGGCAAAGGCCTCGTACAACAACCCATTGCCTTTGGTGATCAGAGCATGATACGCCTCACCATCGCCCGCTACTATTCACCCTCAGGACGCTGCATCCAGAAACCCTATACGGCTGGTGACAACAAGGACTACGAAGAGGACATCCTGACACGCTACGAGCACGGCGAATTCTTCTCGGGCGACAGCATCAAGCATGAGGGCAAGGAGTACCACACCAAGAATGGTCGTCCTGTCTATGGTGGTGGCGGCATCACCCCTGACATCTTCGTTGCTGAGGATACCACCAATGTCACCTCCTATTATAAGCAAGCTTCTATCAGTGGACAAATCATCATGTTCGCCTACAGCTATACCGACGAGAACCGTCAGAAGCTCAGCCAGCAGACAACTGTCAACGAGATGGCTGCCTATCTGAAGCGCCAGAACATCGTCGACAAGTTTGCCACCTATGCTGACAACAACGGTCTGAAGCGTCGCAACCTGATGATTCAGCGTTCCTACAAACTCTTGGAGCGCTACATCACTAGCCGTATCATCTACAACATGATGAAGGAAGAAGCGTGGATTCAGTATCTCAACAGCGACGACCCCGCCATCACGGAGACCCTCCGTGTGATGCGTGAAGGCAAGGCATTCCCACAGAACGACAAACAACAATAACGATAAAACATCAGTGTTAATTCACCTAATAACTAATTATAAAATTCTCAAACGTATGAAGAAAATCCTTTTAGCAGTGATGGCTGTAGCTGCCATCAGTTTTATATCATGTGGTAACAAGACACAGCAGGCTGAGGCAACAGACAGCACCGAGGTTGCCATCAACGCCGAAGAAGAGGCTAATGCCGTTATCGACAACCTGAAAGCATTTGTTGCTGCAGGAAATGCAGAACAGCTGGCTGCAGGTCTGGAGCAGGTAAAAGAGATGGTTGGTGAGTTCGTACTCAACGATCCCGATGCTGCAATGACCTATGTCACCACCGTACAGAACTATCTGAAAGAGAATGCTGAGCAGGTAAAGGCTGTCGTTGAGAACAATGCCGACGCTGCTTCTGCTGTTGCCGTCTTCATGGAGACAGAACCTGAGGTAATGGTCAGCGCCATCGTTGAGACTGTCAGCAACCAAGCTGAAGCTACCAAGGACGCTGCTGCTGGTGCTGCCGAAGCTACCCAGAATGCCGCTGCTGAAGCTGTCAACAAGACTGTTGAGGACACCAAGGCCGCTGTCAACAAGAAGGTAGAAGACACTAAGGCTGCCGTCAACCAGAAGGCTGAGGAGACCAAAGCTGCTGCCAAGCAGAAAGCCAACGAAGCTGTCGACAACGCCGCAAAGGACGTCAAGAAAGGTCTGGGACTGTAATCGTGATCCCTTTGTATAATAAGTGAAGAGAGTGCATCTGTGATGCACTCTCTTCACTTATTATCTAATCTATTCTATTACTGTTGCTTCTTGGTCACCACTACCGATGCCAACATCGACAACAATAGGATACCGAAGATGACAGCAAGGCTGATAGGTGTTGGCACCGCAATGTGTGGCATATTGAAGTCCAGTCCTACCAAAGAACCCAGCGCATTGATATACTCGTTCATGGCAAGCAGCATTTTCATACCCACGAAGATGAGGATAATGCCAAGACCATATTTCAAATAGGTGAAATAACGCGAGATTGCAGCAAGGGCAAAATAGAGGGCACGGAGACCAAGAATGGCAAAGATATTACTGGTAAGCACAATAAACGGATCACGGCTAACGCTGAACACAGCAGGGATGCTGTCAACAGCAAAAGCAACATCAGTCGTCTCGATGACTAATAGGGTTATAAAGAGCGGTGTAGCAAGCCATCGTGACTGGCCTCCCGCCTTTTCCTCTTTTACAAAGAAGTTCTCACCATGCATCTGATCAGTAACGGGGAAGAAGCGTTTAAACAGGCGGACAATGAAATTGTCGGCAGGATTTCCCTGCTCATCCTCATCATGGGTAAACATCTTACCACCCGTATAGAGCAGGAACAGGCCAAACAATCCTAACACCCACTCGAAGCGTTCAACCATAGCGGCACCTGCAAAGATGAAGATGCTACGCAGAACCAGTGCGCCGAAGATGCCCCAGAAAAGTACCTCATGCTGATACTTGCGCTCTACACCGAAAAACGAGAAGAGCATCAAGAAAACAAACAGGTTGTCCATCGACAGTGACTTCTCTATCAGATAGCCTGCCAAGAACTCCATTGCCTTTTCGTGTGGCTCGGCAGGATAAAACAGGTAGATACCTACACAGAACACCAGCGAGACGACTATCCATACGGCAGTCATCTGCAAGGCTTCTTTCACATTCACCTCGTGCTGTCCTTTGCGTCCGAACATTTTCAGGTCGGCCAGCAGCATCAGCAGCACTAATACATAAAATACTATCCATGCCCACAAGGGCAGTCCTATTAAGTCCATCATTATTAATTTTATCTACTGTAATTAGCAGAACCGTATGTCGGCAATCACCTGACTACCGACATACGTGTTTAGCTTGTTAGTCAGCTCCTGACGACGCATCGACAGTTCGGCACGCAGCGCAGGGCTGGACAGACGCACATAAAGCGTCTGGTTATAGATATAGGTGTTCAATGTATAGCGCTGCACCATCGGACCTGCAATCTGGGGCCACGCCTCTACCAGCCGCTTCTGTAGCAGAGGCATTTCCAACCCTTGTTCACGCAGGTTGCGGAGTATCAGGTCTTTGACCGATTGTACGTCGCGCTTAAACATTGTCCGCTTATTTCTTCATGTCGAAGCCGAGGCGTACGCCATCGTAGTTCTTCGAGAGGTCGCCAATCTTCTGGGCAGTATCATTGCCACTCATGGCAGCCATCACCTGAAGCACATTCAGCAGCTTCTTTGACTCAAAGAGCAGCGAGATGCCACCGTATTCGCGCTTAGCATAGCAGTTGATACTGAGCAACAGACCCTTCATAGTCACCTTGGCAGTAGCCTCGTCGAGTGTCCATGTGCCGCTGAACTTCTTACCAGCGATAGTTGCACTGAACGAACCATCTTCGTTGAAAGTAACTGTCGTGTTCTGAGCGCTGATACCCACCTTCTGGAAGTAGGGAGCCATCTCCTGCTCAATCTTGGTAGCAGCTACCTCACCACCGGCCTTGGCCAACAGGTTCTCACTGGTGAACGCACATCCTGGGCTGTCGTAGTGCCAGGTGCCTACCATTCCTGCCTTTGTCACTTTGTCAAGACCGATAACGCTGCTGAAGGCGTTAGCCAATGTGCCACCACTTGCTACAGTCTGCAGCAGGGTGCCTGCACCACAAGAAGTTACTACTACCCCTGCTGTTACCATCAGCACGAGAGCCATCACTGTTGTTACAATTTTCTTCATAGTTTCCTTATAATTTAAAATATTAATCTTTCATTTTTCATCTTTCATCTTTCATTTTTCATCTTTCATCTTTAATCTTCACCCCACTTCTCCCTGACTGACGTGGAAAATCTTGTAGTCAAGCGACGTGGTACGGAGTATCTGGTCCAGGTGGTCGCGATTGGTATCAGTGATAAATATCTGTCCGAAATTGTCGCTAGACACCAGACGCACTATCTGTTCCACGCGCTGGGCATCGAGCTTGTCGAAAATGTCGTCGAGCAACAGCAGGGGCGTTGTCTTCGCACCCGTCCGCTTCAGGAAGTCAAACTGTGCCAGCTTCAGCGCTATGACGTACGTCTTGTTCTGTCCCTGCGAACCCTCACGCTTCATCAGGTGACCGTCGAGCGTAAACTCCAAATCGTCACGATGCACACCATGCAACGAGTAGCCCACCGCTAAGTCTTTGTGGCGATCGCGCTGAATGACCTCCAGCAGCGGGCCACGCTGACAGTGCGACACATAGGTCAACCCTACCCGCTCCTGTCCACCAGAGATGTGCTGGTAGTACTCCTGGAACAATGGTATCAGTTCGTCGACAAAGGCACGTCGTTTCTCATACAGCACCTCGCCAGCCTCTGCCATCTGTTCCTCCCACAGTTGCAGCACCAAGGGGTCTGGGGCGGGGTCCTCCTGTTTCAGCAGGATGTTACGCTGCTGCAAGGCATTGTTATAGCGACTCAGCGCATCGATATACGAGCGGTCGTACTGCGCTATCACCATATCCATCAGCTTCCTGCGCTCTTCGCTGCCACCTTCTATCAGCATGGCGTCAGCAGGCGCCACCACCACCAGCGGTATCAGTCCGATGTGCTCCGACAGTCGCTTGTACTCCTTCTTGTTGCGCTTGAAGTGCTTCTTCTGTCCTCGCTTCATACCCACAGAGATGATCAACTTTTCATCTTTCATCTTTAATCTTTCATCTTCCCCGTATTCTCCTTCTATCATACAGAAGGGCTCTTCGTGGCGAATCACCTGTGAGTCGATAGGATTCGATGCCGACTTACAGAACGACAGGTAGTACACGGCATCGAGCACATTCGTCTTTCCCATGCCATTACTACCGATGAAGCAATTCATCTTGGGCGACAGCTCCAACTGGGCCTCGCCAATGTTCTTGTAGTTCAGTATCGACAGCTTTCTAAGTATCATTTCGTCTGCAAAGGTACGAATAAGCGGGGAGAATGCAAAAGAAAAACTTGTTTTTCTTTTCATTCTCGAGCGAAAGTACTTTCGACGTAGTCAAAGTACGAATAAGCGAGCGAACATGTCTGGGGTTACCCTTGGATACGTACAATAATGCGGCGGTAGGACACCAGATGGAAAGGACCGTCGTCGTGGACCTCGCAGATAAGATGGATGGTGTCACTATCGGCATTGGCAGGGATGCGGATGGTGGCGATAGACTGGTCAGCAGCCTCGATAGCGATACGGGAATGACCAATCTCTGGCTGTTGCCACCAAAGGAAGCGAAGGCCGTCGCCATCAGGGTCAAAGGATTTCGAGGCATCCAAACGAATGGTATCGCCTGCCTTAGCTGTGATGCGGAGAGAGGCGATAACAATCTGTGGATTGCGATTGCCCTTGCCCTCGGCAGCCCATTGCATACGGGCACAGAAGTCGTTGAGCTCGTCAGGATAAAAGCGCTGCTTGTAGCCCACCGAGATACTGCGCAGGGGTTCCTGCCATGAGGTCCAGGCAGTGGTGAGCGAGTCGGCACAGAGCCCGCGCTCGTGATAGCCAGCCCAACCGCATTGATGTGGGTCTTCTGGATCGTTCAGTCCATTGGGCATCACATAAAGGAAACTCGGTGTATCACCCTCGACGCCCCATTTATAGGTGGGATACTCCTTGCCCAGTGCACCCTTGCCCTGAATCATGTCCTGGTGTTGCTGCCAATGGCGCTTGCCCAGTTCACACTGCTCCTGCCAGGCACCCTCGTCCCAGATGAACTGCAGGTCGTCCTTGAACTCCTTGCGCAGCCACATGTGAGAACTGTAGGCGCGATTCATGCGCATGCTGTATTGCATGTCCTGGTCGGTAATGGTGAAAAGGCGGAACTTGTGGACGAAGTTTTTCACTTCGTCATCACTCCTCGTCTGCTTCACGCGCCAAATGGCTTGTGCCAGAGTGTTAGCTCCACCCCATGCAGCCACGTAGATGGGGCGCGGATCGTCCTCGTCAGCCAGACGGATAAGCAGTTCGCTACCTGGCGAGTCATTGCGCTCACCGATGGCCTTGATGCCGCCATACTTGCTGCCCATGACGGCACGACTCGTGATGTACTCCGCACTAGGCCAATAACCAAGTTCCTGCTGGCCGTTTTCTTTCTTAAGTGAGAGGTGTTTCTTCTGTCCGGAGCGCTTCATCAGGTTTGGCACGTCCTTAGCATAGGCGGTAATCACGCGAAACAGATACTTCTGCCACTCCAACGGGTATGGGTCGCAGTTCCACCCCACACTCGTGATGAGTGCCTCTATCTCAAAACAGTCGGCATAGGCCATCAGACGCACCATCGACTCCATATCGTCGGGCTCTACATCAGCAGGAGCTATGTCGGTACATACCACCAGTCGGGGCTTCAGTGAACGGGAGGCTGACCACCCCATTAGGGGCATCATCAGCAGCATCGCTATAATTATCTTTTTCATTGTTATTTCATTTTAATGGTTAGATTAGCAGTGGGATATTCCTTTGTTACTTATAGACGAAGTACGAACCTCCATCGCTCTGACAGTATTTGCGTAACAGTTCCTGGATGTACTCAGCATTCCTGCGCACACGCTGTTCATCGCCATCGTAGCCATTAATGAGCACCACCAGATGGCGCGTGTCTATCGTCATCTTCGTACGCTCGTGGTCGCTCGTCGGAGTGCCCACCCCACCCTCAGCATCTCGATAGACAGGCAGTCCGTGAATGTTAATCATGCCACGGCCAATGCCTTCGTAGGGTTCTCCCTCGCGACCGATACCCAGCGTCAGCGTATCGCCCACAAAGCGGTCGGCATCAAATCCACCGATGCTGTATCCGAAGGCGATGGATGCCAGGTTCACCAAGTCCACCAGCGTGTCGCGCTGGTAAAGCTCCTTACCCTGCAACATGCGTCGTATCAACGCCTCCGAAGCAGGCCGGTAGCGCGAAGGGTCTTTGCCGCAGGCCTTATAGACACGGCGTGTAGCAGCGATGCTCGTCATGTCCTTTAGCGACTCCGTCGTCAACTCCTGACGATATCTTTCGCCCATAGCCTCTATCTCTTGCCACAGTGCCTCGTTGTACTGCGTATTGACGACCTGTGCCTCCACACATGCCCCCACAAACTCCGGACATGCACGCTCTATCTCTTGTGATACGATTACCTTCATGACTCTATTTATTATTCACTATAACGAATGGACTGCACGATTATTGCATATAAAGACTGCAAACGTCCTCAACATCGGGGGGGTCAGTCTCTATCACAAAATTATCGGGGCTTTGACACACAAACTGCGGACTGAAGCATTGTCACTTCAGTCCGCAGGAGAAATATTCAGAATGAATCAGAGTCCCGTGGTCTATGTTTCTTTGCAGATGTAATGTACCTGTCCCTAATGTTGCTTCATCCTTCTTCCACTCTTGACAACTGGCACCTCTTCGGACAGCTTTTGTGCCTATTTCCGCTATTTGTCCGAAAATCAAGTTCTTGTCCATACAAACTCAGAAGAATCATGCACGAAAATTTGGAGAACAGCAGAAAATCTCCGTATCTTTGCAATGTCAAAAGGAAACAACGACAGAAAATAATAAAAGTATAAACAATAAAAATTTAAAAGCTATGACAACTAAGAATTTCAATGCAAAGAAGGTGCTCATGAGCACAGTTGCAGCAGCCGTTTTCTCATTCGTGTTCACCACCAGTGCAAACGCAAACACCCCAGAGCCAACTCAAAAGGCCAATCTCGAAGTCCGAGTAAAGGGAAGTGCTAATGGCAATAACAACAATTTTGGAGTCCGTGTAAAGGGTACTGCCAATGGTGACAAGAACAATGTAGGCATCCGAGTAAAGGGTACTGCCAACGACGGTAAGAATAATGTAGGCATCCGCGTAAAGGGTAGTCAGCAGAATACGGAAGACGATTCTAATTTCGTATCCTTCCTCCTCCAGACTTTTGGCGTCCGCGTAAAGTGACCAACATCAATTCATAAGATAATAAACAAAGCGATCCGAGGAAAATATATGGGGCAGACTTCTACATCAGGAGTCTGCCATTGTTATGTGAAACAGATACTTGGCATTGGTGTCTCAATCCATGCTACGTTAGGCGAGACGCTGACCTGTCCCCAATGTACTCTAAAAGTTTAGCAAGTACTTGGATGTTTATGCGGTTTTTGTTTTGAAAACCTAAAAATTTTGTGATAGAGACTGACAGACTGACAAAAGCCCGATGCACAGGGCGTTTGCAGTCTTTTTGGAGACTGTCAAGACTGACAGGAGACTGACAGCCCATCGACTTTAAATTCTAACAGAATAATTGTCTAGAAAATTCTATGAATTCTCTAGAGAATTGTCCACGTATTAGGTGTGTACGGTAGAAATTCTCTAGAGAATTTTTCGTTTATACAGCTGATATTCGCATAGATACAGCTGATATTCGAATAGATACAGCTATTATCTGGACTAAATGTTGTCAGTCTTGTCAGTCTCTAAAAGACTGTCAACAGACTGCAAATGCCCTGTGCATCGGTGTTTTGTCAGTCTGACAGTCTTTAACACGTTTTTTGCCACTTTTCGTTACGAAAAATCTATAAATATGCAGATAGTAATGCTATGCTTTCTTGCCCAATATTAGCCAGCTGTATGTAGACAAAAGAAAAAGACCTGCAATCACAGGGTTAAGTGTTTTGCGAAAATTTTCTCCCACGGCATACGCTCTGGAATGCAGATGCCAGAAATACAGAATCTAATACCGACGCGGGAATAGCTAATACAGACGCGTATTAGGCTAATACAGGATGCAAATCAGTTGTATACGGAGTGTAAATACAACTGTCTCGCGCGTATTAGCTACATATTAAGGTACAAAAAATCATAAAAAGGAAAAAAATCTTTAATCTTTAATCTTTAATCTTTAATCTTTTTATTACCTTTGCACCCGATTTGTGACTTGTCACGAACGAGGGGCTATGCCCTAGAACCTAGAAAGAACAAAAATAAAACAATAAAAATGGCAACAAACAATCAGAAAGCAGCTCCCACAGAGGAGCAGCAGGTCACTAAGACCGAAGCCTTCTTCGAGAAGTACAAGAAGGCCATCGTTGGCTGCATAGCAGCCGCTATCATTATCGTTGTATGCGTTATCCTCGCTAACAACTATTATTTTGAGCCCCGTGCCAACGAGGCCAGCACCGAGCTTGCAAAGAGCCAGGAGCTCTTCGACCAGCAGCAGTTTGACAAGGCTCTGGTAGGTTTCCAGAAGGTGGCTGCTGACTACAGCTCTACCGATGCCGGCAATCTGGCTCAGCTCTATATCGGTCTCTGCCAGGCCAATCTGGGCAAGTGGCAGGAGGCTGTCAACGCACTGGAGTCATTCAGTGGTAAGGGCGACCAGATGATTAGCCCTGCAGCAGAGGGTGCACTGGGTAACGCTTACGCCAACCTGAACCAGTTGGACAAGGCTGTTGAGCACCTGAAGAAGGCTGCTAAGATGGCTGACAACAACTCGTTGTCTCCCACGTTCCTCATCCAGGCTGGTGAGATTCTGGAGAGCCAGAACAAGAAGGACGAGGCCCTGAAGCTGTACGAAGAGGTGAAGGAGAAGTACTTCAACTCTATGCAGTACCAGAGCATCGACAAGTACATCGAAAGATGTAAGATGTAAGAAGTAAAAAGTAAGACATGGCAACTAAAAATCTGTCTGAATACAATGCCGCCAAGGTGCCCGATGCCTCGAACATGACGTTCGGCATCGTGGTATCTGAGTGGAACCCTGAGATTACGGGTGCCCTACTCGACGGCTGCGTAACGACACTGGAAAAGCATGGTGCGCTGACGGAGAACATCCATGTGAAGACCGTCCCTGGCTCTTTCGAGCTGATCTATGGAGCCCGCCAGATGACGCTCAACGACGGCTACGATGCCATCATCGTGCTGGGTTGTGTGATTCGTGGCGAGACGCCCCACTTCGACTACATCTGTCAGGGTGTCACTCAGGGTATTGCCCGCCTCAACGCCACCAACAACATCCCCGTAGTCTTCGGACTGCTGACCACAGAGAACATGCAGCAGGCACAGGACCGTGCTGGTGGACGTCTGGGCAACAAGGGCGACGAGTGCGCCGTAGTGGCTATCAAGATGGCAAAATTCTGATAAACACCATATTACAGCAATTTAAGTACCATTAAAAGGAGACCAACTATGAAAAGAATGATTCTTTCAGCATTGATGCTGGTTTGCGGCATGATGATGGCGATAGCGCAGAATCCCGCACAGATAAAGTTTGAAAAGACGACCCACAACTTCGGTACTTTCTCAGAGGCTAACCCTGTGGTGACTTGTGAATTCAACTTCACCAATGTTGGCGAACAGCCACTGGTCATCAACCAGGCCATTGCCTCTTGCGGATGCACAGTGCCTGAGTACACCAAGACTCCCATCAAGCCAGGCGAGAAGGGAACCATCAAGGTGACATACAATGGTGAGGGTAAGTTCCCTGGTCATTTCAAGAAGTCGATTACGGTACGCACCAACGGTGCTGTTGAAATGACGCGTCTCTACATTGAGGGCGACATGACAGAAGCCGAGAAGAAGTAAGATGGAAGATGTCTGATGGAAGATGTCTGATGTAAGAGTATAAAAAAGGCGCTGCTTGTTGGCAGCGCTTTTTTATGTGCTAACAGCCAACTGCTAATAGCCAATAGCTAAAAGCTGTACGTCAGTCCGATAGAGCTCCACTCCTGCAACTGGAAGTAGCCCATATCGTCGTCGCGGATGTTGCCATCGTCGAAACGTGGATAGACGAAGAGGTTGGCAGAGATATACTTCGTGACCTTCAGCTCGAACTGGTTCTCCCACTCAATCTTAGCCTGGTGGTAGGTGGTAATGGCGAAGAGGCGCGTCTTCCACGACAGTTGGTCGAAGATGTTCCACTTCAGTTCACCCGTAAACTGCGAGGCGAAATCCTCCATGGTGTGGTGGTCGCCCTTGATACCGTTGGCACTGATCAGCGCCTCACGGGCTACGTAGCGGAAGTTAAACGAGAAGGGCAGGAAGTTGAGCGTACCCTTCAGGCGTCCACCCAGCGCGTCAACATTGTACTGCATACCAATACCGAGGTTGAGGTCGAAAGGAGAGGTAAAGTCTGAATAGACCTTCTCGTCGTTAGCCTTCAAGCCTCGTGCAAACTGCGTATAGGCCAACAGCTGCAAGGTGTAGTACCACTTCTTATGGGCCTGGATACCCAGCTTACTGGTGAAACGCAACAGGTCGTTGTTGGTCTTGTACTTATGGACAGTATCTGAGGGCGATGTCTGGACGCCCAGCTTCATCTCCAGCTTGTTGTCGAAGGTGATGCGGTCCTTGTCGTTGTAGTTCAGCTCCAGATTGGCAGCAGCCACAGCGGAATAGTTGCTCTCACCGCCCTTGTGCCAGTTGGTTGAGACGTAGTTCTGCAGGAACTGCATATAGCCGTCGCCCTTGAACTTCCAGAAGTTGGGCTTTTGGACTACAATACTGACGGGCACAGCCTCAGGCTCATCGGGCACAGGAGCTGCGAAATCGGTCAGTTCCAATTCCTGTGTAAGTTCCTGGTTTACGTCCTCACGGATAGAGCCTGCCTCTTGGAGATTCGTCTCGTTGTTGACCACCAGGTCTGGACGGCGCAGGTAGAGACTCATTAGTGCCTCGTCAATGGCATCAGCCACATCGTCGCCTGACTGAGGCTGTAACGACAGTGACTTCTGGGCACCGGAATGGTAGAACGTGGTAGGGGCAAACAGGCGGAGGTAGCGACCATCACTCTGCTCGCTGCGCAGCTGGTCGTTCACCTGCTGCAGGGAGTCCAAGCGCTGGCGCATCACGTTCAGTGAGTCCAGATACTGTTTCACTACCAGTGCCGTATCGGGCACCTCAGCCTGAACAGGCTTTTTTGTATGGCGTTGCGCGCTGACACTAAGCGTTGTCAGCAGCAACACGGCAAATAATAGGATGTATTTTTGTTTCATAACTGGCTGCAAAGATAATGAATAATTCATAATTCATCATGCATAATTCATAATTATTTCACGACAGCAGCAAATTTTTCATCTTTCATCTTTAATTTTTCATCTTTTTATTGTACCTTTGCAAGCGTTTTATATTAATAAGGTAAAGATCAACAATGAATAGAGACACCATTATCGGCTTCGTACTGATTGCATTAGTCCTGATAGGTTTCAGTTGGTGGAACCAGCCATCAGCAGAACAGATAGAAGCCGCACGCAAACAAGACAGTATTGCAGCCATCCAGAAAGATAGTGCACAGAAAGCCGCTCAGCAGGCAGCAGCCGTGAAGGCAGCAGCCACTGACAGCAGCCAATGGTTGCTACTCGACACCACTTCCCTCTTCCACGCTGCCAAGCAGGGCGTATCAGAGCAGGTAGTGCTGAAGAATGGCAAGCTGACACTGACGCTGAACAGCTATGGCGGTACCATTGAGAAGGCCGTCATCCATAACTTCCAGAGCATCGACGGCACTAACGACGTCACCTTGTTCGGCAAAGGAGACCAGCAGCTGAACTTCATGCTGGCTGGCAAGCAGGAGAACATCGTGACCAACGAGCTGTATTTCACTCCTACTGAGGTTACAGACACTACCGTCACCATGATGGCTCAGGCCACCAATGGCGGACATATCGCCCTGCGCTACCGTCTGGGCAAGGACTACATGCTGAGCATGGCCCTGGAGACCAAGGGTCTGGCAGGCGTGTTTGCACCATCCTACAAGGAGATGGACATTGAGTGGAGCGACCACTGCCGCCAGCAGGAGAAGGGCTTCTCTTTCGAGAGCCGCTATACTGGTCTGTTCTACAAAGAGGCTAACGGCGGTACCGACAACCTGTCAGAAAGCTCCGACGAGAACGAGGATATCGAAGAGCGCCTAGACTGGGTGGCTTTCCGCAACCAGTTCTTTAGCGTAGCACTTATCTCTAAGGACGACTTCTCACAGAATGCCAACCTGTCGAGCATTCAGGACCAGAAAGGCTCAGGATATCTGAAGCAGTTTGATGCCAAGCTGAAGACTGCCTTCGACCCCACAGGAAAGAAAGCCGCTGAGTTCGAGATGTATATCGGCCCCAATAATTTCCGACTGATTCAGGAAGTCGAGCAGCAGAGCCAGTTTGGCAAAGACCTTGACCTGGAGCAGCTTGTCAACCTCGGCTGGTGGCTGCTGCGCTGGATTAACCGCTGGTTCACGCTGTATGTCTTCGACTGGCTGACAGGCTTCGGCTTCAATATGGGTATCGTGCTGATTCTTATCACGCTGTTGCTGAAGGGCATCACCTTCCCCATGGTGAAGAAGAGCTACATGTCAAGTGCGAAGATGCGCGTGCTGAAGCCCAAGTTCGAAGAGGCTACCAAGCACCTGGACAAGCCCGAGGACCAGATGAAGAAACAGCAGGAGATGATGTCGCTCTACTCAAAGTATGGCGTATCGCCCCTGTCAGGCTGTCTGCCCATGCTCATCCAGATGCCTATCTGGCTGGCCATGTTCTTCTTCGTGCCTAACGCCATCCAGCTGCGCGGTCAGTCGTTCCTGTGGATGGACGACCTGTCAACCTACGATCCCATCTGGGAATGGGGCACCAACATCTGGGGCATCGGTGACCACCTGTCACTGACCTGCATTCTGTTCTGTGCCGCCCAGCTGATATACACCTGGATTTCCATGCGTCAGCAGCGCGACCAGATGGTAGGTGCTCAGGCTGACCAGATGAAGGTGATGCAGTGGATGATGTATATCATGCCGCTGATGTTCTTCTTCATCTTCAACGACTATTCGTCAGGTCTGAACTTCTATTACTTCATCTCGCTGTTCATGTCAGCAGCCATCATGTGGACACTGCGCAAGACCACTGACGACGAGAAACTGCTGGCCATTCTGGAAGCCAACTACCAGGCCAACAAGAACAACCCCAAGAAGCAGTCGAACTTTGCCGCACGCTTGGAGGAGATGCAGAGAAAGGCCGACGCGATGCGCGAGCAACAACGCAGAAACAAATGAAAAATGAAAGATTAAAAATGAAATATTAAAATGGGAGAATTGGGAAATGGAAGAAGAGCGATACAATAAGATTCTAGATATCAGCTTTACATTTGGTGTCAGAATCGTTAAGCTTTTCCAATACCTTACTGACAACAAGGTTAACCCTGTCATCCCTACACAGATATTAAGAAGTGGTACCAGTATTGGTGCTAATATCACTGAAAGCGTCTATGCACAAAGCAAAAAAGACTTCATCACAAAGATGCACATAGCTTTGAAAGAAGCTAACGAAACCAAATATTGGCTTAGGATTCTACATGCCTCAGAGTATATAAACGATAAAGAATTTGAATCTATGCTTGAAGATAACAAGAACATCATAGGAACATTGGTGAAAATTATCAAATCAGCAAAATCTTAAATGTTCTCATCTTCACATATTAATTTTTAATTTTTCATCTTTCATCTTTAATTTATATTTATGAAGATTGGTTTTGACAACGAGAAGTATCTCAGGATACAGTCAGAGCACATACGAGAGCGTATTGCACAGTTTGACGGCAAACTTTATCTGGAATTAGGCGGCAAACTTTTTGACGACCACCACGCCAGTCGCGTACTCCCAGGCTTCAAGCCCGACTCAAAGTTACGCATGTTTGCACAGTTGAGAGACCAGTTGGAGATAGTCATCGTTGTCAGTGCTGAAGATATAGAGAAAAACAAGGTACGTGCTGACCTGGGCATCACCTACGATGAGGACGTGCTGCGACTGCGTGAGGAGTTCATGAGTCGCGACTTCATGGTAGGCTCAGTGGTGATTACCCACTACAATGGCCAGCAGGCTGCCGACCAGTTCCGTAAGCGTCTGGAGCGCCTGGGCATCAAGTCGTACGTACACTATCTCATTGATGGCTATCCCCACAACGTAGAACTGATAGCCTCGGACGATGGTTTCGGAAAGAACGACTATGTAGAGACCAGCCGCGAATTGGTCATCATAACGGCTCCTGGTCCTGGCTCAGGTAAGATGGCCGTCTGCCTCAGCCAGCTCTATAACGAGAACAAGCGTGGCATCCGTGCAGGTTACGCCAAGTTCGAGACCTTCCCCGTATGGAACCTGCCACTGAAGCATCCTGTCAACATCGCCTACGAGGCTGCCACAGCCGACCTGAACGATGTCAACATGATTGACCCGTTCCACTTGGAGGCTTACGACAAGATAGCTATCAACTACAACCGCGACATCGAGATATTCCCCGTGCTGAATGCGCTTTTCGAGGGCATCTATGGTGAAAATCCCTATAAGTCACCCACGGATATGGGTGTTAACATGGTGGGCTTCTGCATCTCCGACGATGAGGTATGCTGCAATGCCAGCCGTGACGAGATTATCCGTCGCTACTACTCAGCCACCAACAAGATGGCTGACGGACTGGACAACGAGCGCGAAGTCAACAAGATTCTGATGCTGTTCAACCAGGCAAAGATCACCACAGCCTATCGTCGTGTCACTGTGGCTGCACAGGCCAAGCAGGAATTGACAGAACAGACAGCAGCCGCTATGGAGTTAGAGGATGGCACCATTATCACTGCCAAGAGTTCTCCCCTACTCGGCTGTTCGGCAGCCCTACTGCTCAACGCCACCAAGCACTTGGCTGGTATCGACCACGAAGCCAAGCTGATTCCACAGAGTCTGATAGAGCCCGTACAGAAGACCAAGATAGAATACTTGGGTGGCAAGAATCCCCGTCTGCACACTGACGAAGTGTTGGTAGCCCTCAGCGTGCTGTCGAAGGACGACGAGCAGTGTCGTCTTGCCCTAGAACAACTACCCAAGTTGCGTGGCTGTCAGGTACACTCAACGGTGATGCTCTCTGAGGTAGACCGCAAAATCTTCAAGAAGCTGGGTTGCGGACTGACCTGCGACCCCGTCCGTAAGAAATAAACAATAACTATCATATTTATCATGGCAATCGTTAAACCATTCAAGGGCATTCGCCCACCGAAAGAACTTGTAGAAAAGGTAGAGAGCCGTCCTTACGACGTACTCGACTCAGAAGAGGCTCGCGCCGAGGCTGGCGACAACGCCCTGAGTTTATATCACATTATCAAACCGGAGATTGACTTCCCTGTAGGTACCTCAGAATACGACCCTCGTGTCTACGAGAAGGCTGCCGAGAACTTCCAGAAGTTCCAGGACAATGGCTGGTTGGTGCAGGACGCGCGCGAACATTATTATATATATGCTCAGACCATGAACGGCAAGACGCAGTATGGTCTGGTAGTCTGCGCACATACCGACGACTACATGAAGGGCAACATCAAGAAGCACGAGTTGACACGTCGCGACAAGGAGGAAGACCGCATGAAGCATGTCCGCGTGAACAATGCCAACATCGAGCCAGTATTCTTTGCCTATCCTGACAATGCCATCCTCAACGAGCTCATCATGCGCTATGCAGCCACTGAGCCTGAGTACGACTTCATTGCCCCCATCGATGGTTTCCGTCATCAGTTCTGGATTATCGATGACGACAAGGATACCGAGACCATCACCGCTGAGTTTGCCAAGATGCCATCACTGTATATTGCCGATGGTCACCACCGCTCAGCAGCTGCAGCCCTCGTTGGTGCAGAGAAACAGAAGCAGAACCCCAACCACAAGGGTGACGAAGAATATAACTACTTCATGGCTGTCTGCTTCCAAGCTTCACAGCTGACCATCCTCGACTACAACCGCGTAGTAAAGGACCTGAATGGACTGAGCTCAGAAGAATTCCTCGCCGCACTCGGCAAGAACTTCACTGTAGAAGACAAGGGTACCGATATTTACAAGCCTCAGCAGTTGCATGAGTTCTCACTCTATCTGGACGAGCACTGGTACAGCCTGAAGGCTAAGGAAGGCACCTACGACAATACCGATCCTATCGGTGTGCTGGACGTCGACATCTCCAGCCGTCTGATTCTTGACGAGATACTGAACATTGGCGACCTGCGCTCTTCAAAGCGTATCGACTTCGTGGGTGGACTGCGTGGTCTGGGCGAGCTGAAGCGTCGTGTAGACAATGGTGAGATGCGTGCCGCACTGGCCCTCTACCCTGTCACCATGCAGCAGATTATGGATATTGCCGACAGCGGCAAGATCATGCCTCCTAAGGCTACCTGGTTTGAGCCGAAGCTGCGCTCAGGCTTGGTCATCCACAAACTGTCGTAATATCGATATTTCGACACATCGAAATTTCGAAAGAATGACTGACGAATATAAAACGATCAAAGAGACAAGCGAGGGATATTACACCGAGAAACGGAGTAAGTTCCTCGCTTTTGCCCATCCCGTCAGCACTGTTGACGAGGTGAAGGACATCGTGGCAGGGTACCGTAAGAAATACTACGATGCACGCCACGTCTGCTATGCCTATATGCTGGGCGCCGAGCGTACGGAGTTCCGTGCCAACGACGATGGTGAGCCCAGTAGCACAGCTGGTAAGCCCATCCTCGGACAGATTAACAGCAACGAACTGACGGACATCCTCATCGTCGTGGTACGTTACTATGGTGGTGTCAACCTTGGCACCAGCGGTCTTATCGTGGCCTACCGTGAGGCTGCCGCTGACGCCATTGCCCACGCCACCATCGAGACGCGACAGGTGGAGGAGATTGTGAAGTACTCGTTTGCCTATCCACAGATGAACGATGTGATGCGCATCGTCAAGGATATGAACCCACGCATCATCAGTCAGACCTACGATAACACCTGCGAGATTGTGTTATCGATAAGAAAAAGCGAAGCTGAACAGCTTCGCAATCGATTAAACAGTCTGTTGTAAGTACTGCGCACACATCTCTGCGCAGCGTTCTCCATCGACACCTGCCGAAACGATGCCACCAGCATAGCCGGCACCCTCGCCACAAGGGAAGAGCCCTTGCAGACGAACATGCATCAGCGTATCACCATCACGGACGATACGCACAGGACTGCTGGTACGCGTCTCCACACCAATCATCAACGCTTCATTGGTGAGGAAGCCATGACACTGGCGACCAAAGGCCTTAAAGCCTTCCTGCAAACGATGGCTGATGCTTTGTGGCATCCAGAAATGCAGGGGTGACGATATCAGTCCTGGCGCATAGGAACTTCTGGGCAGGTCGTAGCTCAGTCGCTTATTGACGAAGTCGGCCATACGCTGGGCTGGTGCCGTCTGTCGCATATTGCCCTGTTGCCAACAGTCGCGTTCCAACTGCTCCTGGAAGTGCATCACACGCAAGGGGTCGTCGCCTTCGATATCCTCTGCACGCGTCTCAACCACCATACCACTGTTCGACCACTGTCCACCACGATTCGATGGACTCATACCATTGACCACAATCTGTTCCTTGTCAGTAGCAGCAGGAATGACAAAGCCACCAGGACACATGCAGAACGAGTAGACGCCACGACCATCGACCTGTGTGACAAACGAATACTCAGCAGCAGGCAGGTACTTGCCCCTACCCTGTTTGTTATGGTACTGTATTTGATCGATAAGCATCGACGGATGTTCCAAGCGGACACCTACGGCAATACCCTTCGCCTCGATTTCTATCTTGCTGTCAGCCAGATAGCGGTAGATGTCACGGGCAGAATGGCCTGTGGCAAGGATGACAGGACCGCGGAATTCTTTGTCGGCTGCGAAACAGCCGACCACACGATTGTCTTCCAACAGCAACTGGGTCATCTTCGTCTGGAAATGCACCTCGCCACCACAACGGATAATGGTGTTACGCATATTCTCAATGACGCGCGGCAGCTTGTCAGTACCAATATGCGGATGGGCATCAGCCAGGATATTCGTCGAGGCACCATGCTGACAGAACACGTTGAGAATCTTCTCTATAGAGCCACGCTTCTTGGAACGAGTATACAGTTTGCCATCTGAATAGGCACCTGCGCCACCCTCGCCAAAGCAGTAGTTGCTCTCGGCATCTACCTTCTGCGTCTTGGCAATTTGTGCCAGGTCTTTCTTACGTTCATGGACATCCTTGCCACGCTCTAAGACGATGGGGCGCAGACCAAGCTCAATGAGTCGCAAGGCAGCAAACAAGCCACCAGGGCCAGCACCTACGACAATGACTTGCGGACGCTCACTGACGTCAGGATAGTCCGTATGCTGGTACTCATCGTCTGTGGGCTGCTCGTTGATAAACACCCGCACCTTCAGGTTGACAAAGATAGTACGCTGGCGGGCATCGATGCTACGACGGAGAATACGCACAGCCGTAATCGTCCGTACGTCAAAGCCATACTCGTCAGCCAACCACGAGCGTAGCAGCTGTTCATTAGCTGCCACCTGGGGTTGTACCCTCACTTGATACTCGTTGATCATTCTTCGTTTTTGAAGAGGTCAGAAATTTCGGCAATCTCGTCTTCATCAAACCACTTGCTCAGACGGTCCTTGGCCTTCTGCTGAATCTCTGGGTCCACATCTGTCCATACCTTCTTCAGCACAAAAAGCAACACGGCGAGGTCGTCAGTCAGTCCTGCAATGGGAATAGCATCGGGGATGACATCCAACGGACTAATCATATAACCCAAGGCACCAATAATCATGGCCTTGTTGGCAGTGCTCACCTTATCGCTCTGCAGGGTATAGTACAAGATTAAGGCTGCATAGACCAATTTAGATCCTGCACGCTTGGCGATTTTAGCAATCTTGTCAACGAAGTCCGACTGTGAGAACTTGTTGGCATACTTCATAAAATCAGGTAATTCCATATCTAATTTACTTTTGACTATTTACTTATTGATTCTTATCACTCTGATGCCCGTATGCGAGGGATGTTTCTGCAGATACTGGTAGAAGGTCATGGGTTCTTCGACGACCTTCTTGTGTATCATCGACGCATTAAGCAGATGCAGACCATCTTTCTTCCATACGGCAAACCCCAGGTGGGCGATGTCCAGACCTTTCTTGTTACAGGTGATGGCAATGATATCACCATCGTGAACAGCCTGACGTAGAGCCTTGGTACTGCGACGTAGCGCACTCTTGGGAATATAGCGGGCCTTGGTACCAGTAAGCTGTTGCTCCTGCTGACGGATGACAGGCACCAGTTTAGGCTGTGCCTTCAACGCCTTATAGGCTGTAGGGTGTGTACTCATATAGTTCACGTTGACCCGCTGGACAGCCGTAAAGGGCGGATTAGGCGACTGTATCTCCTTGACTATCTTCATGGCCTGCTTGTCAGCAATCCAGTCGGAGAAATAATGCAGTCGTGAGGTGTAGTCAGTCATCAGCCCTTGTCGATATCTCAGCGTACGTAGCGTCGAGAGATAGTCGTTCCATGTTCGCTTATCCTGCTGTGCACAGAGTGCCAGCGCCGTTACCGTTTCCACCAGTGTGGTGCAGTCGAGCTCTCGTGTATTCACCACCAGTTGCTCGTTGTCGTTGACTTCCAAGGTATGTGCCACATAGGGTATCCCCAGAAACTGACGGGCAAACCACAGCGTCGATGTCTTGGTATCGGCCTTAGACAACAGGCGGCAGATGGTCACACTATCAGCCTGCTGATAGGTCACCTGTGCCTCCACCCATACTGTCGGCAACAATAACAGGAAGTATAATAATCGGCGTCTCATTCTTTCTTCTTTTTATACGGTCCTCGCGCCCCAAAGTTGTAACCCACATACAAGTTCAGGCTACCAAAGATGTTGTTGGCAGCAAACTGTGCCTTATGATAGTTGTAGGAACGCACAATGACAGAAGCTCCAGCATACCAGCGCATATTGTTATACACCAAGCCAAAGCGTCCGATGCCGTCAATATTAAAGTTATCAATACTCAACAAGTCCTTGCTGCTACGCGACTCACCATGTGTACGCTTGTAGGCCAATGCCAGCGAGAGGGAGGAACAGAACAGACAGTTCTTGGCAAACACCCAGTTATAGGCATAGCCTACCGAGGCACTGTAGTTATAGTACTTCACACTGTTGAACATCAGTCCGCTGTCCAATTTAACAGCTTGCGCCCCCATATGCTCGTCAATTGTAGCCTGCAACTTCTCATGGTCAAATTCTATGCTGTTGCGAGTATAGGTCACGCCAACCATCCACGAGCCACAACTGATTTTCTGTATGGTGCTCTGTGCAAAGGCAGCAGGATAAGAGAAACGTTGGTGGTTGAAGATATAGTAGAGGTTGACACCAGTAATACCCACACTGATTCCATCGAAAGGCACACCTTCCATCACACTTGTGTTGACTTTCTCGCCCAGATTAATACGACGTATCTTATAGTCAACGCCCGTCCGTCGATAGTAGATGTCGGCACCAATCTGTGCACTATAAATGCTGAGGTCTATCTCCTGTTTCAAGTCCTTGATGTTCACATCAACATGTTTCAGATCAAAGGTATAACCAGCAAACACCCAACGCCAACCGAAATAGGGACCTACTTTAAAGTTGGGCTCAGGTGACAGCCATACCGACTGTCCGTCAGAACCACTCTTACTCAAGCGATAATAGTCGTAGGTATGTGTAGCCTGAAGCATTACTGACCAGTTGTAGTGCTGGGGCTCGACATAGTTCTCGTCGATATAGCTGAAGCCACGGATGGTACGGCGCAGCCAGCTCATCTTCTTCTCTGGCTGTTCTGTCTGTAACGTGTCTTGCGCTACTGCCTGCAAAGCCACTACGGCCAATATCGTCAGCAATACTCTCTTCATTGGCTCAAAACTTTCCTAAAATACGGTCCAGCACCCAGTTGACGGGCGTAGCCGACACACTGGTACACTCACAGATGCCTATGCCCTGCAGATGTTCACAGACGCTTTTGATAAGCGGATACTGCACATACGGAGGATTAGGTACTGCCAGCACTTGGGTTCCCTCACTGGTATGCAGCAGGATAGGTTTATAGTCGAAGACAGAGAAACTCATCAGTCCCTTGTCACCAATAATCTCAATACAGTCCTCGCGAGCCGACTCATGACCCACAAAGCACCACGAGCCACTACCAGGCACACCGCTCTCAAACTCAAAGCAGGCACTCACCGAGTCTTCTGCCTCGTAGAGCTTGCCACGATTGGCACAGATACCACGTGCCTCGATGATGACACCAAAGATATGCTGCAACAAATCAAGCTGATGGGGAGCCAGATCATAGAAGTAGCCACCTCCCGCAATGTCGGGCTGCAAGCGCCAAGGCAATTCTTCTGGTTTGGTATAGTCGAGTTCACGGGGCGGTACGGCAAAACGGATCTGTACGTTGATGACCTTACCGATGGTTCCATTATCCACCAGTTCCTTGACTTTCTGGAAATAAGGCAGATAGCGGCGATAGTAGGCTACAAAGCAGGGGACACCCGTCTCCGCACTGATGCGGTTGATGCGGGCACAGTCCTCGTAGGACGCTGCCAATGGTTTCTCAACATATACGGGCTTGCCAGCCTTCATGGCCATAATGGCAAAGGTGGCATGGCTGCTGGGCGGTGTGGCAATGTATATCGCATTCACGTCAGGGTCGTCAATGAGTTCCTGAGCATCGGTATACCACTTGGGGATGCCGTGGCGCTCAGCATAGCTACGTGCCTTCCGCTCCTGACGACTCATCACCGCCACGACACTGGAGCCCTCTATTTCAGAGAACGCTGGCCCGCTTTTCTTTTCTGTCACCTCACCACATCCGATGAAGCCCCACCGTAATATTTTCATAATCGACTGCAAAGATACAAAAATTAATGTAAAAATCCTAAATGGCAACAGCAAAATTTCACTTTTCACTTTTCACTTTTCACTTTATTTTGTACCTTTGCATCACTAATTGAAAAAAAAATGGACCAACAAGAGAAAATTATTGTACAAAAAGTGCGTAGCTACCGAAGAGTCCTCTCGGCAGGTATGCGTCTATATATCAGCGCCTTTCGCAGATTCTTCAAGGCCTCATGGCTGACAGCCCTCATCTATGCACTCGTCAATGCAGCACTGGGCACACTGACAGCCATCAAGGTTCCAGAACTGATTGTTGTCATCCAACTGCAACTCCAGCGCTACAATGGCATCTTCGCAGAGAGTCTGCAACCCTATCTGGTGCCGCTGGCTGAGTGTATCGCACTTGTTCTGGCAGTCATCATCGTCAGTGCTTTGGCACACAGCACCATCTATGCCTTGTTGAAAGAGCATAGCGAGACGGGCGACATCTCCGTACCCGCCAGTTGGTGGAAGCCCAGCACATGTATGATGGGACGCACGCTGAAGGGGGTACTCCTCACGCTGTTGGTCTGCATTCCCCTGTGCATAGTCATTCCCTTTGCCTTGCCGATGTGGTATGTGATGACAAAATATATTATGGAACCCTCTGCGGGCTATTGGGCCACACTGAGGAAAGGCTATGGCCGCGGCATGGGAAACTGGGGACCATTATTCCTGGTGTTCTTCCTCACCATTCTCTTCATCCTGCTGGCTGGAATGATTGTCATGCTTCCTGCCCACATTCTCTTCCTGGCCAACTATAGGGCACAGATGGGTGTACTCATCGGTGATCCATTGGGCATGCCATCGTACATGATGCCCATGACCTTCATCACCTTCGTCCTGTGCAGTTTCCTGTATTTCTACCTCTGCCTGCCCATGCTGATCAACGGCTACTATGCCTATGGCACCATTGAGGCCAAAGAACTCGAACATGAACAACAAAAACTAGACATACAATGAAAAAGATACTCTTTATAGATCGTGACGGAACCATCATCCGCGAACCCGCTGACGAGCAGATTGACAGCTTCGAGAAGCTGCAGTTTGTACCTCGCGCCATCTCCAGCCTCGTATTCCTGCGTCAGCATACAGACTATGAGTTTGTGATGGTCAGCAACCAGGACGGATTGGGTACTGACGCATTCCCAGAGGATACGTTCTGGCCTGTACAGAACTTTATTCTCGACACGTTGAAAGGAGAGGGCGTAGCGTTTGACGACATCCTCATAGACCCGCATTTCCCAGAGGACAATGCTCCTACCCGCAAGCCTAACACTGGATTGGTGGAGAAATATATGAGCAACCCTGAATACGATATCCAGGGCAGCTTCGTCATTGGTGACCGCGATACAGACCGCCAGTTTGCCAAGAACATCGGCTGCGGATTCCTGCAGATAGACAGTATGCTCGACGGTTTAGCCGCCGAGAGCTGGGAAAAGGCTGCTGCCATCGCCTTTGGCGGAGAGCGCACCGCAGAGGTTCGTCGCACCACCAAAGAGACGGATATCTGGGTGAAGGTCGACCTCGATGGCAACGGCCGTTGCGACATCCAGACGGGCTTGGGCTTCTTCGACCACATGCTGGAACAGATTGGCAAGCACGGCATGATAGACCTCACCGTACACTGTAATGGCGACCTGCACGTTGACGAGCATCACAGCATCGAAGATACAGCACTGGCTCTGGGCGAGTGTTTGTTGAAAGCCTTAGGTGACAAGCGTGGCATTGAGCGTTATGGCTACTGCCTGCCTATGGACGACTGTCTCTGCTCCGTCTGTCTCGACTTCGGAGGCCGTCCCTGGCTAGTATGGGATGCCGAGTTCCATCGTGAGAAGATTGGCGAGATGCCCACAGAGATGTTCCTGCACTTCTTCAAGAGTCTGAGCGATGCTGCCAAGATGAACCTGAACATCAAGGCGGAGGGGCAGAACGAACACCACAAGATAGAAGGCATCTTCAAGGCATTGGCTCGTGCACTGAAAATGGCAGTACGCAGAGATGTCTATCACTACGAACTGCCATCTACCAAGGGTAGCCTATAACGACTCACCACTCACAAAATCCCACTCACCGATTCGGCCACAACATCTCCATCGGATAGTGTAGCAGCAAGTGCTTGAAGGAGCGCTTGCGACTCATCAGGCAACGCAGAACGAAGCGTCCCTCTACCTCTGAGGGTTTACAAAGCATGTACTGGCGGTCTAGCCCCAGCGTCTGTTCAAGAACCCACATCACACCAGCAGCAAACTGCGTCATGCCCAGCACTTGAAGGGCATCCGCCATGTTGCTACCATCCTTGAACGGTTGGAAAGCCCCTTTGACGTCGTTGAGCACATAGTAGTAGTCTAGCAGATAGCCCATAGTGGCCTTTCCACGAAGCAGACGCTGCTGGAAAGTCTGTAGCATGCAGATGGCGTTCATCGTCGATGAAGGCACCCACCAGTCATCCTCACCCTTCACGAACATCAGGTCTTTATTCTGTGCAAACCACTTCTGCAACCTCTTGTTAGCAAATGGATTACGCGCAGAAAGCACACGATAATGGATGTTTACAGGCATATTATCCCATACGTTCAGTGCCAGCGATGTATAGCCACAATGGATGTCCTCCTGCCCCGTCTGACGGACGAACTTAATGATACGCTCCATGCTGCAGTCTATAAAGACGTCGATAGCCGTTGTCTGCACCAGTTGCTGCAGTTCATTGTCTGCATAACGGTGTACGCCAAAGCCATTCATCACAGCAGTACGGAGCTTACGCTCTGCCAGTTTCTTGACGAGCTTTTCACAACGGGTCTCAAACAGTTCCTGTTCCTCGCGAATGGTCTCAGCATCGGCCATCCAGTCAATGCTCAAGTCCTGAGGAGCACGTAAGCCAAAATCGAACAGGTGTTCTACGCCTTTATAGCACACACCTACCAACCCATGCCGACGAGCCGTTTGATAGATCTCGTTCCACTCCTGAGCCGAAGGTCCTCTACTCAGGCAGTCCAATTGTCCGATGGATACCCGCAGCAATTCAAAAAACAGTTCTTGCATGATAAACGTATAGATAGTATTATTTTAGGTTATTCTGTTGCAAAGATACGAAATAATTGATAATTAACAACTGATTATTGAGTTTTTCTTTGTAAATTTGCACAAAATTTTTGGATAGACGACTATGACCGACGACAAAACACTACGTATGCAGCAACTCATCAATGAGTTGAACGAGGCTTCCGACGCCTACTACAACGGACAGGCAGAACGCATGACCGACTATGAGTGGGATGCCCGTTTCGACGAGTTGAAGCGGTTGGAAACAGAGACTGGCACTACCCTGCCCGACTCTCCCACGCAGAAAGTGTCGGAGGATAGCATCACCGGACAGAAGGAGGAACACGAGTTTGCTGCCCTCTCGTTGGCCAAGACCAAACAGATTGGCGACTTGGTGAAATGGGCTGAACAGCGTCCCATCTGGATATCGTGGAAACTCGATGGACTGACCCTCGTCGTCACCTACGACAACGGACAGCTCAGCAAGGTGGTGACACGTGGCAACGGACACATCGGCACCAATATCACCCACTTGGCTGAAGCTATCAGCGACATTCCCAAGACCATTGCCCACAAGGGGCACACCGTGATACGTGGTGAGGCCGTCATCAGCTACGAAGACTTCGATCGCTTTCTCATGGAGAGTGGCGAAGACTACGCCAATCCGCGCAACCTTGCCTCTGGCTCGCTGACGCTGAAAGATGTTGACGAAGTACGCCAGCGACATATCCGCTGGATTCCCTTTACCTTAGTATATACTGACATAGACCTCAATAGTTGGGGCGACCGTATGGCATGGCTCGACCAGCAAGGCTTCAAGACCGTGGAGCGCCAGCTGGTAGAAGCCCCCTCGCTTTCTAGCGTGGAAACCTGTTTAGCAGGCTTCACAGAAAAGGTGGTCTCCAAGCAGAATCCCTTCCCTGTCGATGGATTGGTCATCTGCTACGATGATACGGCCTACGCACAGACCGGCTCCGTCACGGGCCATCATGCCACACGTGCCGGACTGGCCTTCAAGTGGCAGGACGAGGCTGCCGATACTGTATTGCAGGAGATTGAGTGGTCGTGTGCTGCCAGCACCATCTCGCCAGTAGCCATCTTCCAACCCGTAGAGCTGGAGGGTACCACCGTACGTCGTGCCTCCCTGTGTAACATCAGTGAGTGCGAGCGTCTGGGCATTGGCGGTCCTGGCACCCAGATCAGTGTCATCAAGGCCAACAAGATTATCCCCAAGGTCATCGCCATCAAGCAGAGCGTAGGCTCATTCATCGTGCCCTGCGAATGTCCCGTCTGTCATGCTCCTGCCAAAATCTCCGTCAGCGAAGTCAGTGGCACCAAAACGCTCCACTGCACCAATGCCGAATGTCCTGCCAAACAACTCAAGAAGCTGGCACGTTTCGTCAGCAAGGAGGGCATGAACATCGATGGCATCTCTGAACAGACGCTCTCCAAGTTCATCAATCTGGGGTGGATTAGCGAATATGCCGACATCTACGAGCTACGCAGCCATATCCTGGAACTCTCACGCATGGAGGGTTTCGGCGAGAAGTCTGCCAGCAACATCATGCGCAGCATTGATAAGAGTCGCGAAGTACAGGCCCATCGCTTGCTCTATGCACTCAACATACCGCTCTGCGGACTCGACGTCTGCAAGCGCCTGCTCAGCGCCTACCCCCTCGACGAACTGGTCACCATGGCGGTCAGCGGTTCACCCGCTGACAGTCCCCAGTTAGACCTCTTTGCTCCACAGACAGAGCCTCAGGATGTCTTTGCCCACATCAATGGCATCGGACCGGAGAAGTCGGCACAGTTTGTCCTTTGGTTCCGCAACGAGCACAACCTTGCCCGCTACCGTCGCCTCATCGAGAAGCTATCCGTCACCACTCCCGACGTATCTCCGTCAGGCGACCGTTGTACTGGTCTCACCTTCGTCATCACGGGCGACGTACACCACTACAAGAACCGCAACGAGCTGAAGGCCTATATCGAGTCGCAGGGTGGCAAGGTGGCATCGGCTGTCAGCGGTTCCACGTCGTTCCTTATTAATAACGACGTCACCTCCACCTCTGGCAAGAACAAGAAAGCTAAGGAATTGGGCATACAAATCATTTCAGAAGACGAATTCGTTGCGGCCTATGGCCTAGTGAAAAGTGAAAAGTGAATAATAACATATAATATGACACAGAAAATGAAACCCGCCACACTCTGCGTACAGGCAGGCTGGCAACCCAAGAATGGTGAATCACGCGTGCTCCCCATCTACCAGAGCACCACATTCAAGTATGACAACACAGAGGAGATGGCTGACCTCTTCGACCTGAAGAAGGAGGGCTACTTCTACACCCGTCTGGCCAACCCCACCAACGATGCGGTAGCTCAGAAGATTGCTGCCCTCGAGGGCGGTGTTGGTGCCGTACTGACATCCTCTGGCCAAGCGGCCAACTTCTATGCCATCTTCAACATCTGCGAGGCTGGCGATCATATCGTCACCTCTAACGAGATCTATGGTGGTACCTACAACCTCTTTGGTGTCACGCTGAAGAAGCTGGGCATCGAGTGTACCTTCATCTCTCAGGAGGCCAGCGAGGAAGAGATTGACAAGGCGTTCCGTCCCAACACCAAGGCACTGTTTGGCGAGACCATCTCGAATCCTGGCTGTCAGATTCTCGACATCGAGAAGTTCGCACGCATCGCCCACAAGCATGGCGTGCCCCTCATCGTCGACAATACCTTCCCCACACCCATCAACTGCCGTCCCTTCGAATGGGGCGCCGACATCGTCACCCACTCTACCACGAAATATATGGATGGCCACGCCACACAGGTCGGTGGTGTCGTCGTAGACAGCGGCAACTTCGACTGGGATGCCCATGCTGACAAGTTCCCTGGCCTCACCACTCCTGATGAGTCCTACCACGGACTGACCTATACCAAGGCCTTTGGCAAGATGGCTTATATGACCAAGCTCGTCGCTCAGCTCATGCGCGACCTCGGCAGCATACCCTCCCCCCATAACTCTTTCCTTCTGAATCTCGGACTGGAGACACTCCACCTGCGCGTTCCCCAGCACTGTCGTAACGCACAGCGCATCGCCGAGTTCCTCGAGAAGGACGAGCGCGTAGCATGGGTACACTATAGCGGACTGCCCAGCGACAAGAACTACTCCTTGGCACAGAAGTACCTGCCCAACGGCTCCTGTGGTGTCATTGCCTTCGGACTGAAGGGCGACCGTCAGACTGCCGTAGAGTTCATGGACTCGCTGAAGATGATTGCCATCGTGACCCACGTGGCTGATGCCCGCACCTGTGTGCTCCACCCTGCCAGCCACACCCATCGTCAGCTCTCTGACGAGCAGCTGCGCGAGGCAGGCGTAGCCCCCGACCTCATCCGCCTCTCTGTAGGTATCGAGGACTGCGACGACATCCTGGCAGATATCCAGCAGGCATTAGACAAGATCTAATACGAGAAAAGAGCTGTGTTCTTTTCTGAGCACAACTCTTTTCCTGTTTTTTTAGCTATATACGCTAAAAATTCTCTAGAGAATTTCTTGTAAATCAGCTGTATAAAGGGGAAATTCTCTAGAGAATTTTTCCTTTGTACAACTATTACACGTCCAAATACTGTTGTCTACTTGGTGCGAGTCAGTTTAATCGGCGCGTCTCCATCAAAACGGCCTGTGAGGATTCCTTTTTATAAAATTACCACAAATTAGGTATTGCACGGATGCTGAGAATGCAGTAACTTTGCACCCAGAAATATTACACATCCGTTTTGGATATAACCACATAAAGTATTTGTTTAGTTTAGTAATAAGGGCTAGCCGTGAGGTTAGCCTTTTATTATATTATCTCTATAAAACAGGAATAAATATAGAGGTTTTCGTTAATTATTTCTACCAAATCGAAAATATTCAGCTTTTTGTTTTTCTATTTCGTCGATATTTTCTACCTTTGCACCGAGAAATTTGAAATAAAACTATAAAGAAAGCATGAGAAAGGTATTTGTGATTCTGATGGTTATGACCAGCATCGGTGCCCACGCACAAAAGCAGTGGACGCTGAGAGACTGCATAGACTATGCCATGCAGAACAACATCACGTTGAAGCAGGCCGTACTGAAGAAACAGTCAGCCACGGAAGACCGCAAGCAGTCGCAAGCTGCCCTGCTGCCCTCGCTGACAGCCACGACAAACCAGTCGCTGGCCTATTCCCCCTGGATGGAAGGTATAGATGTGAAGAAGGGTTCCTATAGTGGTACCTACGGCATCAATGCCCAGTGGACAGTATGGAATGGCGGTCAGAATACTAACGCACTGAAGCAGAACGCGCTGGCTGAGGAACAGGCAGAGCTGACGGCTCAGGAAACCGCCAACAGCATTCAGGAGCGCATCGCACAGCTGTATGTGCAGATACTCTATATGAACGAGGCCATCGAGGTGAACCGCCAGAGTCTGGAGGCATCGAAGAAGAATGAGGAGCGCGGCAAGACGATGCTGGAAGTCGGCAAGATGTCGAAAGCCGACCTGGCACAGTTGACTGCCCAGCGTGCTACCGACGAGTATAACCTCGTGAACGCACAGAGCAATCTGGCCAGCTATAAGCTACAGCTGAAGCAACTGCTGGAGATTACCGACGAGGCCTTCGACATTGCCATGCCGATGGCCAGCGACGAGCAAGCATTGGCAGCCATTCCCTCACTGCAAAACGTCTATGAGCAGGCACTGCTGACACGTCCGGAGGTAAAGAGCCAGGAACTGGCCATCACCAAAAGTGAGTTGCAAATCAAGTCGGCCAAGGGTGGCTATATGCCTACGGTGAACGTAACGGGCGGTGTAGGAACCAGCACATCGTCACGCAGCTCGGATGCGTGGGGCAGTCAGATGAAGACCAACTTCGACGCTACCGTGGGATTGGGCATCAGTGTACCACTGATTGACGGCCGTAAGAACAAGACTGCCGTGAACAAGGCGAAGATACAGCGTGAGCAAGCTCTGCTGAGTCAGCAGGACACCCGCAAGGAGCTGTACACCACCGTTGAGGGCTTCTGGCTCGACGCCCAGAGCAACCAGCAGAAGTTCCGTGCCGCCAAGATCAGCGCGGAGAGTGAGCAGCAGTCGTACGACCTGCTGAGCGAGCAGTTCCAACTGGGACTGAAGAACATCGTGGAACTGATGAACGGCAAGACCAATCTGCTGCAGGCACAACAGAACAAGCTGCAGTCGAAGTACACCACGATACTGAACATACAGCTACTCCACTTTTACCAAGGAGAACAAATCAACATTTAAGACCACGAATTATACGAATTATATATTTCAGTTATGAAGAATAAGAAGATATGGATGGGCATAGGTGCAGTAGTCATCGTAGCCCTCGTCATCTGGATGTGCTCGGGTGGCAAGAAAGAGGAGGAAGTGACGTTTGAGACCACGAAGGCTGAACGTCAGAACATTCACACGACCATCACTGCCACTGGCACCATTGAGCCTGTGACATCAGTGACGGTAGGTACACAGGTGTCAGGTATCGTATCGAAGCTGTATGTAGACTACAACAGCGTCGTAAAGAAGGGACAGGTCATCGCTGAGCTGGACCGTACCAATCTGACCAGTGAGCTGAACCGTGCCAAGGCCGAGCTGACCAGCGCAGAGAGCACGCTGAGCTATGAGACTGCAAACTTCAAGCGCTACCAGACGCTGTTTGACAAGGGACTGGTGAGTGCCAACGACTATGAGAGTGCGAAGCTGAGCTACGAGAAAGCCCGACAGACAGTGAACTCAGCCCGTGAGAGCGTGCAGAAGGCACAGACCAACCTGGGCTATGCCACCATCACCTCGCCTATCGACGGTGTGGTACTGTCGAAGAGCGTAGAGGAAGGCCAGACCGTTGCCGCTTCCTTCAATACCCCTGAGCTGTTCAACATTGCACAGGACCTGACAGACATGCGCGTTATTGCCGACATCGACGAGGCTGACATCGGTGGTGTACAGGAAGGACAGCGCGTGACATTTACTGTCGACGCCTTCCCTGACGACAAGTTCGAGGGTAAGGTGACACAGGTGCGCCAAGAGGCTACCACAACGAGCAATGTGGTAACCTACGAGGTAGTCATCTCTGCACCCAACAAGGACCTGAAGCTGAAGCCAGGACTGACCGCCAACGTCACCATCTTCACGCTGGAGAAGAACGACGTGCTGGCAGTACCCTCAAAGGCACTGCGCTTCATGCCCAACGAGGCACTGCTGAAGAAGAACGAGCAGATAGAGGACGTGGAGGCACCCCTGAAGGTATGGACACTGGAGGGCAACACCTTCAAGGCCCACAAAGTGGAGACGGGCATCACTAACGGCATGCTGACAGAAATCATCAGCGGCATCAGCGAGGGTGCCGAGGTGCTGGTAGACTTCAGCATCAGCGGTGGTGAGACTGAACAGGCTGGCCAGCAGGCTCAGAATCCCTTCATGCCAAGACCACGTAACAACAGACAGCAACAAGGCGGTGCTGGAAACGGACAGCAGCCAAAGAAGTAAGAGCGCATTCGCTAGTTAATAACGAATAGTGAATAGTGAAATGGATGATAATAGAAAAGTAGTCATTGAGCTGCAGAACGTGAAGCGCTACTTTCAGGTAGGTAGTGAGACGGTGAAGGCGCTGAGGGGTGTCTCGTTCAAGATTTATGAGGGCGAGTTCGTCACCATTCAGGGTACGTCAGGCTCAGGAAAGTCTACGCTGCTGAACCAGCTGGGCTGCCTGGACACACCCACCAGTGGCGAATACTTCCTGGACGGCATCTCTGTGCGAACCATGTCAAAGACGCAGCGTGCCCACCTGAGAAACAGGAAAATCGGCTTCGTGTTCCAGAACTATAACCTGCTGGCGAAGACCACAGCGGTAGAGAATGTGGAACTGCCACTGATGTACAACTCGGCAGTATCTGCTGAAGAGCGCCACCAGCGTGCCATAAAGGCGTTGGAGGCTGTAGGACTGGGCGACCGTCTGTACCACAAGTCGAACCAGATGTCGGGAGGACAGATGCAGCGTGTAGCCATTGCCCGTGCGCTGGTCAACGACCCTGCCGTACTGCTGGCTGACGAGGCCACAGGTAACCTGGACACACGCACATCGTTCGAGATGCTGGTGCTGTTCCAGGAGTTGCACCGTCAGGGCCACACCATCATCTTCGTGACCCACAACCCGGAAATCGCAGAGTATGCCAGTCGTAACATCAACCTGCGCGACGGCAAGATTCGCGAGGACACCGTCAATCAGAACATCAAATCGGCAGCGGAAGCCCTGGCTGCACTGCCCAAGCCTGTGGATGATTAAGAAAGAATAAAATATGAATATATTAAACCTATTTAAAATAAGCATTCGCGCCGTTGCCAACAACAAGATGAGGTCATTCCTCTCCATGTTGGGTATCATCATCGGTGTGGCAGCTGTCATCATCATGATGTCGATAGGACAGGGGTCGAAGGAGAGCATCCGTGCCGAGCTGTCGACAATGGGTACCAACCTGCTGACCATCCGTCCTGGTGCCGACATGCGTGGTGGCGTGCGCCAAGACCCGTCAGCCATGCAGACGCTGAAGATGGCAGACTACGAGCGCATCATCCGCGAAAAGAAATTCGTGACGAAGGTATCGCCAGAGGTCACCGCCAGTGGTCAGGTCATCTATGGCAACAACAATACCAACACCTCGATGTATGGTGAGTCGACAGAATACCTGGATATCAAGCAGTGGAGCGTAGAAGAAGGAGACTGCTTCACGGATGAGGACATCAAGAAAGCCGCCAAGGTGTGTGTCGTTGGTGCCACCATTGTCAAAGAGCTCTTTGCAGGACATGACCCTGTTGGCAAGACCATCCGTTTCAAGTCCATACCCCTACGCGTGATTGGCGTCCTGAAATCGAAGGGCTACAACTCGTGGGGCATGGACCAGGACAACGTGATCATAGCGCCCTATACCACGGTGATGAAGCGTATCAATGCACAGACCTACTTCTCGAGCATTGTCTGCTCAGCCATTACGGAGGAGCTGAGTGATGCCGCCATTGAGGAGCTGACACAGATGCTACGCGACAACCACAAACTGAAGGGCGAGGCTGTTGACGACTTTACCATCCGTTCACAAGCGGAGATGATGCAGACGATGTCATCGACGATGGATACTGTGACTATCATTCTTGTGGTAGCTGCCGCCTTCTCACTGCTGGTAGCAGGTATCGGCATTATGAACATCATGCTGGTGAGCGTCACTGAGCGCACCAAGGAGATTGGCCTGCGCATGGCGGTAGGTGCCACAGGTCCCGTCATCTCACTGCAGTTCCTGATAGAGTCGGTACTCATCAGCGTCACGGGAGGACTGTTAGGTATCCTTGTTGGCGTAGCAGCCAGCACCTTCGTGGCGTCGTTCGGCATGCCGTCGAGCGTACCGGCATGGTCTATCTACGTCTCGTTCCTCGTATGTGTATTCATCGGTGTACTCTTTGGTTATATCCCTGCTCAAAAGGCAGCCAACATGGACCCCATAGAAGCTATCAGACATGAGTAAAGAAAGGTATAATTTCAAGTTCTCCATCAACAAGCACGTAGCTGGTGCTTGCCATATGACGCTGTGGGCGTATATGTTCCTGTCACCCATGACGTTCTGGAGAGGAACGGGTATCACCCTACCCCACTACCTGATGATCTCCATGCAGCCACTGCTGCTCATGATTGTGTTCTATCTGAACTACCTGTATCTGGCACCGAAGTTCTTTGTCTCTGGCAAACACCGTTATGACCTGCTGATCAACATCGCACTCATCTCCTCGTTAGGAACATTCCTGCACTACTGGATGGATTGGGCTAACGACATCTACATGCCCTATATGAACAGGAGATACGACGATACGCTGGGTACCGCAGCCTATATTCTGAGAGACAGCCTCAACCTGGCCGTCTTTGCAGCAGGTGCTACGGCACTGGCATTGGCACGCCGCTGGGTTACTGCAGACCAGAGTCTGAAAGAGTTGGAAGCAGCCCGTGCACAGGCTGAATTGCGCAATCTGCGTAACCAGATCAATCCGCACTTCCTGCTGAATACGCTGAACAACATCTATGCGCTGACGGCCTTTGACACCGCCAAGGCACAGGAGACCATACAGGAGCTGTCGAAGATGCTACGCCACATTCTGTACGACTATCAGCAGCCCACTGTACCACTCAATGACGAGATAGAATTTCTGGAGAACTATGTCAAGCTAATGCGCATCCGACTGCCAGAAACGGTGAATGTAACCTTCACCTCCGAAATCCAGGACAGCAACGTGCAGATTGCTCCGATGATCTTCATCTCGCTGGTGGAGAATGCTTTCAAGCACGGCATCAGCCCCACAGGCCCCTCATTCATCCGCATCAGCATCAGCGCTGACAAGCATTTCATCCACTGTGACATCCAGAATTCGAACCATCCGAAGACGGAGTCTGACCACAGCGGACACGGCATCGGACTACAGCAAGTACAGCGCCGACTGGAACTGGCCTACCCTGACCATTACACATGGCAGCAAGGTACTAAAGAGGACAATACAGTTTATTATTCAACAATAACCATACAATTATGATTATCAACTGCGCCATTATTGATGACGAGCCTTTAGCAGCTGGTCTGTTGAAGAGCTACGCAGAAAAGACACCATTCTTGAACCTCATCGGCACCTATGGTAGCGCCGTAGAAGCCATGAAAGAGCTACGCAACAATCCTGCACACCTGCTCTTCCTCGACATCCAGATGCCTGAACTGTCTGGCATCGAGTTCGCAAAGATACTGCCCAAAGAAACGAAGATAATCTTCACCACTGCCTTCAAGCAGTATGCTATCGAGGGTTATAAGGTGGCTGCTTTGGACTATCTGATGAAGCCCGTCAGCTATGAGGACTTCCTGAAGGCTGCCAACAAGGCCCTTGACTGGTTCTGCATCACCCAGAAGAAGCAGACCTACGCAGCCGACCGCTTCATGTACGTGAAGAGTGACTACAAACTGGTGCGTGTGGCACTGGACGACATCCTGTATGTCGAAGGACTGAAGGACTATATCCGCATCTATCTGCAGGACGGACAGAAGATTATGAGTCTGATGAACATGAAGAAGATGGAGGACTATCTGCCACGTCCCGAATTCCTGCGTACCCACCGCTCGTACATCGTCCACATGTCGAGGGCTGAAGCCATTGACCGCTTCCGTATCGTCTTCGGTGACCAGTATCTGCCCATCTCGGACAGCTACAAGGAGGATGTACAGCAGTATTTCGACTCACACACACTATCGTAATTAAATATGAACAACGATATCCTACTGAAGAATGTTGACCTTCTCTCTCGTCATACAGAGCCGGAGGTACGCATGATGCCGAAGACGATAGCCCCATTGCCATCGGTAGAAAAGGTTAAACAGATAGTTGCGTTGGTGAAGAATATCATCTTCCCCGACTATTTCAACAAGCGACAGCCCGATGAGACCATCCGCTCGTACAACATCGGTGTACACATGCAGGAACTGCAGCGTCTGCTCCTTAAAGAGATAGCCCACGGACTGCAATTTTGTGAAGACTGTGACTGCATCAAGACCAAAGAGCAGGTCTATGAGGAAGCAGGGCGACTGACGATGGAGTTCATCGATACGCTGCCTGAGTTGAAGCGTGTGCTCTACACAGACATCCAGGCGATGTTCGACAATGACCCAGCTGCTCCGAACTACGGTGAGGTTATCTTCTGCTACCCTGTAGTCAATGCCATGACACACTACCGCATTGCCCACCGCCTGCACGAGTTGAAGGTACCTGTCATTCCGCGTATCATCACGGAACAGGCCCACTCAAAGACGGGTATCGACATCCACCCAGGAGCCACCATTGGTGAGTATTTCGCCATTGACCACGGTACGGGCGTCGTGATTGGTGAAACGAGCATCATTGGTAACCACGTCACGCTGTATCAAGGTGTTACGCTGGGTGCCAAGAGCTTTAAGTACGATGCTGATGGTAACATGCTCAACGTGCCTCGCCACCCGATTATCGAGGACTATGTCACCATCTATTCCAATGCCTCTGTACTGGGACGTATCACCATTGGCCACCACTCTACCATCGGTGGTAACATCTGGCTGACACACAGCGTACCGCCCAACTCACGCATCCTGCAGTCGAAAGCAGTCGACGCATCCTACGAAGGAGGATTGGGAATATAAGAAGATGAAAAATGAAAAATGAAAGATTAAGATGGGAGAATGATTACATTTTATAATCTAAACATCTTAATCTTTCATTTTTCATTTTTAATCTTTAATTTATTTTGCGAAGCATCCTGTGCTCGTTGCGTGATACTCGTCACTGGCTCCGCGAGTGATGCCGCGTGTCGTCCAGTAGTTCCAGTTGAACATCTTGTCGTAGTCGAGAGAGAAATAGGTACGCGTGTCGCAGTAGCCATCGTCCATCTCACCACTGAAGTGGTAGTCGTCCAACATGTAGTCGTAGATGATAACATCGGTATAGTCGCGATCGTAGTACTGTATGCGGATATTGCCACGAACAACCTCCCATTTGAAATCACAGTACCAGTAGTCTGACGGACGGCGAGCGTCGTAGTCTACTTCATATCCCCAACCACCGTAGGCGTTCTCGCGCTCAAAGTAGAAAGCGGTACGGTAGTCGCTTCCTGACAGGCCCCAACGATCGTAATAGTAGTTATCAATATATCCGGTCCATGTGCCTTCAAGGGTGCGTGCCTCTATGCGATCTTCCAAATCAGCGTCACAGCTGGTCATCGTCATCATGGTTATCATTGCCATTGCGAGGAAAGTATAAATCTTTTTCATAGTCGTAATTTTTAAAGAGTTCGACATTGTTGTTTTCTGTACTGCAAAGATAGAGCATTTATACATGTCAAACAAGGCAAAAATCCTATTTATAGGTAGGGAAATACCTAAAATGGGATAGGAAAACGGGTATTTTACCCTAAAAAACACATTTTTTGGGAAAAAACCATTGTCATTTCAAAAAAAAGCCGTATCTTTACCACATCAAAACAAGAAAATACGATTTCTTTTCCATTATTAATACTAACATTGATAGAAAAAGCGGCACGGTTGTGAAACCATTGCCGCTTCATTTTGTTAGTCACTGATTAAGCGGATTACTCCTCACTCTCTACTTTCTTACCGAATTCCGGATCGACCTTGATGAATGCCGTCACAGCAAACGTAATCAAGCAGAGGAACATGACGACGATAAAGAACATACGATAACCCAGCATATCCTTCATCCATCCAGACAACATGCCTGGCAGCATGAGTCCCAGATAAGAGATGGCGGTGCAGAAGGCATAGTGTGACGTCTGGAAACTGCCCTTCGCGAAGTAGAGCATATAGAGCGTCAGTGCCGTAAAGCCCAGTCCGTAGCCAAACTGTTCGATAAAGATGCACGTGCTGATGAGTACCAGATTGTCAGGCATAGCATAGCTCATATAGACATAGACAATATCGGGCAGCGTGATAGCACACACCATAGGCCACAGCCAGCGCTTGAAACCATCACGCCCTGCCAACAGTCCACCGAGGATGCCACCAAGCGTCAGTCCTATCACACCAATGGTACCACTGGCAAGGCCAAACTCCTGAGGCGACAAGCCCAGACCACCCGATGAATGGGGACGCATCAAGAAGGTCACACTCATCTTTCCCAACAAAGCCTCTGGGAAGCGATAGAACAGCAGGAAGAGCATGGCAAAGAGCATCTCACGGGAAGGCAGCTTCTGAAAGAAGGTACGGAAAGCCGTCACAATACCCGTTGCCACCTCACGGGCATTGGTGCCATGGCGTTGGTCAGCCTTTGAACGGGGCATGATATAGGCATGGTAGAGCCAGATGGCCAGGAAGAGTGCTACCAGTCCGTAGAATACGAGACTCCACGTAAAGGCTTTCTGATTGCGGAATACCAGCTGCAGCATGCCTGCCACGGGGATGAGTACACCATTGCCGAAGATAACTGCCAAGCGATAGAACGTGTTGCGGATGCCCACAAACCACACCTGCTGGTGGTCGTCGAGTTCGAGCATGTAGTAACCGTCTGCTGCGATGTCGTGAGTAGCACTGCTGAATGCCATGAGGAAGAAAAAACTCATGGTGCCCTGAAACCAGAACGGCGTATTCAGTGTGAAAGCCACGCCAGCCAGCGACGAGCCTAGCAGCATCTGCATGGTAAGCACCCACCAGCGCTTGGTCTTATAGAGGTCGACAAACGGGCTCCACAGTGGTTTCACCACCCATGGCAGTCCAAGCCAACCAGTATACAGAGCGATGTCTGTATCGCTCATGCCCAGCTGCATATACATCACCACTGCCACCGTCATAACGACGACGTTAGGCAGTCCTTCTCCAATATACAAGGTGGGAATCCACCACCATGGATTTCTCTTTTGTATCTGTTCCATCATCAATAGATTTTCTTGATTTCTGCGTTACGATAGTAGTGTAACAGGATTTCATCGTAGCGGTAGCCCTGCTGTCCCATGACCGCGGCACCAATCTGGCAGAGACCGACGCCATGACCCCAGCCCATACCATGCAGGCGGAAGCCCTTCTCCGTCTTCTCTACGTCGAAGGCAGAGCTATAGAGGTGGCTCTCGCTGAGCGCACGACGTATCTCCAGTTCCTTACCAATGGTGAAGGTCTTCTTGGTGCCCACAATCTTCAGCTTCCAGATGCGACCGCTCTTGCCACGCTCCAAGGGGATGAGGTCGGTAATGGTGCCGAAGTCGTCCTTGAGCTTCTCGTTGACGAGCTGAGAAAGCTCATCCGCTGTGTATTCTACTGTCCAGCGATAGAAGTCGTTGGTCTCCTGGTCGTAGTCGTTGAGCACCTGTGAGAGTACAGCCTTGTCGTCAGTATTGCAGAACGGGTCTTCCACACTGATGAGATACGGCTTGGGGGTATCCTCCCAACAGTACTGGAACTCCTCAGTGACACCACCACAGCACTTCGAGAAGCGGGCGTCGCAGATGTCATCGCCATAGCACAGTATCTGTCCACGCGTAGCACGCAGTGCCTGCTCCACATTCTTGCTGGTCTGCTTGGTAATGCCCTGATAGCGCTGACAGTGGTCGTCAGCACAGACGTCAAAGATGGTATGGTCTTCGCGGTCGTACCAGCGAATGAGTTCGTCGTCTTTCTTGATAAACGAGAAGAAGCCGTTCTTTTGTTCCTTATTCTCCTCACGGCGTCGCATCTGTGCCAACAGCCATGAACGACTGATAACGGCATGTGCCTTCAGCAACTCCAGACCTGCCGTAGCCTTCATCTCACTGGAGATAACAGAAGCAAGATAGCTCTCTACAGGAAGTTCGTTGATAGCGGTAATCTTATCGGACTCTACGACTAAGCGTAGCGTACCCAAGAACACCTGAGTCTCCTTGCGCTCCCAATGGAAGTTGACGCCAATAGTCACATCATACAATGAGAACGATGACTGCGCAGACTGGGGGGTAAAGGTCAATGAGCGATACTGGTTGCCATTCCAAAGGATACCACCCTCAGAGAACTCTACGGTCTGGTCGCCCTGGATGACTTCACCCTTGGCAACATAGGCGCTATTCAGTGAGAAGTGTATCTTCTGAGCACTGACGATACCCACCGTAACATTGGGCTGACTCTTCATGGCGAGAGGTGAGAGATGAGTGGTGAGTGGTGAGGACTGGAGTTTTTTATTAACCTCCTGCACCTGCTCTGGAGTAATGGTCAACTCACGATAGATATCGAGAATGAGCTCTGGCGTGAGACGACGGAAGTCCTGCTCACGAGGGGTAATGATGAGTCCACCCATATCCACCGCACCAGGACTGATGATATACTGTGCGTCACCCTCAGCAGTATAGCAAGCGGGACGATGCTTACGACGAGGCAATACCACACTCACCAAGCCACTACCCGTATTCCATGCAATGATGTTCATCATGGGCTCGGTATTGTCATCAGATGGTGGCAGACACTTATACAACTGCTTGAAAAGCTGCTCACCCATCTCTGTATCACGACTCCTGATGACAAAGGCAACAGCAGGATAGTCTGCCAACAGCCAAATGCCATTGTCATCATCGTACTTAACAACTTCTGTCAAGTTGCGGCTCAAACGCTGCCAAGCACGTTGTAAAGGCAAAACACCACTGCTGACAGCTTGCAGGTGGGCATGGTCAGGAGCAGAGGCGCCACAGTGGGGACCATTATATAATAAGGTAAGGTCGCTGTTACGCTGTGCCAGTTGCAACAGTTCGCCATACATCGGCAGGATGCGTTGTGAACGGTGGCGCAAGGTAGGAATGGTGAAGTGTACGGGCAGAATCGGGAAAGGATTGACCAGCAGCTCGTACAACCCATCGACTGTGCGATGCATCTGCTCCTTCGGACGATTCTTGGCACACAGGAAGCAGGGACGCTCGGCTATAGACTTGGCGTCAATCTTTGCGCCTGTCGACATGATGCGTGCAGGATTCCACTGCGCCACCATCGTCAGTGTATCGCCCATCAGCTCACGGGTTTCCACGTGTTCCAGGTCACGATAGCGTTGGCGTACATCCTCCCAAATCTGTAACTGTCGATTGAAGAAACGCATCAGTGCTGATTCACTCAACACATCGTCAGCACCTTGATTCATCTGCTGACGAGCGTGTAGCTCCATGGTACGCAGACGATCCTTGTAGAGGTTGTTGGCATTGACCTTCTCTACAGACAGTGCTGCATCTGAGTTGCCACCCCAACGACGGCAGAGGTAGAGTTCCGAGAAGATGCGACCAATGCGATAACGGCGCGAGAACATCAAGCCCAAAGCATAGTCCTCGCCATATGAGGTGTTAGGAAACTGAACCTGGCGCAACAAGGGGGTAAAGAAAGCACGAGGAGCGCCCAACCCGTTGATACGCAGTGCATTGTTCGGTCCGTTCTCATCTGTCCACTCTTTGTGATCGATGAGTCCAGGAGGTAGCGTATTCAGGTCAAAGTCACACATGCGATAGGAACCAATGACCATGGCTGCCTTCTGCTCATAGAAAGCATTGACAACGGTTTGCAGGGTCTTGGGCGACGAGTAGAGGTCGTCACTATCCAACTGTACGGCAAAACGTCCACAGAAAGGACTATTGATAGCCTGATTCCAGCAACCGCCAATACCCAGGTCGGTACGTTCTGGCACTATGACGTGAAGTTTGTTTTCATGGCACGCCAACAAACTGGACAGAATCTCGGAGGTACCGTCTGTAGAATGGTTGTCGACCACGATAACATTGTATTTGAAAGACGCCTTCTGTGAGAGAGCACTCTCTACGGCATCCTTGATAGTCTTCTCCCTGTTGAAGACGGGAATGACCACAGAAGCCTCCACATCAAATTGCTGTTCAGCAAAATCCACCTCGTTGTACAAACTGGTGTCTACCAGTGCATTGACAGTCTTCAGATGAGCAGTACAAGCCTGCTCCATCTCTACCTGTACCTCACGATTACGTGGATTGACATAGTCAAACTGCTTCTCGCCAGAGGCGCGGAGATCGCGCTCTTCCTCTGTATAGAGATATTCGTTCAGGTGCAACAGTCGGCCCTCACGACTCAAGAACAGACGCAGGTCATACAAGGCGGCATACTGGTAATCGTGGTCGTGATCACCAGCAGCATACTGATGCAAAAGAGAGGTGCGCACCAGCCACACACTACCGAAATCGAAATCATCACGCAGTGCACCTTCCTGATAGTCGATGACGGGATGAGCCTTACGGACACCCTGCTCCACCGTATAGCGGTCGCTATAAACCATCGCAGCCTCTGTATCACCAGCTACCAGCATCATACGTTCCAGTGCCGACTCGCCCAGTTGCAAGGCAAAAGGTTTCAAACATAACAAGGCATAAGCGGCCACCGCATGTTCAGCTAGCAGACTCACAAAACGGGTGTCTGACAAGGAGTCAGTTTCCAGCAATGTACAGTCCTTGGGAAGCGTCATCTGTGCTGCCAGCTCTTTGTTTACCAATAGGAATATATGCCTGACGATCCTACTACGACGCAACTGTTCTACGACAGGCATGACGTCATCTAGTGCTTGACAGGCTATGAAGCAATCAGTTTTCTGTTTCATGGATTTTGATTGTTTTACGTTTATTGATGTGCAAAGATACAAAAAAAATAGAAATTAATAATTAAGAATTAGGAATTATTGTATGACGGCTGCAATTTTTTCATCTTTCATTTTCATTTTTCATCTTTCATTTTCCATTTTTCATTTTTTTGTAGTAACTTTGCACCCATGATACCACAAAAGAAACGACTTTTGGGGATGACTCCGACAGAGTTGAAAGCTCTTGTCGCTAGTCTTGGCATGCCTGCTTTCACCGCAAAGCAGGTTGCTCAGTGGCTGTATGTGAAGCATGTGAAGAGCATCGACGAGATGACGAATCTGTCGAAGCACAACAGGGAACTGCTGTCTGAGCACTTCGAAGTGGGCGCCATGGCTCCCATCGACTGTCAGCGCTCTAAGGATGGTACCATCAAGTACCTCTTCCCTGTTCTTTCTTCGACTTCTGAGTCGAAGTGTGGCGCGCAATGCGATTCAGTCGCAAAGACGGAAGGGCTCTTCGTCGAGACCGTCTTCATCCCTGACCATGATCGTGCTACATTATGTGTTTCCTGTCAGGTGGGCTGCAAGATGAATTGCCTGTTCTGTCAGACGGGTAAGCAGGGATGGCACGGCAACCTCACCGCTGCCGACATTCTGAACCAGATATATGCGCTGCCAGAGGTAGACCAGCTGACGAATATCGTCTTCATGGGACAAGGAGAACCAATGGACAACCTTGACGCCGTACTGCGTGTCACCGAGATCATGACGGCCGACTGGGGTTGGCAGTGGAGTCCAAAGCGTATTACGGTCAGCAGCGTGGGCGTTCGCAACAAGCTAAAGCGCTTCCTTGACGAAAGTCCCTGTCACGTAGCCATCTCCATGCACTCCCCACTCCACGAGCAACGCCTGCAGCTGATGCCTGCTGAGAAGGCGATGCCATTGGAGGAGACGATAGAGCTGCTCAAGCAGTATGACTTCACACACCAGCGCCGCTGCTCTTTCGAATACATCTGTTTTGGAGGGCTTAACGATTCACCGCTTTATGGGCGCGAAATCGTCCGTTTGTTGGAGGGCTTAGAATGTCGTGTCAACCTTATCCGTTTCCACGAGATACCTGACGTCGACCTGCCAGCCTCTGACGAGAAGCGCATGGAGGCACTGCGCGACTATCTTACCGCCCACGGCGTTACTACGACCATTCGCGCCTCACGCGGTCAGGACATCTTTGCCGCCTGCGGTCTGCTGTCAACAGCTAAACAATTAGGAACATCGAAATAACGAAATACCTTAAAATCAAATATGGAAGAAAAGAAAATTCGCGTGGCTATCACGCAAGGAGATACCAACGGTGTCGGTTACGAGGTGGTACTGAAGGCCTTTGCAGACCCTACCATCCTCGAACTTTGCACACCCATCATCTATGGCTCAGCCAAGATAGCAACCTATCATAAGAAGGCCCTTAATCTGGAAACCAACTTTTCCACCATCAATAAGGCGGAAGATGCCCGTGACGGACGTGTCAACCTGTTGGTATGTCATGATGATGACACCAAGGTAGAGTTTGGACAGCCTTCAGCAGAGGCCGGTCAAGCTGCACTGTATGCTTTAGACCGTGCCATGACCGACTATCGCAGCGGACTCTTCGATGTGCTAGTGACAGCACCTATCAACAAGGCCACCATACAGAGTCCGAATTTCCATTTCCCTGGACATACGGAATATATCGAAACTAGCGTGGGCGAAGGCAAGAAGGCACTGATGATACTGATGAACGACGTGCTCCGTGTGGCACTGGTTACCACCCATCTGCCTATCAAGGACATCGCCAAAGCCATCAGCAAGGAAGCCATCATTGAGAAGGCTACCATCTTTCACCAGTCGCTACGTCGTGACTTCCGTATCTCATGTCCTCGTATTGCCGTACTGTCGCTCAATCCGCATGCTGGCGACAACGGCCTGTTAGGTGCTGAAGAAAAAGACATCATCCAGCCTGCTATCGAACAATTGGTAGAGAACGGCATTCAGGCCTTCGGTCCCTATGCTGCTGATGGTTTCTTCGGCTCAGGCAGTTTCAACTACTTTGATGGTGTGCTGGCCATGTATCATGACCAGGGACTGGCACCTTTCAAGACCATCGCTTTGGACAATGGCGTCAACTACACGGCAGGACTGCCCATCGTGCGCACCTCACCAGACCATGGCACCGCCTACGACATTGCCGGTCAGGGCAAGGCTGACGAGAACTCGTTCCGTCAGGCCATCTATACAGCCATTGACATCTGGCGTAATCGTCAGAACTATGACGAACCGCTGAAGAACCCGCTACCCAAGCTGTTCCACGAGAAGCGTGAAGATGGAAACAAAGCACGTTTTGCGCAGCCTCGCCCCAAGGACATGTTTAAAAAAGAAAAGCCTGGAAAGCCTGAAACTGAGGCAGAAAGTTAATTTTCTGCCAAAGTATGCCATAATGTCAGATTTTCTTTGTACCTTTGTCCGCTAAAATGAAAACAACTGAGTTACAAAGCATCAAACAGCGCTACAATATCGTAGGCAACTGCGAAGCATTGAACCGCGCACTCGACGTCGCACTACAGGTGGCGCCGACAGATCTCAGTGTGCTCATTGTTGGCGAGAGCGGCGTAGGTAAGGAGATCATCCCTCGTGTCATTCACGACAATTCACCACGTCGTCGCGAGAAATATTTCGCCATCAACTGTGGTTCTATCCCTGAGGGAACCATCGACTCAGAACTCTTTGGACATGTAAAGGGTTCGTTCACTGGTGCCATCAACGACTCACAAGGTTATTTCGGCGTAGCCAACAAGGGTACGCTGTTCCTTGACGAGGTGGGCGAACTGCCCATGGCCACCCAGGCCCGTCTGTTGCGTGTTTTGGAGAATGGCGAATACATCCCAGTAGGTGGCACAGAGATTCGCAAGACCGATGTACGCATCGTCGCTGCCACCAACGTCAACATCCGACAAGCCATCAGCGAGGGTCGTTTCCGCGAAGATCTCTACTACCGTCTGAATCAAGTTCCCATACAGATGCCTCCACTGCGTGAGCGTGGTGAGGACATCGTCCTGCTGTTCCGCCTCTTTGCCATGCAGATGGCAGAGAAGTACCGTATGGACAAGGTGGTACTGACTGACGATGCCAAGCTGTTACTGATGCGCTACAAGTGGCCAGGTAACGTGCGCCAGCTGAAGAACATCACTGAACAGATTAGCATTCTCAGCACAGAGCGTCAGATTACGCCAGAGATTCTTGCTCGTTTCATTCCGCAGGATCAAGAGAGCACGCAACTGGCAACCATTCACTCTGAGGGCGAGCACTCGTTCGAGAATGAGCGCGAGATACTCTACAAGATTCTCTTCGAGCTGCGCAGCAACGTCAACGACATGCGTCGTGAGATGAGTACGTTGAAAAAGCAGATGGAAGATGTACAGGTCAACAAACCTGCTCAGCAGCCACAGTTCCCCAGTACCCAACTGGCGCCCATTCAACCCATCAGCACACCATCTCTCGTGGATGCCGAGGCTGAAGAGTATGTGGAGCCGGAAATGGAGAGTCTGAACCTCAGCGACCTGGGACGTCAGATGTTAGAGAAAGCATTGGAGCGCAATGGCGGCAATCGCAAGAAGGCTGCCCAAGAACTGGGCATCAGCGACCGCACCCTTTATCGTAGACTGAAACAATATGGACTGGACAAGTAAGACAACATACAAGCTATTAGCCTTTAGCTGTTGGCTGTTGGCAGTCAGCGCCTGTTCCGTGAGCTATAAGTTCAACGGAGCCAGCATCGACTATTCCAAGACCAAGACCATCCAGATTTCTGACTTTCCTCTCCGCACCAGCTATGTATGGGGCCCCATGGAACCGATGTTCAACAACCAGCTGAGAGACCAGTTCTCATCACATACCCGACTGACACAGGTAAAGCGTAATGGCGACCTGAAGATTGAGGGCGAGATCACGCAATACCAGCAGCGCAACAAATCGGTGAGTGCTGAAGGCTATTCAGCACAGACGGAACTGTCAATGACAGTCAACGTGCGTTTCACCAACAACGCTAATCACTCGCAAGACTTCGAGCGCAGTTTCACAGCCACGCAGAGCTATGAGACTACCCGTACGCTCAACGAGGTACAGGAAGAACTCGTCACCCAGATGTGTAAAGACATCTGCGACCAGATATTCAATGCCACAGTGGCCAATTGGTAAAAAACTATAGACTATGGAGATAACGGAACTCATTAACCATCCAGAACGACTCGACCGCGAAACGCTGTACGAGCTACGTTCCATGCTGGCCTTGAATCCGTATTTCCAGACAGCCAGACTGCTCATGTTGCAGAATCTCTATCTGCTCCACGATGCAGCATTTGACGAAGAGCTACGTCGAGCAGCATTGTACGTCACAGACCGCAAGGCCATCTTCAACATGGTCGAGGCTGCCCACTACCAGCTGCGCAAGCAGCCCTCGACTAATAGCCAAAAGCCCAAAGCCACCAACCGCACCATCGACCTCATAGACACCTTCCTCGACTCCATACCTGAAGAGGAGGATGCTAAGGACAAGAAGCGACGCCCCACTCCTGCCGATGCAGCCATCGACTATGTGGCCTATCTGCTGGAAACAGAGAGCGACAGTATGAGTGAGGATACTCCACAGCTGAAGGGACACGACCTGATTGACAACTTCCTGCAACAAGAGCAGGGACGTATCATGCTTGAACTGCCACAAGAGGAGCATGAGGACAGTCTACCAGACAACAGCGACGACAATGACGAGGAATACTTCACGGAGACACTGGCCCGCATCTACATCAAGCAGGGCCGCTATCAGAAAGCCCTCGACATCATCACTCGTCTCAGCGGCAAGTACCCACAGAAGAATGCCTACTTTGCCGACCAAATCAGATTCCTGGAGAAATTGATTATCAACAACAAGAAAAAATAAACAGTAAAAAAATCAAATAATTAAAATTAAAGTATTATGTACACATTATTCGTAATTCTTATCGTGATTGCAGCCATACTGATGATTGGTATCGTGCTGATTCAAGAGTCAAAGGGTGGCGGTCTGTCGTCAAGCTTTGCAGGTTATAACCAAGTAGCTGGTGTTCGCAAGACCACCGACTTCATCGAGAAGGCCACATGGGCTCTGGCTGCCAGTATGGTGGTTATCAGCATCATCTGCGCATGGGTAGCACCCACCGCCAGCACTGATTCTTCTGTGATGGAGGGTATCGAGAACCCTGTAACCAATCCTAACAATCTGCCAGGTTTTGGCGCTAGCCAGACCAAGGATGCTGCCGCTCCTGCTGCAGAGGCTCCTGCCACTGAGGCTCCCGCAGCACCTGAGAAGCCAGCAAATTAAAGATTTTCATAAAAAAGTACGGGAATAATTTGGTCAATCCAAATTTTTCCCGTACCTTTGCACCCGCAAAACCAACATGGTGCCCGTAGTTCAGTTGGTTAGAGCGT
>CAMJZV010000016.1 GCA_946410305.1 uncultured Prevotellaceae bacterium | reverse complement strand
ATTTCCGTTGCATTGTGAACCATTAAGTTGTGTCCAACTTTCTGGGTTCACTTCAGAACCAATGACATATTAATCTTTCAAACATCCAATTGGAACTACAAATATGCCGTCTGGCCGCTGGTATGCATAGGGACCAACAGCTGTGAGAACCATCTTGAATGAAGGCTTCTTCATTTTCGTGGTATCAATAGTGTCGGCAAGCGTATTCAATGCATCAGCACCATCGTTTATCAGTTTCTCGCCACCAAGTTTCACCTCTATGAGTCCATACGTGCCATTACGGCGATGCAAGACGGTGTCGCACTCCAGTCCTGAACTGTCACGATAATGATAGAGTTTTCCGTCGAGTGCCTCGGCGAAAACACGCAGGTCACGTACAGCCATATCTTCGAAGATGAGACCGAACGAGTCCAAATCGTTTATCAGGTCTTTGGGGCCAAGGCCTAACGATGCTGTTCCAATGCTTGGGTCAACAAAATGACGAGTATCGCTGGTACGAATAGCAGCCTTACTGCGGATGTTAGGATTCCATGCGTCAAGGTCTTCAATCACGAATAGTTTTTTCAGGGCCTTGATATAGTCAGCGACGGTATCTTCGTCAAGCGTTTTTGCATCATTTGACAGCATATCGGCTTTAATGGTGCTATAGGGTACTTGCTGAGAAATATTTCGAGCATACGAACGTAGCAGCAGACGTGTACGCTCAGGGCTGCGTTTTACACCATCTACACGTTGTATATCTCTTTCTGCAATGTCGTCAACATAACCAAAGGCCTGATCCAGGGCAATATCACCTTCGAGCAGTGTTGCTTGTGGCCAGCCACCACGGCATGTCAAAAAAGCAATACGCTCCAAATCGATATTATTAGGTTGCGGTTCAAACTTCTCGCCATCGAAGAGTTTTGCCAGACTAACACTACCTGTAGATTCGCCAGACTCATAAAGACTCATCGGGCGCATCTTGACTCTGCCAATACGTCCTGTTCCGCTGTGAACAGTATCTTCAGCCTGTGGCGCAACAGTAGAGCCCGTCAAGATGAATTGAGAAAACGCACTTCGCTTATCTACTTCATTACGGATGGTATCCCATAGTTCTGTTATCGTCTGCCATTCGTCAATCAGTCTGGGTGTCTCACCCTGAAGGAGTGTCTTCGAACTGATTTCCATCATCTGCCTGCTCTGTTTCAAGACTTCAGTGTCGCCCAAGTCAAGCAGGCTCTTGGCTTGCTGGCGTGCTGTCGTTGTCTTGCCGCACCATTTAGGCCCTTCAATTAATACAGCACCTTTGCCTGCCAGCTTGCGAGCCAACAGTCTGTCGGCAATTCTTGGTTTGTACATATTCTCCATCATTTTTATTCGTTCTGTTTGCTGGGCGCAAAGTTACTGATTTATATCGAATTATCCAAACAATTTTATAGTTATTCGGTTATTTGTGACGATTTTGTTCGGTTGTTTGTGACAATTTTATTCGGTTGTTTGTGACGATTTCGTTCGGTTCCACAAATACGCCAGGGACAGATACTGTTCACATAACAATGGCAGGCTTCTGATGTAGAAGTCTGCCATTGCTGTTTTCCTTGATTATCGTAATCTTCCGTTACTTACTTCTTGTAATTCAATGCTGCTCCTATAGCGGTGCAGAACTCTGCATACTTGGGGATGTGGAAGTGGACGTTGTATAGCTTTTCCAGCATGGGGTAAATCTCCTTACATTGGGGAAGCAGTGTCAGGTTGCCAATCAGCACAAAGTCCTTGATGCCAGAGTTGAGGGCGGCAAGGATGGCTGCCGAGCCGATACATTGCAGTACCATGGTGATAATACCCAGTGCAAGGTCTTCCTTGGGTGCGTCGTATTGTGCCTTAGAGAATAGGGAAGCGGTGGCATCCATAGGTAATCCAGGCAGTGGATGTGTGGAGATGTCGCCAATGAGCAGGTTGATATTACGGATGTTACCCTGCATGGCCAGGCTCTGAATCTGCTTGGGATCGCGCGTGTTCAACATCACACGGCTCAGCCCCTGCAGTGTACCACCACCAATGCCGATACCACCGATGTGTTTCACCTCGTCACCGTCGCACTGTACAAAACTCGTACCTGTGCCCATCGATACGACAATGGCTTTGGTTAGTCCTGACTCAAAGCGCGCACCAAGACCGTCGGCAATGAATTCATCGACTTTCTGAGTAGGGATGCCGTAAATGGGTTCATTAACATAGCTGGCGCCTACGCCTGTCACCATGACTTGCTCCACGTCCTTCAACTCAATCTTGTTGTCGTGCAGATATTTTCCGAAGGCACCATACAGTGATGTTACCTGATCGGCTGCCGTGATGCGAATGGGCGATACTACGCGACCTTCGCGCAGTCCCACAATCTTTGTGGTCGAGATGCCCACGTCTATTCCTATTACTATTGCCATAACAATGTTATTGATGAGAGTGCAAAGTTACGAAAAAACGAGAGAAAAGCCAAATTTATTTGAACTTTTCCGAGTGCAGAGTAAGTTCGGCGTAGCCAAAGGTAGTAACAAATTATGGATTATGCAAACAATACACAACAAAAAATCCTGCTACGGTCAATTGACTTTCGCAGGATTCATAATGAAAGGAGGAGTGGTACCTCCAGGAATCGAACCGGGGACACACGGATTTTCAGTCCGATGCTCTACCAACTGAGCTAAGGCACCAAGTTTAGATCACTGCATTCCTTTCGTTTGCGGGTGCAAAGGTACGAAGAAAAAAGTAATTGGCCAAACTTTTCTCCAATTATTTTTCGTTTTGCCTCAAAAAAGTGCCTTTTGTTTTGTGTTTCACTAGCTTTTTACTATCTTTGCAATACTATGTAGACTAAAGATATGGAAGACAAGATGATTTATAAAGGTGGCTGGCAGGGTGCCAATACCATTCTGCAGAAGCTGAAAGGCCCTATTGGTGACGGTCAGGTATGGTATCCCAATGGTGACCACTTCAAAGGTGTGTTCAACCTGAGCTTTCAGTGTATCTGGAATACGGCCTACACTGCCGTAGGACGCTACACGTTTGCGGATGGCTCGTACATTGAGGATGCGTGGATCAATACCGACTCCACCAAGACGAGATTCTCGTTGAAGGGTCTCTTCCGTATCAAGCATCCTAGCGGACCCGACAGCATTGCCCTGTTTAGTACGAACCGCTACGGCATAGAGCTGATCATTGACAAAGACAAACCTTATATTAAAGAATGGTATAATGGTGAGGAGCAGCATCGCGAGCATCCATTGGAGTTGGTACGCTATGAACTCGACGAGACTGAGGGTGACGAGTGCTTGAAGCTGACCATGACCTTGCGTGGTGAGGATGGCGAATACAAGGTCATCGAGCAGGGCGGCTTCCGATACAAAAACAAGTGGGACAACATGATCTACGAACCCAAGGCAAGCATCACCGTTTATTATCCCAATGGTGACTGGGTGGACGACAAATACGGCAATGGCCTGAAACAGTTGAAGCCCTACCATTCCTATCTCGACGTGCACTGTGCCGCCACTGCCCAGTGGCGTACGGAGCATTGGAAAGACGGCCAATTGGATGAGGCTCCTGAATGGAAGCGTGACGCCTGTTCAGCCAAGCACGTGGAATTGCCTAATCCCTGGGGCGGTGCCCATACTTACAAGGCTTATGTATGGAACGACGGACATATCGACTACCGCGGGTTGGCTGTCTATGATGGTGCTGTTGTCAACGACCGTCCTGAAGGGTGGGGTGTACTCGTTCATGCCGATAATAATGGCACACGCTATGAGGGGGAGTTCCATGAGGGTCGTCCTCATGGTAAGGGCGTCTATGATAATCCCGTGTTGGGAATTCATAAGGAGGGAATGTGGGTGAACGGTGTCTTCCAAGAAGCCAATCCTGCTACAGAACCCATCACGCTGCATGCCCGTCATGGACATCAGTCGTGGAGCGTTGGTGGTAGCGGCGACTGGGAGTATGAGGAGTGCGATGTTCAGGTGGAACTCGGTCGCCTCGGCACCTTCTCCGGCTTTTGGAGTCTGAAGGTAGAGCGTATTGAGAAGGGCTGTGTCACGCTGTCATATCATGGTTCCGAGACGCACCTGCTCACTCCTGGCGACGCCCTGCATTTCTATGCGGAAGTCGAAGGCCGTGAGTGGAGTGATGGTTGCGTTTATAGTGGCGACGACTATTCGCTGGACATCACGTGGCCTCAATAATACCTATTTATATATAAGGTCTGATAAAAGAACAATGCCAAGTGAATCACTTGGCATTGCTATTGCTTAAAGGGTTCCACCCTTGAGCCTTCAGTTCGAACTCTTGGTCGTCACGAGTGACAAGGACATGACCAAGACTTGCATTGGTGATGTGGCCAATGAGTTTGACGTCCTCTATCTGCTGAATCTTCTCGTGGTCACCAATGGGTACGGTGAAAAGCAACTCGTAGTCCTCGCCGCCGTTGAGGGCACAGGTGGTGACGTTCATATTCAGCTCCTCAGCCATCACAGCTGTCTGGTAGTCGATGGGTAGTTGCTTCTCAAAGATGCGGCAGCCTACCTGGCTCTGCTTGCAGATGTGCATGAGCTCGCTGCTGAGGCCATCGCTGATGTCCATCATAGATGTTGGATGGATGCCAGCCTCACGTAGCTTCTGGATGATGTCGCCACGGGCTTCAGTCTTCAACTGGCGCTGTAGGAGGTACTCCTTGCCCGCGAAGTCAGGCTGAAAATCAGGGGCAGGTTTCCCCTTTTTCTTGGCTTCCTCTACCATCTGATAATATACGGACTTCTCGCGTTCCAGCAGTTGCAGACCCATATAGGCGGCACCGAGGTCGCCACTGACGCAGACGAGGTCGGTCTCTTTGGCACCATTACGATAGACGATGTCCTCCTTGCGTGCCTCGCCGATACAGGTGATGCTGATGGCCAGACCTGTATAGCTGCTGGTGGTGTCGCCACCTACGATGTCTACGCCCCACTTGTCGCAGGCAGCGCGTAGGCCTACGTAGAACTGTTCAATATCTTCTACTGTGAAACGCTTGCTGAGGGCCAGCGATACCGTCATCTGGCGCGGTGTGCCATTCATGGCGAAGATGTCGCTGATATTGACCATGGCCGACTTGTAACCCAGATGCTGCAGGGTGATGTAGGTGAGGTCAAAGTGGACACCCTCCATGAGCATGTCGGTAGTGACAAGTACCTCACTATCGGGATAGTGAAGTACGGCGCAGTCATCGCCTACGCCGTACTTTGTTGATTGATTGTTGGGCTTGATGTCTTGGGTAAGACGGTCTATCAGCCCGAATTCTCCAATGTTTGCTATTTCCATTTATTTATGCTGTTCTCTTAATCATTTCACGCATGATCTCGGTCATCAGTGGCTGAGCCTTGTCGGCTGCCTCCTGGACCTCCTCATGGCTGACCTCAACAGGGTTGTCGAAGCCGCCCAGGTCAGTAACCACGCTGATACCGAAGGTGCGGATGCCACAGTGGTGAGCTACGATGACCTCAGGAACGGTTGACATGCCCACCGTATCACCACCTAAGGTGCGATACATGCTATACTCGGCCGGAGTCTCAAAGGTAGGACCTGTGGTGCCTACATATACACCGTAGACCAGACGAATCTTCTTCTCCTTGGCAATCTGTGTGGCCAGGTTGATGAGTTCGTGGTCGTAAGCCTCGTGCATGTCTGGGAAGCGGGGACCTGTGGGGAAGTTCTTACCACGTAGCGGGTGTTCGGGGAAGAAATTGATATGGTCGGTAATCACCATGAGGTCGCCAATCTTGAAGGCGGGGTTCATACCACCGGCAGCATTCGAGACAAAGAGTGTCTTGATGCCCAGCTCGTACATCACGCGGACGGGAAAGGTCACCTCCTTCATATTATAGCCCTCGTAGTAGTGGAAACGGCCCTGCATAGCCATGATGTCTACACCACCGAGTTTACCGAAGATGAGGTCACCGGCGTGTCCTTCTACGGTTGACACAGGGAAGTTGGGAATCTGAGCGTAGGGTATTTCGAGTTTGTCAGTTATTTCTGAAGCTAATTGTCCGAGGCCTGTTCCCAGAATGATTGCTGTTTTTGGGTTTGTGGTCATCCTTTCTCTTAACCAGGATGCTGTTTCTTGAATTTTTGTGTACATAGTCTATAACTTGTTGGTTAAACACTTCTGCCTGCTCTTGTAGGATACAGACATTAATAGGTAATACGTATAGATGATTGCGCACCTCCTCGCTAAGTCCTTCTACCAGTCTGAGGCGGGTGGCATCCTTCTCAGTAGTAATGATGAGCTTGGGCTCGGCAATGGCGGCAAAGGTGCTGTTGATCAGCTCCACATCCTTTGGGGTAAAGACGTGATGGTCACTGAATGTGAGTGGCGTCAGCTGAGATATCAGTGGTTCCAGGTCGTGCGTCATCTGCTGTGGTGAGGCAATGCCTGTGAGCAGAAGGACATGATGGCCCTTTAGCTGTTCCAATGCTGCATAGGAGCTATGAGTGGCCTCAGTAAATAGAGGCTGCAGGTCGCCATATTCAATGCTAGAGAAGAACAGCTGTTGGTAGGGGTACAGGTTCATTGCCTTGGTAATGACACGATACTCCATGGGCTTGAGGTCCTTCGGACATTTGGTGACGATGACAATGTCGGCACGGTCTTTGCCGCTCAATGGCTCGCGCAGTCTTCCGGCGGGCAACAACTCGTCGTAGATAATCAGACGATGATAGTCTACCAACAGGATGTTGATTCCTGGCTTGACATAACGATGCTGAAAGGCGTCGTCCAGCAAGATGACGTCAATCTTCTTGTCGTTCTCCACCAGCGTGTCAATGCCATGGCAGCGGTCTTTGTCTACAGCCACAATGACATCGGGATATTTCTGCTTCATCTGGTAGGGCTCGTCGCCTATCTCGGGCATCGTGGTAGTTTTTGTAGCCTGTATGAAGCCTTTGCTCTTACGTTTGTAACCTCGACTGAGCACAGCTGTATGGAAAGAATCTTTCAACAAGCGGATAAGATACTCCACATGGGGAGTCTTACCACTGCCACCGACAGTGATGTTGCCAACAGCAATGACTGGCACGTCGAAACTGCGACTCTTCAATACGCCAATATTGAACAGCGTGTTCCGAAAGTTGGACGCTATGCCGTAAAGCCAGCTCAGCGGCAGCAGCCATTTGTTGATTTTGATGAAGTCGCCTTCCATGCGTTATTTTTTTCGATGCTTCGATATTTCGAAATTTCGAGGTTTCGAACTTATTTAATCTCCACGAAATAGGGAAGACGAGCCTGAATGGCCGACTGCTTGTTGATATTCTTCAGATAGATAAAGGGCTCATAGTAGTCCCCTAATGTCTCACGCAGATGACCATCCAAATAGCTGCCGTTGTTCATGTTGTCAGTCAGACTTTCCCACCAACTGGGCTCATCGGGATAGTTGGCAGTGTAATACTCGTCAATCTTGGCCAGCTTGGCAGCCTTCTTGACAGCATCGTCCAACGAACCAATGGCGTCAACCAGTTTGATGTTCAGCGCATCGTTGCCCAACCATACACGGCCCTGAGCAATCTCCTCAACCTGTGCGACAGGCAGCTTGCGACCATCGGCCACACGCTTGCGGAACAGTTCATAGCCACGGCCGATATACTGGTCAAGCAGGGCGAGTTCCTCGGCATTGAAAGGACGTGCCATAGTGCCGAAAGTGGCAAACTTGTTGGTCTTTACCTCGTCAAACTTCACTCCCAGCTTGTCGGTCAGCAGACCGCTGAAGTCGGGGAACATGCCGAAGATACCGATAGAGCCGGTAATAGTCGTCGGATCGCTGTAGATGTAGTTGGCTCCACAGCTGATATAGTAACCACCAGAGGCTGCATAGCCGCCCATAGATACCACGACGGGCTTCTTGGCTTTCAGGTTCTGGACGGCGTGCCAGATCTGCTCAGAAGCATAGGCGGAACCACCAGGAGAGTTGACGCGCAGCACAACGGCCTTGACATCGTCATTGTTCATCAGCTCTTCCAGGTCCTTGCATACTACAGATGCAACAATGGAGTGTCCCTGCGACAGCATGTTGCCAGTCTCTGAGTCTACGATGTCACCGTAGGCGTAGTAGACTGCAATCTTCTCACCATCGTCCTTTTTCTTGGCAGGCACGTTGACCATGTCATCCAGTGTCAGCTGGCTGATATTCTCGTCCTCATCAATCTTCAGACGCTTCTTGATTTCACCTTTCACCTCGTCGGTATAGAGTAACTTGTCAACGAGCTTCATGCGCAGCAAGTCTTTGGGCTCGCTGAGTGCTACATAGCGGTCTGCATAAGCATTCAGGGAGTCAACACTGATCTTACGGCTCTTGGAAACGTCATTGAGCATGACCTTCCAGATACCTGTCAGGTAGGCTTCTGTCTGTTCGCGGTTAGGCTCGCTCATCTTGTCAGCCGTCATCATCTCGGGAGCACTCTTATACTTGCCCACCTTGCAAAGCTGATACTTCACACCAAACTTAGCCAACAGGTCCTTGACGAAATATGGTGTGGAGGCCAGACCGTGCCAGTCGACCATGCCCTGTGGGTTCATATAGATTTTGTCAGCGACGCTACATATATAATAGGTAGACTGTGTGTAGCTGTCAGCATAGGCTACAATCCACTTGCCAGACTTCTTGAAGTCGAGCAGGGCTTCTCGGATAGCATGAGATGATGCTGGCGTGTCGCTGCTGAAGATGCCTGCCTCAATATAGATACCCTTGATGTCGTCGTTGTCTTTTGCTTTCTGGATGGCTTCAATAATATTCTCCAAGCCAAGGTTCTCACTGACTTGTCCTGTGAGTGTTGCCAAAGGATTGCTCTGTGTACGTTCCTCCAACTGACCAGAGAGCATCAGAGTAAATACGGAGTTTTCTTCTACCTGGGTGGTCTTGGCACTTGATGCAGCCAGACCTACAAGAGAGATGGCGCCAAGGATGGCCATCACGATGGTCAACAAAATGATACCGGTAATGGTAGCAAATACATACTTAAGAAAGTCTTTCATCTTTTTGTTTATTTGGTTGTTGTAATTCACTTCAATTCTGCAAAGGTATGAATTATTTTTTGAAACAGCAAGAATAATCTGTACTTTTTGTCTGCCAAAGTGTCAGTCATCTATGTTTGGCACGGTTTTGGCAGAACTACGAGCAGAAAACATAAAAGTCTAATTTAAAATAATAAGGTATTATGAACATTAAACCATTAGGAGACCGTGTGCTGGTAGTTCCTGCACCGGCAGAAGAGAAAATCGGTGGCATTATTATTCCTGACACCGCTAAGGAGAAACCCCTTCATGGCACTATCAAGGCCGTTGGTCACGGTACCAAGGACGAAGAGATGATTCTGAAGGCTGGAGACGAGGTTCTGTATGGCAAATACAGTGGCACTGAGTTGGAGTTTGAGGGTGAGAAGTATCTGATGATGCGTCAGAGCGATGTCCTCGCAGTTATCGAGAAATAATTATTAACATGCTATGAGCTGTTAGCAGTCAGGCCTTTAGCCAAATGCCAATAGCCAATAGCCAAAAGCAACAAAAATTATGGCAAAAGATATTAAATTCAATATTGAAGCCCGCGACCTGTTGAAGAACGGTGTTGATCAGTTGGCTAACGCAGTAAAGGTAACCCTTGGTCCTAAGGGCCGTAACGTTGTTATCGAGAAGAAGTTCGGTGCTCCCCAGATTACCAAGGACGGTGTAACCGTTGCTAAGGAAATCGAGCTGGAGGACAAGTTTGAGAATACTGGTGCACAGCTCGTTAAGAGCGTAGCTTCTAAGACTGGTGACGATGCCGGTGATGGAACAACCACTGCTACCATCCTGACCCAGGCTATCGTTACCGAGGGTCTGAAGAATGTCACTGCTGGTGCTAACCCCATGGACCTGAAGCGTGGTATCGACAAGGCTGTGAAGGCTGTTGTTGACTTCATCAAGGAGAATGCCGAGCAGGTTGACGACAACTACGACAAGATTGAGCAGGTTGCTACCGTTTCTGCCAACAACGACGAAGAGATTGGTAAGCTGCTGGCTGACGCCATGCGCAAGGTCTCTAAGGATGGTGTTATCACTATCGAGGAAAGCAAGAGCCGTGATACCCATATCGGTGTTGTTGAGGGTATGCAGTTCGACCGTGGCTACCTCTCTGGCTACTTTGTAACTGATTCAGAGAAGATGGAGTGTGTAATGGAGAATCCTTACATCCTCATCTACGATAAGAAGATTTCTAATATCAAGGACTTCCTGCCCATCCTGCAGCCCGCTGCTGAGAGCGGCCGTCCTCTGCTCGTCATCGCTGAGGATGTAGACTCTGAGGCTCTGACCACGCTGGTTGTCAATCGCCTGCGTGGTGGTCTGAAGATCTGCGCTGTCAAGGCTCCTGGCTTTGGTGACCGTCGTAAGGCTATGCTTGAGGATATCGCTACCCTGACTGGTGGTGTTGTGATCAGCGAGGAGAAGGGTCTGAAGTTGGAGCAGGCTACCCTCGAAATGCTGGGTACTTGTGACAAGGTGACAGTGTCTAAGGACAATACTACCATCGTCAACGGTGCTGGTGACAAGCAGGCTATCAAGGATCGTATCGCCCAGATCAAGAAGGAGATTGAGCTCACCACCTCTTCTTATGATAAAGAAAAACTGCAGGAGCGTCTGGCCAAGTTGGCTGGTGGCGTAGCAGTACTCTACGTAGGTGCTAACAGCGAGGTAGAGATGAAGGAGAAGAAGGATCGTGTCGACGATGCACTCTGCGCTACCCGTGCTGCTATTGAAGAAGGTGTCGTTGCAGGTGGTGGTACTACCTACATCCGTGCCCTGGAGGCTTTGAAGGCTGTCAAGGGTGTCAACGCTGACGAGCAGACTGGTATCAACATCGTAGAGCGTGCCATTGAGGAGCCTCTGCGCCAGATTGTTAAGAATGCTGGTGGCGAGGGTGCCGTTGTCGTTCAGAAGGTTCGCGAGGGTAAGGGTGACTTCGGTTACAATGCCCGTACCGACCAGTATGAGGATATGCGCAAGGCAGGTATCGTAGATCCTGCTAAGGTAGCTCGCGTAGCTCTGGAGAATGCCGCTTCTATCGCTGGCATGTTCCTGACCACTGAGTGTCTCATCTGCGACAAGCCTGAGAAAGAGCCCGCTATGCCAATGGGTGGTGCCCCAGGCATGGGTGGCATGATGTAAGTCGTTAGTTTTGTAAACTATACATATCAAATAAGCGGATGCCAGTCTAAAATGATTGGTATCCGCTTGATTTATGTCAAGAATATAGTTTTTTTTGTGTGTAAATACTTGCAGGGTCATAGGAAAGTTCCTACCTTTGCAGCGTTGGAATGGTTAAAAACCATGACAAGAAGGTAGAAGTTTTAGAAAAACAGAGATATTTTTTTGATTTGTTTTAGTAGATTAGTTTTTAAGTAGTTTGTTTTGAAACCGATTGTCGTGATGACAGTCGGTTCCTTTTTTTACTATGCGAAGATAAAAAAAGCGTCCAAAACGTTTGGATTTTTCCTTGCTTCTTCGTATCTTTGCATCAAGTATGAATAAAATACTGGCTCTGTTATTACTGCTGGCCTGCGGTTGGAACACCACAAGCGGTTATAATTATCGCCCTAACGGACGTGCTTTCGTCTGTGTTAATGGTGATAATCGATTGACACGCACCCTCTATGGACCCACTGCTGACTATGTTTTACAGACCGGTGACCGCCCTTTCTTTGTAGTATTGCAGAACAGAGACTTCCGTCAGTTGTCTTTCCGCATTAATGGCGTGGATTTGGAGAATACAGACTATTGCCTGTCGCGCTATCAAGATGGTATGCGTAGCTACGAGGTAAAACATGCTGACTGGGGGAAGAAAGCCGTTGTGCGTATCAAGGCGGTTGTAGGCCAACAGGAGCATCGTGTTCTCTGGCGACTGCGTGTGGCAAACTTCGAAGGTCCTGTACAGTTGGAATTGCCACTTCAACAGGCTTCAGTCAAATTCGCTGAAGATATCTACCTTGCTTGTAATGACTTGACTTTCTCGTTTTTGCCTGTTCGTCAAGGTGAGGAACTCTTTGAACGCATGGAAAGTGATATGCAGCAAGTGGCTTCTGCAATCACCATCAATACCCCTGATAAGATGATCAATCCACTGGGTAGTGCCCTGTCGGTTGTTAAGGAAAAGGTTAAGAATGTATCAGTTGAAGAAAAACTGTGGTACTTTCGCTATGACATCGATTATGATGGCATGCAGAAACTTTGGCCTTCGATAGAGAATTATGTGCAGACCATCGACGATACGCAGCTGTCTACACCTATACTTGCTAAGAGCTATTGGCTGAATACCATGGCAGCACGCATTGCTGCGCTGACCCACAGGAACGGTGCTTCTTATTTTGCTAAAGCCGATGAGGTCCTGGCAAAACTTAATGGGCAGTTGTGGATGCCTAACAAAGGTTGTTGGGCAGAATTCAAGGACCGTGAGGGACTGCAACGGTTGCATGATACTCCAGCTCTATGGTCTATCTATACGCCTATTGACTACGATGCCTGTACGCCTGAACAGGCCTACCAGGCTACGAAGTATATGGATAGTGAGATTCCTCATATCCCTGTGACGTCTGAGCTCTCCATGTTGGCTACCAGCAATTGGATGCCCTATACGTGGGATATGAATAATGTCACACCTGCTGCAGTGATGCGTGCAGCGTTGGCTTGTTTTAAGGCAGGTCGCAATGAAAGGGGCTTCCAACTGATGAAGGCTGCCGTTATCGACCAGATGTATGATGGATCGTCGCCTGCCAATATCGGACAGACCAGTAAATATGATGTGGTCAATGGTGAACAAGGTCGCGATATGGCTGATGGCATCGGCGTGGCAGTACGTACCTTGACAGAAGGTCTCTTTGGCATTCGTCCTGACGCCTTCAGTCGTCGTTGTATCATTCATCCGGGGTTCCCTGAGAAGTGGGACAGTGCTTCTATTAGTACTCCTTATGTCGACTATCGATTCCGTCGTCAGGGTAACTTGCTTTTTTACGATGTTACTCAGCATTTCGGTCTGTCTCAGCAGATTGTGTTACGCATCAATCTAGGTAAGGGCGAATATCGCGACATTGAGGGTACCACTGAGGAACATCAGGTGTTCTGTGTGGAGGCTCCCCTGAAGCTGCCAGAAATATATATGTATAGCTCCTATGAGGAGGAAGAACCTGCTACAATAGGGGCTGATGAGCCTACTTTTGATTTGAAGTTCCAGAAGGTGGAACTGAAAGAGTTCTATAATGACTCAGTAGCCAGTATCAGTCCGGAGGTTGTCGATACGTTCTTCCGTAAGCAGATTGTCAAGGGTGAGTATTTGGTGATGGGTGTACCATTCCATCTGCCAGCCGAAGGACCGAACATGGTTTGTGCATCCCTGTCTGACCGCTATCCCGATAAGGTTAGCATACCACTCAAGGATCGCGCCTGGAAGATATGGCTGTTGCTGGCGGGTACAACCTCTACCCGTGAGAGCCGCATGGTCAACGGTTTGCTCGTTGCACGTTATGACGATGGTACTGCTGACACTTTGAGATTGGTAAATCCCGACAACTGGTGCCCCGTTGAACAGGACTATTTTATCAATGACTATTCTTTCCATGCACCACAGCCACGTCCCTACAGGGTCAGCTTTGATACGGGTGTTGTCAGTCGCAACCTTAGCAAGGCATTGGTCATCAAGGGTGCTAGCGACCTCATGATTCCTGGTGGTGCTGCTCAGATGTTGTGCATGTCATTAGATCCTGAGAAGAAGGTTATTGCGCTTGATATTATCCCACAATCCAATGATGTTGTTGTTGGACTGATGGGGCTTACCTTGCAGTAAACGTTAGTAACTAAAAATATTAGTTAACGGAATTTAAAAACTAATAGTTTTAGTTGTATGTAACGAAAACTTTTAGTTACTTTGCAGCAGATATTGATATTGACGCATTAAATTGGTAAACCCAAAACTCTGAAACAATGAAGAAACTGACCAACAAGGAAAAGGAAATTATGACGCTGTACTGGCAGCATGGTCCGATGTTTGTGCGCGAGTTGCAGGAACATTACGACGAGCCACGTCCACACTTCAATACGTTGTCGACCATCGTCCGCATCCTGGAGCGTGAGGGCTATCTGGGCCATAAGCAGTTCGGCAATACCTATCAGTACTATCCCCTGGTGTCGGAGAAGGAGTATGGTCGCTCGTCGATTGCGGGTGTCATCAAGAACTACTTCAACGACTCCTATCTCAGTGCTGTCTCCGCGTTTGTCAAAGAAGAAAAAATCAGCGTAGACGAGCTGAAAGAATTGATAGAACAAATTGAAGCAAACAATGATTGACTTTCTGATATATGACGCCAAGGTAGCGGTACTCATCGTAGTATTCTACATGTTCTACCGCCTGTTGCTCGCGAAGGAGACCTTCCATCGAGTAAACCGTGTGGTACTGCTGTCAACGGCTCTGCTGTCATTCGCGTTGCCACTGTGTGTTATTACGACGCATCAAACGGTGGTGCTCGATGCCGTGCCTGTTGTGTCAGTAGGCGACTTGCGTCCAGAGGTGTTGGAAGAGGACTCCTCGACACCCTTGTGGCAGATGGTTATACCTATCTTATATATAATAGGTGTACTGGCCACGCTGGGACATACCTTGCTGTCTGTATGGAAAGTCGTGATGTTGGTGCGCCGCAGTGAGCGCATTCCGCAAGCTGATGGCACTACGCTCTGCGTGGTCAAAGACGATGTACCACCATTCAGCTTCTGTTCTTATATTGTCATGAACCATAGTGATTACGAGGCCAACGATGCCGCCGTACTCGCCCATGAACGGGGACACATCCGTCTGCACCATTCGTGCGACGTACTCCTCGTAGACATCCTCACCGCCCTCCAGTGGTTTAACCCCGCTATGTGGATGCTGCGCGCTGACCTGCGTGCCATCCATGAATATGAGGCCGACGGTGCAGTACTCTCTCAAGGGATTAACGCGCGTCAATATCAATATCTGTTAATCACCAAGGCCGCAAGCATTGGCGGGTACTCCATTGCCAACGGTATCTCTCACAGTACCCTCAAAAACCGTATAACCATGATGTTACAAAAGAAATCACCGCGTAGCAGTTTCATGAAGCTGCTCGCCCTCATACCTATAGTAGGTGTAGCCCTCGCCCTCAATGCTGAGACTGTCAACGACTATGTCTATCAACAGCCCCAGAAAAAGATCATCAAGAAGGGCAAGAAGAATGCTACTGCCAAGATGGGCAATAATACCATTGAGATTGTACCCGATACCGCCAGCAATGTACGTCTCATTACCGCCAAAAAGGCAGAAGAAAAGAAATCTGTCGAAGTGTTACATGCCAAAGAGGTGTTCACTCCCCTTGATCAGAACCCAGAATACTTTGATGTTGTCGAGCAGATGCCACAGTTTCCTGGCGGTCCTCACGCTCTCTTTGAGTTCCTCGCCAAGAACATCCGCTATCCCGAGGCAGCAGAAAAGGCTGGTTGTCAAGGTCGTGTCATCGCCACCTTTGTGGTCTTGAAAGACGGCAGTGTCAGCAATCCTAAGGTTGTCAAAAGCGTATCGCCCGAACTTGATGAAGAGGCTCTCCGTGTCCTCAATGCGATGCCTAACTGGACGCCAGGTAAGCAGAGTGGACAGGTTGTCAATGTGAAGTACACGATACCTATCTCTTTCGCTCTCCCCGATAGTAAAGTTGAAGAGACTAAAGAGAGTTCTGTAGTCGTTGTTGGAATGAAATAAAGCCTTTTAGAGTAAGGTCATTCTTATGAACAGATTATTCACTATACTCACCCTCGCCTTGCTGACGGTCTCTACCGCCCATGGCGAGGGCCTTGACTCCCTCACCATATGCATACAGCAGGGCGATAGCTGCATGCAGCAATATAACACCTTCGAGGCGCTGAAGTATTATCAGCAAGCATTCATCATGCAAAGCTCATCGGACATTCGCATGAAGCTGGCCGACTGCTATTATCAGCGTGCCAACTATCGTCAAGCTGCCGACCTGCTGAAACTGGTGCCTGAAGACTCGCTCTCGCACGATGCTTTCCGCCAGTTGGCGCTGGGTTATCAGAAGCAGGGCGACACTGACTCCTATATCTATTGGGCAAGCCAGCTACTTGGGCGTTTCCCGATGGATGCTGAGATTGTGGCAGGGCTCATCCTCGCTTTTGCTAAAAACGATCAACCTCAGAACGGGATTATCTGTGGACTGAAATATACTTTGAAGGATTCTACGAATATCCTTGTCAACAGAGCACTGGCAGATGCATGGTTTATGAATCGTGACTTCACTGCTGCAGCTAAGTTGTATGACAAACTGTTGCTGCTAGGCGACTCCGTCTTTAACACCCTTTATTCTGCTGGTATGAGCTACACACAAATCGACAGCCTCGAAAGGGCTTACAAATGCCTGCTCCCAGCATTCGCTCTCAGCCAGATGCAACATGCTGGCTGTGCCTATCGTCTTGGTGTGGTGTGTGTCGATACGAAGCGCTATGAAGAAGGATTGCGCTACCTGGATCTCGCTACCCAGTTGATGCAGCCCGATACTACCATCATGAAGGCCATCACCCTGTCACGGGGCGAGGGCTACTACCTGACGGAACACTATGCTGAGGCTGTTGCTGCCTGGAAGGAACACCTTGCCTACAACCCCACGTCTATCGCCACCTATTATAATATAGCCAATACCTATGCTCTGTTGTTGGAGGATAAAGAACAGGCAAAACCCTATTACCAGCAGTTCCTCGACCTCGCTCGCAAAGAGGAAAAACCCACTGCTGCTCTTCAAGAGATGATGCAGAAGGCTGAGGCTATGTTGTCGGTTCCATAGCGAGTCCCCCTTGACGTTTGTGAGAGGGTTAAACCCTGTTAATCCGTTGTCGGACTGTGATTTCTTTTGTATTTTTGCACGCAGATATGAAACAGCAGTATTTAGTCATTGTACTTTTCGTCATGATCGTTGCCTCATGTGCAACGAGTCTCGTCAGCTATCATGCTACGGAGCGACAGGTGGTTGATGATATGAGTCAGGCACTGTCGTCGGCATTGGCCAAGCAGCAGAGCAATGTCATCACGCAAGATACTATTCAGTCATTCAATAGTCACTTGCAGATAGCAGAGTTGCGTGGTAAGGCAACTATTGCTGTCGATACTAAGGGACGTGAGTTCAAGGCTTATGCCCACTGCTCAGAGGCTACTATCTTTAGCTTGTCTGACCAGCGCCCCACTGTTGTCTTATGGACATTGACACTTATGTGGGCACTCTTCTGTTTCTATCATCGTCGCCATGAGATGCTGCAAATGGTGGGTGTTTCACAATATGGCGGATTACGTTTCGCTGAGGCTGAAGGCACTTTTTATGATGCTGCAGGACGGCGTATCAAGTTGACGCGCATGCAACAGCAACTGCTGGAGATGTTCTTCCGTTCGGATGCCCACCAACTGACAAAAACAGAGATTTGTGATGCCCTCTGGCCTAAGAAACCTGATGCCAGCGAGACGCTATATACGTTGATTCGCAGACTGAGGCCCATTATAGAAGAACATTCTGACCTAAAAATTGAATCGGATAGAGGTAAGTCATACGGACTGACAATCAGATAGATAGCTAATTATCAGCTAACTGTTGGTAAATTGTCAGAGAAATGTCAGACAGTTTTATCCCTATATATCCATAATTGTTGCTAGCTTTGCCGAAAATTACAGCAAGCTTTATGCAACAAACAACTTTTTCCAAACTCAACACCCTCATGGCGTGGCTCTCGTTTGCCATCGCTGCTGTGGTGTATAGTCTCACCGTAGAGCCGACGGCCAGCTTGTGGGACTGTCCTGAATTCATTACGTGTGGATACAAATTGGAGATTGGTCATCCGCCTGGTGCCCCGTTCTTCATGCTGGTGGCCAACCTGTTCTCTCAGTTTGCCAGCTCACCATCACAAGTGGCGCTGATGGTCAACCTGCTGTCGGCACTCTTGAGTGCAGGCTGCATCTTCTTTCTGTTTCTCACCATCACACACTTAGCCAAGAAGCTGATTTGTCCAACCATTGATACCTACAGCATTCCCAATGTTATCACCATTGAGACCTGCGGACTGGTAGGCGCTTTGGCCTATACCTTCAGCGACACTTTCTGGTTCTCGGCTGTTGAGGCTGAGGTCTATGCCTTCTCCTCGTTCCTCACGGCGCTGATGTTCTGGCTCATCTTGAAATGGGAGGATGAGGCAGACAGTCCACGTAGCGATCGCTGGATTCTTCTCATTGCCTATATCACGGGACTCTCCATCGGTGTCCATCTGCTCTGTCTGCTCTGCCTGCCAGCAATGGCTTTCGTCGTTTGGTTCCGCAAGAAGAATATCTTTACACGCCTCGTCAAGGCGCGTCGTAGACTTCTCAGACTCTTATTCTCCTGTCTCTTGATGTTTCTGGTGGGTTTCAGCAGCTATGGCGTCATCCTTGTTCGTGCCAATGCCTGTCTGCCAATGTGTGAGAACGAGCCCAAGACGCTCTCCACGCTGGGCAGATACCTGAGTCGTGAACAGTATGGTCAGACACCGCTCTATCCTCGTATCTATTCTATGTACCACGCCAGTGCCTACGAGAGTTGGATGGGCGACATCGAAACGCACGACGGCATACCCACCAAGGGTGAGAACCTGCGCTATTTCCTGTCCTATCAGGTGAATTTCATGTACTGGCGCTACTTCTTTTGGAATTTTGTGGGTCGGCAGAACAATATCCAAGGGCAGGGTGAGGTAGAGCACGGCAACTGGATAACGGGTTTTCGATGGATTGACGACTGGTTGCTGAGCTGCGACACGTCGAGGTTGCCAGCCGACCTGGCAGACAATAAGGGGCACAATGTGTTCTATGGTCTTCCCCTACTGCTGGGCATGCTGGGCATGCTTTGGCAGTGGCGAAAGGGTGGTGAGGGCCGTCGACAGCTATGGATTGTCTCGTTGCTATTCGTGATGACGGGTTTAGCTATTGTGGTCTATCTCAACCAGACACCTATGCAGCCACGAGAGCGTGACTATGCCTATGTCGGCTCGTTCTATGCCTTTGCCATCTGGATAGGCTTGGGCGCAGCCAACTTCAGGAAACTGGCCCCCTTGGCACTCCTCATCCCCTTGCAGATGGCTTCGCAGACATGGGACGACCACGACCGCTCTGGTCGCTATACCTGTCGCGACTTCGGAAGGAACTATCTGATGACCATGCAGGATGATGGCTTTCCCGTAATCTTTACCAATGGCGACAATGACACGTTTCCTTTGTGGTATAATCAAGAGGTGGAAGGTGTGCGTAGAGATACTCGTGACTGTAACCTGGAATATCTGCAGACCGATTGGTATATTGACCAGATGAAGCGCCCTGCCTATGACTCGCCTGCCTTGCCCATCAGCTGGAGCCATGAAGACTATCGGCAAGGAAAGATGGAATACCTGCCCATCAATGCCGATAGCCTTACCATCCCATCCTCAGAAGGTACCATGGTCATTTCGCTGAAGGGCAAGCAGTATCTGCTGAAGAATGAGCTGATGGTGCTGGAAATGCTGTCAAATGCCGTATGGACACGTCCTTTCTATATGTCTATCAGCATGGGCAATAACCTGTCGTTCCTCCGTGACCATCTGGTACTCGAAGGTCTGGCCTATCGCATATCGCCCACTGCCGACGGCCGTCAGGTGGATGTAGAACGCCTCTACGACAACATCATGCACCGCTATCGCTATGGCGGACTAAGCACCAAAGGACTCTATATCGATGAAGATGTAAAGTATATGGCCAACACCCATCAGTTTATCATGGGGGTGCTTATTGACTCACTGCTTCAGCAGGGTGATACCCAACGGGCATTGAAGGTCTGCCGCAAGTGGCAACAGGAGATGCCTGAGGAGAACATTCCCTATACCGACTCAGCTCTCGCCATGGCCCGCTGCTTCTATTTGAACAATCTCTCCAAACAGGGCGACGCCATCGTCTCCAACCTTTTGAGACGTTCCGTTGAGTGGCTCTCGTGGATAGGCACCATCGACTCCTCGCGGCGTGCTGCCTCCAACTATTCACGTAGCCTATGGCAGCAAAACCTGCAGCAGGCTCTCATCGTGGCTGCACAATATGACAGAACTGACATTTACCAACAATATATCAAACATTATGACCGCTATGTCCCACAACACTAATCGCATCCTTCAGATCCTTCTGAATAGTCGCATCATCCTCCTCATTGCCTGTATGCTGATCATCATAGGTTATTTGTTGATGTCTGGCGATGGCACCACGGAGCAGGCTTTCAATCCTGATGTTTTCTCAACGCGTCGTATCGTCGTAGCCCCCATGCTCTGCCTCGCTGGCTATCTGTTGGTAGTCGTTGGCATTCTCAGACGAAAATAAACTGTGTTGACGCCTTGTAATAATCTTTAACAAAACAAAGTTTAAGAAAATCTTAAATTATTAATTACTAAGTTTTTATAAACTATTTTTCATACACTCTCTGGCGAAGAATCCTTATCTTTGCACCAACAATCCGATGCAACCGTAAATGATTAGATTCTTCGTACTGATTATATGCCTGTTAGCCTTGGCCGTGATGGTCAAGGCACAGGTTTCTTCTGACGAGAAAAAGGTCAGCATACCTGACTCCATAAAGAGTCCGGCAGACGACTTCGAAGAATGGTTGCGCAACGAACCGCTGAAGCCCACGCGACGTGACTCTTCCATCTTGCAGCCTGTCCTTCCCCAGCTGAAGTCTCTCTCTCCAAAGGCTATGATGCCACAGCAGAAGCCCGTTCAGGTTGTCATCATGACACCCAAGTTGCGCCAGGATATGATACTCTGCTACCAAGGCCACATGCTGGAAGAAAGGAAGAAGCAGTTCCGTCAGGAGGGTGGCGTTATGGTGAGCAGTGTCAACCCCCTCTCTCTGGCTGCCCTCCTCATCAGCAAACTCCTGCCCAACCGCAAGTCGAAGAAAGAGCGCCAGCGCGAGAAACTCCAACAGGTTTTGGACAACTATTAATGTCACTGTTAAGCCCTATTTTCCTGGAGAAATGTTTGGTTCTTCAGAAAAAATGAGTATCTTTGCATTGTGTTGCAAAAATATTATCTAACCTCAATATGGACTCATTGATGTTTTTAGGCTTTGGTCTTGATGCCTGGATTACCATCGTCACGGTGCTGGGCATGTTTACCATCCTGCTATTCACCAAGTGGCGTAGCGACCTGGTATTTCTCGGAGCCATCGGCGTGCTCTATGTCACGGGAGTGCTCGATGCCAAGGAAGCCTTTTCTGGTTTTAGTAGCACGTCAGTTATCACCGTCGGTGTGCTGTTCGTTGTTGTTGCTGGTCTGACCTATACTGGTGTGCTGCAGTGTATCGTGAAATATCTGCTGGGTACGCCCAACAGTTACTCGAAGGCTGTGACGCGACTCATGCTGCCCGTGGCTGTGCTCAGCTCGTTCCTAAGCAATACGACAGTGGTGTCGCTCTTCGTTAACATCGTCAAGATGTGGGCAAAGAAGCTCGGCATATCGCCCTCCAAACTGCTCATCCCTCTGAGCTATGCATCGGGTATGGGAGGTGTCTGTACCCTTATCGGCACACCGCCGAACCTAATCATCAGTGGACTCTACGAGGAGAAGACAGGTGTGGCCATGAACATCCTGACCACAACTATCCCTGGTCTGTTCTGTCTGGCTGTCGGCATCCTGTCGATTATCGCCATGCGCCGTCTGCTGCCTGACCGTAAGGTTCCTGAGAACGCTTTCGAATCAATCGGTGACTACACGGTGGAATTGCTGGTTCCGTCAGACAATCCTCATATCGGCAAGACGCTGGGCGAGGCAGGTCTCTTCAATGTCAAAGGTGGCAGTCTGATAGAGATGCATCATTTCGACGAGACGCCATTGCCCATCATGGAGGACGAGCCCATCATGGGCGGTGACCATCTAGTCTATGCTGGACGCATTGACGAACTGATAGATATGGCGTATTCTCACAAGTTGGTGAGTGCAGACCACCATATCTTTTCTATCAGCGAGGTCGACGATTATCGCTTACATACGGCATATATCACCTTCGGTAGTAGCCTGATAGGTACGACCATTGGCGGCAGCACCTTTGAGAAGGATAATAACGTGATGCTGGCGGCTGTAGCCCGACGCGGTGAGCGCCTCAATATGGCACCGCGCGATGTCGTTCTACAGGCTGGCGACACGCTGCTGTTGGTGTGTCCGAAACAAATCAACTTCAATGCTACAGCTTTAACGAAAGACCTCCACTTCTTCGACTCTGCCGACGTGCCCAATATCGGCTACGGTACGCTCATCTCTACCGCTATCATGATAGCGATGGTGGTCGTTTCGGCTCTCGGCATCATGCCGCTGCTGCAGTGTGCCTTCCTGGCTGCCGCTGCCATGCTCATCTGTCGCTGCTGTAACATGGAGCAGGCCATGCGCGCCATCAACTGGGAGATACTGATGGTCTTCGCAGGTAGTGCCGTCCTCGGCCTAGCCATCCAGAAAACGGGCATCGCTGAATGGCTGGCCAATGGCATCCTCGATGTCTGTGGCACCAATCCGCTTGTCGTGATGACGGCTGTCTGTTTCGTGGGTACTTTTATCACCGAATTCATCTCGAATACTGCTGCGGGTGCCATGTTCTTCCCTATCATGTACGAGGCCGCCGAGAAGCTGGGTTACGAGCCGTTTCCTTTCCTCGTTGCTCTGATGATCAGCGTCAGCAGCAGTTTCGCCACACCTATCGGTTCACCTACCCACATGTTGGTCTATGGTCCTGGTGGCTACCGCTTTAGCGATTTCATGCGTATCGGTCTGCTGATGAACATCATCATCCTTGCCGCCAATATCTTGATAGTAAATATCATCTACCCGTTGACACCTTTACAATAATAGGGTAGTGCATTACATTTAGTATTAGCAATCCTGATGTGCATAGCCGCCCTGAGCGCCAAGGCACAAGTCCTTACCTCTGAAACCGTTAAGAACGGATATGAGACAGTCGTTAATATGCCTGAGAGTGATTACGTCTTCAATGCCGACTATACAGAAGATGACATCACTACCATGTATGTCTATCAGAAAACCGTTGATAGAAAAGACATCCTGCTCTACACCGTATCAGCTCATCAGCGAGATACAGGTCACGGAAATTCCTCTTCTCTTTGCCGAGCAGTGACTGTCAGACCTTGCGTATGGCTTAGCTGTTCTCACGTGCGGGACAGCTGTAGCAGGTGACGAGACAGGCTATCCCAGTGATGAGACAGCTGTAGCGGTGGAAAAGTGGTAGGAGTTTTCCAAAAGTGGTACGACTTTTCAGAAAGTGATACCACTTTTTCGTGTATTAGCTGTTCCCGCGCGCAGGAACAGCCGTCCCGATGCTGGGACAAGCTAATACAGCGCTGGGATGAGCTGATACGGAGATGAGATAGGCTGATACAGAGATGTGAGGGGGCCGTCTCGCGCACGTGCGCGCTCGCTTGCGTCGCGCGCGAGAAGTTTTCGGAAAATTGCTTTCACTTTCACAGTCGCCTTTCTACAGGGCTTTCAAGGCCATTTCCTTGTTTTTGACGTTTCACGAACGTTTCACCGATTTTGTGAAAGCATTGTGAAACGTCCGCAACGCTTCGCGCATGCAGGAACGCCCGCGAACCGCTTATATATAGGCCTTCCGCATGCAGGTTGTGAAGGTGAAAGCATTTTTTTGATTTTTGTTTTGTAGTGTGCAAATTAATTCGTATTTTGACTTCGTCGAATGTACTTTCGTTCGACAATAAAAACAAAATAATGAGATTTTGTTTTGTATTGTGCTCGCTTATTCGTACCTTTGCCAACAATATGCAGAAATTAGTTGAACTTTACAAGAAATGGAGTGGGGAGGAACCCCAGAATGTGCAGCAGCTAACGGCTGGTGGCAGCAATCGTGAGTACTATCGCATGACTTCTTCGGAGGGCAAGAGCGTAGTGGGTTGTGTGGGTACCAGCCGTGACGAGAATCACGCGTTTATCTACCTAGCCAAGCATTTTACGGAGTGTAAGTTGCCTGTTCCTACCATCCTTGCTGTCAGCGACGACGAGCTGCGCTACATCCAGACGGACCTGGGTTCTATCTCGCTGTTCGATGCTATTCGTGGCGGTCGTGAGGCAGGTGGCCGTTATACGCTGAAGGAGCAGGAACTGTTGCGCCGTACCATCCGTGAGTTGCCTAAGATACAGCTGGTGGGTGCCGATGGACTCGATTTTACCAACTGCTATCCCCAGCCCGCTTTCAATAGCGACTCTGTGCTCTTCGACCTCAACTATTTCAAATACTGCTTCCTGAAAGCTACAGAGATTGACTTCCACGAGTTGAAACTGGAGGCAGACTTCCGCCTGCTGGCTAAGGACCTGACGAATGCCGACGATGCACAGGGATTCCTCTATCGTGACTTCCAGGCCCGCAACGTGATGCTGGTCAATAGCCAAGAGCATACAGCTAATAGCCAAAAGCCATTTTTCATCGACTTCCAGGGTGGTCGCAAGGGTCCGTACTACTACGACCTGGCATCCTTCCTCTGGCAGGCCAGTGCGAAGTATCCTTATAAGGTACGTCGCGAGCTGGTCTACGAGTATTACAATGCCATGAAGCAGCTGACGGAGGTGCCGTCGCCCCACCATTTCGTAGACCGCCTGTCACTCTTCGTGCTGTTCCGCCAGCTGCAGGTGTTGGGCGCCTACGGTTTCCGTGGCTATTTCGAGCGTAAGCTGCACTTCATCGAGTCTATTCCACCTGCTATGCAGAATATCCGTGAGTTGCTCGACGAACGTAACTTCCCCTATCCATATCTGACCGATATCCTGCGTAAGTTGACGGAGATGCCTCGCTTCCAGCAGGTGCAGACCACTGTCAGTCGTGCTGACGGTTACAAGACGACAGACCTGAACCCCTATAAGCCCCACCCCCAGGATGGTCCTGCCACGTTCTCTAAATACGATGCCCAGGGTCCGCTGGTGGTGCGCGTCTACAGCTTCTCGTACACCAAAGGCATTCCTGAGGATGAGAGCGGCAATGGTGGCGGCTATGTCTTCGACTGTCGTAGCACGCACAACCCTGGCCGTTATGAGCCGTACAAGCAGCTGACAGGTCTTGACGAGCCCGTCATCCGTTTCTTGGAGGACGATGGTGAGATCCTGACATTCCTGGACAGCGTCTATAAGCTGGCGGATGCCCATGTACGTCGCTATATCCAGCGTGGATTTACCTCGTTGATGTTCTGCTTCGGTTGTACGGGTGGTCAGCACCGTTCTGTCTATAGTGCCCAGCATCTGGCCGAACATATCCATGAGAAGTTTGGCATTGAGGTGCGCATCTGTCATAGGGAACAAAAAATTACCCAGACGCTGTCGAGCGTTGGGTAATTCTCTGACCTTGTATTTGTTGGTAATTCTTATACTTTTATCATCTGGCCATTAGCGCCAGATGATTTTTTTACCGTTCTGAATATATATGTTGCCCTTCTGTGGCGTTGCAACCTTGTTACCCAGCAGGTCGTAGATGTCTGATGTCTGCTGTTTGACGTCTGCTGCCATAATATCCTCGATACCGTTGGTTTCGCCGAGAACAGCCTCAATGGCGATAGACTTGCAGCTTTTAGGGGTCATAACGAGTTCGGCGCCCTCGTATTCCTTGGTGCTCTTGCTGCCGGAGTTGGCTGTGGTGACAACCTTCCAGCCTGTTACAACCTTGCCTTCAGGAGCGGTAGCCACGATGGTCAGCTGACGGTTGGGGAAGAACTTACCGTCGAAGACACCTTCTGAGAGCGGAATGTCGTTGACGCTTACGGTCTCAGGCATGTCGGTAACACCCTTATTGATAGTTACGGGGAAAGCTGTGCCGAGACTCCACTGGTTGCTTAAGTGGCTCAAGAAGTTGTCTGTACGAGAGGGATGGACTGTTGTCTCTTGTTTTTGTGTCCACCAATTATAGGAAGTTTCAGTATATCCTGTAAGCCACTTCTTGGCATTCTCGAATTTCTGGTTGATCTGGTCACGGCTACTACCATCCCATGTATTGTATTTGGCGCGGTGGGCCACAAATTCATCCATGGCCTCCGCCTTAATGAGGTCAATTATCTCGCCAGTACCATTGCCGTTCATGAAGTCACCCATAAAGACGCAGCACTTGTCGATGAACATGTTCTTCAGTTCCTCGTTCTCCAACATGTTCTTGATGAGACGCGTTGCTGGTTCTGAGAAGGCCCATGCGCTGCCACTGTCCGAGCTGGGATTGTAGAGTAGTTTAATGGTGTTATAGTCATTTTGACGGCCATAGAGTCCCAGTCCGAAGTCGGTATCCTTGACGATAACACGGAATCTCTTGGGTAATCCTGACTTTGTGTCGTCATTGTTGGGACGCCAGAAAACGAGGTTGTTGCCTGGGAAGTCGATGTTGCCGTAGAACAGGTTCATCACCATGACGTTCAGATATTCGCTGACGTCGAGCCATTCCTCATATTCTGCCTTGGTGTGCCCCTTCTCACTATAGAAGGCCTTGAAGTTGTCATAGAACTCTGTGTCACCTTCCTTCAACTCCTCAATAAACTTGTCAACATTGTTCACCTGCTCGTGGCTAATCTCCACCATGTCCACATCCTCCAGCCCGTCGTAGTTGCTGTAGATGTTGTCGGCATTAGAGCGCTCACGGATATTGAGCATACCCATGTATTCACCATTGATATAGAGCACGGCAGAGTGACCAGCCTGCCAGTCGAGGTCAATGTGGCTGGCCATGGTGCGCTGGATGATGAGATCGCGGAAATAGAGGTCGCCAAAGTCGTTTCCACCATCGCGCAGGGAGAATGACTTGAACTTCGTGACTCCAGGCTTCTGGTCCGGGAAGAACTCGTACTGGAACTGCTTGTGGTCAGGGTCGAAACGCTTGTTGGCATAGAACACCATCGACTTGAGGGCATTGCCACGCGACTGTCCACCCTGGATGCGCGTTTCGCTGAGTTGGTTGAAAGCACTCTCTTCGCCCTCGACAGGGAAGAACTCGATGTTGACGGGACGACGCCAGTCGTGGGTCTTCTTATCCTCCTTGCTGTTGTTGTTGGCAAAGAGGCCAATCTTCGTGTCGTTCAGATATTTGTCGTTGGTCAGTACAGAGAATACGGGAATCGTCATCTCCCTGGGGTGGAAGATGTACGACTGGGCCGTGCTCTTGGGTGACAGCCACCCGTCGCAGAACAGCTTGGCGCGAATCACTGTCGTTTTGTTGATAGTGATGGCACTTGTATATTTCGTGCTGGTAGTGGTAGGTTCGCTGCCATCGGTGGTATAGCGGATGATGGCACCTTCAGGAGTACCTTCGGGCATACTCAGCTGGAGGATGATAGTGGTATTAGTAGAGCTAACACGGCCCAGTTCGCTAAATTCCGGGGCACCAAGAATCTGCTTGGCATTTACAATACCACCCGTATTGGCCTTGCCAGGGGTAGGCGTGAGCTCGTAGCCCCACTCGTCGCCACCATCAGTATTGCGGCCATAGGCGATATCGGGGGCAGGCATCTTGGCCATAGCCTCTAACTTGTCTACAACTCCACCATTGCTGAAAAGGTACAGATTGCCATCTTTACCAGACTCCAGGCGGAAATCGGCGTGTAGGCGGTTGTTCTCCTTGCCTTCCTTGTCGCAGTAGATGAGCACATAGCCCTTGGCGGCAATTGTCTTGTCAGGCAACTGCCAGGCCTTCTTCTCCTTGTTCTTGTTGGAGATCTTGTAATCTTTGAGATTGATGGCGACATCTGTGGGGTTATACAGTTCCACCCACGAGTCGGGAAATTCTGTGATGTCGTCCATTGTGGTCTCGATGTTCGACTGCATGATTTCGTTAATGACTAAGGTCTGGGCATTCATGCTTCCACAGCAAAGTGTGGCTAGAATGAGTAAAAGTTGTTTCATGTCGAGTTAGTTAGTTGATTTTGATAATTTCGCGTGCAAAGGTACTAATTATTCTTCTTTTTTATCACTTATTTCTTATTTTATTTGTACCTTTGCAACTTGAAACAAAGAATATGAAACAAGCAATGATTCTTGCAGCAGGCCTGGGAACCCGCTTGAAGCCCCTGACCGACACCATGCCCAAGGCTTTGGTGCCTGTGGGAGGAAGCCCGCTGCTCGACTTGAACATCCGTAAACTGCAGGCGCAGGGCTACGACCGTTTCATCGTCAATATCCACCATTTTTCTCAGCAGATTCGCGACTATGTGGCCCAGCAGGACTATGCCCCGTTGGTGCATTTTAGCGATGAGACTGAGCAGTTGTTGGAAACGGGTGGGGGATTGAAGAAGGCACAAGGACTGTTTCGCGATGAGGAGCCTATTCTTATTCATAATGTCGATATCCTCGACAATGTGGACTACGCGTGGTTTAGCCATCAACATCAGGAGGATGAGGATGCGGTGCTACTGGTCAGCAAGCGTAAGACGAAGCGCTACCTGCTCTTCGACAATGCTATGCGCCTGATGGGCTGGATCAACAAAGAGACGGGTGAGGTAAAGAGCCCATTCCCATGGTTACGAACGGCAGAACTTACCCTTGATGATGATTTGCAGGTGATCTCTCACCACTTACCTCTCACCACTCGCCTCTATGCTTTTGCTTTCAGTGGTATCCACTCGTTCTCGCCCCGCTTGTTCACATTGATGGATCGTTTCCCTGACCGTTTCCCCATTATCGACTTCTATCTCAGCATCTGCCATCGTTCCCGTATTGTGGGACTGGTGAAGAATGACTTGCAACTCATGGATGTCGGTAAGATTGAGACATTGGATCAAGCAGAAAAGTTTATTCAATCATTATAGTTTAAAATGCAAAAGATTATCATTCTGGATTTCGGGTCGCAAACCACACAGCTGATTGGCCGTCGTGTGCGTGAACTCGACACCTTCTGTGAAATCTTACCCTACAACAAGTTCCCTGTAGGCGATGACTCTGTTATCGGTGTCATCCTCAGCGGTTCACCCTATTCGGTGCACGACCCTGAGGCGTTCAAGGTGGACCTCTCGCAGTTTGTGGGTAAGGTTCCTGTGCTTGGCATCTGCTATGGTGCACAGTTTATATCCCACACACTGGGTGGTAAGGTTGAGAAGGCAGACTCACGTGAGTATGGTCGCGCCCACCTGGAGACGGTAGATACTACCAATCCACTCTTCAAGGGCTTTGATGAACACTCACAGGTATGGATGTCACATGGCGACACCATTACTGCTATTCCCAGCGATTTCAAGGTAATTGGTTCTACTGCTGATGTCACTAATGCAGCCTTTGCTTCTACCAAGCAACCCGTTTGGGCTGTGCAGTTCCATCCGGAGGTGTACCACTCACTGCAGGGTACACAGCTGCTAAAGAACTTCGTGGTGGATATCTGTGGCAGTAAGCAGGAATGGAGCGCAGCCTCGTTTGTCGACACTACTGTCGCAGAGCTGAAGGCTCAGCTGGGCAACGACCGTGTCATCCTCGGACTCTCTGGAGGTGTAGACTCCAGCGTTGCTGCCGTACTGCTGAATAAGGCCATTGGCAACCGCCTGACCTGTATCTTCGTAGACCACGGCATGCTGCGTAAGAATGAGTTCACACAGGTGATGGAAGACTATCGCTGCCTGGGCTTGAATGTGATTGGTGTCGATGCCTCTGAGAAGTTCTTTGCAGATCTTGCAGGAGTTACCGAGCCTGAGCAGAAACGTAAGATTATCGGTCGCGACTTTGTGGAGGTGTTCAATGCTGAGGCTAAGAAGATTACCGATGCTAAGTGGCTGGCACAGGGTACCATCTATCCTGACCGCATCGAGTCGCTGAACATCACGGGAAAGGTCATCAAGAGTCACCACAACGTTGGTGGACTGCCTGAAGAGATGCACCTGCAGCTCTGTGAGCCTCTGAAGTGGTTGTTCAAAGATGAGGTACGTCGTGTAGGTCGCCAGTTGGGTATGCCTGAACACCTGATTATTCGTCATCCTTTCCCAGGTCCTGGTTTGGCGGTGCGCATTCTGGGCGATATCACCCGTGAGCGTGTTCGCATCCTGCAGGATGCCGACGATATCTATATCCGTGGTCTGCGCGAATATGTGGATACCGATGGTGAGACATTATATAATAAGGTATGGCAGGCTGGCGCCATTCTGCTGGCTACTGTCCGTAGCGTAGGTGTGATGGGTGATGAGCGTACCTATGAGCATCCTGTTGCCCTGCGTGCTGTTACCTCTACTGATGCCATGACTGCCGACTGGGCACACCTGCCCTACGACTTCATGGCCAAGGTCTCTAACGAGATTATCAATAAGGTACGTGGCGTCAACCGCGTCTGTTACGATATCTCGTCAAAGCCACCCGCAACAATTGAGTGGGAATAATATATAATTAAAAGCATGAAGGAAACAATAAAGTGGCTGATGGTAGCTATCCTTGCCTTTGGCGGTCTGATGAACGGCTTTGCACAGGAAGAGGAAGAAGAGGATGAAGTACTGCCCGTTGGCAGTATGGCTCCCGACTTCATCCTCGAAGATATTGACGGCCAGCCTCTGTCACTGGAGTCGCTGCGTGGCAAATACCTCATTCTCGACTTCTGGGGCTCTTGGTGCGGCTGGTGTATCAAGGGCATCCCCGAGATGAAGAGATACTATCAGAAGTATAAGAGCAAGATGGAGATTCTAGGTGTGGACTGTAACGACAGTAAGCGGAAATGGAAAAGAGCCGTTGAAGAGTACGAGTTGCCTTGGAAGCATGTCTACGTACCCAAGGGTTCTGATGTCTGCGATGACTATCTCATCTCTGGATTCCCCACGAAGATTATTATCAGTCCTGAAGGAAAGGTAGTGGATACGGTCGTCGGAGAAGACCCTAAGTTCTACGAGATGCTTGATAAATTATTCAAGTAACGATAAAGAGAAAGCGCTGATGTTTAGTCAGCGCTTTCTCTTTATGATGGATATCTACTTGTTTTATGCTTCCACAATTTCACGAGCTCTTGCTAGAGCAAGGTCGATGTGGTTACAGATGTTCTCAGCACCAAGGAGTTGTTCGAAATTATTGCGACGCAGTACGCTGTCGACTTTCTCGTTGACTCCAGAGAGGACGATGGTGATGCCTTCTTTCTGGCTCATCAGACACATGTTCTCCAAGTTATGCAGACCAGTAGAGTCGATGAATGGTACCTTACGCATACGGATGATGCGTACCTTCGGACGCTTGCCATAGCGTGCCATGATATCTTCGAAGCGGTTACCTGCACCAAAGAAATACGGACCGTTGATCTCGTAGACTTCTACATCCTCTGGAATGGTGAGGTGCTCTAGGTTGCCACGCTCCATATCAGCATCCTCGTTGAGGTCAATCTCATCGTAGATGGCCTTGACGTCGGTTGTCTCAGACATGCGTCGCATGAACAGCAGACAGGCGCAGATGAGGCCGAACTCGATGGCGACGGTGAGGTCGAAGATGATGGTGAGGAAGAAGGTGAGCAGTAGCACGGTGACATCGCTCTTCGGATTACGTGTCATAGCGAGGAACGAGCGCCAGCCACTCATTCCGTAGCTGACGACGACGAGTACACCAGCCAGACAAGCCATAGGAATGTACTGTGCCAGAGGCATGAGGAACAGGAAGATGAGCAGGAGCACGAAGGCATGGACAATGCCAGCCACGGGTGTGCGTCCACCATTGTTGATATTGGTCATTGTACGGGCAATGGCGCCTGTTGCGGGGATACCACCGAAGATGGGTGATGCCAGGTTGGCAATACCTTGACCGATGAGCTCGGTGTTAGAGTTGTGATGGTCGCCAATGACACCGTCAGCAACAGTAGCTGACAGCAGTGACTCGATGGCACCCAGCACGGCAATCGTTACCGCAGGACCTACGAGGCCTTTGATGGTCTCCCATGACAGCTCTGGAACGACGGCGCCAGGCAGTGTAGAGTTGATGCTGAAGCGGTCACCAATAGTCTCTATACTTGTCACACCAGCATACTGCTTGAGCAGCAGTACGGCTACCGTCATCAGAACGATGGCTACCAGCGAGCCTGGCAGAGCTTTGAGTGGTGAAAGGTGGAAAAGACGTGCCAGCTGTGGCCAGACCGCAATCAGCACGACGCTGACAATACCCACCAGTGCACTCCATGGGTCTATATTACCTATATTATATAGGTAGGCGCCCCACTTTTCGATGAAGTCGCTGGGTACGGTGTCCATCTGCATACCCAGCAGGTCTTTTACCTGTGTGGTGAAGATGGTGACGGCAATACCGCTGGTGAAACCTACCACGATGGGGTAGGGAATATACTTGATGATGGTGCCCAGGCGCAGCACGCCCAGCATGATAAGGAAGACGCCCGCCATCAGCGTAGCAACGGTCAGTCCCTGAATGCCATACTGCTCAATGATGCCATAGACAATGACGATGAAGGCACCCGTAGGTCCACCAATCTGTACTTTGCTACCACCAAACAGTGAAATCATCAGTCCGGCGACGATAGCGGTAATAATACCTTTCTCAGGCGACACACCGCTGGCGATACCGAACGCAATGGCCAATGGCAATGCTACGATACCAACGATGATACCAGCCATCACATCGGCCATCAGTGTCTGGCGATTGTAATTCTTAATGGCCGAAACAATTTTCGGCTTGAAATCAAGTGTTTTCATTTTTCTTTACTACCTATATTTACTACCTATTGGAAATGAGGGCGCAAAGTTACACATATTTTTTATTATAAAGAAAGAAAGCAGGCTTGTTTTTGCTTTCAAGGCTGCTTTCTTTGATTTGAATTATGTTCAACGATAGGAAAAAGTGGCTTACTTCTGCTTCAGCAGGTCACGAATCTCAGTGAGCAACTCTTCCTGCGTGGGACCCTTGGGAGCCTCAGGAGCTGCGGGCTCTTCTTTCTTGCGGTTGAGCTTGTTGATGCCCTTCAGCATCAGGAAGATACAGAAAGCGACAATGATGAAGTCGACAGTGTTCTGGATGAAGTTACCATAGGCCAGTACAGCAGCATCATCGCCCTCACCAATTTTGAACGACAACGTCGTGAAGTCGATGTTGCCCGTAATCATACCTACGAGAGGCATCAGCACGTCGTTGACCAGACTTGATACGATCTTACCGAAAGCACCACCGATGATTACACCGACTGCCATGTCCATCACATTGCCCTTCATGGCAAACTCTTTGAATTCTTTAATAAATCCCATAGTTGTTAATGTTTTAATGTTTAATATTTAAGTTTTAATGTTCAATATTTCATCTTTCATATTTCATCTTTCATGTATATTTGCTATCTGCGTTTTGCAATCTTAGCATCCTATTTGTGAATTACCTCATTTTTTTCTGCTCACTTTCACTTTTCACTTTAATTAAGATAGATTTCAAGTGCAAATATAGATATTTTTTTGTAACTTTGTGCCCGAAACGAGAAAAAAGTGCAACAAAAGGCACATTTTTTACTAGAGAAAGCAAATTTACAACTCATTTTTATAAATAAATTAAGTATTATGACAAAAGTAGCAATTAACGGTTTCGGCCGTATCGGTCGCCTCGCATTCCGTCAGATGTTCGAGGCTGAAGGTTATGAGGTAGTAGCTATCAACGACTTGACAAGCCCAAAGATGCTTGCTCATCTGTTGAAGTATGACACCGCTCAGGGTGGTTTCTGTGGCAAGTTCGGTGAGAACAAGCACACTGTTGAGGCTGGTGAGGACTTCATCGTTGTTGATGGTAAGAAGATCACTATCTATGCTATTCCTAACGCTGCTGAGCTGCCTTGGGGCAAGCTGGATGTAGACGTTGTTCTGGAGTGCACAGGTTTCTACACATCTAAGGAGAAGGCTTCTGCTCACCTGACTGCTGGTGCTAAGAAGGTTGTTATCTCAGCTCCTGCTGGTAACGATCTGCCTACTATCGTTTACAATGTAAACCACAAGACTCTGACTCCTGCTGACACTGTTATCTCAGCTGCTTCTTGCACCACCAACTGCTTGGCTCCTATGACCAAGGCTCTGAACGATTTCGCTCCTATCCAGAGCGGTATCATGACCACCGTTCACGCTTACACTGGCGACCAGATGATTCTCGACGGTCCTCAGCGCAAGGGTGATGTTCAGCGCGCTCGTGCCGGTGCTCAGAACATCGTTCCTAACTCTACTGGTGCTGCTAAGGCTATCGGTCTCGTTATTCCTGAGCTGAACGGTAAGCTGATCGGTGCTGCTCAGCGCGTTCCAACTCCTACAGGTTCTACCACCATCCTGCACGCTGTTGTTAAGGGTGAGGTAACTGTTGAGGGTATCAACGCTGCCATGAAGGCTGCTACCAACGAGAGCTTCGGTTACACTGAGGAGAAGCTCGTTTCAAGCGACATCATCGGTATGAAGTTCGGTTCACTCTTCGACGCTAACCAGACCATGGTAAGCAAGATTGGTGATGGCAACTCTCTCGTACAGGTTGTTGCTTGGTACGACAATGAGAACTCTTACACTTCTCAGATGGTTCGCACCATTAAGTACCTCGCTGAGCTGAAATAATACCACTCAGAAATAAAAATTGTGCCGTCCGATTTTGTCGGACGGCATTTTTTATGTAATTTTGCCCACTGATATGCAGAAGATGATTACCATACTCGGACCTACAGCTAGTGGCAAGACACCCCTGGCAGCAGCCTTGGCAGTAGCATTGCCCCCCGTTAATGGCGGATGTGGCGCAGAGATCATCTCTGCCGACTCCCGTCAGGTCTATCGCCGCATGGATATCGGTACGGGTAAGGACCTTTGCGATTATCGCACTGTGGTTGGCGATTCAATGGTCAATGGTCAATGGTCAATGGTCAATATTCCCTACCACCTCATCGACATCTGTGAACCTGGCACGAAGTACAACCTGTTCCAATATCAGCAGGACTTCTTCGATGCCTATCAAGATATAATAGGTAGAGGCAAAACACCCATCCTCTGCGGTGGAACAGGGCTCTATATTGAGGCCGTACTAAAAGGCTATCAGCTGTCGCCCGTACCTCAGAACCCAGAGCTAAGGGCACGTCTGGAGGGTAAGACGCTCGACGAACTCACACAGATGCTCACTGAGCTGAAGGCCCAGACGGGCTCGAACATGCACAATAAGACCGATGTCGACTCCTGTCAGCGTGCCATCCGTGCCATCGAGATAGAGAAATATAACCTCCATACCCCTATGCCTAAGCGCGAGTTGCCACCCATCGACTCCCTTATCATTGGTGTCAATATCGACCGCGAGGCCCGTCGCGAGAAGATTACCCGTCGCTTGAAGGCCCGCCTGGAAGAGGGCATGATAGAGGAGGTGAGGGGACTGCTCGCTGAGGGCATCCCTGCCGAAGACCTCATCTATTACGGCTTAGAGTATAAGTTCGTCACAGAGTATCTCATTGGCAAGACTACTTACGACGAGATGTTCCAACGACTGGAGATTGCCATCCACCAGTTTGCCAAGCGTCAGATGACGTGGTTCCGCGGTATGGAGCGTCGAGGCTTCACCATCCACTGGATAGACGCCTTGCAGCCTATGGACGACAAGGTGCGTCAGATATTATCACTTCTCGTTTAATCTTTCATTTTTCATTTTTCATCTTTAATCTATAATATGGATCTTCCCGTTAAGAAACCACGTTTGGAATGGCTCGATGCCTTGCGAGGCTTCACAATGATATTGGTGGTAGCCAACCATGTCAGCCAGATGGGCTTTGAGCAGAATTGGAAGTGGTCGTCATCACTGCCCTTCCTGTTGCTGTTCCGCATGCCGCTGTTCTTCTTCGTCAGCGGATTCCTCGCCTACAAGGCTGCACAGGTGTGGGATGCCCACAACTTAGGACAGTTGCTCGTCAAGAAACTGAAGGTGCAAATCATTCCCACCGCCTGTTTCTTCTTCCTGTTCTGTGCCATGTTGTCGCCCCATTTCGTGGAAGCTGTCATCACCAATTTCCACTCAGCTACGAAAGGTGGCTATTGGTTCACTATTGCCTTGCTGTGGATGTTTGTTATCTATTATCTCTTCGCTTACGTAGAAAGCAAGCTCCACGTGAAGTCATGGATACCCATCACCATCCTCTTCCTCATCTCTTTGGGATTCTACGAGACGTGCTTCCTGCCCAAGTATTTCTCATGGGCGCAGGGCTACAAAGGTGCACATATCCAGTGGATTGACGACCTGTCGCTGGGACGTGTGTTCATCCATTTCCCCTTCTTCCTCTATGGCAACATCGTCCACCGCTACTGGGACAGGGCACAGCGTGTCATGGACTCCAAGTGGTTCTATCCGCTGGTCATCATCTTGGTTATTTGGGCAACCCTCGACGTGTTGAAGTGGCACCAGCTGCGTATGGAATGGACCAACCTGCCTTCTACGATTGCAAAATTTGGTCTGCTCACCATAGTCTTCATGTATTTCCGCAGCTATCAGCAGTACTTCACCAAGCTGACAGTGATTGGCGCCTCGTTGCAATATATCGGCCGTCGCACGCTGGACATCTACCTCATCCACTTCTTCTTCATGCCCAACGTGCCTGCCATTGGCATGTTCTTCGACAAGTACCGCCACAACTTCGTGCTCGACACCACCATCTCCGTGGCCATGGCGTTGCTTATCATCGGCTTCTGTATCATCTCGTCGAATATCCTGCGCGTCAGTCCGTTCTTTAAGAAATGGCTGTTTGGACGCTCATAAAAAATATAAAGGCTGCGAATCATCGCAGCCTTTATATTTAATTTTTCATTTTTAATCTTTCATCTACTTCATCCTACCTGTGAGCCAGGCTTTACGTCCTTAGTAGTTGTCACTACGCTGAGACTCTCGTCAGCATCCACGGCAGAGAGAATCATACCCTGACTCTCGATGCCCATCATGGTGCGGGGTGCGAAGTTGGCGACGAAGAGGATACGCTTGCCGATGAGCTCCTCAGGATTCTCGTAGAAGGCGGCAATACCTGAGCATATGGTGCGGTCAGTACCTGAGCCGTCGTCGATGGTGAACTGCAGCAGCTTCTTCGACTTCTTGACCTTCTGGCAGTCCTTGACTAAGCCTACGCGGATGTCGAGCTTCTCAAAGTCCTCGAAGCTGACGGTATCCTTGATGGGGGCAGCCTTGTACTGGGCAGCCTCGTTGGCCTTCTTGGTAGCTGCCAGTTTGTCGAGCTGCTTCTGGATGACGTCGTCCTCAATCTTCTCGAAGAGTAGGGCGGGCTCACCCAGCTGATGACCAGCCTTGAGCAGGTCGGTAGACCCCAGCTCGTCCCACTCGAAGCTCTCGAGGTTCAGCATTTCGCGCAGTTTCTTGCTGCTGAAGGGCAGGAAGGGCTCGAAAGCGATGGCGAGGTTGGCTGTGAGCTGCAGACAGATGTTCAGGATGGTCTCGCAACGCTTCTGGTCGGTCTTCCACACCTTCCAGGGCTCGCACTCGGTGATGTAGCGGTTGCCGATACGTGCCAGATTCATGGCCTCGAACTGGGCATCGCGGAACTTGAACTGGTCGAGCAGTGCTTCTACCTTGCCCTTGACGTCCTTGAACTCTGCCAGAGCGGCCTTGTCGACATCCTGCAGTTCGCCGCAGGCGGGAACGACGCCGTTCCAGTATTTCTTGGTGAGCTGCAGGGCACGGTTGACGAAGTTGCCATAGACAGCCACGAGCTCGTTGTTATTACGATCCTGGAAGTCCTTCCATGTGAAGTTGTTGTCCTTGGTCTCAGGAGCATTGGCTGTCAGCACATAGCGCAGCACGTCCTGCTTGCCGGGCATGTCGACGAGGTATTCGTGCAACCAGACAGCCCAGTTGCGCGAGGTGGAAATCTTGTCGTTCTCCAGGTTCAGGAACTCGTTAGAGGGCACGTTGTCGGGCATGATATACTTGCCGTGGGCCTTCATCATGACGGGGAAGATGATGCAGTGGAACACGATGTTGTCCTTACCGATGAAGTGTATCAGACGGGTATCCTCGTCCTGCCACCACTTCTCCCAGTTGCCCCACTTCTCGGGGTTGTTCTTGCAGAGCTCGACAGTGTTGGACACGTAGCCGATGGGGGCGTCGAACCATACGTAGAGCACCTTGCCCTCAGCACCCTCGATGGGTACGGGGATACCCCAGTTGAGGTCGCGTGTCATGGCACGGGGCTGCAGATCCATCTCCAACCACGACTTGCACTGACCATAGACATTGGGGCGCCACTCCTTATGACCCTCCAGAATCCACTGCTTCAGCCAGTCCTGATACTCGTTCAGAGGGAGGTACCAGTTCTTGGTCTCCTTGAGCACGGGGGTAGAACCAGAGATGGTAGACTTGGGATTGATGAGCTCCGTGGGACTGAGGTCGCGACCACACTTCTCACACTGGTCACCATAGGCACCCTCATTGTGGCAGTGGGGGCACTCGCCAGTAACGTAGCGGTCTGCCAGGAACTGCTTGGCCTCCTCGTCATAGAGTTGCTCGGTGGTCTCCTCGACCAGCTTACCCTCGTCGTAGAGTTTGCGGAACCACTCAGCGGCAAACTTGTGGTGTATCTCGCTGGTTGTACGGCTGTAGATGTCGAAAGAGATGCCGAACTCCTGGAACGAGTCCTTGATCATCTTATGATAGCGGTCTACCACATCCTGTGGGGTGATGCCCTCCTTGCGGGCACGAACAGTGATGGGCACACCGTGCTCGTCAGAACCTCCGATAAACATGACATCCTCCTTCTTCAGACGCAGGTAGCGCACGTAGATGTCTGCTGGGATATAGACGCCAGCGAGGTGACCGATATGCACACCACCATTAGCATAAGGTAGTGCTGAGGTCACTGTTGTTCTCTTGAATTTCTTTTCTGCCATTTCGATATATTTGCTAATTTGCCTGCAAAATTACAAAAAATCTGTGGCGGTAGCAAATTTTTCACTATTCACTTTTCACTTTTCACTTTTTTTTGTACCTTTGCAGGCGCTTAACTAGGGGTACTTGCTTAAGTCAGCGGACTGACCCCCTTTAACAAAACAAGAATAATATGGAAGAAAAGAAACGTGTCAGCGTGCTGTTTATGCTTTTCGGCACCCTGTTCTGCGTCTGCCTGATTACGGCAAACGTATTGGAAACAAAGCAACTCTCTTTCGGACCTGTCAACCTGACAGCAGGTATCATCGTATTCCCTGTGAGCTACATCATCAACGATGTGGTGTGCGAGGTGTGGGGCTACAGTCGTACGCGCATGCTCATCTGGATGGGCTTCGCCATGAACTTCTTCTTCGTCCTCATGGGTGCCATTGCCGACTGGATACCCGGTGCCGACTATTGGGATGGCGATGCAGGATTCCATCAGATTTTCGGCCTGGCTCCGCGTATTGCGCTGGCCTCGTTCATCGCCTTCATCTGCGGCTCGTTCACCAATGCCTATGTGATGTCGAAGATGAAGCTGTCGTCAGGGGGTAAGAACTTCTCGGCACGTGCCATCCTGAGTACGGTGTTTGGCGAGGGCGTCGACTCCATCATCTTCTTCCCGCTGGCCTTAGGTGGTGTCATTCCCTGGGAGGAGATGCCGTCGCTGATGATTTCGCAGGTGACGCTGAAGACGCTCTACGAGATTGTCGTGCTGCCTGTGACCATCCGTGTCGTCGAGTTCACCAAGAAGCATGACCACGAGGATGTCTTCGATAACGACATCAATTACAACATCTTTAATATATTGAAGATTTAAGGAGTTTAAAGAGTTTAAGGAGTTAAAGAATATGGCAAGAGAAAATGAAGGCCTGCAGCAGTTAGGCAAAAAGACGGAATACAAGATGACGTATGCTCCAGAGGTGCTGGAGACGTTTGAGAACAAGCATAAGGACAACGACTACTGGGTACAGTTCAACTGCCCTGAGTTTACGTCGCTGTGTCCCATTACTGGTCAGCCCGACTTTGCGGAAATCAAGATTATGTATATCCCTGGCGAGCGCATGGTGGAGTCGAAGAGCCTCAAGCTCTACCTCTTCTCGTTCCGCAACCACGGTGATTTCCACGAGGATTGTGTCAATATCATCATGAAGGACCTGGTGAAGTTGATGCAGCCTAAATATATAGAGGTAGTAGGACTGTTTACACCGCGTGGTGGCATCAGCATCTATCCCTATGCCAACTACGGACAGCCAGGAACAAAATACGCTGCCCTTGCTGAGCAGCGTATGATGAATTATCAGTTACGTTAAATTCTATTCTATTTTGCGGTAGTATTCCTGTGTGTGGTCGCTGAACTCCAGGATGAGCGAGTCAGGCATGAGTAGCCTGATTTGTGCCGTATCTGTCTCAGGTACGTCACCTTCCTTGGAGATTCCAGCTACCGTATCGGCCTTCAGAATCAACATGCCGTTATAGAAGTACCAGTCGGTATAGCGCTTCAGTGTGGGATATGCCACGGGTGACATGTCGTCGGTAGTGGTGCGGCGTCTCTGACCTCCGCGTGCTGTCACTGTGTAGTCGCGCTTTAGGCGTAGTGAGTACTCGCGAGGTGTTATCATCAACTGGCGCAGTGAATCGCTCATACGCGCTATCATGCGACGTTGCATGCGCTTGTGCAAGCTATCTACAGAACGTAGCTGCGGGAGCACCTGATAACACCATTCTCCCTTCAGCATCTCCATGTTCACCACGCTCAGTGCCTCGTCACGGTCTGCTGGGTTTACGATGACTGCCAACTCGTCGCCAATACGTGGACGACCATAGATGCGGTGCTCTTGGAAGGCGTTGATGATGTCAAACGTGTCGGGGTCTCCGCCAGAGTAGGAGAGGAATACCAGTACCGAGTCGGTACATCCGTCACATGCCAGACCATACAGGGCAGAGTCGCCTGGTAGGTTCTTCTTCAGGCTGATAGCATCGTCAGCAACGTCTGTCGTTGGCTGTTCCTGCTTTGTGCCGCATGCACCCATCAAGAGCATGGTGGCAAATATGAAAAAAAAGGCCTTTTTCATTGCTTTATACAAATTATTGTGCAAAAGTAAGAAATAATTCTCAATTATTTTGTATCTTTGCAGGAAATTATCTGTTTAATACGAAAAATAGCATGAAAAAGAAGATTAAGTTTAGTCTTGTGTACCGCGACATGTGGCAGTCGTCAGGCAAGTTTCAACCCCGTAAGGATCAGTTAGAGCGCATTGCTCCCGTCATCATCGACATGGGATGCTTTGCCCGTGTAGAGACCAACGGTGGTGCCTTCGAGCAGGTGAACCTGATGGCTGGTGAGAACCCCAACCTGGCTGTGCGTGCTTTCTGTAAGCCTTTCAATGAGGTGGGCATCCAGACACACATGCTGGATCGTGGTCTGAACGCGCTGCGTATGTATCCCGTACCCGATGACGTACGTGAGCTGATGTATAAGGTAAAGAAGGCCCAGGGTGTGGATATTCCCCGTATTTTCTGTGGTTTGAACGATACACGTAATATCATCCCCTCTATCAAGTGGGCCAAGGCCGCTGGCATGATTCCGCAGGCTACCCTGTGTATCACCACCAGTCCTGTGCATACCGTAGAGTATTACTCAAAGATTGCCGACGAGGTGATTGCTGCTGGTGCTGAGGAAATCTGTCTGAAGGATATGGCAGGTATCGGACAGCCCGCCCTGCTGGGTGCGCTGACCAAGGCCATCAAGACCAAGCATCCTGATATCATCATCCAGTATCATGGCCACTCTGGTCCTGGCCTGTCTATGGCCTCTATCCTGGAGGTTTGTAACAACGGTGCCGACATCATTGATACCGCCATCGAGCCATTGAGCTGGGGTAAGGTACATCCCGATATCATTTCTGTACAGTCGATGCTGAAGAACGAAGGCTTCGAGGTGGCAGATATTAATATGAACGCGTATATGCAGGCCCGTAGCCTGACACAGGAGTTCATCGACGACTGGTTGGGCTGCTTCATCAATCCTGCCAACAAGCACATGTCGTCATTGTTGCTCGGCAGTGGTCTGCCTGGTGGCATGATGGGTTCCATGATGGCTGACCTCGGTCCTATCCAGAGCATGATCAACAAGCTGCGCGAGAAGAAGGGCGAGCCCACACTGTCTATGGACGACATGCTGGTCAAGCTGTTCAACGAGGTAGAGTATGTATGGCCACGCGTGGGTTATCCCCCATTGGTAACACCGTTCTCTCAGTACACGAAGAACATCGCTCTGATGAACCTGTTGACTATGGAGCAGGGCAAGGGTCGCTATGTCATGATGGACGACGCCATCTGGGGTATGATCCTCGGCAAGAGCGGCAAGGTGCCTGGCACTATCGATCCTGAGTTCATCGAGCTGGCCAAGAAGCAGAACCGCGAGTTCACTACCGCTGATCCTCACACCCTCATTCCCAACGCCCTCGAAGGCTTCAAGAAGGAGATGGACGAGAACGGTTGGGACTACGGTCAGGACAACGAGGAGCTCTTCGAGCTGGCTATGCACCCCGAGCAGTACCGTCCGTTCAAGAGTGGCCAGGCTAAGAAGCAGCTGCTGGCTGACATCCAGAAGGCCAAGGACGCTAAGCTCGGTTCTAAGCTGAGCCCTGCTGAGATTGCTGCCTTCAAGCATGCCAAGGCTGACGCGCTGACAGCTCCTATCGCTGGACAGGTGTACTACGAGTTCTCTGGCGAGGGTGCTTGCGAGCCTTGTCTGGAGCCGTTCATCGGCCAGCAGTACAAGGAGGGTGACACCTTCTGCTATATTCAGGCTCCTTGGGGCGAGATCGTTCCCATTCCTGCTGCTATTGGCGGTAAACTCGTGGAGGTTGCTGCCAAGCAAGGTGCCAAGGTTCGCAAGGGCGACAACCTGGGCTGGATAGAAAGAGAGGCCTAACGGCTAACTTTTATTGGTTAACATTTAATGGTTATTGGTTATGGATTATCAGGCCATTATAGATAAATATTACCCTGCGGACGATGAGCTCCGCAGGGTATTATTGCAACATAGCCGACAGGTTGCTGACCGCTGTTTGCAGATTGTTCGCAAGCACCAGGAACTGCCCGTCGACAAACAGTTCTTAGAAGAAGCTGCCATGTTGCACGATATTGGCATCTATCAGTGTGATGCCCCGTCCATTCATTGTCACGGTACAGAACCCTATATCCGTCATGGTCAGATTGGCGGCGAACTGTTGCGTGCTGAGGGCTTCCCGCGTCATGCCCGTGTCGCCGAGCGCCACACAGGTACTGGTCTGCCTGGCTGGGAACCAGAAACTCTGGAAGAACAGATTATCTGCTATGCCGACAAGTTCTATTCCAAGTCCAAGCCAGACCATGTGCGTACCGTGTTGGAGACCGCTCAGTCACTGGAGAAGTTTGGCCATGCAGGGGTCGTGAAGTTCCTGGAATGGGCTAAGCAGTTTGAGTGAAAGGCAGTAGGCTATTTGCTTTACTGCCATTGGCTGTTTGTGGCCTGACCATTAGCGGCGAAGTCGAAGAGGAACTTCACAACGCCATTTTTTTAGATAAGCCTCTCTCACTCAGATTCAGGAAATAAACAAAAATCGCCCATTTCATCGGAATCTTTAAGCCTAGCGATCTGTGTCAGGCTTACTTTTTCCTGTTTTGAGACTATTTTTTCCTACTGTGGGACTGTTGTTTTCTGAAGATGGACTACTTTTGCAAACGAAATCGAGAACACAAACGTAAAAACAAATAGTTATGAAAAAGAATCTCTTTACCCTCGCAGCCATCCTTTGCTGCGTAATGACCATGACAGTACTAACTTCTTGTACCAAAGACAAGGACGAGTTCTCCTATTCGATTATAGTAGAACCGGGTGGACTAATGACAGGCATCGAAGCCGGAAACTGGCGTAATGAAGTGATGGCTGTCTATCAGGCTGCCCTTGGCACCGATTCCGAGAAATTCACTAAGCATGGTTCACAAGAAGAGTGTGACCGTGAAGTGCTGGAAGCTTGCAAAAGGGCAGAAATGTCACTAAATGTCAGCGGTACGGGTGATGTGATAGTCCACAACAACACCGTCAATAAGTTGGTTTATCGACGCTCTATGTATTAGGATGAGAAAAATAGTCTTGTTTGTAGTGGTAGCCCTGTCTACCATCATCGTTGAGGCTCAGCAACTGCGTGATGGGCACTTCTTCAAAACATTCAACGATGGGCAGCCGACGGCAAAGGCTGCCCCCACGCTGTTTAACCAGTGGTTTACGCTACCCGAGGAGACAGAGTGGCGCGAGGTAAGCCGCCAAACCGACAATATCGGTATGGAGCGCATAGAATACCGCCAATACGTCAGTGGTGTCGAAGTGGAGTATTCACAGGTGCTGCTACACGTCAGGGACGGTCGCGTCCAGTCTGCCAATGGCACCGTAATGGAGAAAAAACGCACACCTGCCAAACTCCAGCGCCATAGCATCATGCACCGCAGCGGCACGCCTACAGACCTGTTGGGCCGTAAACTGCTGATCATCGATACCGACGGAGGCTACCGTTATGCCACGATGTGCATTTCGGCAGACGGTCTCTATAAGGTGTATCACGACGTGGAGACTGGCGAGGAACTGAAACGCGTCTCCCTCATACACTGCGTCAACGCCCCCGAAGGCACGTCAACCACCATCACGGGTAAGTCCATCTACAGCGGTGACCTGCCTTTGGACGTGACGATGGGTACCGATGGCATGTACTATTTGTACGACCAGCAGCGCAACATCCACACCATGGTGGGAGCCTCTCTCCCAGGCTTTGAAAATCTCTTGAAAAGCGGTAAGGCGTTTGACTACTTCCCACGCTATGACCTCACCGATGAGGACATCCAAAACGATAATGGCGAGAAAATAACGGATTGGGTTATGCAAATATATGCCGACTTAAATGCCAACAATCTGCCGGGCTTCGAGAAATACATCACCGACAATGCGTTCTACATACCCAATCAAGATGATACATGGACGGCCTATCACCTGAAGTCATTGACCCTGAGCGACAATACCCTCGAACTTGATGAAAACAGCAGCCTAAACGTCAACATCCACTACAGTCATGGCACTGTGGAATCAACAACCTACGGCATATTGTGGAGCGGCCAATTCAACGAGGCCAATGCCTCCATCGACTTCGCGAATCTAGGCAAGATTGTTGTCATCCCCAATGAGGGGGCCACAATTGTTATCACCCTCGTTAAGAATATCACAAACGAAGAAACCCAAACCACAACACAGAGCCAGCAGCTGGTAGAAATAATTCCGCTGGCCTTCTCGCCCAACGGCACCACGCTCGACGCCCAGGGAGAGCACATGATGATACATCTGGAGTACGAGGCCAACGCCGCCACACCACTGGCCGATATCCATTGGGGCATGGGCCGCACGGTAGACTTCTACAAGGAGAAGTTTGATCGCGACAGCTATGATGACCAGCATGCACCCATCTACAACCTCGTTTATCTGGACAACGTGAGCCGCGGTCCTATCCGCTGTGTTCTCGACAATGCCGCAGCTTATGCCTACTGCAAGCCCTATCCTATGGTCTACGGCATGGGGGGCACCATCATGAATCCCGTCGTAGAGTTGACCGTCATGGCTCATGAATTCACCCATATCATCACCGACCAGAATGTTAAGCTCGAATACAGGGGCGAGTCGGGAGCCCTCAACGAGTCATTCTCCGACATCATGGGCATCAGCGTCAAGAAGTGGGACAACCCCTCCTATGAAGAGTGGCTCATTGGGGGTGACGGCTTGGCGCTAGGGTATTCTAACATACGCAACATGAAGAACCCGAGGATGAGCATGGACGGCATGGTGGAATCTCGTCGTTGTCCAGGCTACTACCAAGGCTACAACTGGTATGACACCAACGACACCAGTTCGCAGAACGACCACGGTGGCGTACACCGCAACAGCGGCGTGCAGAACCGCTGGTACTTCCTGCTCTGCGAGGGTGAGAGTGCCGACAATAGCGAGTTTGTAGACGGCGGCGAGCCTTACAGCATGACGGGCATCGGCATGGAGAAAGCCCTTCAGATCGTCTACCGTACCTTGATGCAGTATGCCACCAGCCAGTCACAGTTTGCCGACATCCGCCTCTGTCACCTCCAGTCAGCCAAAGACCTCTATGGCGACAACAGTCCCGAAGTGGCAGCCGTAGCCAAGGCCTGGGATGTTGTCGGAGTCACCGACGGCACAGAGACGGGAATCGTTGAGGTCGAAGCACACGCTCAACTGTCAACACCCAACTCTCAACTTTCAGAATGGTACACCCTTGATGGTCGCCAGCTGGATGGCCAGCCCACAACAAAGGGTATGTACATCCATCATGGAAAAATTGTAGTAAAATAAGAAAGATTCTCACAATATTGGCAACCAAAAAAGTTAATGACAATGAATAAATCATTCAGCATTCCGCTTCTCGTGATAGCCTTAATGGCTTCCCTCTTTGCCTGCGAGAAAAGGGAAGAGAAGAAACAACTGTCGATACACCCGGATTACAACTGGGCCGACTCTCTGATTTTAAGAGAGGGTATCAACGCTGGCGACACTATGCGTTCATACTTCCTGATAGACAGCTTGGAGAAGACGGGTGACCTGAATGAATTGGGAGCCTTGACGTTCCGTCTCATCACTCATCAGCGTTTCTATCATCATAATGAGATTGATGCCGAGGTAGAGAGACTGGGCAGGCAGATTGTCACTCACAACAGCCTGGAAGACCGTAAACAGTGGTATTACAACTATGGTGCCAGCTGGCTGGCTTATCAGCTGTATATGACTCACAACTATGAGGGTTTCCTGCGCGTTGCTGTACCGCTGATAGCCTCGATGGACTCGCTAAGAAACGGACAATACGACCAGATGACCAACGTACTGACCATGATGACCTGCTGCTACGTCAAACTTAATGAGACCCAGAAGGCGAAAGACGTGGGTAACAGGGCACGGGGTTTATGCTGGGAAATTCTGTCTACAGACTCGTCGGGGATTATCCATCAGAGGCTTATCAACTGTTATGCCAGGGTGAAAGACGCCTACGTGATGGCAAAGGACTGGGAGCAGAGCAAGAGTTGGCTCGAGTTGATTGACTCCGTAGAACAGGTATTCAGGCGCAGACACCCCAATGCCGCTGTTTGGAAGGTTTATGATGGCTATATTCATCTGGACCGTGCCACTAGACTATGGATTATCGGCCAGAAAGATTCTGCTGCAGCGGAATATGACAAATACTGCAAAGACCAGGCTACCCGTGACGCAAATGGCTACATTCAGGCTAATGACTACCTGATGCCTGCCGAACGTTGGAAGGAGGCTGCCGAGAATTATGAGCATCTGGACAGTTTCATCCATTGGCGCGTCCCCAAGGTATATCTGGAGGAAATCTATGCATACTATCTGCCTAAGTTCCGCGCTAACCTCAATGCTGGGCGAAAGGACTCCGCACTTTATGCCGCCAGACAGATCTCCGAACACTTTGACTCGGCCTATCTATGGCAGAAGCGCAGTCAGATGGCAGAAATGGCAACCGTATATGATATTCAAGGCAAGGAGATGCAGATTGCTGAGCAGAAGGTTAAGCTGATGCATACCAGAGCGATAGCCCTTAGCGTCGTCATCCTGTTACTCCTTGTGGCGTTTATAGGCTATGCGCTGATACGACGTCGCGAACGAAAGCGTTTGGAAGAGAAGAATCAGCAGCTTACCATTGCCAACGATCGTGCTGAGGAGTCGTCGAGAATGAAAACCAAGTTCATCCAGCAGATATCGCACGAGTTCCGTACACCGCTGAACATTCTTTCCGGCTTCGCACAAGTGCTTACTTCAGGGATGGCACTCGATGACGTCTCGCGCGAAGAAGCCAACAAACAGATTCTGGAGAATACCGACCGCATTACGGGGTTAGTCAATAAGATGCTGGAACTGTCGGAAGCCGGCAGCCATACAGTCATCGAACTTACCGATCATGTTTTGGCCATAGAAATTGCTTCGGCTGCTGTGGAAGCCTCAGGCATTGAGAGGGCTAGTCACTTGGCGTTCGAATTACTGTTGGATGAAGGATGTGAGACAGTAGCGCTCACCACATGCCAGAGTGCAGCAGTCCGTGCCCTTTCGCTGCTGCTCGATAATGCCCGTAAGTTCACGGCTCCTGCCGAGGCTTATGGATATCAGGCATCCTCGGAGGCGAAACAACGGGTTGTCTTAAGGCTTAGTGCCGTTGACAACGGTGTGCAGTTCATCGTGGAAGACACGGGTATCGGCATTCCTGCTACAGAAGCTGAGCACATTTTCGATGAGTTCGTGCAACTTAATGAATACTACGATGGTACAGGCATCGGACTCACCGTAGCTCGCAGCTTAGCTCGCCGTCTAGGTGGTGATATCAAGCTTGATACAACCTATACCGGTGGAGCCCGCTTTGTGATGACACTGTTTCTAGTATAGTTACACCTGCTGGGTGTATTGGGCGGGAGTGATGCCGGTAAGTTCCTTGAATTTGTGCTGGAAGTAGCTGCGGTCGGCGAAGCCGCAATGGGCGGCGATGGCAACCTCAACGAGATCATCCTGATGTCTAGCGGCAACAAGCTGGGCTATTCGAAGAACCCTCGCACGCTGAAGTGCTTCCGCTGCCACTTCTATGTACCGACAAGCGGCGGCCAGAATGAGGCCCGCAGCTTCGTGCTCGACTTCGGAGACAACGAAACCACGGAAATTGTAAGTGTAACGAACACGAATCTCACGAATAACACGAATGATAATTGGTACACCCTCGATGGTCGCAAGCTGGATAGCAAGCCAACCACGAAGGGAATGTACATCGTGAATGGAAAGAAGACGGTGATTAAATGATTTTAAACGAACACGAATTGCACGAATCCAACGAATAAACTATGCAGGTAGAAAAAGATTAGTAAGATTAATGAGATTCGTGTTCGAAAAAAAATTTGATTCTAAAATCCCGCAAATTTCACTTAAACACAATCATATCGGCCAGTTGCAGGAAGTAATCGTTGCTCCATATGTCGAGTTCGCGCTTGTCAATGATATAAGGGATAACATCGGCTTTTACTACATCAATGTCTGCTTTGGAAATACGTTCCTTTAGGAGTTCCCGTTATCGCCTGCGATAGTGTGCTGCGCTATCATTTGTTCAAAGATGTCTGACATGCTTTATATACTTTATTAACATGTTAATACTCGATTGCTTGCGGCTTGCTAGTGCACATCGTTCCAGAAGTTCGATATCAAAGCTCTCAAGTGCGTCAGTGTCAAAACGGATGTCTTCCTCAAGATAAGTCTCTACATCCTTCATGAAACGTAGATTCAGACACTTGCTAAAGTTAATCACATCGCAAAGAGCCTTCTCGGGGGTTGCTATCAAGAAGTTAACACCATCTTCATGCTCTATCCTTACGCCAACAGCGAAGTATTCTGGCGAGCAGTTCTGATAACTGAAACGACCTACAGTATTCTCAAAATCCCTGGAGTGCTTGGTGGTAACCGATGTTACCTGATACACACGTTCTGGTATCAGCCCATAATAGCGCAAGGCATATTCGCAACCCACATACGATGGCCCGTAAATGTGATTTGCTATCAGTTCCTTCGACAGTTCCTTACCAGTCTCCATCTTGCTGGCCACGTACATTCCCTTCTTTAAGCGTATAATCTGACCATTCTTTTCGAGTGCACGCGCCTTCTCGTTAATATGCTTATGGTTCGGAAAAACCGCACTTAGCACATTAACATCAAAGGGGATATTGCCTATGTTCTCAAACGGTGTCATCTAAATACATTTGGTGTTTACACGGTGCAAATATAGTTATATTTCGTACACAAAACAAATATTTTCTTTGTTTTCTGTGCAAAACATTACCATTTTAACTTTGTTTAGGAGTGTCAGGTGACAGGTCAGAACACTTGCAATAATATGTGCGCGCGTGCGCACGCTGTGGACTTTTCAAAAATATGGTTCCACCTTCCACGGATATGCCCAGAACCCTTTGTTTAAAGGGATTCTGGGCGTTTCGGATGCGCGCGGACGTTTCACGAACGTTTCACAAAGCTTCCACGGGGGCGATATTACAACGGGAGTAGCTGATACAGCTGCGGGAATGGCTGTCTCGCCAAAAAACGGTGAGCGTTTTCCGGAAAACGCTCACCGTATTTTTCTGGGTACAGCTATCTCAGCGATGAGTTTGCTCATCCCACTCGTAAGATAGCTATTCCTTTCAGAAAGTGGTACCACTTTCTGAAAAGTCGTACCACTTTTGGAAAAGCTGTATGACTTTTTCGCAAATTAGCCTATCTCGCGCACAGGAACGACACTCACGCGTACCTATTAGTTTGTGAAAGCATTGTGAAACGTTTGTGGAACGTTGGGAACCTCCCTCCACGCCCGCAATCCCTTTATTTACTGGGGTCTCGACAAATCTGTGAAAGGTGGAACCTTTTTTTGAAAACCTATTTTTTCTGTAAACAAGAAGGACTCAGGGGGTCTGTAACTCTGAGTCCTTCTTGTTTACTATGATAGGGCGTTCCATTGCCATACTCAATCTCACTTGGATGTCATATTGCCCTTGGCATCGAACGTGAAGGTGTAGGTGTGGTCGAGGGCTCCGGCATTGATGCGCTCGGCAATTTTTGCACCAGAACCGTCACTACTGCCTGTGCTAGCATAGGGCGTACCTTCAAAAACTCGCTTGCCGGCAGCATTGTAGAGGGCATAGGCATAAGAGTAGCCGCGGGTGTAGGTGAACTTCTCCACCTCGTCAATGCTCTGCTTGAGGGTGACTTTGCGGCTGATGGTGAAGGTGGCGGGCAGACGGTCGGCTGTCAGCATCTGCTTCCATGAGAAGTTCTCGTTCACCATGTCCTTGGTCAGCGTCACGGTCTTGGCATTGCCCAGTCCGTTGTCGTAGGAGATTTCAATGTTGCAGTAGTTGAGCATATCTGCGGTGTTGTATAATACAAAGTTCATAGCCACCTGCTTGGGCGTGGTGTCCTCAGCAGGGTTCTTGCTGTCATCGTCATCACTGCCGCAAGCGGTGAATACTGTCATGGTCATTGCGCAGCAAAGGACGGCTGCGAGCGTCATCATCATCTTTTTCATGTTGCTAAGATTTTAATATTAATTCATTTTTTAATTGATTGATAAGTTTTTTATTCCACTATTATTTATAATACTCACCGATGATGGTGCTCAGGTAGTCCAAGTCCCAGAAGCTATGATAGTAGTATAGGGTATAATCGTGGCCCTCATAGGTGGTTGTCATATCTTTGGCATAGTCTATCGTCACATGCGGGGTGATGCCGTCGTTGATGTTCTGCCAGTTCGCGTCACTCAGGCGTGCACGTGCTGCGGAAATCTGGTAATAGAACCCGTCGGCAGTGCGGTGAGCACCGACGGCGCAGCTGCCGCCACCACTCTTCTGACCGGCGATGAGCAGTCCTGCATCCTTGCAGAGGGATGGGTAGAGGTTGCCGCAGGAGAAAGAGATTGGTGAAGTGATGATGCAGAAGTTCAAGTCATAGTGAACGTCCTGGTCGAGGGCATCATACTTGCCGTCGAAGTTGCGGTCTACATCATAGTACCACTCCATTTTCTGACCGGTAATCACGTTATAGGCACGGAAGAAGCTCTGGTCATACATCAGCGAGGTCATAGCCACCACGACATCCGACGAGCCACCGGTATTGATACTCAGATCGAGTACGAAGTTCTTCACTTCTGGGTCAGCAGCCGCCTGCTCCAGTGCATCGAGGAAGATGACCATCGGGTCTTTAGGACTTGTTGCCAGTGTGGGGCGCGGTGCCTTGCCCTGATAGTAATTGTTCCAGGCCACTATGTCGTTATATGCAAAATTATCGAAATGGCAGATAGCGGTATTCCCCTTCTTGTGATAGGTGCTCTTGTCGCCAAAGAACGCCTCGCGTAAAGGAATGGTCATGCCATATATCTGCAGAGACGTCCTATTTCTGACTATCGTGACTCTTTCATTATAATAGCTGTAGAGCGAGGGATATTTCTCGGCGAATGACGTGCTGGGCTTGCCATACCACATATGTGTGTGTCCTCCGTCGTAGAGGTAGGCATAGAGCATACACATGCCGTCAGCATAGTCGTCGATGTTGGTAGACAGCAGCAACTGCTTGACGGTCTGTCCGTCAGCATCAGCCTCGAGCGTCTTGTCCAAGCCTTTCTCCTGGATGGATTTCTCGAAGTCAGAACCAGAGGGCATGCCATAGAAATGGTCGATGGTGAAGCAGAGCTCAGCATAGTTATAGGCGGCCATATCGGTCTTGCGTTCCTTATCCTTCATCAGATTCTCCATCAGGAAGTCGCTATCAAAGCCGCCGATGCCGCTATCCCCATCATCGTCTTTGCTGGCATAGACCACCTTCTCGCCGTTGCAAGCGGCATTGTGGCCATAGAGGTCAACATAGAGATCAGCCAGTGTGGCAAAAGGGAAATAGACCATCGTCTCGTCGCCGCGCAGGTTGATGCCGTAGGAGCTATAGTCGAAGGTCTGCGCCGGTGAGCCACCGCTGAGTGTCTGACGGTTGAAGCGGACATAGGGAAGGCCGTCGTAGTAGGCATTCTCCATGCCTGCCTGTACCAGTCCCATCTGGTTGGTAAAGCCCATAAAATCATCGAAGGCACAGGTCTCGTCAATGGTGTTTACTATCAGTGTACCACCAGCGTTCTTCAGCTGGTAGAGTGCCGTACCTGTCTTCGTCACGCTGACTGTCGTGCCAGGTACCACGATGTTCTGGAAATCTGCTACAGAGATGTAGGGTACTGAGGGCATGTCCTCGTAGAAGCGGAGGGCTACGGTGCCACTATTGTTGCCGTCACGGTTCACCGGCACCTGCTTCACAGTATATGCTGTCTGGTCGTCAGAATTGGTTTCTGGTCGCTGTACAGTGTTGTCATTGTCGTCGGAGCAGGCGGTGAAGCCCAACACCATGATGGCCATTGCCATCAGATAAGAGATTTTTTTCATCTGCTAATATTATTTTATTACATCTTACTATTTTATAATATTCCTGCTTTTCTCATCTTCTGACGCATCTCTTCGTTCTGACGGATGAAACGCTCGATGAAGACATTCTGGTCGCCAATACGCCAACGCTGGTAAATGATGATGGCTACAAGCACTAGCACCACCACGATAAGGGTGGCGGCAACGGCAACAGTGAGAACAAGTGTTATATCCATACGCATTGTTGTTTTGATTTCGGTTGCAAAAGTAGGCAGTATTCATGAAACAACAGTCCCATGGTAGGAAAAATGAGTCTCAAAATGGGAAAAAGTATGCCTGGCAGAAGTTGCCAGATTAACAAACCCCGATGAAATGGGCATTTTTTTGAGAAATGTGCGGGGAATACGGAAAAATGATGTATCATCATCAAATAAATGGAGGACACAGCTATGATAAAAAAAGAATATATGCAGCCCACCATTCAGGTGGTGAAGATACAGACCGCAGGCATGCTAGCTCTCAGCCGCGTAGATGGTTACGATGGAGGCTATGACTCCGACGGCGGCGATCCTAACGAAGCAGGATAGTAACACACCAAGGAAGTAACAAAAACGCTGATTTTATCGGGACATTTGTTACTTCCTTGGTGCCTTGACCTTCGGTCGAACTCGCTCACGTTCTCTCTTTGAGAGTGTGGCGTTGCGTGCGGAAGAACTCGAGCAGGCTCAGTTCTTTTCTCACTTAATTACGACCTTGCGGTTACCATTGATATACATACCCTTCTTGGTGGGCTGGCCCTCAAGTAGGCGACCGTCGAGGGTGTACCATTTGCCATCCAGCCCATTAACCACGGACTGCGAATTCTTCACCATTTCAATGCTGGTGGCACTGCCTTCGGTGACTCCAACAGCATCCCAAGCATTCAGTACGGATGCCAGTTCAGCACTCTCTGCGCCATGAAGGTCTTCGGCAGCCTGGATGGAGGCCAGGCGCATGTCAGCATATTGCGACTGGGATGTGGCATACATCATCGTCGTACGATAGACAATCTGCTGGGCCTTGTCGATGCCGATGCCCGTCACGTCGTAGGTAAAATTCTTGTCGTTGGTGCCAGTGCCGCCGTCAGAGAGGAGATAGAACCACTTGTTCTGCACACCGCTGTTGAAGTGTACACCCCCGTTGTCGTAAGCAATATTATTGGGATCCACCCAGTACTCTCCTCCGTAGGTATCGGGGCATGGCTGATCACCATCCTTGCCCTCCTTGGGGGAGGCCATGGAACGAAGGCAGCTGTAATAAGGGAACACATTTTCAGCGATGAGCCAAGCGGCGTCGTTACCCTCGACATACTTCTTCACACTAATGCCCATGATGTCAGAGATCGACTCGTTCAGTGCCCCTGACTCACCCTGATACACCAGTCCTGGCGTAACATTTGTCACCATGTGCGTGAACTCGTGGGCCATGATAGATAATTCAACAACGGGGCGCATAACAGACTTTTGGGCATACAGACCTCCCATACCATACACCATGAAAATGTCACCGTACCCCGTCATTGCAGCGGCATTGTTCATGTCTGTTAGGGCAACGTATGGCTCCTTAGTCCAATTTGTCAGTGGCAGATAGAAGAGGTTATAGATGGGGCTGCCATTGTCGTCGTAACTGTTTTGGTTGAACTTCTCCTTGTAGAAGTCATAGGTTCGTGCCATTCCCCAATGGATATCTGCAGCCGACCAGGGACTCTTCTCGTAGAGCGCAGAGGCTTTCACAAAGTCGTTGTCCCACGTACACACACCGCTTTCGTCTGGCTTTAGTTCAATGCTTGTCAGCAGTTTGACATCTTCCTTGCCATCATCGCCAAGACTCTTGCTATAGATACTGATCGTTACACCTACTACCGGTATCTCGTCATTGGTCATGGTCATGTCAATGGTATAGGGCAGCTTGGTGATGTTCTGTTGTTGGAACTCTATCATGCCTTCACTATTCAGATAGGAAATAGCCACCTTCAGATGGAGGGGGAGAAACTCGTTGGGATGCAGGTCTACCATGCCCGAACTGGTGGATGCGCTCAATCTGTCGATGGTAAAGCTCTTGAAGCGATAGCTGTCGAACATGGGCGTGCTACTGTATGCATAGATGCCATTACGATTTAGGTAGTTAAACGGATGTAAATCCTTCCCTTGAAAACCCTTACTCAGCCACTCGTTTAATTTTTCAAAGGTCAGCTCCTCAATAGGAATATTGCAGGCCTCGAACTCAGGGAAATTGAGATAAAGGGTCTTGTCGGCAATCATCTGCAGATAAGAAGGCAAGTACGCAGCAATCATGGTATGAATATTGCGATCCTTGTCGTAGAGGTAATAGACACCCTTATCGGGGTCGAAGGAAGCATCCATCTGTACCTCGCCGCTGTAGATAGTGCTACCTGTCACCGTTGCTTTCTCCGGTTCAGCACAGTAGCGCGTAGGGATGCGCTGCAGTTCCTTGCCACTCTCGGCATCAATGTAAATCCAGTAATTGTGGTCAGCCGACAGCATCTTCGTGGCATAGCGGTAGCCTTCATTGGTATAGACGAGCAACAGCTTGCGGCCTAACTCATCGACGGGTGTGCCGTTCTTATACACCATAGGAGCACGGCGCAGCTTAGCGGGCGAGCGGCGAGCCTCCATCACGTTACCATTGGCACTACGCAGCATGCCGTCCTTGAAATGGAGTTTCACGATGGCATGCTCCACCTCGACACCACCCACATACTGGCGATAGTCGACGTGCTCCATACCCAGATTGTCCGTCTCGCGCCTTGTCTCGCGCCATTCCGTTCCCTCGGGGAGTGTAAACCACTGACTGAACACCTCTGGAACCGCCTGAGCGGTCTGCTGGGCATCCGTAAACGTCTTGAAGAAGTGGCCGTCGCGCAATTGCTGGGCCTCTACAATGATGGCAGACAGAGCTGCCAATACAATCAGGAGATTTTTTTTCATATCTATTTGTTTTTACGCTTGTGTTCTCGATTTCGTCTGCAAAAGTAGTATGTCTTCAGAAAACAACAGTCCCACAGTAGGAAAAAAGAGTCTCAAAACGAGAAAAAGTAAGCCTGACAGTGATTGCCTGGCTTACTTTTCCCGATGAAATGGGCGATTTTTATTTCCTTGCTGCCTTACGGTAATCTGATGGCGACATGCCGTAGGCATCGCTGAAGACGCGGAAGAACGAGCTGCGGGAGAAGCCAGAGAGTTCGGCAATCAGTGCAACGGAGTCTTTCGTGGTGGCCAGCAGACGTGCGGCATAGCGCAGACGGTACTCGTTGAGGAAGCCGCTGACACTCTTGCCGTCAGTACAGGTGCTGATGGCATCCGTCACGTAGTGCTCGTTGGTGCCAAGGAGTTGGGCCAGGCGACTGCGATCGAGGTCGGTATCGGTATAGATATGGTCTGGCCCATCCATGAGGTCGCAGATACGACAGAAGAGTTGCTGGTTGGCTGTCAGGTTCTCTTGAGGTTCAGCCTTTAACTGCACGATGGCCTGTTGCTCCTCTTGCTCGCGCTGTTCAATCTCGGCCAGCAGACGGCGGTTCTTCTCAAGGAGCACCTTATTATATTTTTGAGAGCGCCAAAGCAGGTAGGCAACGAGCAGGCAGATGAGGACGACGGCAACGAGGATGATGCGGTGGATGATGAGTGACTGGCGGCGGTTGGCAATCTCGGTCTCCTTCTGACGGATTTCCTCTTGCTGCTCAATGTCAATCTTCCGCTCCTGAATATGGATGGAGTCTGTCAACTGGCGCATGCGGTCGGACAAGGCCTGTGCCTCGTCTTTGCGCCCTGCTTTCTGCAAGGTCTCATACTGGTACATCAGGTAGTGTTTGATGTATTCGGAGTTGATGGCGCTACCTTGGGCCATATAGAGCGAGTCAGACTGGCGGAACAGGCGGATGGCCTCGTCGTAGCGACCGCTCATCGTCAGATAGCGGGCATCAGCACCAATGTCATAGACCCTCAGATTTTCAGACTGACGGTGCTTCATATAGAGGGCCTCGGCCTTGTCGTGCTGACCGTTGGCGGCATAAATCATTGCTTGGCCGATGGTGATGTTGTTGTGACGCACTTGGCGCACGTATTCGGGCCGGTCTGAGCAACGGTCCAGACGGGCCAGGGCAGTGTCACCTTTAGCCACCAGAGGCAGGGCCTTTTGGGGCATGCCCTGCTCAAGGTAGAACTCTGTGGCCTCTATAATGCCGGCGAACAGGGCGTCTATCACCCAGTAGTCGTTGGTATGCGTCACACCATTCATCATGATGTCAATGCCCTCCAGATAATACTGCTCGGCCTTGTCGGGGTGTTTCATATCCAACTCGCAACCGCCTTTAAGCACTAGCGCACGACTTTTTACACGCAAAGCCACTTCCTCGCTGATACCAGAAATGCCGACACCTTGCTCCCGCTCATGCTCTACGTCGGCAATAATCTCGTCGCACAAGCGGAGAACCTTGCCGTATTCGCCATTTCTCTCCAACCATCCGATTAGCAGGAGAAGGGCTGAATAGTAGGGAGCACCTTCACGTTTCAGTTCGGGGACATTCACTATCTGCTCGCCATAGAAGATTGCCAACCGCGTCTGTCCCATTTGCCCGTAGAAGTTAGTCCTATTGAGGTTGGCCTGGGCAGGTGAAAACAAGCCCACACGCTCAGCACTGTCTATCCGTGCAAAGGCCTTTTCGGGTGTTGTGAATGCTATTTGCTGCAGCTCGGTTTTCAGTTTCTGTGCCTCCTCACTGCGGTCAGGCTTTGTGCAGCCTACCGTGCAAGTCACCAATACGGCAACAATGGCTGTCAGTAGGATGATGAATCTGGTTTTTCTCATAAGTGTCATTGCGTATAATTGGCTGCAAAGGTACAAAAAATATTCGTTTTTACACCAATTCCTTAAAAAAAAGAATAAAGAGGCGAGAAGCCAGAGCCTCTCACCCCTAACAATTAAGTATGTGAAACCTAATCTTTTTTTTCATTTTCATTTTCATTTTATTTGAATTCATTACTTCTTATGCTTCTTCATGTAGCTGCGGTAGGCGGCAATCATCTTCTGGCGCTGCTCGGGCGTGGGGGTAATCATGCGGACATTGTAGCCCTCCTTGGGTACGAAACCGTCCTTGGTGTAATTGAAGCTGTAGTTCATTTCGCCGTGTATGTTGTCATAGACCTTGCCGTCCTCGCCGTATAACAGCTTCAGCTCTTGGCCCTTATCGGCATCCTCGTCGCCAACACCGCCAAGCCAGCCCATCAGCGGCATTTCCACATTCCACTTGTTCATGGCAATGATCACATACTTCTTGCCGTCCAGCGTCAGCTCGGTCAGCTTGTCGCCATACGTCTTACGGTATTCCGACAGCAGATTCTCGTACAGAATGACGGCCATCGGATCAGAATAGTCAATACCCGCTTTCTTGTCGGCAGTGAGAAGCTTGCGTGCATCCAGTATGTTACACAACGCCTTCGCAGCATCGTTGTTCATCAGGTTGAACACAATACCCATCACATTATAAGAGATCACATAGTCCCTATTGATGTCTATACCTATCTTATCAGCACGCATCAGCTCGTCGATGTAGAACAATACCTTATTGACGTCCTTCTTCTCTGAAGCCACCGACATCAGCATGACAACAGACTCGAAGAATACGGAGTCGGGCACTTCCTTGTTGACACCAACGGTCTGCTGGTAGATGCGCTCATAGTATTTGGCGGCACGCGACATGTTATAGAAACTGTTCTCCTTGTCGAGCAGCATGTGGCCTACCTCCAGCTGAGCCTGCCAGTTGGTGGGGTTCTCGTCGGCTTCCTTCGACAGGCGCAGGTACTTCTCTATCTTGCTCTCGGGTTCTGCCGTCTGAGCGTCCACTACTGTTGTCATTGCGCAGCAAAAGAGGGTGGTGAGTACTAGTCTTCCTGCTGCAAGGGTAAAGAGATTCTTTTTCATTTTTACTTGTTTTTAAGTTTATGTTCTCGAATTTGTCTGCAAAAGTAGTCTGCTTTCAGGAAACAACAGTCCCATGGTAGGAAAAATGAGTCTCAAAATGGGAAAAAGTAAGCCTGGCAACTTCTGCCAGGCTTATTTTTCCCGATGAAATGGGCGATTTTTTATTGTCTAAGGAGTAAAGGAGCTAAAGGAGATCAGCGAGAGAATAGAAAAATGCTGTAAAATGTTTGTTATATTAAACATTTTTATTTATCTTTGCACCCGATAAGATACAATTATGGGAAAAAATACATTCGGAAAGACGATGCCTAGGGCATTGACTCAGCTGTTGCAACTCATGGGCGAACAGATCATGCTGGCACGCAAGCGCAGGCATCTGTCTATGCAGGACGTAGCAGACAGGGCAACGGTGACACGACTGACAGTCTCTAAGGTGGAACATGGTGACCCAACGGTTTCCATGGGAATCTATGCGCGAGTACTCTTTGCGCTGAATCTTGAAAAGGATATTGCGTTGCTCGCTGCTGACGATGCGCTTGGCCGTCAGCTTCAAGATGCAGAATTGTTACGCAAATGAAAAGGATTACGGTTTACGCAGATTTTGACTTCCTTGCATCACCGCAGGAGATAGGCACATTGGGCTACGAACGTGTTCGTGGCAAGGACCATTTTGTCTTTGAGTATTCGCGCGAATGGCTGAAACAGCATGGGGGTATCGTGTTGAGCGGCGACCTGATAAATGTCCCTTCGTTGCAACATCCTCGTGGCACGGATAGCGTGTTTGGTTTCGTGAAGGATTCCTTCCCTGACCGTTGGGGACGGCTGTTGCTCGACCGCAGAGAACGATTAAGTGATAAGAAAAGTTATCAAGGAACGGCTCAAACACTTGAGTGTTCTGCAAGAGACCGACGACCTTGAAATAACTCCCTTTGCTCCTTAGAAATATTTCTTCCGCGGATGTGTGATTGTCTTGTCATCTTCTGAAAAAGTCTAGTGGCAGTGGCTGCAAGGGGCGCCCTTCATCTTTTCTTCTTTTTCTTACAATATAGTCGCGCAAGCCTTTAAAGCCATCTTCATTACCCGTCATCATATACTTGGAACGCTTATACTGATACTGACTCGACTTGTTCTTATCCACGTGACGCAGCATGATGGATTGGCAACTGTCGGTGTCCTCGTTCTGCATGCTATCCAAGGGCATCTGTGCTAGGTTCCGCTGGGGAATACTGTCAGAATACTTACCAGAAACATTAGTGTTTGTCTGTGCCATCGCTGTCGTCGTGATGCAAAGGACAGCTGTAAGTGTGAAGAGAATCTTTTTCATATCTATCTGTTTTTACGTTTATGTTCTCGATTTCGTCTGCAAAAGTAGTATGTCTTCAGAAAACAACAGTCCCACAGTAGGAAAAAAGAGTCTCAAAACGAGAAAAAGTAAGCCTGACAGAAATTGCTAGGCTAACAAATCCCGATGAAATGGGCAATTTCTGTTGATATACCAAGTAATGAGCCAAGTCGTGCACCGCCTTGAAGGGTTAATTTCCCACAATTTCCCATAATTTCTTACATTAAATAGTTTGTAACTGCTCAAAAAGTTGTACCTTTGCAGCCGTGAGAAGAAAAACGCTCATATTCTTCCTGCTATTTGTCATGATTTTTATCATGGCAGAAGTACCTCATCTGCGCTTTACCAGCATGGGTGAGGGCGACTCTATTGTAGTCGATACCATTGCTGTCGACACCATTGCTGTGAAGAGCAATATTCCCGATACTGCTGCCATGGACTCGCTGCATAAGGCGATATGGCTGCGCAATAAAGCCGTTGACGACTCTCTGGCTGCCGACTCTGCCAATCGCCAACGCAAGAATGGTATTGACTCTCCTGTGGAATATACTGCCGACGACTCCATGACCTATGAGGGTGCTACTGGTATTGCCCACCTTTATGGTAAGTCACATGTGAAGTATCAGGATATGGACCTGGAGAGTGACCAGATCTATATGTCGCTTGACTCTAGTCTGGTACATGCCACAGGTTCGCTGGACACGACGGGACAGAAATTCGGTACTCCTGTGTTCAAGATGGGCTCTGACACCTATGAGACCGACACCATGGCGTTCAACTTCAAGACGAAGAAGGGTCTTATCAACAATGCCTATACCCAGCAGGAAGACGGTTTCATGACCTCCGAGATTTCCAAGCGTGACGGCAAGGGCGACATGCACCTCTATCACGGACGCTATACGACCTGTGACCAGCCGCATCCGGACTTCTACTTTGCCATGTCGCGTGCCAAGGTGCGCCCAGGCAAGAATGTGGTGTTCGGTCCTACGTATCTGGTGGTGTGTGACGTGCCACTGCCGTTTGCCATTCCCTATGGTTTCTTCCCGTTTACGAAGAGCTACTCGTCGGGTTTCATCATGCCGACATACGGCGACGAGACCTCGCGAGGCTTCTATCTGCGTGATGGTGGTTACTATTTCGCCATCAACGACAAGATGGACCTGAAACTGATCGGTGAAATCTACACGAAGGGCTCATGGGGCCTGACAGCCACCTCGAACTACCGACGCCGCTATCGCTACAACGGTTCTCTGCTGTTTAGTTACCAGAATTCGGTATCGGGCGACAAGAACATGCCAGACTACACGAAGACGACGAGCTTCAGAGTAGCTTGGCAGCACTCTCAGGATGCCAAGGCCAATCCTTACAGGTCGCTGCGTGCCAGTGTGAACTTTGCGACGAGCAGTTATGAGCGCAACAACCTGACGTCGATGTATAACCCGCAGTCGCTGACACAGTCGACGCGTACCAGTTCTGTATCGTATGGTACGAAATTCTCCAGTCTGGGCATGACGCTGACGAGTACGTTCAACCTCAACCAGAACATGCGTGACTCTATCATTGAGTTGACCATGCCCGATCTGAACATCTCGGTGGCCAACTTCTACCCATTCAAGCGAAAGAAGGCTGTCGGTGAGGAGCGCTGGTATGAGAAGATCTCGGTGCGTTATACCGGTCAGTTCAAGAACGAGATTAAGACGAAAGAAGATAAGCTGATGGGTTCCAGCTTGACGAAAGACTGGCGTAACGGTATGCAGCACGTTATTCCCGTCAGCGGTAACTTCACCCTGTTTAACTTCCTGAATGTGAACCCCACGTTCAACTTCACCGACCGTATGTACACACAGAAGTACAAGCGTTCGTGGGACGAGACGACACAGAAGGAAGTCGTTGATACCATACAGGGATTCCACAATGTCTATAACTGGACGATGTCGCTCGGACTGTCGACGAAGATATACGGTTTCTTCATTCCTAACCGCAAGTTGTTTGGCGAGAAGATTGACCGCATCCGTCACGTCTTCACGCCCACCGTGTCGTTCAGCTATGCTCCCGACTTCAGTGCCAAGCGTTATGGCTATTGGGACACCTACCAGAAGACGGATGCCAAGGGCAACGTGTCGCTGGTGGAGTACAACATGTATCAGGGAACGCTCTATGGTGCACCGGGCAAAGGTAAGACAGGAAGTGTCTCGGTGGACATCTCGAATAATATTGAGATGAAAATCAAGAGTGATGACGACTCGACAGGCTTTAAGAAGATCAGTCTGATTGACGAGTTGGGCGCATCCATGTCGTATAACTTTGCTGCCGAGACGCGCCCATGGAGTGACCTCAATACCCGTCTCCGTCTGAAACTGACAAAGAGCTATACCCTCAATCTGAGTGCTACCTTCGCCACCTATGCCTATGAGGCGGACTCTGTGGGTGCGCGTCCTTATATCGGTGAACGTACGGAGTATAGCTACGGACGCTTTGGTCGTTTCCAGGGTATGTCGCAGAACCTGTCGTATACACTGGACGACAAGAAGGTGGCCAACTTCTTCAAATGGCTGCGTGGCGAGAAGGTGGAGAAGAAAGACAAGAACAAGAAGGGTAAAGGCAACAGCGACGATGACGAATACGATAACGACCTGAATACGAACCTTGACAAGGATCTGGAGGCAGGTAAGCATGGTGCCAAGAAAGAGAATGCCGGTATGGCTGAGACCGATGAAGACGGCTATATGAAGTTCTCGCTGCCCTGGTCACTGAGCTTCGGCTATGGTATTACCATGCGTGAGAATACCGCAGGCGAATTTAACTATAACCGCATGCGCTATCCGTATAAGTTTACGCAGAACCTGAACTTTAGTGGTAACATCCGTCTGTCGGATGGCTGGAACATCTCGTTCTCGTCGGGTTATGACTTTGATGCTAAGAAGCTGTCAATGACTACCGCCTCATTGGGTCGCGATCTGCACTGCTTCAACATGTCGTGTCAGGTGGTGCTGACACCTTATACCAGCTATAACTTCTCGTTCCGTTGTAATGCCGCTACGCTGACCGATGCGCTGAAGTATGACAAGCGCTCCAGCTACTCTAATGCGGTACAATGGTATTAAGCGATTCCTCTTCTCCTACCACCCAGATGATGTCGCCCTCTTGGAAGCGGCGGTTGGGATGCATGGGCGACAGATTTTCCTTACCCTCTTCGATGCCTACCACCATACAACCGTAGATGCTGCGGATGCCGCTCTCTGCCATGGTCTTGCCAACAAAGGGACTGTCGGCAGAGATAATAAGCTGGCGCAGCTTCATCTCACGGTTTTCTAATTTGAAGTCATCTTTGATGACGTCTGTCTCCAGAGCATGGGCGAAGTTGGCCATCTGTTCGTCACTGCCGATGACCTGTAGACGGTCGCAGGGATAGAGCATGTAGTCACCGTCAGGGATGTTCATGCGGAAGCCACCGCGCAGAATGCTGCTGACATGTACACCGTACTTCTTGCCTAAGTTAAGCTCTTTCAGCGTACTACCCATCCATAGGGAGTTGGTGGGCACGTCGAACTCTGCGATATGGATATCGCGGTCGAGCAGCTTACCCTCATAGAGCGGGCGCTTCTTGCCATGTACCTGTGCCTCGATGTCGCGTGAACGCAGGTTGTTGATGAACAGACGTTCCAGCAGGATGCTGCGGCGCTTGATGGTTCTTGACACCACAATCAGGGCCACAGCGACAACACCCAGCGTAATCATGACGGCATTGCTGAAACGACTCAGGTAGTTACAGATATAGAAGATGAAGATGACGGCAATGACGACCCTGGCGAGAATCGTTGACAGCAAGGGCAGGTGGTTGCGGTTACTCTCGGCCCATAGCTTCTTCCACTCTTCTGAGCGGTTTTTCTTCATCACCATGGCACGAAGGAAGGGAGAGATGAATGCCACCGTCAGCACGCCCGTGATGGCGTTGGCATACCAGTGGAGTGTCCATCCTGGCAGCAGCCTTCTCATGAAGGGCAGTACGAAGGTGAACATCACGGCAATGGTTGCCGATGACAGGATGCTGTAGACTACGGTATTGATGGCCATCTGTGTCAGCAGTCGCTTCCATGCACTCTGCTGCTGGCTGTTGGGATGACTCATTGACAGGTGGTTGAGCGAGCGGATGATACGTGACGGCAGACGATGTTCCAGGGCACTGTATGCTGGTGTGGCCAGTCGTATCATATAAGGTGTCAGGAACGTGGTAATCACCGATACGGCTACGACGACAGGGTAGAGGAAGTCGCTGATGACACCCAGCGACAGACCCAGCGAGGCGATGATGAAGGAGAACTCACCAATCTGTGCCATGGAGAATCCGCAGCGCATGGCCGACTTCAGACTCTCACCAGCCAACAGGAAGGAGAAAGAGCCAAAGAGTGCCTGACCAATGAGGATGGTCAGCACCAGTGTGACGATAGGCCACGCATAGCTGATAATAATCTGCGGGTCTACCAGCATACCTACTGATACGAAGAAGATGGCACCAAAGAGGTTCTTGACAGGCTCTACCAGCTTCTCTATCTTCTCTGCCTCTACGGTTTCTGCCAGGATACTACCCATGATGAAGGCGCCAAAGGCTGACGAGAAGCCCACCTTGGTGGAGACAACCGCCATGGCGCAGCATAGTCCGAGGGATACGACGAGTAGCACCTCGTTGTTGATGAGGCGGCGTACACGACGCAGGAAGATAGGGATGGCGAAGATACCCACGATAAGCCATAGCACGAGGAAGAAAGCAATCTTCACTACCGACCCCAGCATCTGACTTCCGTCAGGACTGTTGCCGCTGGCAATAGCACTCAGCATCACCATCATGACGATGGCCAGAATGTCCTCCAGTATCAGTACCGACATGACCAGGCCTGCAAACTGTTGCTGGCGCAATCCTAAGTCGTCGAAGGCTTTATAGATGATGGTCGTAGAACTCATGGCCAGCATACCACCCAGGAAGATGCAGTCCATCCTCGACCAGTTGAAGGCTTGTCCCACACAGACGCCCAGCATCGACATGGAGAAGATGATGGCCATGGCGGAGATAAACGGCGAGGCACCCATCTTCAGAATCTTCTTGAACGAGAAGTCCAGACCCAGCGAGAATAGCAGGAACATGACGCCAATGTCGGCCCATAGGTGAATATTCTCCGTATCAGCGACAGAAGCGGTATATGGCATGTGGGGTGACACCAGGAAACCGGCGACGATATACCCCAGCACCAGTGGTTGCTTGAGGCGCTTGAAGATGAGGGTCACGATGCCTGCTACGATGAGCATCAGTGCCAGATCCTGTATGATGGTGGGTAGTTCTGCCATTATAATTATGAATTATGCATTAAGCATTAATCGTTGTAGTTTGCGGTGAGCTCGCAGATCTTGACGATCAGCTGCTTGGCTTTCTCCATAGACTGGATGGGCACAAACTCATAGGGACCGTGGAAGTTGATGCCTCCTGCAAAGATGTTGGGGCAGGGGAGACCCTTGAACGACAACTGGGCACCGTCGGTACCGCCACGGATGGGCTTCACCTTGGGGGCTATGCCACACTCCTGCATGGCCTTCAGCACGAGGTCGATGACATGCATCTGTGGGTCTATCTTCTCCTTCATATTATAGTACTGGTCGCTGACCACGCACTCCACCGTACCCTCGCCATAGCGCTCGTTCAGCTGTTCGGCACAGCGCTGGATGAAGCGCTTGCGGTCTTCAAAACGTTCGCGGTCGTGGTCGCGGATGATGTACGACAGGCGAGCCTGTTCCACACCAGCCGTGATGTTCAGCAGATGGTAGAATCCCTGATAGCCCTCTGTCTCCTCTGGTGTCTCGTCGGCAGGCAGCATGGCAGCAAACTCCATGGCCACGCGGTTGGCATTGACCATCTTGTCCTTGGCATATCCGGGGTGTACGCTGACGCCCTTGATGGTTATCTTCGCTGAGGCTGCGTTGAAGTTCTCAAACTCCAGCTCGCCCACGTCGCCGCCATCCATGGTGTAAGCCCACTGACAACCGAACTTCTCGACGTCGAAGTGGTGGGCACCCATGCCTATCTCCTCGTCGGGGTTGAAGGCAATGCGTATCTTGCCGTGCTTGATGTCCTTGTGCTGCTGCAGATAGACCATCGCCTCGACAATTTCGGCGATGCCTGCCTTGTCGTCGGCTCCCAACAGGGTGGTGCCGTCAGTGACAATGAGGTCTTCACCCACATGCTGCAACAGTTCGGGAAACTTCTTGGGCGACATGATGATGCCGTCACTGAGTAGGATGTCGCTGCCATCATAGTTCTTGACTATCTGGGGCTTGATATTGGCACCTGAGCAGTCAGGGCTGGTGTCGTAGTGTGAGATGAAGCCGATGGTGGGAATATCTCCTTTTGTATTGGCCTTCAGGGTGGCATAGAGGTAGCCTTTCTCGTCGAGCTCCACATCGTCGAGGCCTTCGTGCTCCAGTTCTTTCTTCAGGTATTCGGCAAACAGCAGTTGCTTGTCGGTGCTGGGTACCGTCTGGCTGTCTTCAGCCGACTGCGTATCAAACTTGGTATAGTTTAGGAATCTCTCAATAATATCCATAAAAAATGCTTATCTTTACATTCAGCATGCAAAGATAAGCATTTTCTGTCAAATAACGATTGTTGACTGTCGTTTTTTTATTGCGCAGTGACTACGGCCTGTTTACCGTCCTTGGTATAGTAGCCGCCATTGGTGAACGGCATGTCAGTTGTCTTTTGACCACCTCCGCTGAAGATGATAAAGTCGGGAGCGGTGGTTTTAGTGGATACCCACTTGAAGACTCTGTTGCCATTGTCTGCCGTATCCAGCAGGGTAGCAGATACGCCAGGCCAGTTGGTACCTACATAATCCTTTCCGTCGCCATTGGTCATCCATGCCCAGGTGAAAATCTGGCTACCCCATGATGCCGGAGCCTCAAAGAAGGCACAGATCTCACCAGCTGTGACCGTGCAGAACGAAGGTACACCAGCATAAGTACCATCCTGTGGCTGTTGGGTCTCCTCTATATCAGGAAGGGTAATGGCGCTAGGCTCGATGCCTTGTACGTAGTAGGCATAGTGGTAGCCACTGATGACCTTCTTCCATGCAGCGTCGGGCGTATAGTCGGCTGCCTTGGTTCCTACGACACACAACAGCTTCTTCGAAGCGCTACCATCGACCTGTACGGCATAATAGCCCTGTGTGGAGGCCACCTCGTTATACGTACTCATGTTGGTAATGCCTACAGCCTTGCGGACAGCTGCCATGTTGGCAATCTGCTTGGGGTAGGTCTGCCAGTGCTTCAGGAATACACATGGGGTACCAGGCATAGCCAGCAGGTAGGCATTAGCAGCCAGTGTGTCCTTCTTCAATGGGTCTTGCTGGGCCGTTGCAGAGCGGTACTCGGTATCGTGGTTCTCAACGAATGTCACAGCATACTGGCGATAGGCGCCGTTATTGTATCTAGAGCTGATCAATGGCCAGTTGCCGTCGTTCTGCTGACTCAGCTTGCGCCAGTCATTACCGTTAGCTGCGTTGCGTACGGTATAACGGAATTGGAAGTCGAAGGCTGCGCTGGTCTTTTCGGTAGCTTCAATCCAGTTCTTAATGGTGTTGGTGCCGTCCCAGCACTCGCCAACAGAGAACTGTGGCTTGGCATCGTTGTTGTACATCTTGGTGTACTGACCACTATATCCCTTTACCATGTCGTAGCGGAAACCTGCATAGCCCAGGTCGTTGAGCAACATCTTCAGGTATGCCTTGACATTCGTCTGCACATTCTCGCTCTTGTGGTCCAGGTCGCGCATGCCGTCCCAGCCCTCACCAGTATCATTGTTGGACGAGAGGGTGTAGCCGTTCTGGGTTGCCCATGTCTTGGTAGCGCCTTTGTCATCGTTAGCACAGATGTCGGTAGATTTCAACTCATAGGTTACGCCATTGTAGGTCTCCTTGGGGAAGTCCACCCAGTTAGAGACGTTCCTACGGTGGTTGATGACTACGTCAGCAATGGTGCCGATGCCTTTGGCCTTGAATGTTTGAATCATAGAACGTAGTTCAGCCTCGCTACCAAAGGAGCTGTTATAGTGGCCTGGGAACCAGTAGAGGTCATCGTAACCCATAGAGGTTCCTCCACAGTCGCCACTTTGCGGAATCCATACGAGGTCGAATGTGGTAGCCAGGTTGTCAACCTGTCCTTTCAATGTGTTCCACTGAGCATCGGCAAAGCCGTCCCAATAGAAGGCTTGCAGCATGACACCACCATAGTTGGCAGGCCAACCTACAATGTTTGTAGAAGGCTCTGGGTCTGGATCTGGGGTCGGATCGGGATCAGGATCTTTTTGACCACTTTGATTCTGAGGAGGCGTGTCGTCGTCATCGCCACACGCGGTGAAGCCAAGAGCTAAGCTCATGGTCATCAGGAGCGACAGGAGTTTAATGCTGATCTTTTTCATTGTCTGTTAGTGTTATTGGATTATGTTGCAAAGATAAGAAGAATTCTTATACCTTGTTTTCCAACGTAGTTGAATAGTTTTTAAATCAGCGTGCAAACGTTTGCACGCTGATTTAGAAATTGCTCGCGAAAGGGGCTGCTTTGTTACTTCAATATCAGATACTCGAAGGGCTCAAGCTCAATGGTGTCATTAAGGCGGAACTCCTTGTCTGTGGCCTCATCCTCTACCTCGTGTCCTATCCACGACTGAGGAACCTGCACTTTCTTGCTCTCATTGCGTACATTGACGAGAATGAGGAAATGTTCGTCGGCATCCTGCTTCTCAAAGACCATGACGTCGGTGTCAGGGTAGGGGGTCATTGTGCCTTTACGAAGAGCAGCGTGTTCATTATACAAGCCAATGAGCTTCTTATACTCTTGGTAGACCTCTGGTTTGGCAGACCAGTCAACGGGTACATATTTGAAGAAGTTGATGGGTTCGGGATAGCCAACTTCCTGCGAACCATAGATGAGTGCACCACCATGTGGGAAGATGCTGGCTACATAGGCTGCCATTGCGCCACGGTCGTTGGTGAACTGTACGCAGGGCTCTACTTCGGTGGCATGGTCGTGATTGGTCGTAAAGCGTAGTTTCACCTTGCCGTTAGGCAGGCTGTCGTATTCGGCTTTATCGGCTTTTAATAGGTCGGAAGCAGGATCGCCCTTGAACACCTTCGACAGTACATCCTTGTAGTCCCAACCATAGTTCATGTCAAAACCGCCGATGGTGAAGTTGTCAGCATTCTTACCCTCGGCCAGCATGACGATACGACGCTCGCCTGCAGCCTCTCGCAACTGGGTGATGGCATCTTTCCAGAAGTCGGCAGGTACGCCGTCGGCCACATCGCAACGGAAACCGTCGATGCCAACTTCTACTATCCAGAACTTCATAGCATCAATCATGGCTTCGCGCATGTCTTTGTTGTCGTAGTTCAGGTCGGCCACATCCTCCCAGTTCCAAGGCTGCGGACAAATAATGGTGTCTGCTTTCTCGTCGCGTGTGTACCATTCGGGATGTTCCTTTACCCAGGGGTGATCCCAGGCAGTATGGTTGGCCACCCAGTCAAGGATGATGCCCATCTGGTGCTCGTGACATACCTGGACCAGATGCTTGAAATCGTCGATAGTACCAAACTCTGGGGCTATAGCCTTGTAGTCGCTGATGCAGTAAGGCGAGTTCTTGCCTTTCTCAATGCCAATAGGGTAGATAGGCATCACCCACATCATGTTGACGCCTAAATCACGAATGGAGTCGATGCGGGCTGCAACAGCATTGAGCGAGTTGCTGGGTGCAAAGACGCGGGGATTCACTTGATACATGGCGATGTCGGCTACTTCGGGCAGTTGAAACACCTCAGTATTCTTCTCTTGTACAGGCTTACAGCCTATAAGTGTTGCAAGGATGCAAACGGATAATAATAGCTTTTTCATATGTTTTGTATTGGTTTCTTGAGAGAAAAAACAGGCGAGCCGTTACAACGAGCGACTCGCCTGATTGTTTGTTGTGTTTTTATAGTTAGACTTAGGTGTGCTTTGTCTTATTTTGCAGTGATGGTGCAATATGACTTAGTCTCACAGTTGGGGAAGAACTGGATGAAGTAAGTTCCAGCCTCGGTAATCTTAAGATTATCTCCACCCTGAGTGAGGTTGTCTTTTGAACCACCCCAGTTGATATCCCAACCATCGTTAGCACGGAACTTAAACTCATCAGCAGCAAGTTCGAGCGTAGCCTCCCATGCACGGGTCTCTGGGTTGTAAGTCATATCGGTATCTGCGTTCCAGCCACCTGTCTGTGCAGGACCTACGATGCCAATCTGAACAGGAGTCAGCTTGTAGGTCATAGCAGCAAGGTTGATTTCTGCGCGATAGAATCCAGGAGTAACCAATATGTTGTCGCCACCTACAGTCAGTGTTCCGCTAGCGTCATCGCCAGAGCCGAATCCGTAGTTTGTTACATTCCAGTTATTGAATTCTGTCTGGAACTTGAAGGCGCCCTTACCACCAGACCAGTCTGCATCCTGAGCATAGAAGAAACCTACGTATGTTCCGTTACCATCGCCACAATACAATGGCTGTTCGTCAGAGCCCCAGTTGTTGTTTACACCGGCTTCCCAGATATACTCTGCGAAGTTCAGCGGAGTGATGGTGTAGGTATTGGTACTCATGTTAACCTGGAAGCGATAGAACTTAGCCTTTCCGTCAACACAGAATGAGTGTTCACCATCAAGGTTGTAACGACGATCGAACGAACCGCTCAAATCAGTGCTCTCACCCTTTGTTCCGAAGAGCTTATTCCATGTACCATCAGCAACAGCATCAATAGCATCCTTATCACCAAATGCGAACCAGATGTCACCTGAGCCACCATTGCCTTCGAAGACGTATGTGAAGACAGGATCCTCGAACACATCCTTGCTGCTGTGCGAGAACTGCATGGTCATAGCCGATGTTGCATTCCACTCACCAGGACCACCAATCAGGTAGTAAGCATCAGAGATGTTTACAGGCTCAATCTTATAAGTATACTCCAGCATATCGAGAGTGATACGAATCTTCTTGGCACCTGTTACGTGGAATGAGTGATCACCACCAAGGTTGTAACGATAGTCCATTGTACCTGTCAGATCCTCGCTAGCCCCCTTTGTACCAAACAGCTTAGTCCAGTCGTTATCATTAGCAATTGCATCGAGGGCAGCATCGTCGCCGATTGCGAACCAGCAGTCGTCGCCACCAGCATCAACAACGATAGTGAAGATAGGATC
>CAMJZV010000015.1 GCA_946410305.1 uncultured Prevotellaceae bacterium | reverse complement strand
TACAAGATTCTCAATCTTGGCATAGGGGTTCGATTCCCCTATCGACTACAAACAAAGTCCTGTAGATTCCTATCTACAGGGCTTTTTTATGTTCCTAAGTAACCGTAGGGTTGCCAAAGCCCTCTCCCCTACTTTACCTTTCACCGTACGGTGGTAAACGGTTCGTTAAGTGTGAAAGTCTTCTCGTAGCCTTTTGTCTTCACCGTATAGGTGTTGCCTAGTTTGAAGGCTGGACAGGTGACGAGGCTGGCGCTGCGACGCATCGAGAACGGGATGGTGATGGTGTCAAGGCGCTTGCCGTTGGCATCGCAAATCGTGATGGGCTCGTCCTTTGTGATGTTGAGACCTATGAGCAGTACGGTGGGTTGTTTGGCGGTGGCATTGGTGGGCACAGAGGGCATCTCGCCCATACCGCCACCCACAGAGAAGACAGTACCGCCCTCGATAACGATGGGCGAAAAGTCACAGTCGAGTCCCTCTTCTGGTGAACCCACCTGACTCCAGGCGTAAACGGTGCCACCACGAACCACGATAGCCGTATCAGCCTCCTGACTGTTGGTATTGTTATTACCGCCAAAAGGCATAAAGAAACCTGTCTCAGGGTTGGAGTCGACAGCATCATTTCCTGTGCTGCGAGCCGTGACGTGAGCGCCATTGAACTCGATGGTAGCATTGGCATTGACGGCATCGTCGCTAGCCACTATATCCACCTTGCCACCATTAAACGCCACTCCTTTCTTACCCTCGATGCCCTCGGCACCAGGTGTAGATGTACGGACAGTGAGCACACCACTGTTCATCGTGACCTTGCCTTTCGAAGTGATGCCCTTGGTGGAGGCTACATATTTGTGTTTGCCAGTAAAACCACCCATCTCTTCTTGCATCGTACTGTCGTTGCCAAAGGGAGGAAATCCGCCGCCAAAGTTTGGCATCTGCCCGCCAAAGTTTGGCATGGGGAAATTGCCTGGTTTGATACTGTCATTGCCAAAAGAAGGAAATCCTCCTGGGAATCCTCCGAATCCAAAGGGTTTCTCTCCGAGGTTATTGCCCGATGTCGTCACATTGAGTGTCAGTTCCTCGATGGTGATATCCTTCTTGCTCTTGATGCCCCTGCAGCCATCGCCTGTAGCAACCACATTGAGCGTGCCCTTACCAGAAAGCAGCAACTTATCCTTTGCCCAGATAGCAGCCGCCTTATGATTGACGGTATCGTTGCAGGCGGTAATGGTCAACGTGTTCTTCGTACCTTTCGTTGCCACGACCTCCACCTTTTTCTTGTTCTTCAACCACAGCGGTGCACCCTCCTGACTGGTCAGCGTCAGGTCTTCGAGCTTCACCTTAGCCTTGCCGACAGTCTTCAGCACCAGTTGTCCGTCGTCGCTCTTACCCGTCAGCAGGAGTGTGAGTTTATGACTCTTATACAGGCTCTCTATTTCCACATGAGCACCACTGACCGTGATGTTCACACTATCTTTAACCTTCTGGTCAACCTTTGCCGTTGTCCCTTTATAACGGATGGTGATATCCTCTGCATTGCATGCGCAAGCCACCACCAAAGCCATCATTAAAAAAACTATTCTTCTCATTGCATATTCTTTTTTCTCATTAGCCAAATCCTTCGGTCTTGCCAGCCTTTTTACAAAACATCTTAAATCTGGGTGGCAAGGACGGTGCAAGCCCGTTCTCGCAAATTTATATTTGCAAAGATACGAAAAAAATGGAGAACATTTCGTAACTTTGTGCCCAACTTTACGATACTTTAATGATTTCAGATGGTTATGGTATACCTATGGTGAGCTTCTGAAAGAGGCCTGGAGTTCACACTAAAGACTGTATTTTTTTCTTTCACAATGCTTGTATATTCGGAAAACGCCATGCTTTGACTACTCAAAAGACCGTGGGCCGTTGCCCATACATGACGTGGTGGTCAGCGCGGTGGCGGCTGCCATGATGGCTGCTACTATCACCTTCAACAGCACATCCCCAAAACGGTCAGTTTTATTCCCAGTATGCAGTTTTATTTCTGCGCTAAGTCTATCGTCAATTCGTTTCTTAAGAAAAGTCGTCGCAGTCAGATAAAGAATTTGTCTTTCATGAACTGGATATTGGACAGTAACATCTTCATGGTAGGCCTATAGCCTGAAACCAGGTAGACTGACATATAGATAATTTGTCGGAAAAAAATGGCGCGGCACCGTGGGTGGTGTCGCGCTAATGTTTTTAGGAATACCATATAGATGGCATAGGCTTCTTCTCACTCGATTCTACCCTTTTCGGGTTTGTCGTTAACTTTTCGTCTTTTACTTCGATCTTTTTAAACATAGCTCAGTAGATTATGGTTTTTGCAAATATAAGAAATTTCTCACAATATTGTTCTTGTAACAACTATATTTTTAGTCAGATTAACATAATTATGCTGATTATTGTATTTCTATTCATGGAAAATTCAAAAATTAAGCCAAATGAAAGAAAATATATTCGTCAAAAGATAGCTGCATTGAAGAAAAACACAAATTAATTTGGTGACAATCACGGGGAGGTTTTTGATTGAATCTCGTTAAGCGTCTCATCCTTTCAATATCTTAATTTTGATTTGATTCTTTTATAGTGAATCTGAATCGTTCTGCAAAGATACAACATTTTCAACTGACTGCCAAATTATCTGAGTAAACTTTGTGATCTTACAGAAAATTTTGCTAAAAAAATTGCCTTCACATTCACGCGTAAGTCGTTGATAGATTGCACAATAAGTGTGAACCCTATTTTTCGAGATATTTTAATTATCGTAGTGGAGAGGTGGAGATGGCATGAGACACAAGTGACAGGCTCCTGTTTCATTTACTAATTTCTGACTAGGGTCTGGCCTCCTGTCAAACAGAAAAATTGCAAAATCTATTAACCTATTATCATTCATTTATCAGACATGTTCCAATAAGTCCTTGGATATTTATGCGGTTTTTGTTTCGAAGACCTGAAAATTTTGTGATAGAGACTGACAGACTGACAAAACACCGATGCACAGGGTGTTTGCAGTCTTTTTGAAGACTGTCAAGACTGACAGGAGACTGACAGCCCACAAGCTTTAATCTCTAACAGAATAATTGTCTAGAAAATTCTATGAATTCTCTAGAGAATTGTCCACGTATTAGGTGTGTACGGTAGAAATTCTCTAGAGAATTTTTCGTTTATACAGCTGATATTCGCATAGATACAGCTGATATTCGCAAAAATACAGCTGATATTCGCAAAAATACAGCTGATATTCGCAAAAATACAGCTATTATCTGGAGCAAATGTTGTCAGTCTTGTCAATCTCTAAAAGACTGTCAATAGACTGCAAATGCCCTGTGCATCGGGCTTTTGTCAGTCTGACAGTCTTAAACACATTTTTTGCTACTTTTCGTTACAAATAATCAATAAATATACAAAGATATCTGTAGGACCAGCCCTCTTCATTTTTTATATATGAACACTACTGTCCAAAGAAAAAAAACACAAATTAATTTGGTATTTCGCTTAGATTGCACTACCTTTGCAGCGCTATTAACTAATTAAGTGTATGAAATACCTTTATCAATCATTCATTTCCCTATTACTGCTCCTACTGACTCTGCCTGTTGCAGCCTACGAGCAGCAGTCGATTAACATCACTGTAAACGGCAAACAGCGTAACATGATTTGCTTTACGCCCAACGAGTTGCCAGAGAAATCGCCACTGATGATTGTGACGCACGGCATGAATCAGGATCCGGAATACCAGATCCGATGAAGCATATTGGACTCAGGGGGTGTTCCTCTGAGTCCTTTTCAGATAAGCGCAAGGATCTTTTCCAGATATACGCGGTCGGTATCGTCGAAGGTGGCAAGATCCTTGCTGTCGATATCGAGGACGGCAGAGACCGCTCCCGTCTTATCGAACAAGGGAACGACAATCTCGGAACGTGAGAGACTGCTGCAGGCGATGTGTCCAGGGAACTGTTCCACATCGGGCACGACGATTGTTTCGCGCTGCTTCCAAGCCGTACCACACACGCCACGACCGAAGCCGATATGCATGCATGCCACAGGGCCCTGGAAGGGTCCCAATAGCAACTCGTCGCCTACCACACGATAGAATCCCGTCCAAAAGAATCCCATAGTCTCGTGAATGGCAGCAGCCACATTGGCCATTATTGCAATCTGGTCGGTCTCACCCTCTATCAGGCAAGCTATCTGCTCTGTCAGCAGTTTGTATTTCTCTTCTTTCTCCATTATTTCTTCGGGTAAATTATATTTCTATCACCTGACCATCGTAGGCCATCTGGATATTGGCGGGCAGGGAGGCGTTGACCTCTGCATGACGACCAATGTCGTGGCTGGAATGGATGAGCCACGTCTGGCGGGCCCCTATCCTACTGGCAAAGGCAACGGCCTCTTCGAGCGTCTGATGGGAGTGATGGGGCTTCTGGCGCAGGGCGTTGACAACGAGGGTGCCGCAACCTAAGATATAGGGTATCTCACGCTCGTCGATGGTCTTCATATCCGTGATGTAGACAAGAGAGGTGAGCGGTGAGTGGTGAGAGGTGAGAGGAGTGATGCGGTAGCCCAGAATGGGCAGGTCGTGGTGCATCACCTCGAAGGGAACGATGTCGAGGTCGCCAATGCGGAAGGCCTCGTGCTTATGGATCTCGTGGAGCTGGATGGTGGGAACACCAGGATAGCGGTGCTCTGCAAAACAGTATGGCAGCATCTCGAGCATGCCCTTACGAGCTATAGGGTCAGCATAGACATTGATTTCGCCAAACTGGCAATAGGGACGGATGTCGTCCATACCGCCCATGTGGTCGTAATGGGCGTGGGTAATGAGGATGCCGTCAATCTTGCGGAAGGGTTGTGGCATGATCTGCTGACGGAAATCGGGGCCACAGTCGATGAGCAGTCGCGTCTGTTCCGTCTCGATGAGTGCCGAGCAGCGCAAGCGCTTGTCGTGAGGGTCGGTACTGCTACAGGTATAGCACTGACAGCCGATGGTGGGTACGCCACACGATGTTCCTGTTCCTAAGAATGTCAGCTTCATACGATATTCACTTCTGGGTGGATGTCTATGCCAAAGCGCTCACGGACGTCGTTGCGAATGGTCTCGCAGAGGTCGACAATTTCCTGACCTGTGGCGCCACCGCGATTGACGAGGACAAGGGCCTGCTTATCGTGTACGCCCGCTTTGCCCAGTGACTTTCCTTTCCAGCCACACTGGTCAATCATCCAGCCAGCAGGAATCTTCTCGTGGTCCGCATCTATATAATAATGTGGCATATCGGGATAGGCGGCCAGCAGCTGCTCGAACTTCTTACGTTCTACGACGGGATTCATGAAGAAGCTGCCGGCATTGCCCGTGACCTTGGGATCAGGGAGCTTGGCATTACGGATGTCGATGACGACCTGACGGAGCTCGGCGGCTGTGGGCGTCTGGATGCCACGGCGGTCCAGTTCGCTACGGATATTGCCATATTCGGTAGACTGGCGGCTCTCGTCGCTAGACAGTTGGTAGACGACATGCGTGATGAGGTATTTGTTCTTCCACTCGTGCTTGAAACGGCTGTCGCGATAGCCATACTGACACTCCTCACGGGAGAAGACACACAGGCGACCGGTACCAATCTCAACGGCTTCGACAGACGCTATCAGGTCCTTGACTTCAGCACCATAGGCACCGATGTTCTGAACGGCACTGGCACCTACCTCACCAGGTATGAGCGACAGGTTTTCTGCACCATATAGTCTATGGCCCACACACCAGGCGACAACCTCGTCCCATGTTTCACCACTACCGCAGCGAATACGGCTATCAGACTGGGTTTCAATACCTTTTAATGCAGAGTGGACAACCGTTCCCTCAAAGTCTTTCGTCAGCAGAAGGTTGCTGCCAGCACCTATCAGCAGATAGGGTTCCTGAAGCTGTCTGGCTATTTCCTGAGCCTCTTCTACGGAACAGTATTCCACAAAGCGGCGACACTTGGCATCGATGCCAAATGTGTTGTGCTGTAGCAGACTATAATCAACTTCGTTAACCATTAACCGTGAACCATTAACCGTTATGTCGTGAGTTTTATGAGTTTCCAGTTACCACTCATGCGCTTGAAGGTCATCTCCAGTTCAAGACCGTTGGCAATGCCGCGCATGACGAAAATCTTGGAGTCACCCTCGCGTTTGGGCTGTCCATAGATGATGTTGTAAATCATCTTCTTAGGAAGTTCTGGTGCAAAGGCTTCCCACGTGTCGGGCGTAATGATGCCCTCCATCATGCTGAAGTCGTCGTCAGGGTCAGGTCCCACAAACTTCACACTCTCTGCCAGGCTCTTGCCCTGGAACGTTTTGTCAGAGACAAACTGGTGATAGAACGTCAGGAACGTAGCGTTGACATCCTGCGAGAAAGGAATCTGGCGCAGCTTCGTCAGCATCCACGCTCCACGCTTACGATAAAAGATGTATTGCTCGATATTGCGCGTGTCGAAATGAATCTTCTCGACAATGGCGTGATTAACAGAGGTGTCCTTGACAATCTCCATGTGTTTCTCGTTGTCGAAAAGCAGCGTGTAATAGCCCTGGCGCATAAAGAAATGCTCTACCTTCCAGTCGGCCTTAGACACCATCTTGGTCTTGCCATTTCTCTCAACAGGTAACGGGAAACGGGTGCGTTCCAGCTGCAACTTGCGGTTAACGACGAAATTGTAGAAGAAGTCGTCGAACAATTCGTCAGCAGCCTTAGGCACAGGATAGTCATCAATCAGTGCCTGAAGGGAGTCGTTACGGAGGGAGTCGTTAAGTGCGGAGTCGGCAGGGACTTCCTCTGAAGCCTGTCCACTTTTGTTACCACTACATGCTGTCAGCAATGCTAACAACAAAACCGGAACAATACCATTAATAAGTCTCATGAGTGAACTCATTTTTCTATCTTCTCTCAAAATTTTGTGCAAAGTTACAAATAATCTTTAATTTTTCATCTTAAATTTTTAATTTTTATGTACCTTTGCAACGAAATTTGAGAAATACATCAAAATTGGCTATGATTATTGATAAAATAGACGAGCTTCTGAAAGAAGTACAGACACTGAGTGCAAAGAATGCTGACGAGGTAGAACAGTTGCGACTGAGGTTCCTCAGCAAAAAAGGTGAGATTACCGCTCTGATGAATGATTTCCGCAATGTAGCGGCAGACCAGAAGAAGACGGTAGGTATGAAGATTAACGAGCTGAAGACGCTGGCTACCGAGCGCATCAACCAGTTGCGCGAGCAGTGTGCAGAGCAGGAAACGGGCGACGAGGCTATCGACCTGACACGTACCCCCTACCCTGTTGAGCTGGGTACACGCCATCCGCTCACCATTGTTACTAACGAAATCATTGACATCTTCTCACGTATGGGCTTTGTACTGGCCGACGGTCCTGAGGTTGAGGACGACCTGCATGTGTTCACCCGCATGAACTTTGCTGCAGACCACCCTGCCCGCGATATGCAGGATACCTTCTTTGTATCACAGCATCCCAACGATGTCACCAAGAATATCCTTCTGCGTTCGCACACCTCCAGTGTACAGGCTCGCGTGATGGAGCAGATGCACACCGAGGACGGCAAACTGACCGCCCCCATCCGCGTTATCTGTCCTGGACGCGTATACCGCAACGAGGCTATCACCGCTCGTGCTCACTGCTTCTTCCATCAGGTGGAAGGACTGTATATCGACAAGAACGTCAGCTTCACCGACCTGAAGCAAGTCTTGCTGTCGTTTGCCCGTGAGATGTTCGGTGCTGACACCAAGATTCGCCTGCGCCCGTCGTACTTCCCCTTCACTGAGCCCTCTGCCGAGATGGATATCTCATGCTTCATCTGCGGTGGCGAAGGCTGTGGATTCTGCAAGCATACCGGTTGGGTAGAAATCCTGGGATGCGGTATGGTAGATCCCAACGTGCTGGAAGAGTGCGGCATCGACTCTAAGATTTATAGCGGCTATGCCTTCGGTATGGGCGTAGAGCGCATTACCAACCTGAAGTATCAGGTGAGCGACCTGCGCATGTTCTCTGAAAACGACGTGCGCTTCCTGAAAGAATTTGAAGCAGCCAACTGATGAAACTCGTATTGATGACTCAACCCACGTTCTTCGTGGAGGAAGACAAGATACTCTCGTCGCTTTTCGAAGCGGGACTGGACGACTTGCATCTCTTCAAGCCCGGCTCATCACCCATGTATTCCGAGCGACTGCTGACGCTGTTGCCCGACGAATATCGTAAACGCATCACCGTGCACGACAACTATTATTTAAAAGAGGAGTATAAGTTGCGCGGCATACATATCAACGATGAGACGACCCCTGCCCCTAAAGGATACAAGGGTGACATCAGCAGATACTGTACCCATCTGGAACTGCTGAAAGAGGCCAAGAAGAATGCCGACTACGTGCTGCTGAAGTACATCTTCGACAGTCAGACGGAGCCCGACCAGAAGGCTACCTTCACGATGGACGAGCTGAAAGAGGCCTCGCGCAAGGGACTCATAGACCGCCACGTGTATGCTCTGGGCGGCATGAACCTGGAAACCATCAAGGCTGTCAAGGATCTGGGCTTTGGTGGCATTGTTATCAGCGGCGACCTCTGGAACCGTTTCAACATCCATCAGGAACTGGAATACCAGGCACTGATAGACCACTTCTGTAAAATCAGAAAAGCAATAGGATAAAACGTAAGTGTTAATCTACAAATCATAACCCCAAAAGATGAGCTCAAACAAAAACTACATGGTGTTTTCAGGTACTGCCACCAAGTACCTGGCTGAGAAAATCTGTCAAAGTCTAGGATGTCCATTGGGAAAACTTCAGATTACGAAGTTCTCTGATGGCGAGTTTGCCGTATCCTACGAAGAGAGTATTCGCGGACGCGACATCTTCCTGGTACAGAGCACGTTCCCCAATTCTGACAATTTAATGGAATTGTTGCTGATGATTGACGCTGCTAAGCGTGCATCGGCTCGTACCATCAATGCCGTCATCCCTTACTTTGGCTGGGCTCGTCAAGACCGTAAGGACAAGCCACGTGTCTCAATCGGTGCCAAGCTGGTAGCCGATCTGCTGAGTGTGGCTGGTGTTGACCGTGTTATCACGATGGACCTGCATGCTGACCAGATTCAGGGATTCTTCGACGTTCCCGTTGACCATCTCTATGCTTCTGGTGTCATCCTGCCCTATCTGCAGAGCCTGCACCTCGAAGACCTGGTTATCGCCTCTCCAGACGTAGGTGGTTCAAAGCGTGCCAATACCTATGCTAAGTATCTGGGTTGCCCGCTGGTACTGTGCAACAAGACGCGTGCCCGCGCCAATGTTGTCGCCTCCATGCAGATTATCGGTGAGGTAGAAGGCAAGAACGTAGTCATCATCGACGATATGGTAGACACAGCAGGAACCATCACCAAGGCTGCAGACATCATGAAGGAGGCTGGTGCCAAGACGGTTCGCGCCTGTGCCTCACACTGTGTGATGAGTGGCCCAGCTAGTGAGCGCGTGCAGAACTCAGCACTCGAAGAGATTGTCTTCACTGACTCTATCCCCTACTCGCAGCGTTGCGCTAAAGTGAAGCAGCTCAGCGTAGCTGACATGTTTGCAGAAACCATACGTAGAGTGATTAACAATGAGAGTATTTCTGACCAGTATATTGTTTAATTTCCTCACCATTCTCTTGGTGGGATGCCAGTCGCAGACCTATAAGCTGGTGGGTACTGCCGAAGGATTGGCTGATGGCGACACGCTGTTGCTGACCTCTGACATGGTTAATGGTACGCCTAGCGACACCATCATCATGAAGGACAATACCTTTTCTTTCAAAGGGACTGCCGAGGAAGAAGCGGCTATCTGCATGGTCTATAGTGCCAAGAGCAATGAGATCAATGCCGCATTCATCCGCGAGCCAGGCGAGATTACCATCCACCTGTCGGCTACTCCTGGCGCCTCACGTGTTGGCGGCACTCCTTGTAACAACGAATGGCAACGCATGAACGACTCAGTGATGGTGATTGGGAAGGAGATCAACCGCATTGCGGAGCACATTTATGGCAATAATATTGAGCAGGAAGAACAGCAGCGCGGCATGGATGAGATTGAGAAGCTCAACAACCGCTTTGCCAAGGTCGTCGTAGATATCACAGAGAAGAACATCGCCAATGAGTTCGGCTATTTCCTGTTGACCTATTATCCTGAGGAACTGATAGACAACAATACACGTCTGAGTCTTATTGAGAAGTTGTCTGACGAGCGTCGCAAGCGTCCTGCCATTCAGAAGATAGAGGCCAGCATCCGCCGTTCAGCAACGACTGCCGAGGGGGCTACTATTCCAAACTTCAAACAAAAGACTCCTGAAGGCGAAGACCTCGCCATCATGACGGAGGTGGCCAAGAACAAGATTACCATCATTGATTTCTGGGCATCGTGGTGCGGACCCTGTCGTCAGGAGATGCCCTTCATGCTGTCACTCTACGAGAGCAACAAAGACCGTGGGCTTGGCATTGTCGGCGTCTCGCTCGACCAAGATAAGGATTCTTGGGTTACTGCTATCAAGAAGCTCAAGTTGCCCTGGCCGCAGATGAGCGACCTGAAGTACTGGGACAATGAGGTTGCCAAAACGTTTAACATCAACTCTATTCCCCACACCATCGTTGTCGACCAGAAAGGAAAAATTCTGCGTCGCGGACTGCGTGGCGAACAACTCAAGGAGTTTGTGGAAAGCGAACTGGTGAAATAAGCCATCAACAAGACAAGAAGATAAAGGCTCAGTGGAAATCCCTACTGAGCCTTTCTAATATGTAGCCTGTAATGGTCTGTCAGTTCTATCTGCATCACTTTTTGGATGTCATCGTCTGCAGGTGTCAAACTCAGCGCAACGTGCCCCATCGTGCGGCGCAAGTTAAGCTCTACACATGGGTGTACCCCTTCCTTCACTATCATCATGTCGATGCCGAAAGGACCGACATAATCCTCCAGTTGGACGTTCTTAATAATATGTTGCTTGATTTCGTCAAGCAATTCCAACGACACATAGCGAGCCATCTGTTCACGCTTCGACTCTTCTGTCGCCAGCAGGTTACCGATATAGGCACCGTTCTTGGTGTGGAACAGGGAGAGGCCCAGATAGTGCACCTTGCCTGCGGCATCTACCTCAAACTCCATACCGAAATCTTTCACCTTATTATAAAAAGGTTCTACCATCACGCTCCCCTGCGCTTTCACCATATTGCTAAACCAGTTGGCCTGTGTCGAAAAAGGAGTCTGCGACTGTGACAGGAAGCGTAGTCCACGGCCACTTGAAGACCATGGAGCCTTCATTACCACAGATCCATAAGTGGACAACAGGCGCTCCACCTCAGTAGGCTCTGTACACTCAAACGACTGGCCAACCGTTCCTTCTGTACGGAGTAAGGGCAACAATTGAGAAGCAGTTCGACGATGAGACAGACGTCGAACCATAGCCACATAGTCTTCTGAAGGGACTGTCTTGACTCCATAGCGTAGCAATTGTGCACGCAAGGCCCTATCCCAGCCCCACGGACTAACACATCGGATGTCCAGACTTGAGAGTTGATTCTTCGTCACGAAATGGGGACAGAGCGTAGCATCTGGACGCAGATGACGATATCCACAGAGAGCCTGTTCCACATTGTCGACGAGCACTGCATCGTCTTCTGCCGCCCATAAGGCAGGCAGAAACGCCAAATCAGTTCGCAACTGCCGTCCGGCATGCGGAGCGGTAAAATTGCTGAGGTCCGATGCCAGTGCTATGTCGTGCTCGGGATTGAATACATGCAACATCTTCATCAGAGTGCAAAGTTACTAAACATTTCCAACATCCTACCAAAAAAAACGAGGAAAAAACAAAAAAAACAGCTATTTCCTTTGCACTCTTCTTCTTTTTTTATAACTTTGTACCAATTTAACGAATAACCCAAAACAACAATGGATTCCGTAAAAATACTCAGTGTTGACGACGAGATGGATCTCGAGTTGCTTCTGACACAATATTTCCGTAGAAAAATACGCAAGGGAGAATATGAATTCTTTTTTGCCCATAACGGTCTCGAAGCACTGACCATCTTGCTCAACCAGAAAGATATTAGCATTATCCTTTCTGACATCAACATGCCCGAAATGGATGGTCTTACGTTGCTCACCAAGATTAACGAGATGCAGAACCCTGCCTTGAAGTGTATCATGGTTTCGGCTTACGGAGATATGGGTAACATCCGTTCGGCCATGAACAACGGCGCCTTCGACTTTGCCACTAAACCCATCGACCTTGACGATTTGGCCATCACCATTGAGAAGGCCGTAGAACAAATTGACTACATCCGCCGTTCACAGCAGGAACACGACCAGCTGGAATCGCTGAAGACCGACCTGGCCGTAGCTGCAGAAATCCAGCAGGCTATTCTTCCACGAATCTTCCCTCCATTCCCTGAGAATGATGCAGAAATGGAACTTGCCGCCCGCATGATTCCCGCCAAGGATGTTGGAGGCGACTTCTACGACTTCTTCCGTATCGACAAAGACCGTATCGGACTGGTTATAGCCGACGTAAGTGGCAAGGGTATTCCCGCCGCCATCTTCATGGCCGTCAGCCGTACACTGATACGCACTGTGGGTATGCAAGGCATTACATCAGGTGAGTGTATGAAAAAATCTAACGAGCTGCTTAGCAAGGAATCGATTGACTGTATGTTTGTCACCGTCTTCTATGCCATCTACGACATTACGACAGGCGATTTCGTCTATTGCAATGCAGGTCACAACTCACCAGTCATTATCAAGGCCAACGGAACCGTAGAGATGCTGCCCGTGAGCGACAACTGCATGATAGGAGCCGTCAACGGCCTCGACTACAGCAGCCATCAAGCACACCTGGATGTTGGCGACACTTTATTGATGTATACAGATGGCGTCAATGAAGCCATGAATGAAGCATCTGAAGAATATGGCGACGAGCGTATGTTGCATTTTCTGGGGCACCAAAGCGGCAGCGACTGTCAAACCATCATAGACCAGCAACTGGCTGACGTGAAAGCCTTTACCGGCAATGCAGCACAAAGCGATGACATCACCCTAATGGCACTGAAACGCAAAGCATGAAATTCTTTGGCAAGACAAGCACGCTCGCAGTCTCCTGTACTGCCCTGATAATGGGAATCGGATTGGTAGTTCTTTGGCATCAATATGTTGAAGAGACCGAGAAAACCCGCCAACTGGAAGAGCAGCTTGTCATACTGACAAAGCAAGAAAAGCAGTCGGTTGTAATGCAGCGCGTCAACGCTCAGATGGAGGAGATTGCCAATCAGGAGCGCCGCATCAGTGACGAACAACGTGAGAAAGCAGAGCATCAGACGGCTATTGCCGAGATGATGCGCCAGAATGCCGAGAGCGAGCGACAGAACGCTTTAGAGGCAGAACGGCGAGCTGTGGCAGCCTCAGAGGTGGCTAAGAACCAGCGTACGATTGCTGACCAGCAGCGTATTGAAGCAGAATATCAGAAACGTGTAGCCGATACGTTAGGTTACCTCACTTTGGCCAGACAATTGGGCGATGTCGCTATCAAACAGATGAAGTCGGGCAATCAGGAACTGGCAACCCTTCTGGCCTATGCCGCCCAGATGTATAATATGCGCTATCGTGGTAACGACTATGTGTCGGACGTCTATCAGTCGCTAGTTATGTGTAGCAATTCCAGACACAACTGGTCCCGTCATAAAGGAATTGTTCACGACCTGGCATTCTATAACGACGGCACCAAGCATTTTGTCACCTGCAGCGGTTATGGCGAGCTCATGGAACACATCGAGTCAGACGGTCGTCTGACCACCACCACGCTGTTGCAGGACAGTCGTTTCGACTTCCGCGACGTATTCATCAACCGCACCAAGAAAATCATCTATGCTGTCAGTCGTACAGGTCACCTGGTGTTAAAAGGTAATAACCTCTTCAAGGTTATTCCTGTGGACAACCTGGGAACGCTCATCAAACTAGAGCCGTTAAACAACGACATGCTACTGGTTGGCGAACGCGGCATGGCTATTTTTGACATGGAGAAGAACGCCATTACACGTACCTGCCAGCTGCCCTACAAGGTGGTGTCAGTCCATCGCTACGACAATTACCCCTGCATCTTCGATGACCATCAACGCATGCTCCTTATCAAGGGCCTCGACAAAATAGAGAGTACAAAACTTCCTTTCGACGGACAAGTGACATCCTTTGCCAGCAGTAAGAGTACAAAGATCATAGCCTATGGCATGAATGACGGCAGCATCTGGTACGTCAACCCTCAGGGCAAGATGCAGAAGCTGGTAGGCCACCGTTCTCGCGTTACTAAGATGAAGATTATCAACTGGCGCATTCATTCTGCCAGCTACGATGGACTGTTGAATCTCTGGATTGTAGATCGTAGCAAGATAGAGCCCATGCCTATCATTCAGAACGATGGATGGATAATGAACTTCACCTTCGACGACAAAAAGGAAGCCGTTTGGTGCAGTGACCAGAAAGGAAACATCGCTGAGTCGCTCATCTCCATCCCCATGATGCGCCAGATGCTGAAAAACCGTCTGAAGCGCAATATGACACATGAGGAATGGGACTACTACATCGGAAAGAACATTCCATACGAAACCTTTATCGGCAGAAAGGAGGGACAGCCATGAAGAGACTACTGCTCCTTACGCTATTTATTACACAGTGTTCTCTATTCACAGCGCTGGCACAGGGCATTCCGTTTATTCGCAACTTTACCGCTACAGAATACGGAGGCAACAGCCAGAACTTCGACATCATGACGGGAGAGAACGGTATGGTGTATGTGGCCAATTTTGAAGGACTCCTCTACTTCGACCAATCAGAATGGCACATGCTGCATACTCCCAGTGTGACACGCATCACAACCCTTTTCCGTGACTCTAAAGGCACCATCTGGACAGGCGGATACAACTATATCGGTTATCTGACAGTGTCAGACAAAGGACTGCCGCAGTTACATAGCATTGACAAACAGAACGTTTTCCAAGGCGAGGTGCAATGGATCTGGGAGAAGAGCGGACACATCTATTTCCTCGTTAACGACAAGAGAATATACAGCATCCGTAACGAAGCCGTCGTATGGGCTGCTGGTGAGAAACTTCCCAAGAGTGGAGCGTCGACTTTCATCGGTGAAGACCATATCAACCAGTGTCAGGAACTGGAGCAAGGCTTCAAGGCGCTGACCACTGATGGTGCTGGCGTTATCTTCGTCAACAAGAATAATAAGGAGCTGTTTCGTATTACAGAAGACAATGGTCTCTGCTCGAACAATGTGAAATTCATCACCTACGACGGACATGGCCATGTCTGGGGGGCTACCGATAATGGTATTTTCTGTATTGCCTTCCCTTCCATCTATACCCATTTTACTTCCAACGAAGGCTTGCGTGGTGAGGTCGTATCACTTTACATGTGGGGAGACAGGCTCTATGCCGGTACCCAATATGGAGTGTATTATCTGCAAGGGAAGCACTTCGTCAAGATTCCTGAGATTTCCTATATCTGTTGGCAAATGGTCCAGCAAGGGAAGAGTATGCTCGCTGCTACTGCCGATGGTCTCTATCGCATCAGCGAGAACGGAAAGGTCAGCCACCTAAGCACAGACAACGTGATGTCATTGTTGGTAACGGACGGCGGCTACTATAGTGGAGAGTCAGAAGGACTATTCTTTACCTCCACCAATGGCATACGCAGAATTGTTGGCGACATCGATAAGGTTGTCAAGATAGAGCGTGACGCACAAGGGGTGCTATGGGTACAGAACTTGTATGGCCACATCTGGAAAAGTACTGACGGACACCGTTTTACCCCGGCTCTTGATATTGAAAAAGAAACAGCGACTATCGTCAGCTATCACAATAAGGTAACGCTGGTTACGCCACTGACGGAGAAGCCCTTCCCTTACCCGTCTTTCAGCTATGCAGACAACGAAGACTACCTCTGGCTCACCAACAACAAAGGTAAGCACATCTATGCTATAAAGGGTGACAAACGCAACGAACAGATGTCGAGCATCGTCTATCCGCTTATGGATTTCTCCATCCGCGCTATGGCTCATGAGGGGCCTCTGGTATGGATGGGTGGTGACAGGGGCATTACCGTCATAGGACACACCTATCAGGATCCTCTGAGGCAAGAGAAGCCCCAGCTGCGCATCCGCTCTATCTACCTACACGGAAAAGACAGCATCCTATGGGGCAGTTGTGGTGAACAACCTGAGAAATTACCCAACTTGTCCGACAAGGATAGTCATATCACCTTCTATTTCTCTACCGACTACCAGTCGCTCCTATTGAAAACGCTGTATCGTACACGTCTGGACAATGGCAACTGGTCAACATGGGACACAGAAACACATGAAGAGTACTCCAACTTGTCGTATCGCGAACATTTGTTTGAGGTACAGGCGCGCGACGCTTTCGGACGTGTCACAAATGTATCGAGCATTCAGTTCTATATCACTCCGCCCGTCTACATGCGCTGGTATTTCATGCTGTTCTACATCCTATCAACAGTAGTCATCATCTATCTGCTGGTACGTCTGCGCCTCTATCGCCTCGAGCGCGACAAGCGTCGTCTGGAGCTGTTAGTCCAGGAACGCACCTCAGAGGTGGTTCGTCTCGAGAAAATGGCAACTGTTGGTAAGCTGACACAGGGCCTGATAGACCGCATCCTGAATCCGCTGAACTATATCAACAACTTCGCAAAACTCTCGCAGGGACTGGTGAAAGATGTGACAGCCAATATCGAGGACGAGAAGGAGCACATGGACACAGAGAACTACGAAGATACCCTAGACGTATTGAGCATGCTCGACGGCAACCTCCAGAAGGTGGGTGAACACGGTGCCAACACCACACGCACGCTGAAGGCCATGGAGGAGATGCTGAAAGACCATAGTGGAGGCATCGTTAGCATGGACCTGAAGGCACTGCTGAAACAGACGGAAGAGACGCTTCGCCATTTCTATGAGAAAGACTTGGCCAGTGGGCCCATCAAGGTGGTGTTCAGTATTCCAACGTCCGAGGTGCGCATCATGGGTAATGCCGAACATCTCGGCAAAGCCATTATGAACATCCTTGGCAATGCTGTTTATGCCATCAACAAACGCATCGCCCGCGACCACACAGAAGGAGAAATCCGTGTGCTGCTGACCACCGACGAGCAATATGCCGTCATACGCCTTCGCGACAATGGAATCGGTATCGAAGAGACCATTATCAACAAAGTCTTCGACCCGTTCTTCACAACGAAGACCACAGGCGAGGCATCGGGTGTAGGTCTCTACCTTAGCCGTGAGATTGTGCAGAACCATGGAGGCGACATCACGGTACAGTCCGAGAAAAACGTGTATACAGAACTAACCATTACAATACCCCTTGAACGATAAAAGGCTATGGAGAAACAAATAGAAATCTTGCAACAGCAACTGAAGCAGCAGGAGAAACTGGCGTCGCTAGGCACTCTGAGTGCAGGAATAGCCCATGAGATTCAGAATCCGCTGAACTTCGTCATCAACTTCAGCAAACTCTCTGAAAAGCTGCTCGACGACCTATCGGAAATCGTTGAGGACAATGCTGATAAGCTGTCAGAGGACGACCATGAGGAGGCAGAAGACATCATGGCCGACCTGAAGGAAAACCTCAAGAAGATTGCTGAGCATGGCGAACGTGCCGTCAGCATCGTTCAGGACATCCTGATGGTATCGCGCGGTAAGGAGAATGAATTCTTGCCTACCGATATCCGCAAACTCGTCAGGGAGTATGTCTGGCTGTCCTACCACGCCCTTCGTGCCCATCACAAGAACTTCAATATCAGTATTCAAGAGGATTATCAGGACGCATTGCCCCAAATGATGGTGATTCCCCACGAGCTGAGCCGTGCTGTGCTTAACATTGTCAACAATGCCTGCTATGCCGTCTGGAAGAAAGCCCAGACAGAGCTCAACGGCTATACACCGACTATCAAAGTGAGCGTATCTTCACACGAAGACAATGCGGTGATTACTATTGATGACAACGGCATGGGAATGACTGACGACGTGAAGCAACACCTCTACGAGAACTTCTTCACTACCAAACCTGTTGGCGAGGGAACAGGTCTCGGCATGGGCATCACGCGCGATATCATTGAGCAGCATCATGGTGGTCGTCTCACTTTTGAGTCTGCAGACGGACAAGGCACCAGCTTCACCATCACCCTGCCCATCAGAACCAAGTAAAACTGTGACGTCTATGCTGAAACGCCTATTCCTTCTCACTTTTCTTTGCTGTGGTTCTCTGCTGCTGATGGCTCAGAGCGACGACGAGCGATTCCGCACCATCTATCAGGAAGCGGAGTCGGAATACGATATTGGCCGCATTGAACAGGCTCAGCAGCTACTCTCCACCAATATGAGAGACTTTACTGGCACTATCCGCCAGAGTGCCCTGCGCCTGCTGTCGCTCTGTGCATTAGCAATGGATGACAACGAACGGGCTCGAACGTATGCCAGTCAGCTGCTTGACGAGAACCCTTACTTCAGTACCAGTGCCAACGACTCCCAACGATTCATCGATATCGTGGAAAATATCAAGGCAGGTCGTACGGCAACCATCACGACAGCCTCCAGTCAGGCTGAAAGTCAGGCCGAGGTACCTGTTCCCACCACCCTTATCACGCAGGAGATGATACGCAACTCTGGAGCGCGCAACCTGCAGGAGGTGTTGGCGGCTTATGTTCCAGGCATGCACATCGTTGACAGCAACGACGACATCAACATCTCCATGCGTGGCATCTACAGTAATGGTCAGGAGAAAATTCTTATCATGCTCAATGGCCACCGCCTAAACAGCTTTGCCACCAATATCAGCGCTCCCGACTTCAGCATCAGCCTAGAGAAGCTGAAGCAGATAGAGGTGCTGCGAGGCCCTGCCTCGTCACTCTATGGCGGTGTAGCACTGACAGCCGTCGTCAACCTCATCACCCAACAGGGTTCCGATGTCAACGGTGTCGATGTCAAGGCTGGCATCGGTAACTATGGACAGCTCAAAGGCGACATCCTCTTCGGCAAACGCTACTTCGATCTCGATCTGTTCGTCTGGGGCAGCATCTACAAGAGCAATGGAGAGACTCTCAAGCCCGAACTGGAAGAAGATATCTATGACCAGGCCACCGACGAGGTGACAGTAGGTTGCATTGGCAAAAAGCCGTCCTTCGACTTTGGCATACAGATGAAGTGGAAAGACTTGGAGTTTCTCTTCGACACACATTTCTCGCAAGTGCTCTCTCCGCTGACCATGAGTACGCTGTCCAAGCCTTACCAGTATGACGAGTACAGAACTTTCGACGGCATAACGCCAAGCTTTTCCACCCGCTCTCGTCATGCCAATCTGAGCTACGAGCACCAATGGGACAAGCTGCACCTGAAGGGTGCCCTCACCTACGACAACAGCGAGCTAACCCACTATCAGGTTGTTAGCGATTATCCGATGGAGGAATTCGGTGCCTTTTTCAACAGCTCTCCAGAGATCTCGGAAGCTTTTGAGCACAACGGTACCGCACGAAACCTGAACGGGCAGGAACAGTCGTACGGCATACAGCTGAAGAGCGACTACCAGTACATCAACAATGACCACCATAAAGGTTCCCTGATGTTAGGAGCAGAATACTCGCACTTCCAGCTTGACGACATGCGCTACAACATCGTCTACGACTACACGTCGACAACCCATGAGTCCTATGATTTGGCAAGAATAGGCAAAGGCCACGAAGACTTCTACAATGCCTTCGCTCAGCTGAAGCATCAGTGGGGTCCGCTGATTGTCAATGCAGGTGTACGCTACGACCATAAGGTACGCTACAACAACAGTCGTGCCAACGAGTGGTCGCCTCGTCTGGCATTCATCTTCCTGCAGCCGAAATGGAACGTGAAGCTTAGCTATTCCAAATCCTTTGTCGACGCTCCTTACCTCTATCGCAAGACCAATCTCGTCCTCTCGACAATGATGTCGTCCATACCTCTAGAGAATGTAGACGACGCAGAAGCGCTGAACCCGGAATCCATGCACTCCCTTCAGTTCTCCTTTGCCGGTACAGAATGGATCAAGGGACTCAACTTCGAGGCAAACTTCTTCTATAACCGTGCCAGCGACCTGATTGTCACCCACATCATCGAGTATCTCAACGAAGGCAATAACAAAACCCTCGGTATAGAGCTGATGGCCAACTACCACCAGCGTAAGTTCACGGCCGACTTCAACTTCTCCTGGATGAATACCATCAGAAACAAGCTGGCTTTACAGGAAATCAATGCCAACAACAACACGCCGAAGGTCGTATCAAACCTCGTGCTGGGCTGGCAAGCCACCAAACAGTTGAAACTGCATACCCACTTGGCTTTCAACAGCAAACAGACCACCTACAACTCCGATGTCGTACAATTCTTCTCTGCCCTGAGGTACGCAGCATATGCCGTTGACGCTATAGAACGGGGCAACATGGAAGCTGCTGCTGAGTGGACAGAACTGGCTGGAGAGGCCAGCGAACACATTGTCTACCAGCGCGACATCAAGGCCAGTCTGCTGTGCAACGTCGGTGCGGAATACCAGATTGGTCAACTGACGCTTGGCGCCAATGTCCATAACGTCTTCAATACCCAACGATTCCTGAGTGGCATGAGCACCAAGCTCGTACCCCAAAAAGGCCGTTGGTTCATGGTGACTGTAGGCTATCATTTCTAATGCCTTTTACCTCTCATTCTTATTTAGACAAATGTAAAATAAGCCTAAATACGCACGATTTTGCTATCTCGGCTTTGCAATTTAGCATTTATTTTGTACCTTTGCAAATGTTTTTTAACAAGTCCAATAGGTATGGAAGCTTTCTATCGCACACATCGTTACCTTGTAGAGCATGTGAATGCTCCAGTTCGTCGCGCCTTGATGGATGAGATTGACTGGTCCGACCGCTTGATAGGTATCAAAGGGACGCGTGGCGTGGGCAAGACCACTTTCCTATTACAATATGCGAAAGAGAAGTTTGACATTAACGACCGTCAGTGTCTGTATATCAACATGAACAACTTCTATTTCCAAGGGCGAGGCATTGCTGAGTTTGCAGGCGAGTTCTGCCGTCATGGTGGACGAGTGTTGTTGATTGACCAGGTGTTCAAACAGCCAGACTGGAGTCAAGAACTCAGAAAATGTTATGACCAATATCCCTACTTGAAGATTGTCTTTACTGGTAGTAGCGTGATGCGACTGAAAGACGAGAATCCTGAGCTCAATGGCATAGTAAAGTCTTACAACTTGCGTGGCTTCTCTTTCCGAGAATTTGTCAACCTCAAAACAGGTAACAACTTCCGTCCCTATACACTTGACGAGATACTGAAGAATCACGAGCACATCATCAAGCAGATACTTCCAAAGGTATCGCCCAACCGCTATTTCCAAGACTATATTCATCATGGCTTCTATCCATTCTTTCAGGAAGATCGCAACTATAGTGAGAACCTACTGAAGACCATGAACATGATGACCGAGGTGGATATCCTGCTCATCAAACAAATTGAGCTGAAGTATCTTACCAAGATTAAGAAGCTGTTCTACCAGCTGGCTGAAGAGGGTCCGAAAGCACCTAACGTGTCAAAACTTGCTCAAGACATCGAGACCAGTCGCGCTACTGTGATGAACTATATTAAGTATCTCACAGATGCGCGCCTGCTTAACATGATCTATCCTATTGGAGAGAGTTTCCCCAAAAAGCCCTCGAAGGTGATGCTCCACAACTCCAACCTGCTTTATGCCATCTATCCCATTCATGTGGAGAAGCAAACGGCTATGGAGACATTTTTCGTTAACTCGATGTGGAAAGACCATAAGGTTAACCAGACAGGCCGAGACCCATTCTACTTAGTTGATGGTAAACTGAAATTCCGCATCTGCGATGCCAATGCACGAGGCAAATTACGCTATTCCCCCGACACCATCTACGCCCGCTATAATACAGAGATTGGAAAAGACAACCAGATTCCTCTCTGGCTCCTTGGTTTTTTGTACTAAAATTTGAATCTCCGCCAAAGGAAACGGGGAATCCTGCGCCAGATAGCTGTTAGTATACGATAGCGCCAATCGATGACGCGAACATGCTGACGATGATTGATGGCGCGAATGATTTTCATTGCTACCTTTTCGGGCTTCAACATCATAGGATAATGATAATTACCACTGAGTAGTGCTGTGTCAACGAAGCCTGGACGGATGTCGGTAAAGTGAATGTTGAGGCCACGAGCGTGAGCCTGCTGTTCCAATGCTTGTATATAGACGTTCTGCATGGCTTTCGTTGCCGAGTATGAAGGTGCGGGGCCCAGCCCCTTGGTACCAGCTATGGACGTGATGGCCGCGATATGCCCCCTACCCTGCTGCGCAAAATATCTGTATGCCGCACCAATCATACGCGTAAAGCCTACTCCGTTGGTCTGAAGCGTTGCTAGTTCTATGTCTTCCTGCAAGTCACGGTTCTGCTTGCCGATCCCCGAAGCATAGAAGAATAGATCCATACCTCCTGTTTTACTGATAAGTCGTTGCAATAACTCTGTGGCATTCTCTGAAGTAACATCAATCTGTTCAATTGCTACAGCTCCGATGTTCTGCATCAGTTGTACACGTCTGGCAGCGACTCCCACTAGCCAACCTTCCTTGACGAGCAGCTTTGCCACTTCATAGCCAATACCCGATGACGCTCCAATAACAATTGCTCTCTTATTATTCTGTATCATGGAATGAATATCTGTTATCTATCATAGATGATTGTGCAAATATAGCGATAATTACGAAATAATTACCATTTTTATCATCAGATTTAAATGTATTTAGGTATTTGTGAATTGGAAGACAAGAGTAAAGACAGAGATGAAAAGTGAAAATAACAAAAAATAGTTGGTCATTTCAGAGAAAAGGCTTACCTTTGTACATCTGAAATAACATAGTGATATAAGACATGAAAAAGATTGTTATGATAGCCTTTATGGCACTATCGTCTCTGAGCCTTTGGGCACAACACAACACCTGGGAGAAAGCAGAGGTGGAAGATACCGAAGTAAAGAAAGTAGTGAAAGATGCCAAATACCTGAAAGGCGCTGTGACGGAAGTGAATGGAAAGGTGGTGTTCAGTACAACCATCGATGCTTCTAGTAAAACTGCTGACGAGGTTTATGACATTGTCAAAGCCTATCTCCAGAAAATGACTGGCGAGAAGAACCAGCAAGATGCACGCATTGTTGTCGACGACAAAGAGAAGCACGAGTTAGGGGCTACGTTCAATGAGTGGTTGGTATTCAAGTCGACCCCTCTCATGCTAGACCAGACACGTATGCTCTATGTTCTCAAGGTGAGTTGCATGGATGGCAAGGCAAATATCACGATGTCAAACATCCGCTATATCTATGAAGAGAACCGCAAGCCCCAGCACTATACTGCCGAGGAGTGGATTAGCGACAAGGAGGCACTGAACAAGAAGGGAACCCGTCTGTTGCCATTGTCTGGCAAGTTCCGTCGCAAGACTATTGACCGCAAAGACTTCCTGTTCAACAAATTCGAGAGCCTGCTGAAATGAGTCTAAAGGTGATTCGTAACTGGCTGAACCTAATCTTTATACTTGGTGCAGCGATAGGTATGTACATCTACTATACCGGCAACCGCGAGACGGGAACATATATTATTCTGGCCTCCATGATTATCAAGTTCATCGAGTCGGGACTGAGAATGATTAAATCAACATGAGTAAAAGACGAAACATACTATACCTCCTGCTGGCAGCCTGCATGACCACCATGCAGGCGCAAGTGTTTCAAGAGCTGGATGCCAACGGTAACGTCAGACAAAGCTATAATGCAGACGGCACCACCAACGGCAACTTCAACCCTAACCGTCGCGACTCCTTAGGCAGCAACAAAGAGATTCCTAAGGGTGTATGGGCATGGACTGTTGACCGCCGATTTGGCGACATCACCCCCTGCGAGTTGGACACGATGCCCCACCTCTATCAGAACTCCATTTACAACACCGGACTTTATGGCGAGTATAACTCGCTGGGCAGCAACTATACAACACGCCTAAGTCGTATTTTTATTGACCGCCAGTCACTTAGCGAGTTCTACTTTGTCGATGGCTATGACTACATGCGCAAAGAGCCCAACCAGTTTCACTTCTTGAACACGTTATCGCCCTACACCAATATCAGCTACGACAACTGTGGCAACAAACAGGACGGTGAGGACCATATAGATGCAAAATTTGCCGTAAATGCCAACAAAAGACTGGGCTTTGGCTTCGACTTAGACTACTACTATGCCCGTGGCTATTACCAGAATCAGAGCCAGTCACACTTCCGTGCATCGCTGTTCGGTTCATATCGTGGCGACCGTTACCAGATGCACATCTTGGCCTCGGCCTATCAGCATAAAGCCACCGAAAATGGCGGTATTACCAACGATAACTATATCACGCATCCAGAGTTGTATACTGAACAATTTTCTGAGAATGAAATACCCACTGTGTTGTCGAAGAACTGGAATCGTAATAAGTCGCAGCACCTCTTCCTGACTCATCGTTACAACATCGGTTTCTACCGCAAAGTCAAAATGACAGATGAAGAAATCAAGGCCCGCCAGTTTGCTGCAGCATCAGCCAAACAGCATGCAAAGGATAGCAAGCTGGACAAGGATGACGAAGAGGCTCCCAAAGGAAGAAGAGATGGAAAGATTGCAAGTGACGCCCCTATAGGACGTCCTGCTGACGCCAAGATTATGGGTAACGAACCCGATACCGATATAGACGACAAACAACAAGCAGATACCACACGTATTAAGATTGACTCTACTGAATCGCTCGACAGCGTGCTGGCCGTACATCACGAACAGGACAGTTTGGAAGCCAATATGAAGCGTGAATACGTGCCCGTCACCAGCTTCATCCATACCCTCGACATCAACAACTACGACCGAATCTATCAGGCATATTCCTCGCCCGAGAACTATTATGCCAATACCTATTATGATTTGGACTATGAAGGCGAATATGCTGGTACGGCCATCTACGACAAATATAAATTCACCAGCATCAAGAACACCTTTGCACTAGCATTGCTAGAAGGCTTTAATAAGTATATGAAAGCGGGCTTAAAAGGCTTTGTTGCCTACGAGCAGCGTAACTACCAGATGCCTAACATAGAGAACGGAGCCACTGCCTACCACATGGACCGCAACTCGGAGTACGACCTAACTGTGGGTGGTCTGCTATCAAAGACACAAGGTCACACGTTCCACTTCAATGTGGGTGCAGAGATCGGAGTTGCTGGTGCCGACCCTGGTATGCTGGATTTGAACTTTAGTACCGACCTGAATTTCCCGTTGTTTGGTGACACTGTCAGACTTGCAGCTAAGGCAAACTTTACCCGTAAAGCACCCGTCTACTTTGTGAGGAACTATCACTCAAAACACCTCTGGTGGGAGAATGCGCTGAGTCCCGAGACACATACACACATAGAAGGTGTCTTCGGCTACGATAAAACACGAACAAGCGTGCGTGTAGCTATTGACGAAATTCAGAACTACACCTACTTCGGCATGAGTTATGAATACAATGAGAAAGGCCGTACATCACTGACGGGAGGCATTTTCCAAGAGGCCACAAACATCAATGTACTGACGCTGCAGCTGAAGCAGGACTTTACATTGGGACCGCTGAACTGGGACAACGTGGTAACCTACCAGAATGCCAGCATGAAAAGCGTGCTGCCACTACCCACGCTGAACCTGTTTTCAAACCTTTATCTAAAGTTCAAGATAGCTCGTGTATTAAGCGTAGAACTAGGAGGTTGCGTGACCTACTTTACAGCCTATGAGGCTCCTGACTATCTGCCACAGATCGGCCAGTTTGCCGTACAGACTAATGGCAACAGCACGGTAAGAATCGGTAACTACCCATTCGTTGATGTCTATGCTAACATGCACCTAAAGCGTGCCCGCTTCTTCATCGCTATGAATCATGTGAATGCCAGCAGTGGTTCAAAGGACTATTTCCTAACACCCCATTATCCGACCAACACACGTGTACTACGAGTCGGTGTTTCATGGAACTTTTATAATTAGGAGTTAAGTATTAAGAGTTTAGAGATATGATGACTAATAATCCTTCACTCGACTTGGTGGAATTTGTTGAAACGCAGATTCTGCCTCAGTATGCAGCCTTCGACAAGGCGCACAACATGGAGCATGTGACGCGTGTTATCCGTCGCTCTTTAGACCTGGCGCGTAAGACAGGAGCTGACATGAATATGGCATATACCATTGCAGCCTATCACGACTTGGGATTGTCTGGTCCTAGAGCGATTCATCACTTGACTAGCGGAAAAATCCTCATTGCTGATGCTCGCCTGAAACGTTGGTTCTCTACTGAACAACTACAGCTGATGAAGGAAGCAGTGGAAGACCATCGTGCTTCAGCATCACGTGCTCCCCGCAGCATCTATGGTAAGATTGTGGCTGAGGCTGATCGTGACATAGAACCAGAAACTGTTATCCGTCGCACTATCCAGTATGGTTTGGCCAACTATCCACAGTTAGACGTGGAGGGACATTGGCAGCGTTTCATGCAGCACATGGATGAGAAATACTCTGTAAACGGATATATCCGCCTTTGGATTCAGGGCTCAGAGAATGAACGTAAACTCAACGAGCTTCGCCAGCTCATAGCAGAGCCAACCAAGATGCGCCCCGTGTTTGACAGACTCTGGGCGGAAGAACAGATCTCAAAATAATGAATTGTTAAAAACCTCAATGAAAGAAGAGAACGTCATACAAGACTCACTGAAGGCATGGTTGCTTGCTGCCCGTCCGAAAACGCTGACGGGTGCTGCCGTACCTGTACTGATTGGTCTGGCACTGGCATGGGTTGACTCACGCGACTTCGTCAGCAATACTTTCAGCTGGACGGCTGCTCTGCTATGTATGGCCTTTGCACTACTTATGCAAATTGATGCTAACTTCATCAACGACTTCTTCGACTATGCCCGCGGCAACGATGACAGTGACCGCAGACTGGGACCACTGAGAGCCTGCACACAGGGATGGGTAAAGATTGAGTCCATGAAGCGAGCTATTGCTGTGACGACATGTGCAGCTTGTGCAGTAGGACTGCCACTCGTCTGGTTTGGTGGTATGGAGATGATTATGATAGGCATCCTCTGCGTTGTGTTCTGCTTCCTCTACACCACACACCTATCTTATATTGGAATGGGCGACGTGCTGGTCATCATCTTTTTCGGTATCGTTCCTGTCTGCATCACCTATTATATACAGTTGCACACCTGTACATGGCAGGTATTCATCGCTTCGCTAGCTTGTGGACTGGTGATTGACGGCTTGCTCGTTATCAACAACTATCGGGATAGAGACAACGACCGTGAGGACGGCAAGAAAACACTGGTGGTGGAGATTGGTGAAGAGGCAGCAGAATGGCTATACCTATCGCTGGGCATCGTCGCTGTACTGGCAGGTGTCGTCTTCTGGATAAACGGTCATGTGCTGGCTTTCATACTGCCTTTTCTCTACCTGCTGCTACATGTGCTGACGTGGCAAAAGATGAAGCGCATCAATCATGGCAGACAGTTGAATGAATGTCTGGGAGAAACTGCTCGCAACATGTTGGTCTACGGACTCTGCGTAGCTATAGGACTATTGCTTATCTAAGGAAATAATAGTAGATTGCCACGCCAAGCGCAATCAGTATCAGCGTGATAATGGTCTTCACCAGACATGAAGCGATGCGCTTGACGACAAGCGCACCGATAATAATGAGTGCCAGGATGGCTAGATAATAAGTAAAATTACCTCCAATCATTTGAATAAGTGTTTAAATGGTGCGGGGATAGTGGTTTCAAACTCCATTGGCTGATGGGTCCAGGGATGCTCAAAACACAACAGCCAAGCATGCAGGCACAAGCGGTGCAACGGATCGTCACCATTACCGTATTTCACGTCGCCACAGACAGGGTGTCCCATATCAGCAGCATGTACACGAATCTGGTTCTTACGACCTGTCTCCAACTTAAACTCCACAAGCGAATGATCGGTGGTGCGGTCTAGCACGTGGAAGTGGGTAATAGCCAGCTTGCCACCATTGTCGACAGGCGAAGAATAGGTGACATAGGCCTTGTTGTCCTTGAGCCAGTTCTCGATAGTGCCGTCATCTTGTTCCATCTCGCCAGAGAGTACAGCGACATAACGGCGGTCGTAGACAATCTGGTGCCAGTTATGCTCCAGCACCTGCTCAGTCTCCATATCCTTGGCATAGACCATCAGTCCAGAGGTGTCACGATCCAGACGGTGTACCACATGAGCTGTACATTTCTGGCGCGACTTCTTGAAATAATCGTCAAGCACTGTTTTGACATTCAACGACGAGTGACCGCCTGCCATCGACAGAATGCCTGGCTGCTTCTCAATGACGATGAGCCAACGGTCTTCGTAGACAATACGCACATAACGGCTACGGAAGGGTTGCTGGTTGCGCTTGGTTTTCGAGAAGGCAACCTTCATACCTGGTTGCAGCAAGTAGTCGAACTGTGTAACCGTCTTGCCATTCACCTTTACACCCTGCCCTTGCAGCGTCAACTTAACCTTATTCTTCGTCTGCTTGACATTAGCCAACAAGAACTCCAACAGAGGCTGTTCCTCTGTCACCTGATAATGGTCGTATTCACCTTGTGTATTTGTGCTGTATCTCATATCAACAGGCAAAGGTACAAATAAGATATTAAAAAAGCAAATATATTTTGTTATTTCGCGTACTAATTTGTACCTTTGCACCCGAAATTACGCTAGACTCATCTTTTTAATGTCTAATCACTCTCTGAAAAAACAGTTGAAAGTGCTCACCATCCCGGTATTCATCGAGATGGCGTTGGTTATGCTGTTGGGTGCTGTCGACACAGTCATGCTGAGTCGCTATAGTGACAATAGCGTGGCAGCGGTAGGGCTTGACAACCAACTCATCTCATTGGTATTCCTGGTATATCAGTTCTTCTCGATGGGTGCTGCCATCCTCTGTGCACAGTATATCGGTGCAGGACTTAGAAAGCGATTGGTACAGGTGGTGGGAATGGCTTTGGTGGTCAATCTGGTGCTCGGTTTGGTGGTCAGCGCCCTACTCTTTTTCTATGCTGAGCAGCTACTACAGCTGATGGGACTGCGACCAGAGCTAATGGACGACGGACTAGTGTATCTGCGACTGACTGGTGCACTGTCATTTTTTCAGGCTTTGTCGCTAACGTTCTCTGCCTCATTGCGTAGTGCCGACAAGGTGATCTATCCGATGGTAGTGACAGGCATTGTCAATATCATCAACATCTTTGGCAACTATGCCCTAATCTTCGGACGTTGGGGCTGTCCACAGATGGGTGTCGAGGGTGCTGCAATTGCCACAGCAGCCAGCCGCGCTGTATCCATGCTACTGCTGGGTGCCATCCATTTCAAGGTACATATTCCACGTTTCCCACTCAGCTACTTCCGTCCACTTCCTTGGCAGGAACTGAAGAATCTGTTACATATTGGAATTCCTGCCATGAGTGAGAATATATCATATAGTCTCTCACAGGTTGTCATCACTTATTTCATCAACCAGATCAGCAATGAGGCATTGGCAGCAAGAACCTACTGCTTCAATGTCATCATGTTTGTCTTCCTCTTCTGCCTCAGTATCACACAGGGTGGAGACATTCTTGTTGGGCATCTGGTAGGTCAGCGACGCCATCAGGCAGCTTATGTGCTGGGCAACTATTTCTACCGTTGGTCGATGATTATCACCTTGACAGGTTCTGCGATACTAGCATTTTCTGGACACACTATTCTCAGCGCCTTTACCGATAATCAGGAAATCATCGCCATGGGTGTGTGGGTTTTTGTTGTCGACTTATTCCTAGAGATTGGTCGTACGTCGAACATCTTTGCCGGCAGCACGCTACGAGCTACGGGGGACATCGTATATCCCTTTGTTGTCGGTGTCATATTCCAATGGAGTATCGCTGTAGGTTTGAGCTATTTCATCGGTATTCCCTTGGGTTATGGTCTTGTAGGCATGTGGATAGGTTTCGCTCTAGACGAAAACATCCGTGGCGTCATTCTCGTGCGCCGATGGCGATCAGGGAAGTGGCGAACAAAAGGATTTGTCAGGGACCATGATATCAAGAGGTAATAGGCTGTTAGCCTATCACTTCCTGACAATTACACTACCGCTGGCCTGATGCGTAGCAAGTATCAGGACCTCGGCAATCTGTACATGCTCTGGAGCGTTGGCTGCATAAACTGCAACATCGGCAATATCCTCACCAGTCAGAGGTTTAATACCTGTATATAATTTAGCAGCACGCTCGGTGTCACCATGAAAGCGGACATTACTAAAGTTGGTTTCCACCAATCCTGGCTTCAAGTTGGTTACACGGATAGCAGTATTGGCCACATCAATACGCAGACCGTCAGAAAGTGCCTTGACAGCTGCCTTAGTGGCACAGTAAACATTACCTCCTGCATAGGCAGCATCGCCAGCAACAGAACCAATATTGATGATATGTCCATGATTGCGATCCACCATACCAGGCACCACCAGACGTGTCATCGTCAGTAGACCTTTGATGTTCGTATCTATCATAGTCTCCCAGTCTTCAAGACTTCCCTCATATTCAGGCTCAAGACCAAGAGCTAAACCTGCATTATTCACCAAGACGTCAATAGCTCGCCATTCAGTAGGTAAGTTGTTAATACACTTCTTAGCGGCCTCGCGGTCTCTGACATCAAAAGTAAGAGTCATCACCTTTGTGCCTTTATCACTAAGTTCTTGGCAAATCTCTGCTAACCGTTGTTCATTGCGACCAGTAAGAATAAGACGGTCACCATTTTCTGCGAACTTACGTGCACATCCGAGTCCGATGCCACTTGTCGCTCCTGTTATAAGTACTAATTTATTCATAATGTTATGTGTTAAAATCTCTACGATTAGAACGTAACGGCCAAATAATCTGACCAAACAGTTGATAGCTGTTAAGTAATGTGCGATGCGGACGTGGCGTGATGCCTACATAACGCTGACCATGAACGGTAAAATGATAGCGTGACTCGTTGCCCTGGTAGTCACGCAGGACATAGGTGAGCTGGTAAGGACGTTCTTCAGAGAAGCAGACAACACCTTGTTCGAAGTTGGTATGCAGAATGGGCAGTCGCATGCCTGGCTCACGGAACGACTTCATATACCAGATGCGCTTGTGGCGCCAGTGGTCGTAGTCACCCCACTGGTTGACCTCTGGCTGACAGCTGATGGGGATGCTGTCGACATCGCTATGGAACACCTCCTGACCATCAACCAGCAACCGGGTATAGCGGATGCCATAGTGATTGTAGGTCTTCTCGCTATAGTCATCAGCCCAAAGAGCAAAGCCTACCCTGCCCCACGCCGTGAATTCGCGGTTCAGCGTCCATTCGCTGTGTTGCACCTTGGTGTCTGGTTGTCCGAAGCCGAAGGTCTGCTTGGTAAAGCCACCATTGAAGACGCCCTCGCCATCCTGGGGATAGGCCATAAAGGAGTGAGCCTGCGGAGCAACGGTGTCAGCAATAATGCTGGCCAGCTTTATCAACGGGTCGCGCAGCACCCACGTCTTGGTGTCATGCAGTTCCAGATGCAAATGAGGACCTGTGGAGTGGCCCGTATTGCCACTGATGGCAATGAGGTCGCCAGCCTTGACGGGATATTTATTCGCTGGCAAAACCAGAGACAGCGTGTCTTTGCCTGTGCGCTGAAGCAGAGCCTCGTATTTATCGTCGAAGCGCTTCAGATGACAATAGACACTGGTGTTGCCATCAGGGTGAGAGACGTAGATGGCATTGCCGAAGCCATACATATTGATGGTCAGGCGACTGACATAGCCGTCGGCAATGGAATAGATGAGCTTGCCCTCCTGATTGTCGGTCTTGACATCCAAGCCACCATGAAAATGGAACGGACGTGGCTCACCAAAATTGCCCGCAAGGACTATCTCGTAGTCGACGGGCGATTGATAAGCGACATCATGAATGCCGACAGGCTCGGATTCATCAGAACCACAGCCTGTCAGCAATAGCACACAGCATAGAAGAAATGTGAGTCTTAGCATGCTTTGAATGACATGTCAAGTCCCTTGACAGAGTGTGTCAGCGCACCAACGCTGATGAAGTCAACACCCTGCTCGGCATAGTCACGAATGGTATCGAAGGTGATGCCACCAGAGGACTCCGTCTCATAGCGACCGTTGATTTTGTCAACGGCAATTTTTGTGTCAGGCACAGAGAAGTTGTCAAGCATGATGCGGTCTACACCACCGTGGTCGAGCACCTGCTGAAGCTCGTCGAACGAGCGTACCTCAATCTCAATCTTCAGGTCGAGACCCTTCTCCTTGAGATAAGCGTGACAGCGCTCGATAGCGTTGACGATGCCACCAGCGAAATCTACGTGGTTGTCCTTCAGCAGAATCATGTCGAACAGTCCGATACGGTGGTTACAGCCACCACCAATCTTGACAGCCTGCTTCTCCAGCATGCGCATGCCAGGAGTGGTCTTACGCGTGTCAAGCACACGGGTCTTGGTACCCTTCAGGTGCTGCACATACTTATCGGTCATGGTGGCAATACCACTCATGCGCTGCATGATGTTCAGCATGAGGCGCTCGGTCTGCAACAGTGAACGCGTCTTACCAGTCACTATCATGGCGATGTCGCCCTTCTTGACACGGGCACCGTCCTGCATCAACACCTCAACCTGCATGGTGGGGTCGAAACGATGGAACACCTCTTTGGCAACCTCTACGCCTGCCAGGATACCATCTTCCTTGATGAGCAGGTGCGACTTACCCATCGCATCCTCAGGAATACAACACAAGGTGGTGTGGTCACCATCACCAATATCCTCTGCAAACGAGAGGTCTATCAGTTTGTCTACAAGTTCCTTGACATCCATGTCGTAGTTAGGCCTATAGAAATCAATACTTAACATATGCTACTATTATTTTATTTGATGATTTTAATTTCTTTAAGATACCAAAGGACAAACCAGATACAGGCAACAACCAGACAGACAAGGCCAAAGATATAGCCAGTATCATTCAGTCCAAGCATCTGCTTCGATACGAAGAAGTAGGTAGAGCAGACGGTGGTCATCAGCAAGGCAGGAATAAGCGTCACCCAGAAGCACTTCTTGTTGCGTACCAGATAAACTGTCAGCGTCCATAAGGTGAATACAGACAATGCCTGATTGCTCCAACCGAAATACTGCCAGATGGTGTTGAAGCCATCAGGATTCTCTATCTGCCAAACAAGCATAGCTATCGACACACCAAACATCGGGATACAGATCATCAGGCGCTTGGCAATGGGGCGCTGGTTCATCTTCAACCACTCTGCAACAATCAGTCTACCAGAGCGGAAAGCAGTATCACCACTGGTAATAGGTGCAGCAACGACACCCAGCATTGCGAAGATGGCTCCCACAACACCCAACCAGTCGTTGCAAACGAGGTTGACAACAGCAGGAGCAGAGGTATAGAAACCTTTCTCAGCACCAGCAATCAGCTCGTAACCTGGTGTGGGGTCACCATAGAAGAACCACATGGAAACAGTAGCCCAGATGAGTGCTACCATACCCTCGGTAATCATAGCACCATAGAAAATGGGGCGTCCCATCTTCTCGCTTTTCACACAGCGGGCCATGAGTGGGCTCTGCGTAGCATGGAAGCCAGAGATAGCACCACAAGCAATCGTGATAAACAAGGCAGGGAAGATGGCATCCGTCCATTTCTCAGGCTGTGCTTCCTTACCCATATTGTAGAAATTCGTCCACAACTCTGGCAGGTGCGGCATCTTGATAAAGAGTACGATCATCAGGGCTGCAGCCATGAAGAGCAGCGAGAAGGCAAATAATGGATATATCTTACCTATTATCTTATCGATAGGAAGCATCGTCGCGATGATGTAATAGACAAAGATAATGCCTACCCACATCATGGTCTCGCCACCCATCGTGTGCAAGATCTCAGCAGGTGAATAAACGAACACCGTACCCACCATAATAAGCAGCAACACAGTAAATACTAGCATGATAGCTTTTGTCGTCTTACCCAGATACTTACCAATCAGTTCTGGCAAACTGGCACCATCATGGCGCATAGACAGCATGCCACTGAGATAGTCGTGAGTGGCTCCCGCAAAGATGCAACCGAGAACAATCCACAAATAAGCTACTGGACCGAACTTAGCACCCATAATGGCACCAAAGATTGGTCCTGTACCTGCAATGTTCAGAAACTGAATCATGAAAACCTTCCAGTTGGGAAGAACAATGTAGTCAACCCCGTCAGCTTTTGCTACAGCGGGAGTAACACGGTCGTCAGGGCCAAACATGTGGGATACAAAACGACCATAAAACAGATAACCCAGAATAAGAGCTACAAAACTCAAAGAAAAAGTAATCATTTTTTCGGTGTTAGTTATGTAAAACGTTGCAAAGGTACGAATAATTATGAATTATGAATTATGAATTATGAAATATTTTGTACCTTTGCAGGCAAAAAGTTGAAAATTGAAAAGATTTCTTTACATATTCCTTATATTCTGTGTGCTTTCTGTGGCTGCCCAACCGAAACATGAGGTGCGAGCGGTATGGCTGACAACCCTCGGTGGACTGGACTGGCCCAAGAATTATGCACACGAAGGCATGGGCATCCAGCGACAGCAGGAAGATCTCTGCAGGATGCTCGACCAGTTGAAGGCCATCAACGTCAATACGGTGTTGTTTCAGACACGTGTTCGTGCCACTACCGCCTACCAATCTGATCTAGAGCCGTGGGAGGGCAGCTTCTCTGGGGTACCAGGAAAGACACCTGGCTACGACGTGCTACAGTTTGCCATCGACGAGTGCCACCGACGTGGTATGGAGATACATGCCTGGGTAGTGGCTATCCCCATTGGTAAATGGAACACGGCAGGCTGCAAATGGGTGCGCCGACGCTATCCGTCACTGGTAAAGCGTATCGGTGAGGAGGGTTACATGAATCCTGAGGCCTACGGAACGGCAGACTATATCGCCAACATTTGTGAGGAGATTACCACACGCTATGACATCGATGGCATCCACCTGGACTATATCCGCTATCCGGAAACGTGGCGCGGCAGGATGTATCATGAGAATATTACCCGTATTGTCCGTCGCGTCAACGAACGGGTCAAGCGACACAAGCCATGGGTAAAGATGAGCTGTTCACCCATTGGCAAATTTGGTAACTTGTCGCATTATCGCTCAAATGGCTGGGATGCCTACAACCGCGTAGCACAGGATGCACAGGGTTGGCTGCGCGATGGACTGATGGATCAGCTCTACCCGATGATGTACTTCTCGGGCAACAACTTCTACCCATTTGCCATCGACTGGCAGGAGCAGAGCTGCGGACGCACCATCGTGTCAGGATTGGGAACCTACATGCTACATCCGACAGAGCGCAACTGGCCACTGGCAGAGGTGAAACGACAACTCTGCGTTACCCGTCAGTTGGGGATAGGTCATTGCCATTTCCGTACGAAATTCCTGTTAGATAACGTGAAAGGAGTCTATGACCTCATGCTCCAGACAGACCGCCATCCTGCACTTACACCACCTATGACATGGGCACAGAGCATTGCCCCGACAGCCCCCACACTACTGAATGTGGAGCACACACAAGGAGGCGACAACCTCTCGTGGAGCGGTGCTATAGACCGCAGCGACAGTCCATACCTATTATATAATATATATGCCTCAACGGAAGAGCCTGTTGACATCACGCGACCTGAGAACCTCATTGTCATACGCCATGCAGGACAACAGATAAGCATTCGTCGCACAGCCAACAAGCCCATGCTGCACTATGCTGTCACAGCCCTCGACCGCTACGGCAACGAGAGTGCGCCCATCCGCTATGTGGAAACGACGACGGCACCCATTGTCCAGACGAAGCTATTGCCTAACAATGGCCGTCTGCTCAACGTGCCACAGCGCAACCTTTTCGATGCCGACCTGCTCATGGTCTGCGACCTGAAAGGACGTACGCTGCAGACCTTCACTAATCGTCAGCAGATTAACATCAGTCGTCTGCCAGAAGGCATGTATATTCTCAAGTCACTCCACAAGAAAGGACATCGTCACCGTTTGGGATTCTTTAGCATCAAACGAAAGTAATGCCCATTTTATTTGGTGTTTTACACAAATAACACTACCTTTGCCAACGTAATGGAAAAAGTGATATTGGGCATAGACCCTGGAACGAACATCATGGGATATGGCGTCATCAAGGTGCAAGGCAACAAAGCAGAGATGGTGACGATGGGCGTCATCGACCTCCGCAAGTTTGGTGACGGCTACCTGAAGTTGGGACATATCTTCGAGCGTGTGACAGGCATCATCGAGGGGTATCTGCCCGACGAGATGGCTATTGAGGCACCATTCCTTAACAAGAACGTGCAGACCACGCTGAAGTTAGGACGTGCCCAGGGTACTGCCATAGCCGCAGCCATCCAGCGAGGCGTTCCCGTCCATGAGTATGCACCTATGAAAATCAAAATGGCTATTACGGGCAATGGTGCTGCCTCGAAGGAACAAGTGGCAGGCATGCTGCAACGCATGCTGAAGTTCGACAAGGATGCACTATCGAAGTTTATGGATGCCACTGACGCCCTGGGAGCCGCCTACTGTCACTTCATGCAGATGAATCGCCCAGAGTCACAGGCTCACTATAAGGGTTGGAAGGACTTTATCGTCAAGAACAAAGAAAAAGTTAGCAAGACATGTCAAAAATAACCGCCATAGCAGGACGTAACGGAAGTGGTAAGACACTGTATGTAGACCAGCTGAGAAAACAGTTGGCCTCAGACAAGGTGCGCTATATCGCCTTTACTGACTCCTATGGTGTGAACGTTGACGGACAATATTATCTGCAACTACGCTGGAACCAGCACGATATAGACCACGAGACGCCCACCGTTGGCGAACTGTTGCAACGGGCCTACCTGCTGGCGGGTGAGGATACGGCAGAGCGCCGCAAGCTGCGCGACCAACTGTATGAGTTGTTCCACATGGAGGAGTTTCTGGATAAGTATATCATCACCCTGTCGAGTGGTGAACTGCGCAAGTTCCAGTTGACGAAGACACTCTTCGCCGACCCAAAACTTCTAATCATGGACAACCCGTTCATCGGACTGGATGCAGAGACGCGCGACCAGCTGAGAGACCTGTTGAAGCTGTTGGCAGAGGAACGGGATATGGAAATCATGCTCGTCATGTCGAAGACTGATGACATACCTGCATTTGTCAGCGAAGTCAAATGGATGGGCACACAAGAGCCTGTTCCACCCCATGTATTGTCACCTTCTCAGCAGGAAGCGATTCTGTCACTTCCCTATACAGACAATGACTACGACTGCCAGCACGTCATAGACATGAAAAATGTCTCTATACGCTATGGCGAACGCACCATTCTGGAAGACCTCAACTGGACGGTACGCAATGGTGAGCGTTGGGCACTCTCTGGACAGAACGGTAGCGGCAAGTCGACACTGCTGTCGCTGGTATGTGCAGACAACCCTCAAAGCTATGCCTGTGATATTACCCTCTTTGATCGTCCACGTGGTTCGGGTGAGAGCATTTGGGACATCAAGAAACATATCGGCTACGTGTCGCCTGAGATGCATCGTAGCTACAAGCGCAACCTGCCAGCCATCCGTATCGTCGCCAGTGGACTGATGGACTCTATCGGACTATATGCCGTGCCCAACCCACAAGACTATGACAAGTGTCGCTGGTGGCTTGACATGTTTGGCGTCGGAGACTTAGCTGACAAGCCATTCTTACAGCTCTCTAGTGGAGAACAGCGATTGGTATTGCTGGCACGAGCCTTCGTGAAAGACCCGCAACTGCTGATACTCGACGAGCCCCTGCATGGTCTGGATCTCTGGAACCGCAGGCTCACCAAGGACATCATAGAGACATTTTGTCAGCGTAGAGGCAAGACCCTTATCATGGTGACTCACTATCAGGAAGAGTTGCCTAACGTCATTACAAACAACCTATTCTTAAAGAAACAGATATGAAGAAATGGATATTATTTGCACTGCTGGCCATCGCCACCACTGCACAAGGACAAGAAGCTTATAACCAATTGCGTCAGAAAGCCAAGGCTACTGTTAGTGACCCTAAAGCTAACAGCGTAGTGAAACAGATTAGCCAGTTCAAGCTCGACGCGCTGAACTACATGGCTATCAAGATGCAAGAGGAGATGCCAGACTCCAGCGTAATCTTCCTCGACAAACAGGCCATCGCCATGGACAACTTCGTCAACTTCTACGTGGAGAAACTCATTGAGTCGACCACCAAGCCCAACGTACAGCAAGTGAAGATGATTAAGATGTTCATGGATGCCAGTTACTCGAATCCACTGTTCAACGATAAGGATACAGAACTCGTACTCAGCTACTACAATAGTGCTGACAGTATGACACGTTTCTCGCTTGATACCGACTGGAGAAGGGCGGTGGCAGCGCTGGCTCATCTCTATGGCCTCGATAAGAAATAGTGTTGGCACGATGTTTGCCATCTTGAAAATTGTCAAATAGTAAATTGTCAAATACAAAAATATAGTGACTAGTCAATTTTCATCCAAGGTATCTGAGGTCCTCGCCTTCTCACGTGAGGAAGCTACCCGTCTGGCTAGCCGCAGCGTAGGACCAGAGCATCTGTTGCTCGGTCTGATGCGTAGCAAAGATGGGCCTGTGCTTAACGTGTTCCAGCGACTCGACATCAATCCGCAGTCCGTCAAGACCGCGTTAGAGACAAAGGTGCGCGAGGACGAATTAGGAATACCCATCACTACCTCTGAACTGGTACTCAACGAGAAGGCAAGCAACATCCTGAAGCTGGCCGTCCTCGAAGCACGCCTACAGCGCACGACGAGAGTCGACGAGCAACACCTGTTGCTGGCCATCCTGCATGATCAGGCAGAGAATGGTGCCAAACAAGTATTGGAATTTAACAACATGAACTACGAAGACGTACTGACGCTATTCAGCGTAAAAGATAATGTGAACAACGGTATCGGAATGCCCGAAGAGGACTACGAAGAAGAGGAGAGCGCTGCAGATAGCAATAGTGTGTCCAGCGGTTCATCCGCTGGAAAATCGACCACTACCCAGCAGCAACAGAAGACTAAGTCGAAGACCCCAGTACTCGATAATTTCGGTACTAATCTGACGGAAAGTGCGGCATTAGGTAAGCTCGACCCCTGTATTGGTCGTGAGAACGAGATACAACGTGTTATCGAAATTCTGGGTCGCAGAAAGAAGAACAACCCCATCCTCATTGGTGAGCCAGGCGTAGGTAAAAGTGCAATTGTAGAAGGTCTGGCAGAAATGATAGTGATGCATCGTTGCTCGCCCACCTTATTTAATAAGCGCATCTACACGCTCGATATGACGGGTGTAGTAGCAGGTACCAAGTATCGCGGACAGTTTGAGGAACGTATGAAGATGCTCGTCAAAGAATTGGAACAAAACCCCGACATCATTGTCTTTATAGACGAGATACACACGCTCATTGGAGCTGGCAGTACACCAGGAAGCATGGATGCCGCTAACATTCTGAAACCCGCACTGGCACGAGGCACCATCCAGTGCATTGGTGCCACGACACTCGACGAATACCGTAACTCGATAGAGAAAGACGGTGCCTTGGAACGTCGTTTCCAGAAAGTACAGGTAGAACCTACCACTAATGAGCAGACCCTCGAGATACTACGCAACATCCGTGGACGCTACGAGTATTTCCACCACGTCAACTACACAGACGAAGCACTGGAGGCATGTGTCAAATTGACAGCCCGCTACGTTAGCGACCGCTTCATGCCCGACAAGGCTATCGATGCTCTTGACGAAGTAGGCTCTCGTGTACATCTGCAGACGGCCAACGTTCCTCCTGAGATTACGGAGAAGGAGACGGAGATCAAAGATGTCAAGGAGAAGAAGCAAGAGGCTGTGGGTAATCAGAACTTCGAACTGGCTGCCAGCTATCGTGATCGCCAGACACAGTTGGAGCGCGAGTTGCAGGAGCTGAACAAGAAGTGGCAGGATGGCGAGGTAGATGTTCGCCAGACTATCACAGAGAAAGAGGTGGCTGATGTCGTCAGCATGATGACGGGTATCCCCGTACAGCGCATGGCTCAGGAGGAAGGCATCCGTCTGAAGGGTATGGCTCAGGAGTTGAAGAAACACGTCATCGCCCAGGATAAGGCCATTGACAAGATGGTAAAGGCCATTCAGCGCAACCGTGTAGGACTGAAAGACCCCAACCATCCCATCGGTGCCTTTATGTTCCTTGGCCCTACGGGTGTGGGCAAGACCTATCTCGCCAAGAAACTCGCTGAGTTCATGTTTGGATCTACCGATGCCTTGATACGTATTGACATGTCAGAATATACGGAGTCGTTCAACGTCAGCAGACTCATTGGAGCACCTCCGGGATATGTGGGCTACGAGGAAGGTGGCCAACTGACAGAACGTGTACGCCGTCATCCCTACTCTATCGTTCTGCTTGACGAGATAGAGAAAGCTCATGGCAACGTCTTCAACCTGTTGCTGCAGGTATTGGATGAAGGTAGACTGACGGATGGCAATGGACGTTTTGTAGACTTCCGCAATACAGTCATCATCATGACCTCCAACGCTGGTACGCGCCAGTTGAAGGACTTCGGACGTGGCGTGGGCTTCAATGCGGGCTCTTCGTCAGCCTTGATGCTCAACGAACAAGACAAAGAGCACGCGCGTCAGATAGTTCAGAAGGCGCTATCCAAGCAGTTCTCGCCAGAGTTCCTGAACCGTCTGGATGAAATCATCACCTTCGACCAGCTGGACCTCGCTGCCATCAAGCAGATTATCGACGTAGAGCTACAAGGACTTTACAAACGCATTGCAGATTTGGACTACACCATCGACCTGTCTGACGAGGCTAAAGCGTTTGTCGCCGAAAAGGGCTATGACGTACAGTTTGGTGCCCGTCCCCTGAAACGAGCCATACAGACATATATTGAGGATGGCGTTTCCGACCTCATCGTCAACCAAGACTTGCAAGCGGGCAGTACCATCCATATAAATAAGATACAAGAGAAAGAAGAGTTGTCGTTCACCACAGCGTGAGCGACACTTTCTTTTTGCAATCAGACACTCCTCTAAAGATTTCACATTGTTATCGAACACAGAAAAATTGCGTCTTTTTGTCTTTTTATTCTTGATTTAAATCAATTAAATTACAAAAAGTAATTGTTTTGATGAAAAAAGTAACAAAATGTTTGGTGGTTCTATGTTTTTACTTTAATTTTGCAATCGAAATTTAAAAAACACATAGTTTCAATAGTATAATAACTTAAAAAAGTAAAAAGATTATGAATGCAGCAAAAGTTGTAGAAGATCTGAAACTGAGATTTCCCAATGAGCCAGAGTACATCCAGGCCGTAAGTCAGGTACTTCCCACTATCGAGGAAGAGTACAACAAACACCCCGAGTTTGAGAAGGCCAACCTCATCGAGCGCCTTTGCATCCCCGATCGTGTTTGCGAGTTCCGCATCACATGGGTTGACGATAAGGGCAACGTACAGACCAACATGGGTTATCGTATTCAGCACAACAACGCCATTGGCCCGTACAAAGGTGGTCTCCGCTATCACAAGAGCGTAAACCTGGGTATCCTGAAGTTCCTTGCTTTCGAGCAGACCTTCAAGAACTCTCTGACAACACTTCCTATGGGTGGTGCTAAGGGTGGTTCAGACTTCTCTCCCCGTGGCAAGAGCGACGCTGAGGTAATGCGTTTCTGCCAGGCATTCATGAACGAACTCTATCGCGTAATCGGTCCTGATGAGGACGTACCTGCTGGTGATATCGGTGTTGGTGGCCGTGAGGTTGGTTACCTCTTCGGACAGTACAAGAAGCTCACTCACCAGTTCCAGGGTGTGCTGACCGGTAAGGGTCTCTCTTTCGGTGGTTCACTGATCCGTCCTGAGGCTACTGGTTACGGTTGCGTATACTTCCTGACCTCTATGCTCGCTACCCGTGGCATCGAACTGAAGGGTAAGAAGGTGCTGATTTCTGGTTCTGGTAACGTTGCTCAGTATGCTACTGAGAAGTGCCTGCAGCTGGGTGCTATCCCCTTGACTCTCTCTGACTCAGACGGTTACATCTACGATCCAGACGGAATCGACTTCGAGAAGCTGGCATATGTGAAGGAGCTGAAGAACGTTGAGCGCGGACGTATTAAGGAGTATGCTGAGGAGTATCCTAATGCAGTATATCACGCTGGTGAGCGTCCTTGGCACGAGAAGGCTGATATCGCTCTGCCTTGCGCTACTCAGAACGAGATCAATGGCGATCAGGCTCAGGCCCTGATTGACAACGGTGTTATCGCTGTTGCTGAGGGTGCTAACATGCCTTCACTGCCTGAGGCTATCAAGATCTTCCAGGATGCCAAGATCCTCTATGCTCCTGGTAAGGCTTCTAACGCTGGTGGTGTATCAGTATCTGGTCTTGAGATGTCACAGAACTCTGAGCGTCTGAGTTGGACTTCTGAGGAAGTTGACAACTACCTGAAGCGCATCATGAACGACATTCACGAGAACTGCGTGAAGTACGGTACTCAGGCTGATGGTTACATCAACTACGTGAAGGGTGCTAACGTAGCAGGCTTCATGAAGGTTGCCAATGCCATGATGGCTCAGGGTATTGTATAAGCTCGACGAAGTCAAGGTTTTCACAATGATGCCGCTAGGCATCGTGTATAAGCTCGACGAGAAAAAAGCTACAATATTGTTGAAAGGATGCGATTTTCTTTAGAAAGTCGCATCTTTTTATAATAATTTTTACTACCTTTGCAAGCAAAAACTTAAAAAAGAAGATTATGCTTACATTGAAGCTCATTACTGAGGAGACAGACCGCGTCATTCGCGGATTGGAAAAGAAACATTTTAAGAACGCAAAAGAGGCTATCGACGAGGTGCTTGCCGTTGACAAGCGCCGCCGTGAAGCCCAGCAGCAGTTGGACAAGAATCTGAGTGAGGCCAAGAAACTGGCTGCCCAGATCGGTGGTCTGATGAAGGAAGGCAAGAAGGCCGAGGCTGATGCTGTTAAGGCACAGGTTTCTGAGATGAAGGAGACCAACAAGCAGTTGGAGCAGACCATGAACGACTCACAGGAGGAGATGACCCGTCTGCTTTGTCAAATTCCTAATATTCCCTACGACGAAGTACCTGAAGGCGCTGCCGCCGAGGACAACCACGTGGTAAAGTCCAACCTGAAGGAGTGTACCGATAAGGACACTGTTGGCAACTGGGACGTGAACCCCAAGCTGGGCATCGCTAATCCCCTGCCCCACTGGGAACTCGCTAAGAAATACAACCTCATCGATTTCGACCTGGGCGTAAAGATTACTGGTGCTGGTTTCCCCGTATATATCGGCAAGGGTGCCCGTCTGCAGCGTGCCCTCATCAACTTCTTCCTCGACGAGGCCCGCAAGAGCGGCTACACCGAGATCATGCCGCCTACAGTGGTGAACGCTGCTTCTGGCTATGGCACTGGTCAGCTTCCCGACAAGGAGGGTCAGATGTACCACTGTGAGGTAGACGACTTCTATCTCATTCCTACCGCCGAGGTTCCTGTCACCAACATCTATCGCGATGTCATTCTCGACGAGAAGGACCTGCCCATCAAGAACTGTGCCTATACGGAGTGTTTCCGTCGTGAGGCTGGCTCATACGGTAAAGACGTTCGTGGTCTAAACCGTCTGCACGAGTTCTCAAAGATCGAGATTGTCCGCATCGACAAGCCCGAGCACTCTAAGGAGAGCCATAAGGAGATGCTGGAGCACGTAGAAGGTCTGCTGAAGAAGCTGGAGCTTCCTTACCGCATCCTGCTGCTTTGTGGTGGCGACCAGTCGTTCACCAGTTCTATCTGCTACGACTTCGAAGTATATTCAGAGGCCCAGGGTCGCTGGCTCGAAGTATCGTCTGTATCTAATTTCGACACCTATCAGGCCAACCGTCTGAAGTGTCGCTATCGCAATGCCGAGACCAAGAAGACCGAGCTCTGTCATACGCTGAACGGCTCAGCCCTTGCTCTGCCTCGTATCGTGGCTGCTCTGCTGGAGAACAACCAGACAGAGAACGGCATCAAGATTCCAGCAGCCCTTGTTCCTTACATGGGTTGCGACATCATTGACTAAAAACAACAAACAAATACTTATGAACAAAATCGTTAGAAAGGAGCAATTCTCTGAGAAGGTTTTCCTTTTCGAGATTGAAGCTCCACTGATTGCCAAGAGCCGCAAGGCTGGCAACTTTGTCATCGTCCGCGTGGGCAAGAAGGGTGAGCGTATGCCACTGACCATTGCAGGTGCAGACATTGACAAAGGCACCATCACACTGGTAGTCCAGATGGTTGGACTCTCGTCGAAGAAACTCTGTGCCCTGAACGTAGGCGACTACGTGACGGATGTGGTTGGTCCTCTTGGCAATCCCACCAAGATTGAGAATTACGGCACCGTAGTATGTGCTGGTGGTGGACTGGGTGTCGCACCGATGCTGCCCATCATCCAGGCGCTGAAGGCTGCTGGCAACCGTGTGCTCTCCGTGATGGCTGGTCGTTCTAAAGACCTCATTATCCTGGAAGACAAGGTGCGTGAGTCATCTGATGAAGTCATCATTATGACTGACGACGGTAGCTATGGCGAGAAAGGTGTCGTTACCGTTGGTATCGAGAAGTTCGTTGAACAGGAGCATGTCGACAAGATTTTCGCCATTGGGCCTCCTATCATGATGAAGTTCTCTAACCTTACCGCTCAGAAGCATGGCATTCCTTGCGAGGTATCGCTCAACACCATCATGGTGGATGGTACTGGTATGTGTGGCGCCTGCCGTCTGACGATTGGTGGCAAGACGAAGTTTGTCTGCATCGACGGTCCTGAGTTCGATGGTGCCCTCGTCGATTGGGACGAGATGTTCAAGCGCATGGGTACCTTCAAGCGCGAGGAGCAGGAGGAGCTGGCCCACTACGAGGAGCATCTGGATTCAGTATGTTGCGACTCAGTCGCAACAAGCGAGAAAACCACCGATGTCGTCATGGATGCTGATCCTACTAACGACTCTATCGAAGTGCTCACTGACCGCAATGCCGCTTGGCGCGATGAGCTTAGAAAGAGCATGAAGCCCAAGGAGCGCACAGCCATTGAGCGTGTCAAGATGCCTGAGCTCGATCCTGTCTATCGTGCTACCACCCGTACTGAGGAGGTGAACATCGGACTCACCAAGGAGATGGCTATGACTGAGGCCAAGCGTTGTCTCGACTGCGCTAAACCAACTTGTGTGGAGGGTTGTCCTGTCAACATCAATATCCCATCGTTCATCAAGAACATCGAGCGTGGTCAGTTCCTGGCTGCTGCCAAGGTGCTCAAGAACACCTCTGCCCTTCCTGCTGTCTGTGGACGTGTCTGTCCTCAGGAGAAGCAGTGCGAGAGCAAGTGTATCCACCTGAAGATGAACGAGCCCGCTGTGGCTATCGGCTATCTGGAGCGTTTCGCTGCCGACTTCGAGCGCGAGAGTGGCAACATCTCTCTGCCTGAGATAGCACCAGCCAACGGCATCAAGATTGCCGTCGTCGGTTCTGGGCCTGCTGGACTCTCATTCGCTGGCGATATGGTTAAGAAGGGCTATGACGTCTATGTCTTTGAGGCACTGCACGAGATTGGTGGTGTGCTGAAGTATGGTATCCCTGAGTTCCGTCTGCCCAACAAGATTGTTGACGTAGAGATTGAGAACCTTGCCAAGATGGGTGTCCACTTCCAGACTGACGTCATCGTTGGTAAGACCATCAGCGTAGAGACCCTTGAGAAGCAGGGCTTCAAAGGCATCTTCGTAGGTTCTGGCGCTGGTCTGCCTAACTTCATGAATATTCCTGGTGAGAACAGCATCAACATCATGTCATCTAACGAGTACCTCACCCGTGTAAACCTGATGGATGCTGCCAACCCCAAGACCGATACTCCACTGAATCCAGCCAAGAGCGTGCTCGTGGTAGGTGGTGGTAACACCGCTATGGACTCTTGCCGTACGGCAAAGCGCCTGGGTGCTGACGTCACGCTGGTTTATCGTCGTTCTGAGGTGGAGATGCCTGCTCGTCTCGAGGAGGTGAAACACGCCAAAGAAGAAGGCATCAAGTTCCTGACGCTCCACAATCCTATCGAGTACATTGCCGACGAGAATGGTGCTGTCAAGCAGGCCGTTCTGCAGGTGATGGAGCTTGGCGAGCCTGACGCATCAGGTCGTCGCAGCCCCGTTCCTGTTGAGGGTAAGACTGTTACACTCGATGTCGACCAGGTCATCGTTGCTGTTGGTGTATCACCTAACCCGCTGGTTCCCAAGTCTATCGAGGGCCTGGAGCTGGGTCGTAAGAACACCATCGCCGTTTCTGAGGAGATGCAGTCGTCACGTGCTGAGATCTTCGCTGGTGGTGATATCGTGCGTGGTGGTGCAACGGTAATCCTCGCCATGGGCGATGGCCGTCGTGCTGCCCAGAACATGGATAATTTCCTTCAGAATAATAAATAGTGTGAATTGCGGTTTCCCGCAATTACAAAAATATTATGAACGGACTTTATACCATCATACTGCTCATACTAAGCAACGTCTTCATGACGCTCGCTTGGTATGGGCATTTAAAGTTACAGGAGTCGGGCACCAGCAGCAACTGGCCACTCTTTGGCGTCATCGTATTCTCGTGGGGCATAGCCTTTCTGGAATACTGCTGTCAAGTTCCCGCCAACCGCATCGGCTTCGTCGAGAATGGTGGCCCCTTCAACCTCATACAGCTGAAGGTCATTCAGGAATGTATCTCGCTGGCCGTATTCTGCATCATTGCCAACATCATGTTCCAAGGCACCCACCTGCACTGGAACCACATCTTGGCATTCTTCCTTATCATCTGTGCCGTCTATTTGGTATTTATGGATAAATGACTCTGGACGAACGACTTTGGAAGACATTCAATAAAGCGCTGGGACAATACCAGCTCATCGACGAGGACGACAAAATCCTCGTTGGTTTGTCTGGTGGCAAAGACTCGCTCTGCCTGTTGGAGTTCGTCGCTCGCCGTTCCAAGATCAACGTCCCCCACTTCACCGTCGAAGCCCTGCATGTCCGCATGGACAATATTCATTACGAGACAGACACCACCTACCTGCAGTCGTTCTGCGACCGCCTCGGTGTTCCTCTCCACATCGTTACCACCAGCTTTGCGGCTACTCCCAACGTAAGCGCCACCACTCCCGACGGTTCTCCGTCGGGCAAGGGCAAACAGAAGCCCGCCTGCTTCCTCTGTTCCTGGCAGCGCCGCAAGCAGCTCTTCAATGTCGCTCAGGAGTTGGGTTGTACCAAGATTGCCCTTGGCCATCACCAGGATGACATCATCCATACTGCCTTGATGAACCTCACCTTCCAGGGGCAGTTCTCGACGATGCCTGCCAAGCTCAGGATGAAGAAGATGCCTCTGACCATTATCCGTCCTTTGTGTTTATGTCAGGAGGCTGACATCCAACAGTATGCCGAGGAGCAGCATTACGAGAAACAACTCAAGCTGTGTCCCTACGAGAAGGCCACTAATCGCACCACCGCACAGACGCTCTTCCAACAGCTGGAACAGCTGAATCCAGAGGTGCGCTACTCCATCTGGCATGCGTTAGAGCAAGAAGAGAAGCTCGTAGAGTATTAAATTTCCTTAATTGTAGACACTCCTTTGGTGTCCATTTATGGTTTTTTCGTATCTTTGCGTATTATAACCACGAATTCTGTACTAATGAATATACGACTGATTGTTGCTTTCTTCATCCTGCTGTTAGCGATTCCTGTACAAGGACAACGCCGACGTACAAAGAAGGTCCAGCGTGTCCAGAAGATTTCTCCTGAAGAGCAGATGCGCTTGGAGAGAATGGAGCGCATGAAGGCAGCCATGCAGAAAGTGATGATTATCGACAGCATCGTGGTCGACAAAGATGGTTTCCTCAAATACTATCGTCTCAGTCCCGAGACAGGTTCCATCAAAGATGGCGACGACTTCTTCCACATCAAGGAAAACGACGGCTACTTCGTGTATCTCAACGAGATAGGCAACAAGTGCTACTACTCTCAACAGGAGACCGACTCCACCAGCAACCTCTACTATCGCGAAGAGTCCAATCTTGAGTGGTCGCAACCCGCAAAACTAGTAGGCATCAACGATGAGAAACTCTTCCGTCACGTCAACTATCCCTATATGATGGGCGATGGAACCACCTTCTATTTTGCTGCTGACGGTGACCCTGAAGGTTTGGGAGGCTACGACATCTATATGACGACCTATGACGAGGAAGAGAACCGTTTCCTGCGTTCTATCAATATTGGTTTGCCTTTCAATTCTCCAGCCAACGACTATCTCTATGTCGTCGACGAGTATGCCAATCTCGGTTGGTTTGTCAGTGATCGCAACCAAGAGGAAGGCAAGGTGTGCATCTACGTCTTCGTACCTTCCGAAAAGCGTATTACATACAATCTCGAAGATTACACTCCCGAAGAGATCAATGGTTTAGCCCAAATAAGCAGTATCGCTGATACATGGTACGACGAAGAGCAGTACAGCCTGGCCATTCGTCGCTTGGAGGAAGTAAAAGAGAACCAGCATACCAAGGCCAGTTCCTCCAATATCTCGTTTGTCATCAACGACGATATCACCTACCACCAACTCTCCGACTTCAAACTGCCTGAGAATATTCTGCGTTACCAACAGCTTACCACGCTGCGCAACCGCCAGGACAACCTACGCCAGTCGCTCGACAGGACGCGCGAGACCTACGCCATCGCAGGCAAGGCTGCAAAGAAAGCGATGGCTGCCGACATTCTCTCCGACGAGCAACAAGTGCAGACATTGTATAATGCTATTCACGATTTGGAAAAAACAATCAGAAATACAGAAAACACTTTTCTAACTAAAAACAAGTAATACTATGGCAAAAAAACATTTCCCCGAATCTGAGCTCATCATCAATGGTGATGGCTCTTGCTTCCACCTTCATCTGAAGCCCGAATTCCTGGCAGACAAGGTTATTCTCGTGGGCGATCCTGCTCGTGTCAACACTGTTGCTGCCCACTTCGACAGCATCGAGCACGAAGTATCTTCGCGCGAGTTCCACACCATTACGGGTATGTATAAAGGCAAGCGCATCACCTGCCAGTCTCATGGCATTGGCTGTGACAACATCGACATCGTTGTCAACGAGCTCGACACGCTGGCCAACATCGACTACGCCACCCGCGAGGAGAAGCCTGAGCATCGTGCCCTCACTATGGTACGCATCGGCACCTGTGGTGGTCTGCAGCCCTTCACACCCACCGGTTCGTTTATCGCCTCTGTCAAGAGTATCGGCTTTGATGGCCTGTTGAACTTCTATGCTGGTCGCAACGAAGTCTGCGACCTGAAGATGGAGGAAGCTTTCAAGAAACACATGGATTGGAACCCCATCAAGGGTGCTCCCTATGTAGCTGTTGCTGACCAGGAACTTATCGAACGCATTGCTGCCGACGATATGGTCAAGGGCTATACCGTTGCCTGTGGTGGTTTCTATGGTCCTCAGGGCCGTCAGCTGCGCGCTGCTGTAGGCGATCCCGACCAGAACAAGAAGATTGAAGCCTTCGAGTATGAGGGCATGAAGATTTGTAACTTCGAGATGGAGTCCAGTGCACTCGCTGGTCTTGCTGCACTCCTGGGTCACCACGCTATGACCTGCTGCATGGTTATTGCCAACCGCTATGCCCAGAAGATGAACACCGACTACAAGAGCTCTATCGACACCATCATCCAGAAGGTTCTCGACCGCATCTAAATGAACGAAACAATTTGTGCTTTAGCCACCGCCCCAGGTGGCGCATTAGGAATTATCAGAATCTCAGGAGCTCAGTCTCTTGAGATTCTTTCTCGTATATTCACCAAAGACCTCACCAACGCCAAGGCCAACACCATCCACTTTGGCCACATCATCGAGCGTAATAACCATAGTGGCAATGTCGAGCGTGTGGCGATTCCGTCGCCACAAACAATCGACGAGGTGCTGGTCTCCGTTTTCCGCGCTCCTCACAGCTATACTGGCGAAGATAGTGCGGAAATCAGCTGTCACGGCTCACGCTATATATTAAATAAGGTGTTGGAGCAGCTCATCCAGCACGGCTGTCGCATGGCGAACCCTGGCGAATTTACCCAGCGTGCCTACCTCAATGGCAAGATGGATCTCACTCAAGCCGAGGCTGTGGCCGATCTGATAGCCTCTACTAATCAGGCCACCCATCAAATGGCTTTAAGTCAACTCAGGGGCCACTTTTCTTCTAAGCTCGCACAGCTGCGCGAACAGCTGCTCAAGCTAACATCACTGTTGGAGTTGGAACTCGATTTCTCAGACCACGAGGATCTTGAGTTTGCTGACCGCAGTGAGCTTTATGAACTCACGAAAGAAATTGACAATCACATCTCCAAGCTAGCTCGTTCTTTCGAGACAGGACAAGCCCTTAAACAAGGCATACCTGTGGCTATCGTTGGCAAGACCAATGTAGGAAAATCAACGCTACTGAACGCCCTATTGAAAGACGACCGTGCCATTGTCAGTGACATCCACGGCACCACCCGCGACACCATCGAGGACACCATCGACATCCAGGGCGTCACCTTCCGTTTCATCGATACTGCAGGCATCCGTCAAACGCAAGATACCGTCGAGCAAATAGGTATCGAGCGCACTTATGCCGCCATCGACAAAGCCCGCATCATCCTCTGGATTATCGATAGCGAACCATCAAATAAAGAAATTAGCGATATTCAGCAACGTACTGAGGATAAAAAACTTATCATCGTTAAAAATAAATCAGACAAAGCAAATAACAATAGTTATAATACGTTAAATCTCCCATCTATATCTATCAGTGCAAAGTTTGGAACGGGAATTGAAGATTTAGAGCAGGCCATCTACCAGGCTGCCGACATCCCCACCCTTACCGACAACGATATTATTGTAACCAACGCACGTCATTTCGACGCCCTGACCCGTTCTCACGACTGCATCCAGCGAGTCATCGACGGTCTTCAGATGCAACTCAGCGGAGACCTCCTAAGCGAAGATCTCCGCCAAGCACTTGACGCACTTGCAGAGATTACTGGCGGTCAGATAACTCCCAACGAAGTACTAGGAAATATCTTTAAAAACTTCTGCGTGGGCAAATAGAAGTGTATAACGTGTTGAAAATCAATTAGTTACATATTTCTTAAAAAACAAATTTTAAATTATCACCAAAAGCACAACTACCTTATTATCAACGAATTACGATTATTAAGTTTATTAAAAAACGTCTAATTTTAGGAACTTTTTCTACCCTCTAGGAAATTAATAATTTGCATAAAACAACCCAAAAACGAATCCAATAGCATTAAAATCGGCCATAAAACACAAGTTTTCACAATAATCATCGACTCTATTCCTACTCAATATGACTCTTGTGGACTCATATTATTAATGTCACACTAAGGTGACTGAAATAATTATGAGTAATTACAAGCATTTCAAACATTACTACGATCCTTACGATAGTTTGGATGTAGAGTGGCAGAATGTAGTGTCGAAGGGACATCTCACAATCAGTGAGGTCGTGTCACTTTCCGGCTACACAAAAGGCTACGTTTACCGTCTGGTAAAAGACGGCGTTATTCCATGTATGAATGGAAAGAGTGGTAAACAGGTCAGATGGATTGATTTCATCCATTGGTATTCACATCTACCGGAGACTCCCACCTCCCCCATCGGCGAAGCATCATTTTCTATCGCTGGCTTGATAAAGCTGACAGGCATGGGAAGATGCTGGCTACTAAAGTTCGTGAAGAGATACGGTGTCAGGTCATACAGTGTTGGCTGGCTCAAACGCTATAACAAGGAAGACGTTATGGCAGCCTGGGCGGAAGCATCGTGTTATGTCAAGCCATGGCTAAGTATTGATGAAGCAATGACGATTATCGAGACTGACAGGAAAGCTCTGTTTCGGGCTGTTGCACAGAGCATCGTGCATATCAAACACGACAACGGGGTTCTCTTATTCAATGCTCATGATTTAAAAAGATGGAAGGAGGAGTACTATGAATAGGGTCACAATAAGAACAAAGAAAAAGAACAAAGGAACCATGCTGTCCGTGTTCTTAGAGTACAATCCAGTCTTTGTCAATCCGAAGGGCGAGGAAGTCAGGTATGAATTCCTGAACCTGGAGAAATACGTGAACCCGATTAGCGACATCGAGAAACATCACAATGAAATAATCGACGAGATTGCAGAAGCAATCCGGTGCGACAGGTATATGCGAATGGTGAAGAAGGAGTATTCTTTCCTGCTGAAAGACCAGCTAAACAGTAGTTTCTTGGATTATTTCCACGACTGCTGTGAATACTATGGTATCAAATACTACTGTAGTTACAAACACTTCAAAAGATTCTGTAACAACGAATGTTCTTTCAAGGATCTGTCCGTGAGCCTTTGCGAAAAGTTCTCCAAGTTCCTCTTCAAAGAAAGATGCTGGAAAAAGACGGGTAAACTTAAACATAATACAGCGGTGGCATATCTGAATGCCTTCCTGTCGGTTGTTGCACTTGCATATAAGGACGGAATACTCCAGAACAACATAACCGCTGACGTTAAGAGAATCCACTGGAACCATGACACCAAGAAGGAGTATCTTGAAGAAAGCGAGATACAGCAGTTGGAGAAGGTGGACTACTCAGAAAACCCGATGGTAAAACAGGCTGCACTCCTATCTGTTTACACGGGTCTAAGGAGGGCAGACATTATCAATCTTGAATGGAAGGACATTAACCTCCGATACAAGAACAAGTCAAGTATATGCCTGACTATCCGTAAAACGAAAACGGTTGTCAGTCTGCCTTTGTCAACATCGGCAACAAGACTGCTCCGTTCTATAAGCAGGGATGGTCCTCGCGTATTTCCTGGTCTTACAGAATTCATGCTGAACAAGGAGGTTCCGTTGCTGGTGGAGAAGGCAAAGATTGACAAGCACATAACCTTTCACTGCTTCAGGCATAGCTTTGCAATGGCTTTGCTAAACAAAGGTACGGACATCTATACCATTGCCAAACTGATGGGACATAGATCTGTTACTAGTACTCAGGTTTATGCCAAACTAACAGATGAACAATTGCGCAAGGCTATTCATAGATTATAGTATGTAACAACTCTTTCTTGGAGAGAGTTTTTTAAATGAAGTGAACCCCAGATGTTAGACAAGAACTTTTGGGGTTCATATTGTGAAGGCATTAGACAGTAGTAGAAATGAGACCCATCATTAATGAACATTACCACTCATCACATATTTGTACAGTTTATCCCAGTTTTTTTGTAAATCTCGCAACTATCCGTACCTTTGCATCGTCAAACGATAAAAAGAAGATGGAAACAGAAAGAATACTATTACGCCCATGGCAGGATAGCGATGCCGAGACGCTGTTTAAATACGCCAGTGACCCAGAAGTTGGGCCTCGTGCCGGATGGCCACCACATAAGTCGGTTGAGGAGAGTCTGGAGATTATTCGAACTGTCTTCAATGCAGAAGGGATGTGGGCAGTGATATGGAAAGAGTCAGGAGAGGCCATTGGTTGTGTGGGCTACCTCCCGGCATCCGCATCAAACCTGAAGATTGCAGAAGATCATGCGGAGGTGGGGTATTGGATAGCCCGTCCGTATTGGAGCAAAGGCATCTGCACTGAAGCACTTCAGATGGTCATCGACTACTGTTTTAATGAAAAGGGATTCACTACACTCTGGGGTGACTACTTTCCTTCAAACCCGGCTTCTGGCCGAGTGATGGGGAAGTGTGGATTCGTGGATACTGGAGAGGAAACTTTATGTCCCAATCTGGAAGTGGGCTCAGACTGTCCAGTAAGAGTAATGAAATTAGAGCAAAAAAGATGAAACAAGTACTTTTATATTTGTTATTCGCCCTGTTGCTGGTAAGCTGTGGAAACCAGCCGCAGACGCTCAGCGAATTGAAGTCAGAATACGCCACTATCGACGATAGTATCCGCGTACATTATAAATTATGGAATGAGTCGGTTGGCTCTGATGCAAAAACTGTCTGTTTCGTTCACGGCTTCGGCTGTGACATGAATACGTGGGAGAAGCAGTTCGAGGCTTTCCGAGACGACAATGACCTGCAACTCGTATTCGTCGATCTGCCTGGCTACGGACAGAGTGACAAGCCACATGTGGAATACACACTTGATTTCTTTGCTCATGCCATCGATGAAGTGTTGAATGTCAACAGCATCAAAGATGCTGTCTTTGTAGGTCACAGTCTTGGAACGCCCGTATGCCGTCAGACGCTGATGACGACAGGCCACAAAGGCGCTTTAGTAGACGTTGACGGTGTATATTGTTTCTACGATGGTACTGAGACTCCAGAATATGTAGAGGCTGTTAATCAGTTTGGTCACGCCTTTGATGGCGATAACTGTCGTGAGGTGATTACTGGTTTTGTGTCGTCATTGGCTGGTAAGGAAACACCTCAGGAGATCAACGACTATGCCATGTCAGTAATGCCCGAAACACCCCAATATGTGGCTTCGAGCACAATGCAACACCTTATTGAAAAGAAATGGTGGCCGAATCACCAGATTACTCAGCCAGTAATGGTCATCTGTACGCAGAACAGCGGTCTTGATCCTGACAATAAGCAGAAGATGGAGCGCCTCTATCCCAACCTCGACTATACGGAACTGACCACTTGCGGACACTTCATCCACATGGAGCAGCCTGAGATGTTTAACGACAAGCTGAAGGCCTTCATTGCTACGCAGATGAACAACAAACAGGCTGGCGAAGTTAAGATTCTATTTGAGATCCGCCCTGAGGTAAACTACGTAACCCATCTCTATACACTAGCTGGACTAGGATTCTCTGACGAAGAATACACTGCGAAATATGGCCATACGCTCCCCAAGGCTGCTGTCGATACCTTGCAGAAATACAAGGACTACCTTATGTTCGGACAAGGTGAGGGCGGTATGTTGTCAGGTACGTTCTTCTTTATGGTCTCAGCAGAGACATTCGCCAATGCGGATAGTCTTCAGAAAGTGATGGACAAATATCAGGAGATGGCCAAAAACCATAACTCGCCTGATGAGATCATGAATATAGCCAGTACCATTGCCAAAGTGTATGTCGATAACTACGACAACTATCTCAAGAATGTCTATCCTCAGGCGAAGAAGGATATGGAGGAACGGATGAATCAGCTGAGCCAACACATGAAGACCCATTCTTTCGTTAAGGATTGGGAGCGCGTAACAGGTTATACTTGGAACAGAGGCGATTATCATTGGCTATTGTATCGTGCAGGCGCAAAAGGCCCATCGTACAACAATCTGAATGAGAATACCAATACCGTCTATTACAATCAGTATTTGGACTATCAACTGGCCATGTTCAGCCATGAGTTCGGTATCTTTCTGATGCAGGATAGAATCGACCCAATCGTGGAGGAAATGAAGGAGTACACTCGTTCACTTGGCTCTAAGAAGGATCTAACCTACGTGCCTTGGAGTGCCTTCGAGAGTCTAGCCTGCTGGTATAATTGCAAAATAGCTGGGATGGAAACAGAGGATTACCGCAACTTTGGCAATGCCAACGTGAAGACGTTCTCCCAGATCTTTGATCGTCTCTCTGAGACAGGCATCACAGACCCTGCTGAGTTGTATCGCAAAGGTATCATGGAGTATTTGAAAGAACAATAAGGTGTGAATGAAGCCTTCCTTGTTGAAGGCCGCATTCCGCACTCTTGCTGGAACAACATCGAAGGAGTAACGAAAATGATAGGTATTACCGTTGTCTGAATAACGATGAACATACTGATTATATCCGGAAGCCCTCGTAAGGGTGGCAATACAGAACTGTTGGCTGAAGCTTTCGCCAAAGGAGCATCAGCGCACCATCATGTGGAGATAGTATCTGTGCGCGACGTCAAGGTGAATCCGTGTTTGGGTTGTAACGCTTGCTTTGTGAGCGAAGGCAACTCTTGTGCCCAGAAGGATGACATGGCCCTCATCTATGAAAAGATGAACCAGGCAGATATGCTCGTCATTGCCTCGCCTGTCTACTTCTATAGCATAAGCGCTCAGTTAAAAGCAGTCATCGACCGGTTCCATAATCCCATCCGCGATACTTTCCACATCAAGAGGATGGCATTGTTACTCGTTGGTGCCGCCACGCTGCCAGAATTGTTTGATGCCATTCTGACGGAATACAACCTCTGCTTGAAGTTCTTCAGTATTGAGGATGCTGGTAAGGTACTTGCCAGAGGAGTCAAAGACAAGGATGACATCATGGGAACAAGTTTTTTAGAGGATGCCTATCAATTAGGCACTTCAATATGAAACCTATCCCAGTAGTTCCTTCAGTTTGTTGACATTGCTGCGCGAAACGGGAATGGTATCGTGACTATGACGCATCACGAGCTGCATGGCATGGGAATTGGAGGAGATTTGTTCCACCTGAGCGAGATTGACCATAAAAGCACGATGACAACGTACTATCATAGGATAAGCCTCAAGTGCATCTTCCATCTGTTTCATCGTGGCGCGGAGCATATTGGTATGCGCTTCATTTTCTTGTAGTTTGCAAACCTTTACATAGTTACCAACTGCTTCTATATATAATAGGTCTGAAATCTCGAGGGTTACATGTTCGTTGGTGTTACCTTCGAGTGTTATCTTTGAATCCTGATCAGTATCACCTGCTGAAGTGTCGTCCTCAGTTTGTTGTGGGACTCCTGCGTTTGAATCCTGCAATTTCTTCAGTTGTTCGTTCAGCAGCTTGGTTTCCTCCAGCACTGCAGACAGATAGCGGCTACGGAACTTGAAGCGCCAGTAGAGACCGATAGCAAAGGAGAGGAAGGCAATAATCACTAACGTCTCCAGATAATTGCTTAAAGACAACTTATTGCCCTCTACCAGACTGCTCATCGCGTAGTGACGATAGAGACAAATGAACAGGGCCACCAACGGCGTATTAATGCATTGGAAGCGGAGATTGCGGCTGATGATATAGCTGACACCGCGATCGTAGGAGCGCGGCATGTGGACAATGTATCGCAGAATTACTTCCGTCAGGAAACAACTGAACAGTCCCAATGCAAATATCGCCAACAAATGAACATAGGCCTGCCATTGCCACACTTCGAGTCCGAAGGGCTTGAAGATAGCCAGTGCCAGCACGATAAAGGCGCAACTGATGACACGAATGTTGATGGTTTCTTTATGATCTTTGTTCATACAGCTGGCAAAGGTACGAAAAAGAAATGAAAAGTGGATTGTGAAGAGGGGAAAAAGTGCTTCCGCTCGTCACTTTATGCTCATTTCATCCCATTTCATTGCCCGTTTATCACAAACCTATGCAGAATATCCCAGATATTTGGAGGGTTAGATGATACGTCTTAATTTTGCACCCAGAAACGTTGAACATAAAAAAGTTATAGTTATGAAACCAAGAACGATTATTGGAATAGTGTTGATTGTGGCTGGTGCTTGGAAGCTGGCCAACATGTGGGGAATCATTGAGAACGACTGGCTGTGGCGCCAGCCCTGGACGACTTATATTGCTCCAGCAGCACTTATCTACGTAGGAGCATTAATGATTGTCAACAGTTATCGCCGCGACCCAGACCAGTGGCTCCAGCGTCCTCTGCCTATTGGTGAAGACGGCAAGCGCATCTGTTGCAGCGTACATTACGGCGGTGACGAGTACATCTATCGTGGCGAGCCTTTCCAAGGTGCACGTCTCGACGCTTTTTGTGGCGGTATCCGTATGGATCTGCGAAATGCCACTATTACAGAGGATGAGGAGATAGAGATTCATACCTTCTGTGGAGGTGTGGAACTTATTGTACCTCAGACTGTGAACGTTGTCGTCAAGAGCCGTAGTTTTATTGGCGGTGTCGGCAACCATGCTTCAAGAACAGCAGAAAAGGATGCACATTGCCTACACATCATAGCCGACAATTTTATTGGTGGTGTAGATATCAAGAATTGAAGGTGAATATCCCAAATATTTGGTATAATTCGCAACTCTTCGTAATTTTGCAATGTCAAATGATAAAATAAAAAAACAAATAGGTATGAAGAATCAAGTTATTGATAAGAGAATTCTGGTGGTGCTGACTATGATGCTGGCACTTGTGATGAACGCCAAGGCTCAACAGAAGCCGGCCGAAGGTCAACCAATGGAGCAGCGAAAGCAGAGCGATGCTAACATCAGCTCTGCCGAGTCGCGACAGAGGTCGAACGTAGTTCAACAAAAGCGCATGATGGAGTTTCAGGTGATGATGGCTATGCATGATACCACCTATAAAAACTATATCAAGGACGGAAAATACAAAGAAGCAATCACTCCGTTGACAATGCTGATCAACATTCTCGACACCACAACGATCTGCCAAAGAACAGAATTGTCACCAGAGATGATTAAAGCCGCAAAGGCCGACTATCTGTATGATATGGCCTGCTGCTATGCCATGACAAAACAGAAGAAACAGGCTTTGGAGGCACTCGGAAAATCGGTGGATAGCGGCTATAAGCGTTACGACAACATGCTCAACGACAACGACCTCGCTTCGCTCCGTAAGGACAAGAAATATCAGGCTCTGCTGGCTATGGTTAAGGATCGTCAACCTCTGAGCGTGCTCAAGAAGTCGGCTCCCTACGCCAAGGATGCTATAAAAGGGGATAAGCCGTTTAGTTATGAGTCAAAGGATTCGAAGTGCCTGAGCGTGGTCCGCGAATACTTTAAGCTCGACTCAGTGGCTGGTCAGGGTGACGAACTGTCGAAAATAATCAACCTGCTGCACTTTGCCCACGACAACATGCGCCACGACGGCGGTAATCGCGCCTTTGCCGAGATGGATGCCATCGACCTATATAACTATTGTAAGACTACAGGCAGAGGTATCAACTGTCGACAACTGGCTATCTCTCTTTGCGAGATGTATCTCTCGATGGGCATCCCTGCGCGTTATGTCACCTGCATGCCTGCCGATTCATTGGATTATGAGTGCCACGTCATCAATACGGTATGGTCGAGCCAACTGCAGAAGTGGCTTTATATCGATCCCACGATGGATGCTTGGGTGATGGACGAGAACGGCACGATGCTGAGTATTTCCGAGGTGCGCGAGCGACTTGTCAACGGCCAACCGTTGGTGCTCTGCGAGACTGCCAACTGGAATCATGAGAGCAAGCAGAACAAGGAGTATTATCTGGATTATTACATGGCGAAGAATCTCTACTACTTTGTCTGCAAGAAATACAGTCGGTTCAACCCAGAGAGCGACTATCGCCCCAATCCCGCAGAAGAGGATATTCGCCTGATTCCCGTAGGATTCGTCAACAACAACTGGAAGTGCGACACGACCACCGACCCCGATTTCTTCTGGGCAAAGCCCGAAATGTAAATAACGAAGGAAGGCTACCAAGAAGATAGAAGGAGAGTATTATATATAATTCATAGTGATGAAAAGAATTGTTTTGGCTACGACTATCGCCCTTGCGTTTATATCAGCGAGTGGACAGGAGCAACAAGATAGCTTAAAATCTGTAAGCATGATGCAGGAGTTGCAGGAGGTTGTCGTGAAGGGCAACCTCCCTAATACCCGTCTGAAGGGCAATGCTATGATAACCCGCATTCAGGGAACTCCGCTATCAGATGCTGGCACATTGGGCGAGATGCTGGTAAAAGTGCCTGGCATGACGGGGACGGACGAGACACCCGAGGTGTTGGGAAAGGGCTCACCGCTTATCTATATCAACGGTCGACTGATGCGCGACAATAGCGAACTGAAGCGTCTGCGCAGCGAGGAAATCCGCGATGTAGAGGTGATCAACAATCCCGGTGCGCAGTATGACGCGACGGTGCGGGCCGTGGTGCGCATCCGTACTGTCCGTCAGCAGGGTGACGGCCTCAGTCTCGACCTCACGCTGTCCGATGAGCACGACTTGCGTTACGATTTCGACCGTCCGCAGGCAAAAGTAGGTGCTAACTATCGCAAGAACGGCGTTGATGTGTTTAGCTCTGTGTATTACTATCATCAGGACTATCGTCAGTACAGTACCATCGAGGATATCACCACGACGGATAAGGTTTTTCGTCAGTATGGTCCTTACACGATGACGTGGAAGCATGATAACCTGACCTATACGTTTGGTGTGAACTGGCAGTTGTCGGACAATCACTCGGTGGGTGTGCGTGCCGATCTGACGCACCAAATGAACGGCAAGAATCAGGTAATTTACGACGAGGACGTGTTCGAGAATAATGCCCTTATCGACCACCTCTACTCCCACCAGACCAGCAAGGAGACGAAGCCGCTGGGATGGCTCACCAACACCTATTATAATGGTAAGGTTGGCAAACTGGGTATCGACTTCAACTTCGATTTCATGAGGAATGGAACGGATACCGACCGCGAGAACGTGGAGCGGAGCAAGGTGCAGGATGATTTTGTACTGAGTAAATCGGGCACCAGGAGCCGTCTCAATGCCACGAAGCTGGTGCTGTCGTACCCCGTTTGGAAGGGCGAGCTGGAGGCTGGTACTGAGATGACCTTCGTGAATCGTAACAATACCTATTGGATTGACAAGGCCCTGATAGCCAATACCGATGCAGATATCACAGAGAACAATATCGCTGCCTTTGCAGAGTATAGCTGTGACTTTAAGAAGTATGGTAATGCCTCTGTGGGTCTGCGATACGAGCATACACTCCTGGATTATGATGATGCCATCAATAAAGACGAAAGGCTGCATCGCTCGATGGACGAGTGGTTCCCTACGGCATCGTATTCTGTAGCTTTGGGTAAGGTACAGACGGCCTTGTCTTATAGTATGAAGACCTATCGTCCCAGTTTCTTCGCTATGAACGATGCCGTGACCTATATCAGCCGCTATATGTATCAGGCCGGAAACTCCCACCTGCTCAACGAGCGAGTGCGCGATCTGACGCTGAACATATCGTATAAGTGGCTCACGCTGACAGCCTCGTACGAGCATCTGACAAATCCCATTACGCAATGGAACTTCCTTACTGAGACAGATGCCATGCTCTGCAAGCATATCAATCTCGACAAGCCCATCAACACGCTTAGTGCCTATCTGGCTGTAACGCCTCGTGTGGGCATCTGGTCTCTCAATGCCACTGCTGGTATCGAGAAGCAGGACCTCTATCTTGATGTTGAGGGCCCCAAGGGCGTTTATCGTGTTTATTACGACAAACCACATTATACGTTTAATGCCTATAACACATTTACGCTGAAGCATGGTTGGCGTTTCGATGTGAACCTGATGTATCGCTCAAGCGGTTGTTCGTACGTATTTTATAACGATACCTACAATCTGCGTCTGGGCCTGGTGGTACAGAAGAGTCTGCTCAAGGATAACTCGCTCACCCTGCGTGCTGCTGTGCTCGACTGCTTCCAGCGCAATCGTATGAACGAGTTCTCTGATTGTGGCTACAACCAGATTCAACAGAACAACCGTTTCTCAACCCACAAGCTGATGTTTTCAGTCATCTATCGCCTCAATGCCACTCGTAGCAAGTACAAAGGCACTGGCGCTGGTAAGGATGTTCAGGCTCGTATGGGCTCGTAAAAAAATTAGATAATCTGTAATTATTTCACTTTTTCTGCGACTAATAGGTCAAACGAAAGAGTTAAAACGATGGAAACAAAAGAATTAGAGAAAGAATTCCTGAGCATGATCGAGGAGCAGAAACGTACCATCTACAAGGTGTGTTACATGTATGCCAATGATCAAGACGACCTGAACGACCTGTTTCAGGAAACGGTGCTAAACCTGTGGAAGAACTTCCCTCGCTATCGTGGCGACAGTTCTCTTAACACTTGGGTGTATCGCATCGCCATGAACACCTGCATCTCGTTCTTGCGTCACTCCAACACTCGCCCACAGACCGTACCTATGACGGCTCAGATAGCAGGCAGTCTGGAGACCGACGAGGAGACAGAAGCAAGGCTCAAGTATCTCTACAACCTCATCAACCAACTGGGGAAATTGGAACGCGCGCTGATCCTCCTCTGGCTTGAAGAGCGTAGCTATCAGGAAATGGCCGATATACTCGGCATCTCTAAGGCTAATGTAGCCGTTAAACTCAATCGTATTAGAGAAAAATTAAAGCAAATGTCTAACAGTTAAATTGTAAGATTATGGAACTTGACGATTTGAAGACCAGTTGGAACGCTCTTGATAAGCGTCTGGCAGAAACAGAAATAGTGAATATGCGTATGGTTAAGGAGATGGTATCTCAGAAAACCAAGTCGGCTTTCAACGGCATCGTGGGGCATAACATCTACAACTTTGTAGTGAGCCTGGTTATCATAGGTTTTGTTTTCCCATACGTCTGGATGCATACCCCAATCTCTACCACATCGTTTGTGATTGTTGAGGCAGTGATGTTCATCGGATTGATTCCTGTTGTAAGGAAACTCATGCTACTGTCTAAGTTCGATGTTGATGGCAAGAACGTAAGCGAACTCAACCGCTTGGTATTGAAATACAAGAAGGCTTGCCACGACGACCCTTACTGGACTATCACAGGTGTAACTCTGGGCTTTGTAGGTTTCTACATCTCTGAGCTTGGTTTCAATACAGCTGTAGACTATGGATTCAGCAATCGCGTTTGGGTAGTAGTAGGTCTCACCTTGCTCACCTTTGCTCTAGCTTTTGTTATCGGATTGTGGCAGCGTCGCCGTCACACCCAGCAGATGCAGGAGATAGAACGCGGACTGGAAGAACTGAAGGAATTTGAAGAATAAGGTTTTGTTAATATCAAGTTAGAATGAAACTAAAATGCAGCATTCGTCGTGATGGCGCGTGCTGCATTGATTTATCGCCATTCGTCACAGATTGGTACAGAATATCCCAGATGTTTGGTAATATTCGCAACTATCTGTATCTTTGCATCGTGAAACGATAAAAATAAAATTGGAAATATGAAAAATGAGATGAAATTTTGTCAGAGTTGTGGAATGCCACTGACTGACGATGTGCTCGGCACCAATGCCGACGGTAGTAAGAACAAAGATTACTGCATGTACTGCTACAAGGATGGAAAATTCTTGCAGGATTGTACGATGGACGAGATGATTGAACATTGTGCGCAGTTTGTAGGTGCAGTAAACGAGGGGTTGGAGAAACCCATCACCAAAGAGGAATATATCGGTATGATGAAAACATATTTCCCCCAGTTGAAGCGTTGGCGCAAAACGTTGAATGTTAGTGACAATGAAGTCGTGAATGTCAATCCCGCTTTGGCAGGTGTGAAAGAGCTTATAGCTCAGATGGCCGATTCGTTGCCTATAGCCTATATCTCATCAGTAGACAACGAGGGATATCCCTACACTAAGGCCATGCTGGCACCACGCAAGCGTGAGGGCATCACGACGTTCTATTTTACCACTAATACCTTCTCGCTGCGTGTGGTCCACTACAAGGCCAATCCCAAGGCCAGCATCTATTTCTGCGATGCCAAGGGTTTCAAGGGTATGATGCTTCGTGGCACAATGGAAGTCTTGACAGATGCCAAGAGCAAGGAGATGAATTGGCGCGAGGGCGACGAGCAATACTACCCTGAGGGCGTAACCGATCCCAACTACTGCGTGTTGAAGTTCACCGCCACCGATGGTCGCTTCTATAGCGATTTTTATCCACGTAGTTTTGTGATTGAGTAACAAAGATGGAAACAGAAAGGTTATTATTACGTCCTTGGCTGGAAAGTGATGCTGATGCGCTGTTTAAATACGCCAGCGACCCTGAAGGGCCTCGTGCCGGATGGCCACCACATAAGTCTGTAGAAGAGAGCCTGGAGATTATTCGAAATGTCTTCAGCGCAGAAGGGATGTGGGCGATTATATGGAAAGAGTCAGGAGAGGCCATTGGCTGTGTGGGCTACCTCCCAGCATCTTCATCGAACCTGAAGATTGCTGAAGATCATGCCGAGGTAGGTTATTGGATAGCCCGTCCGTTTTGGGGCAAAGGCATCTGTACGGAAGCCCTTCAGCTGGTCATCGACTATTGTTTCAAAGAAAAGTACTTCACAATGCTTTGGGGTGACTACTTTCCCTCAAACTCAGCGTCTGGTCGCGTGATGGAAAAGTGTGGATTCGTCGACACTGGCGAGGAAACGCTCTGTCCTAATCTGGAAATCGGCTCAGACCGCCCAGTAAGAGTAATGAAATTAGAACGAAACTTGGAAGTGTATTACTGAATAGGAGATATATGACATTAAGACCATTTACTATTAATGATGCCCCTATTATCCTCTCGTGGATAAAGGACGAGACTGCATTCCGAAAGTGGAGTGCAGATAGATATCCTGTGTATCCTCCAAAGCCAGAGGATATGGTTGTACAATATGCAGCAGATAATGTCTTCCCCTTTACCGCCATCAACAATGATGGCAAAGTTGTAGGTCATATCATGCTCCGCTATCCTGACCCTTCGAAGACTGTCATTCGTTTAGGATTCGTCATTGTTGATGACAATCTGCGAGGCAAAGGCTATGGCAAACAGATGTTGCGATTGGCCATTCAGAAAGCAAAGAATGAATTTGGGGCAAAGAAGATAACACTCGGCGTATTCGACAATAATCCTTCGGCCTTCCACTGCTATGAGTCCGTTGGGTTCAAGGTCATCGGTACTGACTCCTATCAAATTGATGGAGAAAAATGGACTGGAAAAGAAATGGAAATAACAATTGGATTATGAAACAATACAGATACGTTAAGAGCAATGCTTTTACATCAGGTGAATCCTTAGGAAATCCTGCGGCATGCATTTTCACAGGGCAAGAAGAACTGACGCCTGAGCAGATGCAGGCAATAGCTGCCGAGCACAAGGGATTTGTTATGGAAGTTGTGTTCTGTGGTCAGTCCGATAAGGCCGACTGCAAGCTCACATATTATTCATCGGAGTGCGAGGTGGAGTTCTGTGGACATGGAACCATTGCCACCATGTACACGATGGTAAAGGAAACACCAGAACTGATGGCAAAGCCGGTCATTTCTGCCGAGACCAATCGCAAGGGAATCATCGAAGTGTTTAATGCTATCAACGAAAAGGATGCCGTGTATATTACAGCCCCCGATCCCATAGAGCATCCGATGAAACTTTCTATTGCACAAATCGAGGATGAACTAAGTCTGCCTCAAGGCGCTGTTCGCAAAGAACCCCCCGTTCGAATCATCGATGCAGGTTTACGGACACTACTCGTTCCCATTGCAGACCTCGAAACAGAGATTTCTGTCTATCCCAACGAGCAGAGTCTGAAGACGTTCTGTGAGAGCAATGATATCGACATCATCCTTGTCTTCTCCAAGCAGACGGCTGACACATCTGCCTTTGCTCACACTAGAGTCTTCGCTCCCAAGTTCGGCTATCTGGAAGACCCTGCTACAGGTTCTGGCAATAGTGCCTTTGCTAACTATCTGCTGAGCGAAGGACTTTGGAAAGGCGAGCCAATCACCATAGAACAAGGCGGTAATAATCGCATCTTTAACTCCGTAAAACTCAAATGCCAGAATGCTAAGGTATTATTCGGTGGCAAAGCTACAAAAAAAATAGAAGGGACATACTATATTTGAAAGTAGGAACAATAACAATGAAAAGATTATGAACGCAAAAGCACTTGTCGTTATCGACATTCAAAACGACATCACGAAGCACTACCGCGACATTATAGACAACATCAATGCTGCTATTGATTGGGCAGTGTCTGAGGGAATGCACGTTGTCTATATCAAGCACAACAACATTACCGCCAGCACACGTACCTTTAAGCCCGGCACTCGTGGCGAAGAGTTGGCACCAGAACTGAAGGTGGTTTCAGACAATATCTTTGTGAAGACAAAGAGTAACGCATTGACGAGTGAGGCGTTTGCCACGTTCATTGCAGAAAACGGAATCACAGAGTTCTATATTGTTGGTGCCGATGCTACTGCCTGCGTGAAATCCACCTGCTTCAATATGCGGAAAGCAGGCTACACAGTGCATGTCCTCTCTGACTGTATCACCAGCTACGACTTGAAGAAGTTGCCAGAGATGTTTGCCTATTACGCAAAACAAGGCTGCGAACTGTTAAATAAGTAATATATGATAATTGAACTTGCAACAATACAGGATGTTCCTGCTCTGCTCGACTTGCAGCGCAAGGCTTTTGCTCCTTTGTGCGAGGAACTGGAATGGAAGGATGCTCCAGTCCTGACAGAATCATTGGAACATGCCTACGAGGAATTCGCACGATGTACGACATTGAAAGTGCAAAACGACGAAGGGCTAATTATCGGTTCCGTTAATGGTAACGTGACAGATGGCTCTCTTTATATTGGGCGTCTGATGGTCTTGCCAGAATACCAGCAACAAGGCTTCGGCAAGCTGCTATTCCGTGAAATTCAATCACGTCTTCCACATCGCCACGCCTGGCTCTGCACATGCCAGCAGGTGCGCCATCCATACGAATTCTATCTGCGTGAAGGATTCAAACCTTACAAGAGCGAGGAGGTCGGACCTGGATTGACATGGGCATATTTGGAGAAAAGTATTTGTCTATTTAATACATAATTTATGAAAGAAACAACTTCCCAACCCCGCTTTACGTTCAACACCGTTGGACTGTTTACAAACAACAATAAGGCAACCGTTGATTTCTATACGAAAACCTTTGGTTTTACCACTTCATGGGATGGTGTACAGCCAAATGTGGAGATGTTCCTTGGCAACAATAGGATCATTCTCTTCCCACGTAGTGCATTTGAGCAGATGGTCTCAAAGAAATTCCAGTATCCTGAAGGTTTTAATGGTACAATGGAATTAAGCTTCGATGTGCCATCTTTCGCTGATGTTGACAAAGAGTATCAGAATGCTCTTAACAATGGCGCAAAGTCCGTTCTTCCTCCGACTACTGAACCTTGGGGGCAGCGCACATGTTACGTTGCTGACCCTGATGGAAACCTCATAGAGATTGGATCGTTTGTAAAAGAATAAAATATTACCTTGTCAACAATATGACCACAGGTTCGCTGACTGTTCTATTTGAAGATCCTTTCTGGATTGGACTGTTCGAGATGATCAACCAGCAGGGGCTGCGTGCCTGTAAGGTGACGTTCGGAGCAGAACCAATGGATAAGGAGGTGATGGAGTTTATAAATTATCAAAGAATGATAATAGAAAAAGTTTAAAATTATTTTTTATGAAACACGAGATTATTGAGCTGCACGATGTGCAGATTATTGGCATGGCCAAAAAGATTGCCTTTAATGAGGCGAAAGAAGAATGCCCAAAGTTCTGGGGTGAGTATGTGGAAAAGATTATCAAGCCTGTGGTGTTTGAGAAACAAGCACCTAATACATTCCAACAGGTGGCATTTGCTAATGGCGTTGGTGAGTTTGGACTCTGCACTTGCGACATACCCAACCACAATTGCGCTATCTGTGCAGAAATGAATTTCGGTGCTTGCAGCAAAAACACATTTACCTACGTTATCGGCGGTATTTATAAAGGTGGCGACGTACCAGAAGGCATGCAGCTCTTCCCTATTCATAGCGGAAAGTGGCTGAAGATGCATTTTGAGGGTGGCATGAAAGCCTTTCAGGAGCAGTACACGAAGTTCCATAAGGAGTGGGTAAGCGCACATCCGGAATACACATGGGCAACGAATTCCTGCTGCATGGAGTGGTATCAGGGCACGGACATCCAGTCGCCTGATTATCAATGTGGCGTGATGATGCCGTTAGAATAGAGGTATCTGAATAACGATGAAAATATTGATTATTTCCGGAAGCCCTCGTAAGGGTGGCAATACAGAATTGTTGGCTGAAGCTTTTGCCAAAGGAGCTGCAGAACATCATCATGTGGAGATAGTCTCTGTACGTGATTATAAGGTGAATCCGTGTTTGGGATGTAACGCTTGCTTCAAAACGAACGGCATCTGTGCTCAGAAGGATGACATGTCCCCCATCTATGAAAAGATGAATCAGGCAGATATGCTCGTCATAGCCTCGCCAGTCTATTTCTATGGCATTAATGCTCAATTGAAGGCTGTCATCGACAGGTTCCATAATCCGATTCGAGATTCGTTTAATATCAAGAAGATGGCATTGTTGCTCGTTGGTGCAGCCTCATTGCCAGAATTGTTCGATGCCATTCTGACGGAATATAACCTCTGCTTGAAATTCTTCAATATTGAGGATGCAGGCAAGGTGCTTGTCAGAGGAGTTAAAGACAAGGGTGATATCAAGAATACTGATGCCCTGAATGAAGCATACAGATTAGGTTGTTCGATAATGTAAAATTCAAGAAAGTATGTTACGTATCTTAATTATTATCGTTGCTCTTGCATCCTTTATTTCTGTGGATGCTCAGAATGAGGTACTTGGCGCCTATGTTAAAAAAGGCGGAACTGAGAGTGGCATCAATGCGACAAGCCGTTTCCCCATGTATAGCGTTATGAAATTCCCTCAAGCACTGTACGTTGCAGACTTTCTTACTAGGAACAACTTCGATTTGAACACAGAAGTAATAGTCAGGAAAGATGAATTGCTGCAAGACACGTGGTCGCCGATGTTGAAGACATTTGAAGACCAAAGGAGTATTACATATTCAGAGTTGTTGGCCCTGTCGCTTCAACAGAGCGACAACAACGCCTGCGATATTCTCTTCGAACGATGCGGAAGTCCGAAAAATGTAGAAAAGTACATCAGAAATCTTGGATTCAAGGATATTCGTATTCAGAAGACGGAGAAACAGATGCATGCCAACCCCGCTCATAGCAGAAAGAACTGGTGTACGCCACAGTCGATGGTTGAACTCCTTGGGTGGTTTGCAGCACATCACAATGACAATGAGCTGCTCCGCTACATTTGGAAACTGATGGCTGATAGCCAGACTGGTGGGGATCGTCTGCCTGCAGCAGTTCCAAATTCAGCCAAAGTCGTTCACAAGACAGGCACAGGGTTCCCATTGCCATCAGGTCTGCCATCAGGCATCTGCGATGTGGGTATTATCATATTGGATAATGGTCAGCAACTCCCAATCGCAGTTTTCATTACCAACCCCTCATCACAATCACGGATTTCTGATGTAGCGAAACAATTACTTGAACAATAAATAATGAAAAGATTACGACTCGGAGCTGTGCTCCATTTCATTATTGCCATAGGCCATCTCGGCTGTCTCTTTGCTTTGGATGAAGCATTCGACGCATACGGCATCAAAGACGTGATGCACAACATGGTGTTTGGGCACGTCTGGATGCTTTATGCGCTGACCATCGGCCTCGCATTGGCCTTCGCACTGGCTGGACTCTATGCTCTCTCAGCCACAGGTGACATCCGACGGCTCCCATTGACTCGCACGGCTATTATTGTTATCATCGTGCTCTACAGCCTTCGTGCCTTGGCAGGAGGTTGGGCTTGTGTGATGGATTTTCGTTGGTTGCAATTTATTTCATCCGTCATTCCTGCCTTTATAGCGTGGTGCTATTATCCTGGTTTAAAAAACTATCGTCATGGAAATATCAAATTGGTTTAAGGGTTTCGAGAAAGGTATAGCACGGCTCTCTCTAGAGGAGCGGTCTGCATTCTTCTCGGAATGTGGGAAAAACTGTGTGAATGGCGGCACGCTTTCTGTTTACAAGAAACTCTATGAGGATGCCAAAGGGAACATGGATGTGTTCTTTCAGATGGCTAATGATTTGCCAGGAGTAAAAGGTGAGATCGTTGAGAAAGGTCATGTTTATCGACTTATCTTCTTAAAATGCACCTGTGAGTTGTGTAAAAAGGGATATGTCACTACGCCTTTGCTCTGTGAATGTTCACGCCAAAGTGTGATTTATTCGCTGCACAGTTTGTGGAAAGACAAGCGCTTCACCGTAACGCTTTCTCATTCCATCTTGGGTGGTGGGATAGATTGCGAAATGAGAATAGAGGCCGATAGATAAGTGAAGCGAATCCCTGATCTCCTGTCTATGTCGCGGATTGTGTTGTGTCTGCCATTACTCATAGTGGATGCAATGACTATTCCCTTCTGGGTGATTTACCTGATAGCAGGATTGACGGATATGCTCGACGGCATTCTGGCAAGGCGATGGGGCGTGGAGAGTAAATTCGGGGGCAGATTGGATAGCTTGGCAGACTTCGTGTTTGTCATTGCAGTAGGATATAAGTTGTTTCCGTATCTGAAACTGCCAACTGCATTGTGGATGATGATAGGATTTATTGCGCTGGTGAAAGTCGTCAATGCAATTAGCTCGTTTGTGATGAAACACAGGCAAGGGCAAAGCCCGTTCCTACACACCAAAGCCAATAAATTGACGGGCGTTCTGCTCTTTGTCGGCATGATGGCAATCGGACAGTCATACTTCGTCCCAGTTGCATGGGTAATTGCTTGCATCGCCCTCTTCGCCGCCATACAAGAAGGACATTTTATTCGTAGCAAATAGACCATCTGTCACATTTCCGTGCAGAATATCCCAAATATTTGGTGGATTTTGTAGTTATTTGTACTTTTGCAGCGTCAAAAGGACGGTTTATAATTTTATAGGTATGAAAAAGTTATTCAAAATCTTCAGCCTCTCGATGATGCTGATTTGCGGAGCAACAGCCTCTGCACAACAATTGAAAGGTTACGACAAGGCAAACATGAACCTTGACATGAAACCAGGTGACAACTTCGTGGAATATGCGTGCGGCAACTGGCTCAAGGCGCACCCATTGCGCGACGACCAGATGACCAACGGTGCCTTCCTCGACCTCTACGAGCTGAACCAGAAGCAGATTCAGGAGATGATTCTGGAGTTCTCGACGAAACCGCAGGAGAAGGGTTCGCTGGGATATAAGATAGGTACGCTCTACAATCAGATGATGGACACGCTGAAGCGCAACGAGCAAGGACTGACACCCATCATGCCTTATATCGAGCGGATTCGTGCCGTGAAGGACCGCAAGGAATACCAGCGCGTCACCGCTGAGATTGACCGTCGCGGTGAAAACACCATGATGTATGCCTGGGGGGCTGGTGCCGACCTCCGCGATGCCGACAACAACATCGTCAGCATCTCGCAGGCAGGACTCGGACTGGGCAACCGCGACTACTACTTCAACGAAGACCCACAGACACAGATGGTGCGCGAGGCATATAAAGCCTATGGCAAACGTATGTTCGCGGCCCTGGGCTATGACGAAGCAAAGGCCGGCGAATTGATGGAGAAGGTGTATGCCATCGAAAAGCGCATTGCCGAGGCCAGCTACGACAATGTGAAACTGCGCGACATCGACGCCAACTACCATAAGATGACCTACGATGAACTTGTGCGCGACTTCCCCGGCATCGACTGGCCTACCGTGTTCTGGGTGACGGGATTCCCCGCTTTCAAGCAGCTCGTGGTGAGACAGCCTGAACCATTGCACGAGGTAGAGAAGATACTCGCCGACACTCCGCTCGACGACCTGAAAGCCTACGCTGAGGTGCGCATCATCATGGGCGCTGCCTCTTGTCTGACGCAAGACCTCCGCCGTTCTTACTTCAACTTTGCGCAGACGCTGACGGGCCAGCCTGAGGATGATCCGCTGTGGAAACAGGCCACTGCGCTGGTCAATGGTGTTTTGGGCGAGGCTATCGGCAAGATGTACTGCGAGAAGTATTTCCCAGAATCGAGCAAGCAGCGTGTACTGACGATGGTACGCAACCTGCAGACAGCCCTCGGCCAGCGTATCGATGCCCTCGACTGGATGGGCGATGTCACGAAGGCTGAAGCCAAGAAGAAACTCGCCGACTTCCACATCAAGATAGGTTATCCCGACAAATGGAAGGACTACAGCCAAATGCAGATTGACGACCAACTCTCGCTCTACGAGAACCTAGCCAATGTGAGCGAATGGAAATGGATTGACGGTCTGAATCGCAAGGTGAACAAACCCGTCGACAAGGAGGAGTGGCACATGACACCTCAGACCATCAACGCCTACTATAACCCCACCACCAACGAGATTTGCTTCCCCGCCGGTATCCTCCAGCCGCCGTTCTTCGACGCTGAGACCGACGACGCGCAGAACTATGGTGCCATTGGTGGTGTGATAGGTCACGAGATGAGTCACGGTTTCGACGATCAAGGCTGCCAGTTTGACGTCACGGGCAACCAGCGCAACTGGTGGACAGCTGACGACAAGGTCGCCTTCGACAAGCGTGCCGCACGACTGGCTGACTACTTCTCAACGATTGAGGTAGTGAACGGCAAGAAAGTGAATGGTAAGTTGACGCTCGGTGAGAACATCGGCGACAATGGCGGTCTTCACATTGCCCTGCAGGCACTCCATAATACTGGTAATAATAATGTGATTGACGGCCTGACTGCCGACCAGCGTTTCTTCCTCGGCTGGGCCCGCGTATGGGCCAGTAACAACCGCGAGCAGTATATGGATATGCTCCTCAATCAGGACGTCCACTCGCCTAACACTGTCCGTGTCAATGGTGCCCTTCCTCAGATTGACGAGTGGTACGAAGCTTTCAACATCAAGAAAGGTAAGCTGTTCATCCCGAAGAAACAGCGTATCAAGATTTGGTAATGAAATTGAAAAGAAATGAAACAATACAGATACGTTAAGAGCAATGCTTTTACATCTGGCAAGTCGTTGGGCAATCCAGCGGCTTGCATTTTTACAGGGCAAGCGGGATTATCACCAGAACAGATGCAGGCAATCGCTGCTGAGCACAAAGGATTTGTAATGGAAGTAGTATTTTGCAGCCAGTCGGATGTGGCAGATTGTAAGCTGACCTACTATTCTTCAGAGTGTGAGGTGGAGTTCTGCGGACATGGAACTATCGCCACTATGTACACGATGGTGAAGGAAACGCCAGAACTGATGGCAAAGCCCGTCATTACAGCCGAAACCAACCGCAAGGGAATCATTGAAGTGTTCAATGCCATCAACAAAGAGGATGCTGTATATATTACTGCTCCTGATCCTATCGAATATCCGATGAATCTTTCTGTCGAACAAATCGAGGATGCACTCACTCTGTCTCATGGCTCCATCCGCAAGGATCTCCCCATCCGAATCATCGATGCAGGTTTGCGGACGCTTCTTGTCCCCATCGCAGACCTTGACACAGAGATTTCCGTATTTCCCAACGAGCAAAGCCTGAAGGTTTTCTGCCTTGATAATGATATCGACATCATCCTTGTCTTCTCCAGGCAGACGGCAGACACAGCAGCATACGCCCACACCAGAGTCTTCGCCCCCAAGTTCGGCTATCTCGAAGACCCTGCTACAGGTTCTGGCAATAGTGCCTTTGCCAACTATCTGCTGAGCGAAGGGCTTTGGGACGGTCAGCCAATCACGATAGAACAAGGTGGCAATGATCGTATCTTCAACTCTGTAAAATTGAAGTGCCAGAATGGAAAAGTCCTGTTCGGAGGCAAGGCTACCAAGAAGATAGAGGGAGAATATTATATTTGATATTAATCGTCACAAATGTTGCAATTCATTCCAAATGTGGGGTGAATTGCAACTTTTTTATGCTTATGCGGCATCATACTAGCAAAACAATATAAATTAGAAAATACACCATTCATCACATAATTGTGCAGAATATCCCAAACGTATGGAGAACGATGCAACTATCTGTAATTTTGCAGCGTCAAATACGACAAATAAGTCAAAGAATCAATTTAAATGATGATTAATATGAAAAGATTGTATTTAAGATTCGCAGCACTGATAGCTGCAATGATGATGACAATGACAGCCCAAGCTAAGACACAAGACTGGGGCGGACGAGTGATTGACGAGAAGGGTGAGCCGATGCCCTATGTGAATGTAGTGCTACTGTCGCTGCCCGATTCTGCTTTCGTACAGGGGGCGATGACGGACATGGACGGTGTGTTCAAGATTGTGACGGATATAAACCAAGGATTATTCAAGGTGACCAGCGTAGGTTATAAGACCTTATATATAAATGCAGGGCAGGACCTGACCATCCAGATGAAGGAGGACACGCAACTGCTCACCGAGGTCGTGGTGAAGAGTCAGTTACCGAAGACTCATGTGAAGGGTGACGCCATGCGAACCACTGTTGCTGGTACGATACTGGAGAAGGCCGGAACCTTGAGCGATGCCCTGTCGAAGATTCCTTCGCTGGAGGCAGAGCGCGACGGCGGTGTGAAGGTGTTGGGCCGTGGCGATGCCGAGGTGTATATCAACGGGCGTAAGGTGCTGGACATGAAGGAACTCTCACGTCTGCGTTCCGATCAGATTCAGCACGTCGATGTGGTGCAGAATCCAGGCGCCCGCTATGCAGCATCAACGAAGGCCGTTGTTCGCATCACGCTGAAAAAGGCACAGGGCGAGGGCCTGAGCTTCCAAAACAGCACACAGTATATGTACCAGTACGGCGGTTCGCTGAACGATAACTTCACGGCCAACTACCGCACGGGCGGACTCGACGTGACAGGCTCGTTCTGGGTGGGCACCTATAATCACTGGAAGGGTTTGCAGGTCAACGACATGCTTTACTATGTGGGGCCAGATTGTGTAACGGGTCATTCCACTCAGGAGCTCAGACACCCTTGGCACGCATGGTCGCCACAGTTGCAGGTAAACTATATGGTCAATGAGAATCACACCTTTGGTGCCTACTACAAATACGACCGCACTCCCAGCAGCGAGTCAAAGGGCGACTACCTGACGGATATGTTCGAGAACGGCATCCTCACCGAGCGCTCCGCAAGCTACATCTGGCAGGACCAAAGTGTCAAGAAACACATCTTCAACGCCTATTACAATGGTAAGGTGGGACAGCTGGGTATCGACCTGAACATTGACGGACTCTTCGATGACACCAAGACGCCTGGCCGCACAACGGAGCAGACGACGGCTGTTAGCGCAGCCCCCGTTGACCGCACCATCGAGAGCAATACCAACAGTGCCAATAATTTCTGGGCCTCAAAGCTTATTTTCAGCTATCCCATATTGAAGGGTAACCTCTCCGTTGGCGGTGAGTACAGTTACAACCACCGCACGGATGCCTACACATTCCAGGCTTCCGACTATGTGCCCGTCAAGGCCACCGACACGGAGATCAACGAGAAGTCAGCAGCAGCTTTCGTCGAATACGGCAGGCAGTTTGGCAAGGTGTTCGCCCAGGCCGGTCTGCGCTACGAGCACTTGACGAACGACTACTTCAACTTCGGCCAGCGCGAGGACGAGGTGTGCCGCAACTACGGTGACTGGTTCCCCACCGCAACCCTCTCGGCGCCTATCGGAAAGATGCAACTGAGCCTGTCGTATCGCCGCGACATCCAGCGTCCGGCCTACTCAAACCTGACCAGTTCGACGATGTACGTCAACCGCTATACTTATCAGAGCGGCAACCCCTATCTGAAACCGACCTACAACCACAGCCTTGTGCTGAATGCGGCCTATCAGTGGGCCAACCTGACCGTCGAATATGGTCGCATGAAGAACAGCGTGACCATGTCCACCGAGCCATTCCCTGGCAGCACAGATCCGCTCATCAGTCTTGTCCGTCCCATCAACAGTGCCGACGACTACAACCAGTTCGAGCTGAGTCTCTCGGCACGCCCTACTATTGGCTGCTGGCACCCCATGTGGTATGCGTTCACCGTCTTCCAAAATTATAAGACATCGACGGCTGACGGCTCCATCAAGACCCTCAACGATCCATACGTCACGCTCATCTGGAACAACGACATCGAATTGCCTCACAGTTTTCGGCTGACGGCTAATGCCCAGTGGGCATCGAAGGGCGACTACAACAACTTCAGCATCAACACCCAGCGCTTCAACTTCACACTCGGCGTGCAGCGTGATTTCAATCTCCGTCGTCTGGGACAGTTGACCCTCGATGTGCGTTGCGTTGACCTTTTCAACACCAACAAGACTGGTGCCACCGTCTACGGTATCCGTGAATTGTCGACTGACAATCCTGCCCGCCGCACATTCCTCATCGACCTCGTCTGGAAGTTCAACGAGGCCCGTTCGAAGTATCGTGGCTCTGGTGCCGGAGAGAAGCAGAAGGCAAGAATGTAGTCAAATAGCATAATTATTTGGCAATAATCGAAATTCTTCGTAATTTTGCAACCGATGAAACGACTTTGCTATCTTGACAATCTGAAGGTCTGCCTGACCGTCTTGGTGATTATGCACCATGCCGGTCAGGCTTATGGTAATGGTGGCGATTGGGCTTATACACCATCCAATCCTGCCGAATTTATGCCTTGGATTTGGCATTTCTTCTCTACCAATGCAGCCTTTTTTATGGGGCTATACTTCTTGATATCTGGCTATTTTGTGCCAAGGAGTTTCGATAAACAAGGGGCTAAACAGTTCGTACATAAGAAACTGCTCCGACTGGGTATTCCTCTACTCTTTATGGGAGGCATTATCTGCGTCTTAACTGGAAAACCAGAAATTGGCCATATGTGGTTTGTCGAGAGTCTGTTGGTGTTCTGTCTTGTCTATGCGTTGATTCGCCGATGGGTGTCGCCTATTGAGAAGGAGTGCGACTCCAAGCCCACCATCATTGGCTTGCTAATAGTAGCCCTGCTGATGGGAATTGGCAGTTACTTCATCCGTCAGGTCAGTCCTCAAGACCATTGGATCTGGCCGTTTGGCATCATCCCCCTCCCTATGGAGCCTGCACATTATCTACAATATGTCATTATGTTTGTTCTTGGCATTTTGGCTTATCGCTTCCAATGGTTAGAAAAGATGAGTAATAGCGTAGGCTTTACCGCTTTGCTCATTGGCATAGGCTTGGCCATAGGCAATTATCTTCGCGACGGTGGCGCATGGAACGCCTTTGTATGGCAATGGTTTGGCATCTACGAGTCGTTGATGTGCATATTTATCAGCTTGGGGCTCATATGGCTCTTCCGCCAGTTTATTTGTGGTACTTCCAAAATTTGGCAGTGGTGTGCCGCCCAGTCGTATGGTGCCTACGTATTCCATTTGATACTGATGATCGTTCTGCAGAATGTGGTTGACAGCATCTGGATGGGAGCCTTTGGCAAATTTCTCTTCATCGGAGTCGTCACAACCACCCTTTCCTTCCTGCTGACATGGATAGTCAGAATGATTCCTGGAGTGAAACGAATATTATGAGAATGAATTTGAAAGCCAGGATAATGAAGATAGATCACGTAGCATTGTATTGCTTGAATTTGGAAGGAATGCGGAAGTTCTTCATACGCTACTTCCATGGAGTGTCGAATGGGATGTACCATAATCCCAAGACAGGGTTAAAGACGTATATGCTGAGTTTCGAGAACTCTGATGCGAGACTGGAACTAATGACAAGGCCAGAGGTGAAGGACGAAGAAGAAAACATCTATCGTCAGGGGTTCATCCATCTGTCCTTCTCTGTTGGATCGAAAGAGAAGGTTGACTGCCTTACGAAGGCCCTGAATGAAGCTGGTTATCAAGTGTTAAGTGGCCCAAGGATTACAGGTGATGGCTACTATGAAAGTTGCATAGTTGGACCAGAGAATCTTCTCTTAGAAATAACAGTTTAATCATAACTTTGCCGTGTCAAACAAATAAAAGAAGATTAGTTTTTATGACCACAGGTTCGCTGACTGTTCTGTTTGACGATCCTTTTTGGATCGGGCTGTTCGAGATGATCGACCAGAATGGACTGCGTGCCTGTAAGGTTACGTTTGGTGCAGAGCCGACAGAAAAGGAGGTGATGGAGTTTGTCGATAAGAACTGGAACCATTTACAATTCACTCAGCCTATTGAAACTCCTACGACTTCAGAGAGCAAAAAGAACCCCAAGAGACAACTTCGCGAGGCCAAGAAACAAATGCAATCACAAGGCATCGGTACCAAGTCTCAACAAGCTCTGAAGCTACAACAGGAACAGAATAAGGCAGAGCGAAAGCATCGTTCAAAGGCAGAACGCGAGGCAGAAAAAAACGTCAGTTCGATCTGCGTCAGGCCAAGAAGAAAGAAAAGCATAGAGGACATTAATGGATTATGAAGAGAGAAATAAACCTTCAAGAGAGTAATCGTGCTGAAGCATTCCATATGTGGATGTCATCACCCATGCCGATGGTGACATTGGTGAAGACGTTGGATGTTAGCCGCTTGGTAAAGGTCAGCAAAAAGAGCGGAATGAAGTTCACCATGCTGATGTGCTGGTGCGTAGGCCAGGCGGCAAGCCAGGTGAAGGAGTTCTATACGCTGCCTGTAGGCGGAAAGTTATACCACTACGACAAGCTTGCCATCAACGTCATTGTAGAGAACAGCAAGGGGGGCATCAGTTCCTGCGACATTCCTTTCACCGATGATTTACAGCAATTCAATCGCTACTACCTGTCGTTGACAGCGCAGGCAGCGAATGAATGTAAAAGTTCCTTCCTCGACGAGCACATGGTTATCGGCACATCTGCCATGATACAGACGGAACTCGACTGCATCGTCAACCAATACACAGATCAGTTCTGCAACCCGATGGTGATGTGGGGCAAGTATCGGAAGGGGATGTTTAAGACAACGCTGCCAGTATCATTCCAATTCCATCATGTTCAGATGGATGGTGGCCACGCAGCACGTTTCTTGGATATATTGCAAGATGAAATCGAATCTTGTATATTAGGATCCTCATTGTAATTATTATTTTTGGGTAACAGCCCTCGTAAAATCCTTTGTATATGATCGGGATACGGGTATGGGCTTCTCTACCTGAAACATCTGTAGTGAGCAACCTGTTGACGGGCGTCCTGAAAGTGACACCACAAAATTGAGATTGACCAGGAAGGCACGATGGCAAGGAATAATATATTGATAGGGGCTTAGGCATTCTCTAAGTTGCTTCATAGTGATACGAAGAGAATGGTGACGCAAGCAGTCGTCTTCGAGATAACATATATCAGTATAGTTTGCCATCGACTCGACATATACAATATGTTCTGGAATCACTTCAAGAACAGCATTCTTGGCATTACCCCTAAGCACACATGCCGTCGGCTGCTCATCGGATGCGGTCGACGGCTCGTCTGTCTGACGCTCCTCTAACAGTTGATTGATGGCTCTTATTTCCTCCAGTTCCTGTTGCAGACAAGAGTTGCGGAGTCGGTATATCTGCAATATCAATATAAAGAACGACAACAACGCCACTTCTGCACACACCTTCAGGTAATTGATGACGGAGAATTCGCCTGCCGTGCAATACCATCCTTTGGTCAGGGAATCCCATGTGAACCAGGATAGCAACGTAAGCACCATAGCCGAAAGCAAAGGAATGTTCACCGTATGAAACAGCAACAGACCCCTTACGCCATTCCATTTCTTTCTGCCAATCAATACAAATGCTATGGATGACGACAAGATAGTGAGCAGAGTGCCGCACACTATCAACAGCATCCGCTGTTTACCCATCTGGTCGATGCCAAACGGCTGAAGCAGCGACAAAAGGAATATCGTTGCAATGGCAATAACGCCCAATTCGTTGACTAATCGTTTCATACTTTATTATTTTTGATGGTGCAAAGTTACTTCTTTTCCAGCATATAATTATCAGCATGTCTTTACATTTTATCCCAAAATGGTTGCAATTTATCCCTCACCGTGATATCTGTCACAGAAAAACCGACGTCTATCCCCAGCTATTGCACGGTTTCCAGAACATCTTTACCTTTGCACAAGAATTGCGAAACAAATAAGAATTTAAAATGAAAAAGATGATGTTATTAATTTCAGTTATCACCAGTGTGATGATGATGGCGTCGTGCAGCAAGGAACACATTGCCTACCAGGCTGGCGACCTCAGTGTGAATATCGAAGCAGGCGACGGATGGTTGCACGACTATCCATTGTTCCTGGGTATCAAGAAAAAGAATCCGCCACAGATAGCTGTTTGGCTGGAAGATACCGAAGGACGATATCTCGGCACCTTGTATGCCTCGAAGAAAATTGCGACACAGGGATGGGCCAGTGCTGGCGGCAATCGTAGGAAGGAGGCTCTGCCCTATTGGTGTCATCGTCGCGGTGTGGTTTATGAAGACGGGCTTTATCTGCCTACCAAAGCCCAACCGCTTGTCGATGGTATGACAGGTGCTACACCCAGAGCCGACTTCGATGTGCGACTGAAAGAGAAGGCAGGACTTCGTCATTTCTATGTGATGCTGGAGGTGAATCACTCCATCGACTTCGACGACCGCTATTCCGATGACAAAAAGGAGGGCGAGCCAGACTACTCGGGAGGGCCTGAAGGTAGCGGACAGCCAGCCCTCGTCTATAGGGCTGATGTCAATCTTGATTCTGCCAGTACCAGCTTTGATGCTGTCTTGATAGGCCATAGCAGTGCTGACGGAGCAGACGGGAAACTCTATGATGACCTGACAGGTATCACCTCGGCACTTACTATTGTTAAACGAATCACAGTCAACGTAAAATGAAACGAATCACATTATTATTAATAACGGTCTGCATGATGGCACAGCTCCAGGCGCAGACTTTAAGAGAGAAAATACACTTCAGTACAAATCTCACGTTAGGCATGCCTCTGGCTGATTCTGATGTCAAGCCACTGTCATTACTTGTTTCGGCTGAATACCAGTTGCATCCACGTCTTTCAGCTGGATTAGGCTCTGGTATATCCAAGTACGACCACCTGATGCTGCCCGTATTTGCCACTTTTCACTGGCATGTCAGCAAGCCCCATCGCTTTACGCCTTTCCTGGGGTGTAACATCGGCCATGCGTTTGCTCCCAAGAAGCATGTCAACGGAGGCTTTTATCTGAGCCCATCCGTTGGTGTAAGCTACAAGCTGAAAGGGCGTCATAGCCTGTCGCTATCTGTTGGCTATGAGCTACAGGAATACAGCCAGCTCTTAAGTTGCGAGAACGCCAGATTTCTCACCCAATATGTCGAGGATATCAGCAATCACGCCATCACGGCAAGTATCGGTTTCACTTTCTGACTGTCCACTTATCACATTTTTAAGCAGAATATCCCAGATATTTGGTATAATTCGCAACTCTTCGTAATTTTGCAGCGTCAAACA